>NZ_JAFGZB010000005.1:0-556804 GCF_017947305.1 Pseudomonas sp. MWU347
GGTTCCCTCTCCCTCCGGGAGAGGGCTAGGGTGAGGGCAAGGCTCTTGATCCAAGGCCCATATCCCAGAAGTATCACCACCCCACCCAATTAATATTGTACGAACCCTCCCCCGCCTTCCAATACTCGCCCTCAGCAACCACCCACCCGGGCCGGATGCGAACAGGCGAGGGAATGCGCGAGTGCTGCGCATAGAAATGGCCAATAGCCCGGGGCGTGGATGCCGAGAGCCGCAAGGCTCCCTTCCCCGCTATCAGGAGATCGACTTCAATGATCATCGATATCAGCTGCTATCCCACGGATCTCGTGGACCTCGCCTGGAGGCATGACGGTGACCCGTTCACCGGCGAGCGTTTGCTGGAGATGATGGATGGCCCGTACATGGTCAACGGCAAACCTCGCCGGATCGACAAAGCCTTCATCCAGCCGCCGCAGGGCAACACCATTTACACCTGGACCGACGGCGAACTCTCGGGCCGCGAATCCATCGACGCCTACATGGCCTACACCCTGAAAATGGTGCAGACCTACCCCGATCGTTTCATCGGCTGCTTCGTCTACAACCCGCGCTGCGGCGTGGAAAACGGCGTCGAGGCGATCGAGCGCTACGTCAAGGAGCACGGTTTCAAGATGGTGCAGATGCAGGCCAATATGCACGCCTACCGGCCTGATCGTGCACTGGACTGGGTGCGCCCGTGCTTCGAGAAATGCGCCGAACTGGGCATCCCGGTCAAGCTGCACACTGGCGACGGGCCGTACAGCATCCCGTCGGAATGGGTGCCGATGATCAAGGAATTCCCCAACGTGAATTTCATCATGGCCCACTTCGGCGTGCAGACCGGCGGGGTCTACGTGTTCGAACCGATGCAATGGGCGATGGAGCTGCCCAACGTCTATTGCGAATCGGGCTGGTGCCTACAATCGCGGATCGTCGAGTTCGCCAAGGTCTTGCCAACGCACAAGATCCTGTTCGGCACCGACACCCCGCCGAACGAACCGGGCATGTGGCTGCGCCTGCTCGAAGTGTTGTGCCACGAGCCGCCGCAAGGCCTGAACCTCGACGAAGACACCCTCGAGGAATACCTGGGCAACAACACCGCGCGGATGATCGGCCTCGAACCGACCCCGCCGCCGCGTTCCGTTTCCGAAGCAGAGGCGCAACTCAAGCGCCCCGTCACCACGCAACTGGCCAGGAGCTGAACCGATGATCATCGACACCCATCTGCACCCCACCAATCTGGTCGACGAGGCCTGGCGCCACACCGGCGAACCGTTCACCGGCGAGCGCATGCTCAAACTGATGGACGGCCCGTACATGATCAACGGCAAACCGCGCCGCATCGACATGGGTTTCATCCAGCCGCCACCGGGCAACACCGGTTATCGCGACGGTAACCGCCGGGGCCGCGAGGGCGTGCGCGACTACATGTCGTATGTCGCCGAACTCTGTGTGAAGTACCCGGATCGCTTCATCGGCAACTTCAACTTCAACCCGCGCTGGGGACCGGAAAACGGTGCGGCGGAGCTGGAATTCCACATCAAGGAATACGGTTTCAAGATGCTCAAGCTGCACGCCAACATGCACGGCTATCGCCCGGACCGGGCGCTGGACTGGTTGCGCCCGGCAATGAAAGTCTGCGCCAAGTACAACATCGTGGTGCTGATCCATACCGGCGACGGCCCGTACACCATTCCGACGATGTTCTACCCGATCATCCGTGAGTTCCCGATGGTCAATTTCATCATCGGCCACTTCGGCATCCAGACCGGCGGCAACTACTCGTTCGAGGCGTTCTGGATGGCGATGGACACGCCGAACGTGTACTGCGAATCGGGTTGGTGCTTCCAGTCGCGGATCGTCGAGTTCGCCAAGGAACTGCCGCGCAACAAGATCGTGTTCGGCACCGACTCGCCGCCGAACGAACCGGGCATGTGGCTGCGCGAACTGGAGGTGTTGTGCTCACCGGCGCCGCAGGGCTTGGGCATCGATGAGGATCATCTGGAGGACTACCTGGGCAACAACATCGCCCGTTTGTGCGGGATCGAGCCGACGCCACCGCCGAAGGATCTGGTTGAGGCGGATATACGCCTGACCACCACGTACTTGTAGCCACACACAATCCATGTGGGAGCGGGCTTGCTCGCGAAAGCGGTGCGTCATTCAACAATGAAGGTGGCTGATCCACCGCATTCGCGAGCAAGCCCGCTCCCACATTGGGGCCGTGTTACGACAGTTACACAGCGACTTTACAGGCACGAAGATGACCCGGCGTTCCCTCGACCGGCAGGCCAACGGCTGCTCGATCGAACGCCCTCTCACCCCTGCGTGCCTGCTTTTTACGAGGTGAAACCATGACCCGTTCGACGCTCGGCGATTCTCAGGATTTTCACGTGTTCATCGACGCCTATCGCCGTGAGTACCCGGACGATGTGCTGACCATCACCCAAACCCTTTCTGCCGATCAGGACATCACCGCCCTGGTCGATGCCCTCGCCACACAGGGCCGCGATCCATTGCTGATCTGCGACAACGTCGGCGGCCTCAAGGTACCGGTGGCAACTAACCTGTTCGCCTCCCGCACCCGCATTGCCCGGTTGTTCGATGTCACCCCGGCACAACTGCACGAAACCTTCCAGCGCCGCGCCAACCAGCCCATCGCCCCGCGCTACGTGGAAAGCGGCCCCGTGCTTGATGAAGTGTTCGAAGGCGAAGCCGTAGATCTGGCGCTGCTGCCGATGCTCAAGCACTTCGACAGCGATCGCGGGCCGTACATCACCAACGCGATCATCATCGCCGAGGACCCGCTGACCGGCATCGCCAACATGAGCTACCACCGCTCGATGCGCCACGCTCGCCAGTCCCTGGCGACCAGCCTGCACTCGCGCGGACACCTGTGGCGGATGCTGCAGACCGCCCGTGAGCGCGGCGAAGAATTGCGCGTGGCGATGGTGGTCGGTGCACATCCGTTGTTCATGCTCGCGGCGGCAGCGCGTTTACCCTACGGCAGCGATGAACGCGCCGTCGCCGGCGGCTTGTTCGGCGCACCGCTGGAACTGGTCAAGACCCCGCGCTACGGCATCGGCGTCCCGGCATACGCCGAGTTCGTCCTCGAAGGCGCCATTGACCCGACGGCCTACGCCGAGGAAGGCCCGTTCGGCGAGTTCAGCGGTTATTCCTCGGATCGTTCGACCAACAACGTGCTGCGCGTCGACACCCTGTTGCGGCGCAAGGACGCCTGGCTGGTGGACGTGATGGGCGGCCGCTACGCCGAGCACCTGACCCTCGCCCGACTGCCGCGCGAAGCGGAAATGAGCGAGAAGCTCAAGGCGCGTTTCCCCGCCGTCACCGCCGTGCATTATCCGAACTCCGGCACCCACTTTCATTGCTACGTGGCGCTGGATCAAAGCCGCGACGGCGAGGCGCGGCAAATCATGCTCGCCCTGCTCGGCTGGGACCCGTACCTGAAAAACGTGATCGCGGTGGACAGCGATATCGACATCACTGACGACAGCCAGGTGTTGTGGGCGCTGGCCACGCATTTCCAGCCACATCTGGATATTTTCGTGATCGATGGCTTGCCCGGCAGTCCGCTGGATCCGTCGTCCTCGGTCAACGGCACCACTTCGCGCATGGGCTTGGACGCTACCCGAGGCTCGGGCTTCGACGGGATCAAGGCGCAGCTCGATCAGGACGTGCTCGAACGTGCGCGGCAACTGCTCAAAGGGCTGGCATCGTGAACCGTCGGCGGATGGTGGTCGGCATCAGCGGCGCGTCCGGCTTCATCTACGGCGTGCGTCTTTTGCAATTGCTCGCCGAACTGGAGATCGAAAGCCACCTGATCATCAGCCGCGCCGCGCTGCTGACCATGGCCCACGAGACCGACTACAAACTGGCCGAGGTCACTGCGCTCGCCAGCCACTACCACCGCGCCGACGACGTCGCCGCCGGGATCGCCAGCGGTTCGTTCCGCTGCCTGGGCATGGTGGTCGCGCCGTGTTCGATGCGCACCCTGGCGGAGATTGCCACAGGCACTTCGTCCGGGCTGATCGGCCGCGCCGCCGACGTCACCCTCAAGGAACGCCGCACCCTGGTGCTGATGGCCCGCGAAACCCCGCTGACCCTCGCCCACCTGCGCAACATGACTGCCGTGACCGAGATGGGCGGAATCATCGCCCCGCCGGTGCCGGCGTTCTACGCCCGGCCCGAAAGCCTGGCGCAGATGGTCGATCACAGCCTCGGCAGAGTGCTCGACCTGTTCGGCCTCGATGCCGGCGTTGCCACCCGCTGGAAAGAACACCGAGAACCCTGTGGGAGCGGGCTTGCTCGCGAATGCGGTGGGTCATTCAACAATGATGGTGGCTGAACCACCGCATTCGCGAGCAAGCCCGCTCCCACCCAAAGCAAATCCGCGTCCATCAAGGAGCTGCATATGAACACCCCCTTCAACGCCCCAACCCCCAACACCAAAATCCCCGTGACCATCCTCACCGGCTTCCTCGGTGCCGGCAAAACCACCCTGCTCAACTACATCCTCAAGGAAAACCACGGGCGCAAGATTGCCGTAATCGAAAACGAGTTCGGCGAGGTCGGCATCGACGGCGATCTGGTGCTCAGCTCGGAGACCGAAGAGATCTACGAAATGGTCAACGGCTGCGTGTGTTGTACCGCCGAGGTTCGTGAGGACCTGGTGCGCATCGTCCGCGAGCTGGTGGCGCGCCCGGTGCGCCTCGATCACATCCTCATCGAGACCAGCGGCCTCGCCGATCCGTACCCGGTGGCGCAGAGCTTTTTCATCAATGACCCCATTGCCGAAGAAGTCGAACTCGACGCGATCGTGACCATGGTCGACGCCAGGCACATCGCCCAGCACCTGGAGGATCTGCAACTGGATGGCGTCGACAATCAGGCGGTGGATCAGATCGTCTGCGCCGACCGCATCGTCATCAACAAGGTCGATCTGGTCAGCCCTGAAGAGGTGGACATTCTGCGCGGCAAGATCCGTGGTTTGAACGCCACCGCAGATCTGGTGACCTCCACCCACGCGCAGATCGACCTGACGAAAATCCTCGGCATCGGTGCGTTCGAGTGCACGCAGAAGCTTATGGAAATCGGCGCGGAACCTGAGCATCACGACCATGACCACCACCATGAATCAGAAGACCACGAACACGATCCGAGCGTGTCATCGGTGGGCATCGCCGTCGACGGCGCGGTCAACCTGATGGCGTTCCACCGCTGGATCAGCGAGCTGCGCTCGTCCCAGGCCGACAACCTCTATCGCATGAAAGGCGTGCTCGCCGTGGCCAACGAAGACCAGCGCTATGTGCTGCAGGGCGTGCACAGCCTGGTGGAATTCCGCGCCTCGACCGCCTGGGGCACGGAGCCCCGTTCGAGCAAGATCGTGTTCATCGGCCGCGACCTGGACCGTGCGGCGCTAAACCAGGGCTTTGCCGCCTGCCTGGCAGGCTGAACAAGGCCTCGGAGCCGGTGGATGGCGGCTTCGCAGCACGAATGACTGATGTTCTTTCGCCTGGCGCAGAACATGTGGGAGCGGGCTTGCTCGCGAATGCGGTGGGTCATTGCACAGTGATGTCGACTGACACAACGCTTTCGCGAGCAAGCCCGCTCCCACAGGGTTACACCGTGTTCTGGCGCTACGCGGCATCAGACGAATACCCCTCTCTACCGCATAAAAACAGCCAGAGGTGATTCCATGTCGTCAGCCACTCCTTCCTCCACCGTGCACCCCGTCGACCGCGTTTTGCCGGTGCGACAGATGCTCACCCTCGGCCTGCAACACATGGCCGTCTCGTACATCGGCGCCATCGCCGTGCCGTTGATCGTCGCCAGTGCCCTGAAGATGTCCCACGCCGACACCGTGGTGCTGATCAGCACCACGCTGTTCTGCTCCGGCATCGCCACCCTTTTGCAAACCGTCGGCTTCTGGAAGTTCGGCGTACGCCTGCCGATCCTGCAAGGCGTGGCGTTCAGCAGCGTCGGTCCGGTGATTGCCATCGGCAGCAACCCCGACGTGGGGTTTGCGGGAGTCTGCGGCGCGGTGATCGGCGCCGGAATTTTCACCCTGCTGATGGCGCCGTTCGTGGGCCGATTACGGCGGTTTTTCCCGCCGGTAGTCACCGGTTGCATCGTCACGGTGATCGGTCTGCAGCTGTTCCCGATCGCCTATGAATGGGTCGGTGGCGGACGCAACGCGAGCAACTTCGGCGCCCCGGCATTTCTCGCGGTGGCGGTGGTGGTGCTGCTGACCATTCTGCTGGTCAATCGCTATGGCAGTCCGCTGCTGCGCAACATGGCGGTGCTGGTGGGCATGCTGGTCGGCGCCGGTCTGGCCTACGGTCTGGGCATGGGCAATTTCCACAGCGTCGAAGAGGCGCCCTGGCTGACCTTGCCCTACCCGTTCTACTTCGGCTTGCCGACTTTCAGCCTGATCCCCATCGCGACCATGGTGGTGGTGATGATCGTGCAGATGGTCGAGTCGATGGGGCTGTTCGTGGCCATCGGCGACATCGTCGACAAACCGGTGGAAGACCAGCAAGTGATCAACGGCCTGCGCGCCAATGGCCTGGCCAGCACCATCGCCGGGATGTTCGCCGCGTTCCCGTTTATCGCCTTCATGGAAAACGTCGGCCTGGTGATCCTGACCGGCGTGCGCAGCCGTTGGGTGGTGGCGGTCAGCGGCCTGCTGATGTGCTCGATTGCGCTGGTGCCCAAGGCCGGGGCGATCATCGCGTCGATGCCGACGGCGGCGTTGGGCGGCGCCGGTATCGCGATGTTCGGCGTGGTCGCGGCGGCGGGCATCCAGACCCTGGCCAAGGTCGATTACGAGCGCAATCGCTACAACGTATTGATCGTCGGTTTCACCATCGCCGCCGCGCTGGTACCGGTGCTCGCGCCCACCCTGTTCAAACAAATGCCCGAGTGGTCACAGCCGTTCCTGCACAGCAGCGTGGTCATCGCCTGCCTGGTGTCGGTGCTGCTCAACGCGGCGCTCAACGGCGTCAGCGTGCCAGACACCACACCCGGCAAATCCGCCTCGCACATTCTCTGACTGGAGCCTGCCCATGACTCGACTTCAAAACATCCTGATCAAAAACCCGCTGGCGGTGATGACCGGCCTGCGCGGCCCGCGTGCCCGGGCCGGTGCGGTGGACATTCGCGTGGTCAACGGCCGCATCGCCGAAATGGCCGCCGACCTTCAAGCGCAACCCGGCGAGCGCGTGATCGATGCACGCAACTGCGTGGTCTATCCGGGCTGGATCAACACCCACCATCACCTGTTCCAGAACCTGCTCAAAGCCGTGCCCGAAGGTTTGAATCAGGATCTGCAAGGCTGGCTGGCGAGCGTGCCCTACCCAAGGTTGAACCGCTTTACCCCGCAACTGGCGCGGATCGCCGCTCGGCTGGGCATGGTCGAATTGCTGTTGTCCGGGGTGACGACCTGCGCCGATCATCATTATCTCTACCACGCCCACGGCACCACCGAGACCGGGGATTTGCTGTTCGATCTGGCGGACGAATTCGGCCTGCGCTTTGTGCTGTGTCGCGGTGGCGCGCTGGAATCCGCCAGCGCGCACCCGGGTTTCTCGAAAACCGCGCTGCAACCGGAAAGCCTCGAACAAATGGTCGGCGATATCGAGCGACTGAAATCGCTGTATCACCAGGACACCCCGGATGCCCTGCGCCGGGTGGTCGTCGCGCCAACCACACCGACCTTTTCGCTGCCGCCGACCCTGCTGCGCGAACTGGCGCACACCGCGCGCGGCCTCGGTTTGCGCCTGCACACGCACCTGTCGGAAACGCAGAACTACGTGAATTTCTGCCGCGAGAAATACAACTGCCTGCCGGTGGAGTTCGTCGCCGAACACGAATGGCTCGGCCCCGACGTGTGGTTCGCCCACGCCGTGCACCTGCAACCCGGCGAAATCCGCATGCTCGCCCAGACCGGCAGCGGCATCTCGCATTGCCCGGTGAGCAACGCGCGCCTGGGCAGCGGCGTCGCGCCGGTTCCGCAAATGTATGAGGCCGGCGTACCGATCTCCCTCGGCGTCGACGGCGTCGCGTCCAACGAATCCGGAAGCATGGTCGGCGAAGCCAACACCGCATGGCTGATCCACCGCGCCGAACAAGGCGCCTCGGCGACCACTGCCGAAGACGTGATCCACTGGGGCACGGCGGGCGGTGCGCAGGTATTGGGACTGGGCGCGGTCGGTACGCTGGAAATCGGACAAGCGGCGGATCTGGTGATCTACAGCCTAGATCATCCACGGTTCTTCGGCTTCCACGATTGCGCGGTTGCACCGGTGGTCGCGGGAGAACCGATCACGGTGAAGTACAGCCTGGTGGGCGGCCGGATCGTGGTCGATAACGGCGTGATTCCGGGGCTGGATATCGAACGGATGCGCGCCGAGGCATGGGAAGGTGTGCAGGCGATGATGAATATCGACGATTGACCGCGGATCCGCATGCAATGCAAAACCTGTAGGAGTGAGCCTGCTCGCGATAGCGGTGTGTCAGCTGACATTTGCGCTACTGACACACCGCTATCGCGAGCAGGCTCACTCCTACAGGGAACAACGCCACATTCGCGGACTCGAGGATTCTCGACTAAGGTTACCCCCTCATCGGATTGAGCCCCTGCCAGATCCACCGGGCTCTTGATCAAGGAGAGACTGATGACGTCGCGTCGCAACATCGAACAGACTTATCGCACCTGGTCCAGCCCGATTCTGCTGGAGCTGAAAAAGCGCGAACACCAAATGGCGCCGGTCGAGCGTCAGGCGCTGGAGAATGTTTTGGTCGAACGACGGTTGCTGGATGTCGGCAACCCCAACGGCCCCGACCGACGCCAGGGCACAGCGGGCAAGAATGACCGGCCCGGCTGATCACTTTACTCAACTGAACAAAAACCTGTGGGAGCTGGCTTGCCAGCGATGACGGACTTTCAGTTAATCCAGGGTCGACTGCTCCACCGCCATCGCTGGCGAGCCAGCTCCCACAGATCACGCCGCGTTTTCAGGCCGCGCGCTGCCCCTCCGCCACCATCGCCGAAGCCGCCAGCATCGCCCGCAACAACACCGCACACCCGGCCGCCAGATCATCCGGCGCGGCATTCTCGATTTCGTTGTGGCTGATCCCGCCTTCGCACGGTACGAAGATCATCCCCGCAGGACCGAGTTCGGCGAGGAAGATCGCGTCATGCCCGGCGCCGCTGACGATGTCCATGTGCGACAGGCCCAGACCTTTTGCCGCGCCGCGCACGGCTTCGACGCAACCCTTCTCGAAGTACAGCGGCGGAAAGTCGGCCGTCGGGGTCAGTTCATAGGTCAGGCCGTGTTCTTCGCAGGTCGCCTCAATGACTTGTTTCACCTCGCTGATCATCGAATCCAGCCGCTCCGGTTGCAGATGCCGGAAGTCAAGGGTCATGCGCACTTCGCCGGGGATGACGTTGCGCGAACCGGGGTAGGCTTGCAGGCAACCGACCGTGCCGCAGGCGTGGGGTTGATGGCCGAGGGCGGCGCGGTTGACCGCACCAACGATGACCGAGGCGCCGACCAGCGCGTCCTTGCGCAGGTGCATCGGCGTTGGCCCGGCGTGGGCTTCGACGCCGCGCAACTTCAGGTCGAACCACTTCTGCCCGAGTGCGCCGAGTACCACACCGATGGTTTTCTGTTCGTCTTCGAGGATCGGGCCTTGTTCGATGTGCGCTTCAAAATAGGCGCCGACCTTGTGCCCGCTGACCTTGCGTGAACCGGCATAGCCGATGGCATTCAGGGCTTCGCCGACGGTGACGCCGTCGGCATCGACCTTGGCCAGAGTTTCTTCAAGGGTGAATTTCTCGGCGAACACGCCGGAACCCATCATGCACGGAGCAAAGCGCGAGCCTTCTTCGTTGGTCCAGACCACCACTTCCAGCGGTGCTTCGGTTTCCACGCCGAGGTCATTGAGGGTACGCAGCACCTCGACGCCGGCGAGCACGCCGAAGCAGCCGTCGAATTTGCCGCCGGTGGGTTGGGTGTCGATGTGGCTACCGGTCATCACCGGCGGCAGGTTCGGGTTACGCCCGGGACGGCGGGCGAAGATGTTGCCGACTTCATCCACCGTGACGCTGCACCCGGCGTCCTTGCACCACTGCACGAACAGGTCACGGGCCTGACGATCGAGGTCGGTCAGGGCCAGGCGACAGACCCCGCCCTTGACCGTGGCACCGAGCTTGGCCAGTTCCATGAGCGAGGCCCAGAGGCGGTCGCGGTTGATGTGCTGATGGGTGGATTGCAGAACGTCTACGGCTGCGTTCATGTTGATCTCCTCAGGCAGTTTTTTTATGAGTTTCTTCAGGCAGTTCTTGTGTGTATTTGAGGCCGTCTTCGCGAGCAAGCCCGCTCCCACATTTGGAATGCGTTCACCCTGTGGGAGCGGGCTTGCTCGCGAAGGGGCCATTCCTCACACCGAAGATTTCACAACAGAGGGGCTGCTTCGCATCGAACACAACCCGTAATAAATCACCCCACCCAGCGCCGAACCGGTAAACCAGCCGTAGCTGTAAAACCAACTGAACGCATCGCTGCCCAGCGACAGCAAGGTCAGCACCACCGGCACGCCAAATGCGGTAAACCCGGCCCAGTTCCACGCCGGATACACGTCGTCGCGATAAAGCCCGGCCAGGTCCAGCTGCTGTTTCTTGATCAGGAAATAGTCCACCACCATGATCCCGGCGATCGGCCCGAGCAGGCTCGAATAGCCCAGCAGCCAGTTGGAATACACGGTTTCCAGGCTGACATCGGAAACGATCAGCCCGAGCTTTTTCAGCAGCTCGTGGGCCATCAACGCCAGCCCCACTAAACCAGTGAGCAACACCGCTTTGGTGCGGTTGATCACCTTGGGCGCGATGTTCTGAAAGTCGTTGGTCGGCGAGACAATATTCGCTGCGGTGTTGGTCGACAGCGTGGCAATGATGATCAGTGCCATGGCCACCGCCACCCACAGCGGGCTCTGGATATGGCCGATCAGACTCACCGGGTCGGACACCGTCACGCCGACCAGTTTCACCGACGCGGCAGTCATCACCACACCCAGCGAAGCGAACAGGAACATGGTCAGCGGCAGACCGAAAATCTGCCCGAGGATCTGGTCCTTCTGGCTCTTGGCGTAACGGCTGAAGTCAGGAATGTTCAGCGACAGCGTGGCCCAGAAGCCGACCATCGCCGTCAGCCCGGCGGCGAAGTAACTGACCACGCTCGCGCCCTCAGGACGCTTGGGTGGAATCGCCAGCAGCTCGGTCATCGACACATTGGGCATCGCCCACATCAGCAGGCCGATGCCGACCGCCACCAGCAACGGCGCGGACAGGGTTTCAAGCCACTTGATCGACTCGGCGCCGCGGATCACCACCCACAGATTCAGCGACCAGAAGATCATGAAGCCGATCACCTCGCCGGTTCCGCCGAGGGATTTCCAGCCGTCGAAGATCGAGCCGAGAAACAGGTGAATCGCCAATCCGCCAAACATCGTTTGAATACCGAACCAGCCACACGCCACCAGTGCACGAATCAGGCACGGCACGTTGGAACCGAGCACGCCGAACGACGAGCGCAGCAGCACCGGGAATGGAATGCCGTACTTGGTGCCGGGGAAAGCATTGAGGGTCAACGGGATCAGCACGATGACGTTGGCCAGCAGAATCGCCATCAGCGCTTCGCCGACGGTCAGGCCGAAATACGCGGTAAGTACGCCGCCGAGGGTGTAAGTCGGCACGCACACCGACATGCCGACCCACAGCGCGGTGATGTGCCATTTATTCCAGGTTCGTTCGCGCACCTTGGTCGGTGCCATGTCGTGGTTGTAACGGGGACTGTCGAGGACGTCACTGCCGGCTTCGAGTTCGAACAAGCCGTCGCGCTCGGTCACTTGCGATCTGTTCTGTTGCATGGCCGCTCCACTGTTCTTCTGATTATTTTTTTGCTCATCAGGCGGCTGCACACGGGGTGCGAGCCGGACGATGGCCGGAGGAACTGACAACTTTCGTGTACCGGCCATGGTGTCAGCGGCGGCATCAATAAACGTGCCGGGTGCCCCATCTGACGCCTAGGCGGTGGTTCAAACACATTGCAACTTTCTGATATTGCTGGGTTTTAATTATTCACCGAAAGAGTCCGCGAAAACTTGTCTGCACGCTCAGGCCAAACGTTTGCCAAGTTGTTCGAACTGTCAGGACTCAATCTGGTGCACTGCACTTTTTTTCATCACGGGCGCTCAACCGCAGCTCAACTTCAAGCGGCTGATTTCACATAGGAAATCTTGCTCATATTTCCATCCTGTCAAGTGCGTCAAAATGGTGAACAGCCTCACCATTTTGGTGATTTGCGTTTTTTATCGTTATGTTTCATACACTTAAAACAGCAATAAGCTTATAAAAAATAATCTTGATCAATTGCAAAACTGCGACTAGCTTCTATTCCTGACAGCGCTGACAGGAATACGCCGATCAGCGTTGTACATCAATAAAACATTTAGAACCGGCACAAGTCGGTCATGCCTGCGAGGAACTCGGAATGTCTCTGTTGATCCGTGGCGCCACCGTTGTTACCCATGATGAAAGTTATCGCGCCGACGTCTATTGCGCCGACGGCGTGATCAAAGCCATTGGTCAGAACCTGGATGTTCCCGCCGGCGCCGAAGTGCTCGACGGCAGCGGCCAATACCTGATGCCCGGCGGCATCGACCCACACACTCACATGCAACTGCCTTTCATGGGCACCGTGGCCAGCGAAGACTTCTACAGCGGCACCGCTGCAGGTCTGGCCGGCGGCACTACCTCGATCATCGACTTCGTGATTCCCAATCCACAGCAGTCGTTGATGGAAGCGTTTCATCAGTGGCGCGGCTGGGCCGAGAAGTCGGCATCGGACTATGGCTTCCACGTCGCGATCACCTGGTGGAGCGAGCAAGTGCGTGAGGAAATGGCCGAGCTGGTCAGCCATCACGGGATCAACAGCTTCAAGCATTTCATGGCCTACAAGAACGCGATCATGGCCGCCGACGACACGCTGGTGGCAAGTTTCGAACGCTGCCTGGAACTCGGCGCGGTGCCGACCGTGCATGCGGAAAACGGTGAACTGGTCTATCACCTGCAACGCAAGTTGATGGCCCAGGGCATCACCGGACCGGAAGCGCATCCACTGTCGCGGCCATCGCAGGTGGAAGGCGAAGCGGCGAGCCGGGCGATCCGTATTGCCGAGACCATCGGCACGCCGTTGTATCTGGTGCACGTTTCCACCAAGGAAGCGCTGGACGAAATCACCTACGCCCGCAGCAAGGGTCAACCGGTGTACGGCGAGGTGCTGGCCGGGCATCTGCTGCTCGACGACAGTGTCTACCAGCACCCGGACTGGCAGACCGCCGCCGGTTACGTGATGAGCCCGCCGTTCCGCCCGCGCGGCCATCAGGAAGCGCTGTGGCACGGTCTGCAAAGCGGCAATCTGCACACCACCGCCACCGACCATTGCTGCTTCTGCGCCGAGCAAAAAGCCGCCGGACGCGACGACTTCAGCAAGATCCCCAATGGCACCGCCGGCATCGAAGACCGCATGGCGGTGCTGTGGGATGAAGGGGTCAACAGCGGACGTTTGTCGATGCAGGACTTCGTCGCCCTCACCTCCACCAACACCGCGAAAATCTTCAACCTCTACCCGCGCAAAGGCACGATCCGCGTCGGCGCCGATGCCGACCTGGTGCTGTGGGACCCGCAAGGCACCCGCACCATCTCCGCCAAGACCCACCATCAGCAGGTGGACTTCAACATCTTCGAAGGCAAGACCGTGCGCGGCGTACCGAGCCATACCGTCAGCCAGGGCAAAGTGGTCTGGGCCGACGGCGACCTGCGCGCCGAGCGCGGGGCCGGGCGGTACATCGAACGGCCGGCGTATCCGGCGGTGTTTGATTTGCTGAGCAAGCGGGCTGAGCAACATCGCCCGACTGCCGTTAAGCGCTAAAGCGAGGCCTTCGGCCTCATCGCGAGCAGGCTCACTCCTACAGATGTACGCATTCCAATTGTAGGAGTGAGCCTGCTCGCGATAGCGCCAGTTCAGACACCACAAAAACCACTGCCCATCAGAGGCAGAGAACCTCAATAACCGTGAGGCACAAAACCGTGATCGAGACCCTGAACCATCTCCCGCATCCGCACGAAAGCGCGGCCGCCCTCGCCGGTCATTTCACCGATCTGGCGCCACCGCTCAACGCCCGGCAGGCGCATCTGGAAGCCTCGCGCTGCCTGTATTGCTACGACGCGCCATGCGTCAACGCGTGCCCAAGCGAGATCGATATTCCGTCGTTCATCCGCAATATCCATCAGGACAACGTGCCCGGTGCGGCGCAGAAAATTCTTTCGGCGAACATCCTCGGCGGCAGTTGTGCGCGGGTCTGTCCGACGGAAATCCTTTGTCAGCAAGCCTGTGTGCGCAACAACGCCCAAGAATGCGCGCCGGTACTCATCGGTTTGCTGCAACGCTACGCCGTGGACAATGCGAATTTCACCGAGCACCCGTTCCAGCGTGCGGCCAGCACCGGCAAGCGCATCGCCGTGGTCGGCGCCGGGCCAGCGGGCTTGTCCTGCGCCCACCGCAGTGCGATGCACGGGCATGACGTGGTGATTTTCGAAGCACGGGAGAAGGCTGGTGGCCTCAATGAATACGGGATCGCCAAGTACAAACTGGTCGATGACTATGCGCAGAAAGAGCTGGATTTTCTCCTGCAGATCGGCGGCATCGAAATCCGTCACGGACAGAAACTCGGCGAGAATCTGACCCTCAGCGAGCTGCATCAGCAGTTCGACGCGGTGTTCCTCGGCCTCGGCCTCAACGCCAGCAAACAGCTCGGTCTGGCCCACGAAGACGCGCCCGGCCTGCTCGCCGCCACCGACTACATCCGTGAACTGCGCCAGGCCGATGACCTGACGCAACTGCCACTGGCCGAGCGCTGCATCGTCCTCGGCGCCGGCAACACCGCGATCGACATGGCCGTGCAGATGGCCCGCCTCGGTGCCCGTGACGTGAATCTGGTGTATCGCCGGGGAGCGGCGGACATGGGCGCCACCGGTCACGAACAAGACATCGCCAAAGCCAATCAGGTGCGCCTGCTGACCTGGGCACAACCGGAGGAAGTGCTGCTCGACGCGCAAGGCAAGGTGCGCGGCATGCGCTTCGCCCGTACGCAACTGGTCGACGGTCGCCTGCAAACCACTGGCGAAACTTTCGAGCTGGCCGCCGACGCGATCTTCAAAGCCATCGGCCAGGCCTTCGACAGCAGCGCCCTCGCCGACCCACTGGCCCGTGAACTCCAGCGTCAGGGCGAACGGATTCAGGTCGATGACAACCTGCGCACGAGCATTCCCGGCGTGTATGCCGGCGGCGACTGCACCAGCCTCGATCAGGACCTCACCGTGCAAGCCGTACAGCACGGCAAACTCGCCGCCGAGGCGATCAACGCGCAACTGATGCTCAACGTGGAGGCTGCGTAAATGGCCGATCTCTCGATAGTCTTCGCCGGTATCAAAGCGCCCAATCCGTTCTGGCTGGCCTCTGCGCCGCCGACCGACAAGGCCTACAACGTGGTTCGTGCCTTCGAGGCCGGCTGGGGTGGCGTGGTCTGGAAAACGCTCGGCGAGGACCCGGCAGCGGTCAACGTCTCGTCGCGCTACTCGGCGCACTACGGCAACAACCGCGAGGTGCTGGGCATCAACAACATCGAACTGATCACCGATCGCTCGCTGGAAATCAACCTGCGCGAAATCACCCAGGTCAAGAAGGACTGGCCGGATCGTGCGCTGATCGTCTCGCTGATGGTGCCGTGCGTCGAGGAATCGTGGAAACACATCCTGCCGCTGGTGGAAGCCACCGGTGCCGATGGCATCGAGCTGAATTTCGGTTGCCCGCACGGCATGCCCGAGCGCGGCATGGGCGCGGCGGTCGGTCAGGTGCCGGAGTACGTCGAGCAGGTCACTCGGTGGTGCAAGACCTATTGCTCGCTACCGGTGATCGTCAAGCTGACACCGAACATCACCGACATCCGTGTCGCCGCCCGCGCTGCGCATCGCGGGGGCGCCGATGCGGTGTCGCTGATCAACACCATCAACTCGATCACCAGCGTCGACCTGGAACACATGGTCGCCCTGCCCACCGTCGGCAGCAAAAGCACCCACGGCGGTTACTGCGGCTCGGCCGTCAAACCGATCGCGCTGAACATGGTCGCCGAAATCGCCCGTGATCCACAGACCCAGGGCCTGCCGATCTGCGGCATTGGTGGCATCGGCAGTTGGCGTGACGCGGCGGAGTTCATGGCGTTGGGCAGCGGCGCGGTGCAGGTGTGCACGGCGGCGATGCTCCACGGTTTCCGGATTGTCGAGGAGATGAAGGACGGTCTGTCGCGCTGGATGGACAGCCAAGGCTACGCCAACATCGCCGAGTTCTCCGGGCGCGCAGTGGGCAATACCACCGACTGGAAGTACCTCGACATCAACTACCAGGTGATCGCCAAGATCGACCAGGACGCGTGCATCGGTTGCGGGCGTTGCCACATTGCTTGCGAAGACACTTCACACCAGGCGATCAGCAGCTTGAAACAGGCTGACGGCACGCATAAATATGAAGTGATCGATGAGGAGTGTGTGGGTTGTAACTTGTGCCAGATCACTTGTCCGGTGGCGGACTGTATCGAGATGGTGCCGATGGAAACCGGCAAGCCGTTTCTGGACTGGAATCATGATCCGAGGAATCCTTACCACGTTGCCGTCTAGATCGCCGGCTGATCCAACAGCCCCCTCACCCTAACCCTCTCCCAAAGGGAGAGGGGACTGATTGGGGGATATTTCAGAAATCCACCGACTTGAGCGATTTACTTTGAATCCATAATCGATACATGCACAGGCACGGACGGCTTTGAATCCATAATCGATACATGCACAGGCACGGACGGCTTTGAATCCAAAATCGATGCATGCACATGCTCGGACGGCTTTTTGAGTCCATATTCGACTGGATTTTTCAGGTCGATGTAACTCGCAAGACACCTCGGTCGGCCCCCTCTCCCTCCGGGAGAGGGTTGGGGTGAGGGTCAGCTTTTGCTTCAGGGCTCCAACCCGATCCCGCGCAAGATCACACTGGTCACCGTCTGCACCGCCCGTTCGAACTGCATGTCCGACAGCGGCTGATGCTCGTTGAGAATATTCACCTGATGATCGAAGTCGGCGTAATGCTGGGTCGAAGCCCAGATCATGTACAGCAGGCTCGACGGCTCCACCGGCAGAATCCGCTTGTCCTCAACCCATTGGCGGATCTTCGCTTCCTTCATTTTCGCCCAGTCATACAGGCTGACATCCAGCGCCTCGCCTAACGTTGGCGCGCCGTGGATGATCTCGTTGGCCCAGACTTTCGAGCCGTGCGGCCGGCTGCGTGAGTGGTTCATCTTGGCGCGGATGTAGCTGCTGAGCACCACCCGTGGGTCATCGAACATCTCGAAGCACAGTGCGTCCTGCTTCCACACTTCCAGCAGGTCGAACAGCACCGCGCTGTACAGTTCGCTCTTGGTGGAAAAGTAGTAATGCAGATTGGAGCGCGGCAGTTGCACTTCGGCGGCGATGTCGGCCATGGCGGTGCCGCCGAAACCTTTTTCGGCGAAGACTTTTTCCGCCGCGAGCAGGATTTTCTCGACGTTACTGCGACGGATCTCGATCTTGTGATTGCCCATGAGGGCTCCCTGACAACGACGTTGTTGAAGACTAGCATCCGCTCTGGCCTCGGGGCGACCGCTGCAAACAAAACTTCGTATGAAGGCCGGCGCATGGCTAAACTGGCGCTTCTTTGTCCTGCCTCAGAGGTATCCGCGATGCTGTTCAAGAACGTCCTGACCACCACTGCCCTGCTCGCTTCGCTGTTCGCCGCATCTTCGGTTTTCGCCCACGCCCACCTGAAAAGTGCCACCCCGGCCGCCGACAGCACCGTCGCCACGCCGGCCGATCTGCGCCTGACCTTTTCTGAAGGCGTCGAAGCCAGTTTCACCAAAGTCAGCCTGACCCACGACGGCGCCCCGGTCGCAATCAAACCGCTGACCACCGAAGGCGACAAGAAAACCCTGATCGTCACCCCCGCCGCACCTCTCGGCGCCGGTGAATACAAAGTCGAATGGCACGCGGTGTCGGTCGACACACACAAGAGCGAAGGCGCCTACCAGTTCAAGGTTGGCCAGTAATTCATGAGTGAAGCGCTGGTGCTGTGCCGCTTTGTGCATTTCAGCGCGGTGTTGATGCTGTTCGGCGCCTGGCTGTTCGGGCCGTTGCTGCTCAAGGCACCAGTGCCGACATTGGATCGGCATCTGGCGCGACTGGCGCGTTGGCTGACCGCGATTGCGTTGGTCAGCGGTGTCACCTGGGCACTGTTGATCACCGCGAGCATGGCCGGTTCGGCGGCGGCAGCGTTCGATCCGGACACTGTTGGCGTGGTGCTCGGCAATACCTTTTTCGGCCAGGTCTGGCGCTGGCATCTGCTGATCAACGCGCTGTTGCTGGCACTGCTGTTCACGCCGTGGCGTTCGAATGTGCTGCTGCGCCTGGGCTTGAGCGCGCTGCTCTTGGCGACCCTGGCGCCGGTCGGTCACGGCGCGATGCTCGACGGCCTCAGCGGGCAACTGCTGATCCTCAACCAGATCGTTCATCTGACTTGCGTCGCTGCATGGCTGGGCGGCTTGTTGCTGTTGGTGTTGATCCTGCGTCAGCCGAGCACAGCGATGGGCCGGATCCTGCAACGCTTCAGCGGTGTCGGTTATGCGATCGTTGGCGGCCTTCTGATCACCGGGTTGATCAACGTGCGCGTGCTGACCGGGCAATGGTGGCCGACGCCGCTCTTTGCAGGGTTTGCCTTGATTCTGCTGATCAAGGCCTTGCTGGTGCTGGGCATGCTCGCGCTGGCGCTGTTCAATCGCTTGCGGATTGATGATTGCGAACAGCGGATGGGCACGCTCAAACGCAGTGTGGTACTGGAGTGGTTGTTGGGGATGGGTGCGGTGGCGGCCGTCTCCCTGCTCGGTACCCTGCCGCCGATGATTGCTGGATAAACCCAATCAGACTGTGGGAGCGGGCTTGCTCGCGAAGGCTGTGTATCAGATACGAAAATATCGCCTGACACACCGCTTTCGCGAGCAAGCCCGCTCCCACATTTTTGATCTGCGCAGGTCAATGCGGTTGTGTGTCACCCGCCGCGGTGTCGATGCTGACCACCACCGACATCCCCGGGCGCAAGCGCTCCTCTTCCTGCTGCCCCTCATCAATGGTGATCCGCACCGGCACGCGCTGGGCGATTTTCACGAAGTTGCCGGTGGCGTTGTCGGCCTGCAACAGGGCAAATTCCGAACCGGTGCCGGGCGAAATGTGCTGCACATGGCCGGTGAACTTGCGGTGGTTCAGCGCATCGACGGTGAAGCGCACCGGCTGCCCGACGCGCACATTGTTCATCTGGGTTTCCTTCATGTTGGCGATCACCCATTTCTGGTTCGGCACCAACGCCATCAACTGCGCCCCTGAGTTGACGTAAGCGCCGAGGCGCACGCCGATCTGCCCGAGCTGGCCGTCACGCGGGGCGACGATGCGGGTGTTCGACAAGTCGATCCGCGCCAGTTGCACCGCTGCTTCAGCGCTGGCCACCGAGGCTTCCAGCGAACCGCGATTGACGATCACCGTCTGCAGATCCTGCCGGGCGATTTCCAGATTGGCCTTTGCCTGCGCCACCGCCGCAATGCTCTGCGCATTGGCCGCGAGCGTCACGTCCATCTCGCGTTTCGACACCGAGCCGTCACTCACCAGCTCCTTGTTACGCCGCAGATCCGCCTCGCTTTTGCGCAACTGCGCCTCGCTGTCGGCCACCACCGCCTGACGCAGTTTGATCGTCGCTTCGGCGCTGTTGCGTTGCTGCACCACGTTGGCCAGCGCGGCTTTCTGCACCGCCAGTTGCGCCAGCGACTGGTCGAGGCGCTGCTGATAAATCCGGTCGTCCAGGCGCACCAGCAGGTCGCCGGCCTTCACGTACTGGAAGTCCTGCACCGGCACCTCGAACACGTAACCGCTGAGCTGCGGGCCGATGATCGTCACCTGGCCACGCACCAGGGCGTTTTCAGTGGTTTCGACCGCACTGCTGAATGGCGGCAACTGCCAGGCGTAGAGCACGATCAGCACACCGACGATGGCAATCGCGGCAAAGCCCAGTGACGAGATGATCCGCACCCGCAACGAGCGCGGCTCGGTGTTCGGCGAGGACGGCGGTGCCACGCCTTCCGGGGTGGCGGCGATGGCATTGGTGGTTGTGGTGGTGGGTTCGGTCATGAATTGGAAGCACCGTCAGGAGGTACGGAAGGCGCGGGGTCGACGGCTTTGGTGGTGCTCATCAGCCACAGCGCACGAATGGACAGCCAGATCATGGTCAGCACCGCAATCACGGCGATCAGCATGAATACATCGTTATAGGCCAGCACGTTGGCTTCGCGAGTGGCCGCGTTGGACAGGCTGCGAATCCCGGCCAGATTGCGCAGGCTCGGGTCGGCCAACAAGGAACCGTAAGCCGACCCGCCGCTCTGCACACGGGCAGCCACCAGCGGATCGGACAACGTCAGGTGCTCGACCAGGTGACTGGAATGGAATTTCTCGCGCACGATCTGGAACGTGCCCAACAACGCCGCGCCGAGCAGGCCGCCGAGGTTGTTGCAGATCCCGAACAACACCGAAAAACTCACCAGATTGCGCGGATTGGTCAGCACGTTGCGGGTGCCGAAAACCATGGTCGGTCCCAGAAAAAACGTGCTGCCGAAGGCCAGCAGAAACTGGCTGAAATACAGGTTTTGCGGGCGGGTCAGGTTATTGGAAAAACTGTCCATCACCGAACCGGTGGCCATCAGCGCCAGCGAGATGATCAGCGGCATCAGCAGGTGCTTGGGGTCGATGGTCAGTGCGCTGGTCGCCAGCCCGGCGACGCTGCCGATCAGCATCACCACATACAGGCTGTGCAACTGCTCATAACCCATGTTGAGGTTCTGCATGAAACCGACGGCGCCGGTGGACTGTTCCGAGGTGACCATGCGGATCAGGGTCACCGCCAGCGCCAGGCGGATCATCGTGCCGCTGCCGAGCCAGCGGGTCATCAGCATCGGGTTGCTGCGATTGTGTTCGATGGCCAGGCCAGCAAGGATCAACGCAATCGAGGCCGCCAGCGCATAGCCGATCCAGTTGGCTTCCAGCCACCAGTCGATGCGCCCCAGCGACAACACCGCACACAGCAGTGCCACGCCGCTGGCGAGAATCGCGAAGGTGAGAAAGTCCAGCGGCTCGAAGGTTTTGAAGCGGTCACCGGGCGGCAACTTGAGCAGCAACACGCAGCCCAGCGACAGCAACGCCATGCCCAATTCAAACAGGTACAAGCCGCGCCATTCGGCAATCTGCAGCAAGTCTTCGGAGAACAAGCGCGCCAGCGGCAGCGCCAGTTGCGAGGCGCCGAGGCCCAGCACCAGCGCCTTCAGCCGCCACTTGGCCGGAAACGCCTGGACCATGTAATACAGACCCAGCGAACTCAGCGCCGCACCGACCATGCCGTGCGCCGCCCGCACCGCGATGGCCGAGCTCAAGTCGTTGACGAACAGATGACCGAACGTCACCAGCGCATACAGCACCAGAAACACTTCGGTGAATGCACGCAGGCCAAACTGCTGGCGAAACTTCACCAGCAGCAGGTTCATCGACACGTTGGTCATCACGTACGCAGCTGGCAGCCAGGCCATCTCCGCCGTGGTCGCGCCCAGCGCGCCTTGCAGGTAAGGCAGGTTGGCGACCACCAGCGAGTTACCCAAACCACCGGTCACCGCCACCAGCAGCCCGACCAGCGCATAGGCCAGGCGCTTGGGGTTGGAGTGCAGCGGCGTCGAGGGGGAACCGGGCAGACTGGGCTTCTCGTGAGGCTGCCAGTCGCGCGGGGCGTATCGATCCATTGAGAGGCCTTGTGCTTGTGTTGCCGGGAGTTTGCCGCAAATCTTGCGGCAAACCCACAATCCTGTGGGAGCTGGCTTGCCGGCGATGACGGCAGTCGGCTCGGCAACAGGGTGACTGGCAGACCGTTATCGCGGGCACGCCCGCTCCCACGGGTTTGCGGTGGATTCGTAAATTCTGTTTAAAGGTCCTCTCGCCCGCAACGGATTTTTCCCGCGGCGGGCAACTGCCACCCTTGCAGCACTTCTCAACCTGCAAGGTGCCCGTTATGACCACGCCCCACCGGCAACGCTCCCCACGCCTGCTGAAAAACCTTCTGGCTGCCGCCCTGTTGCTGCCCGCCCTCGCCTTCGCCCAGGAACGCCCGTGGCCGGACGGCTCGCAACTGGTGATTTCGGTGTCGATGCAGTTCGAAACCGGCGGCCAGCCCGAGGGTGCGGAAAGTCCGTTTTCCGGCAGCCCACTGCCCAAGGGTTACCCTGATCTGCCGGCGCAGACCTGGTTTGATTATGGCTACAAGGAAGGCTTGTGGCGGATGCTCGACCTGTGGGATCGCACCGGGATCAAGGTCACCTCGCATGTGGTCGGCGAAGCGGCGCTCAAGCACCCGGAACTGGCGAAAGCGATTGCCGAGCGCGGCCACGAACTGGCAGCCCACGGCATGCGCTGGGCCGATTCCTACAACATGAGTTACGACCAGGAAAAACAGTTCATCGGCGACGGTGTCAACGCGGTGGAAAAACTCACCGGCCAGCGCTCGCTGGGCTACAACGCCAACTGGCTGCGGCGCAGCCCCAACACGCTGAAGGTCCTGCAAGACCTGAACTTCACCTACCACATCGATGATGTCAGCCGCGACGAACCGTTCGTGACCATGGTCCGTGGGCGCAAATTCGCCGTGGTGCCGTATACCTTGCGCAACAACGACATCGTGTTGATCGAGGGTCGGCATTTCTCCGCCGAGCAGTTCTATCAGCAATTGGTGCTGGAATTTGATCGCCTGTACGCGGAAGGCGCGAGCAAGCGGCGGATGATGTCGGTGAGTCTGCACGACCGCATCGGCGGCACCCCGGCGATGGTCGAGGCGATGGAACGTTTTATCCGCTATGCGCAGTCCCATCCGAAAGTGACATTCATGCGCAAGGACCAGATCGCCCGGATCGTCCTGACCGAGAAAAACCCGCTGATCGACAACACAGAGGCGCTCTATAACCGGTAAACCCGCCGAAAACAGCCCTCTTCGCAGCATTTGGAGGGCTGCCAAATCGCGCAAAACAATCGTAACAAGCCCTGTTGACTTTTGCGGAAAACCTCGCAACTATCCGCAACCATGTTGTACGACGACGTATGACAAATAATAAAAACAACAACAGGGAGCGTCACAGTGAGCACACTCGTCTGCAATTCCGTTCGCACGTCCCGTATTTCCTTCCCCCGCCCGTGTTCCACCCTGAGTTTGATCGGCTGCAGCAGCCTCGCCCTGGTTTTGCCGATGAGCGCAGACGCCGAAGGCTTCCTCGAAGACAGCAAAGCCACGCTGAACCTGCGCAACGCCTACTTCAATCGCAACTTCGTCAACCCGAACTACCCGCAGGGCAAGGCTGAAGAGTGGACGCAAAACTTCATCCTTGATGCCAAATCCGGCTTCACCCAAGGCACCGTCGGCTTCGGTCTCGATGTGCTGGGGATGTATTCGCAAAAACTCGATGGCGGCAAGGGCACCGGCGGTACGCAACTGTTGCCGATTCACGATGACGGGCGTCCGGCGGACAACTTCGGTCGCCTCGGCGTGGCGCTGAAGGCCAAGGTGTCGAAGACCGAATTGAAGGTTGGCGAATGGATGCCGGTGCTGCCGATCCTGCGCTCGGACGATGGCCGCTCGTTGCCGCAGACCTTTCGCGGTGGCCAGATCACCTCCACCGAAATCAACGGCCTGACCCTCTACGGTGGGCAGTTCCGTGGCAACAGCCCGCGTAACGACGCCAGCATGGAAGACATGTCGATGAACGGCCGCGGCGCCTTCACCTCCGACCGTTTCAACTTCGGCGGCGGCGAATACACCTTCAACGACAAGCGCACCCTGGTCGGCGTGTGGTACGCCGAACTCAGCGACATCTACCAGCAGCAGTATTTCAACCTCAGCCACAGCCAGCCGCTGGGTGACTGGACGCTGGGCGCCAACCTCGGTTTCTTCACCGGCAAGGAAGACGGCAGCGCCCAGGCCGGCGACCTCGATAACAAGACCGCGTTCGCCATGCTGTCGGCCCGCTACGGCGGCAACACCTTCTATGTCGGCCTGCAAAAACTCAGCGGCGATGACGCGTGGATGCGGGTCAACGGCACCAGCGGCGGCACCCTGGCCAACGACAGCTACAACGCCAGTTATGACAACGCCAAAGAGCGCTCCTGGCAGTTGCGGCATGACTACAACTTTGTCGCCCTCGGCATTCCCGGCCTGACCCTGATGAACCGCTACATCAGCGGCGATAACGTGCACACCGGGACGATAACCGACGGCAAGGAATGGGGGCGCGAGTCGGAACTGGGATACACCGTGCAGAGCGGGCCGCTGAAAAACCTCAACGTGAGATGGCGCAACGCGACGATACGCCGGGACTTCAGCACCAATGAGTTCGACGAGAACCGGGTCTTTATCAGCTATCCGATTTCGTTGTTGTAAAGCCAGTCCTCACACCGGGTTTCCCTGTGGGAGCGAGCTTGCTCGCGAATGCGTCGGGTCAGTCAATTCATCTTTCAATGACACACCGCTTTCGCGAGCAAGCCCGCTCCCACAGGGGGATTGCATTGCAACGAAGGCGTCGCGGTGATTGAAAAGTGAATGAGCCCCTTCCGTCATTTACCCCAAAAGTCGCGTTGACAAGTTCCGGAAACCCTACCGATACTTCAGCGCAGTCATACGACAACCTACAACAAACCTAATAACAACGTGTAAGGGATTGCCATGACGTCTACCTCTACTCCCCGCGCCCCGTTCAACCGTCTGCTGCTGACCGGCGCTGCCGGTGGCCTGGGCAAAGTCCTGCGCGAACGTATGCGCCCTTATGCCCATGTCCTGCGCCTGTCGGACATCGCGGCTCTCGCCCCAGCCATTGATGATCGCGAAGAAATCGTCCCCTGCGACCTTGCCGACAAACAGGCAGTGCACCAACTGGTCGAAGGCGTCGACGCGATCCTGCATTTCGGCGGTGTCTCCGTGGAGCGGCCCTTCGAAGAAATCCTCGGCGCCAACATTTGCGGCGTATTTCACATCTACGAAGCTGCACGCCGCCATGGTGTGAAGCGAGTGATCTTCGCCAGTTCCAACCACGTCATCGGCTTCTACAAACAGGACGAGCCGCTCGATGCCAGCTGCGCCCGCCGCCCCGACGGCTACTACGGATTGTCCAAGTCCTACGGCGAAGACATGGCCAGTTTCTACTTCGATCGCTACGGCATCGAGACGGTCAGCATCCGCATCGGCTCCTCATTTCCCGAGCCGCAGAACCGCCGAATGATGCACACCTGGCTGAGCTTCGACGACCTCACCCAATTGCTCGAGCGCGCGCTGTACACGCCAAACGTTGGCCATACCGTGGTCTATGGCATGTCCGCCAACAAGGACGTCTGGTGGGACAACCGCTTCGCCAGTCACCTCGGTTTTGAGGCCAGGGACAGCTCCGAAGTGTTCCGCGAAAAAGTCGAAGCGCAGCCTATGCCCGCCGCCGATGACCCGGCGCGGATCTATCAGGGCGGCGCGTTCGTCGCGGCCGGCCCCTTCGGCGACTGAACACTCTGCCAACGACGCAAAGGAATGAGTATGCAAGCCGAATTGATCGTCGATGCGCGCAACGCCGTGGGCGAAAGCCCGGTCTGGGTGCCGCAGGAAAACGCGCTGTATTGGGTCGATATTCCCAACGGCGGACTGCAACGCTGGAACGCTGACACCGGCCATGTGCAGGCCTGGAAAACCCCTGAAATGCTCGCCTGCATCGCCCGTCACAGCGGTGGCGGCTGGGTTGCCGGCATGGAGAGCGGCTTTTTTCATCTGCACCCGCACAGCGACGGCAGCCTCGACAGCGAATGGCTCGCCACCGTCGAGCACAGCCGAGAAGACATGCGCCTCAACGACGGTCGCTGCGACCGCCAGGGCCGTTTCTGGGCTGGCAGCATGGTGCTGAACATGGGCCTGAACGCGTCCGAAGGCCGGCTCTACCGCTACGGCGCCGGGCAGTCTGGTGTGATCGAAGCGCAACTCGACGGCTTCATCGTGCCCAACGGCCTCGGCTTCAGCCCTGACGGCAAGACGATGTACCTGTCCGATTCACATCCGCACGTGCAATTGATCTGGGCCTTCGATTACGACACCGAGACCGGCACACCATCGAATCGGCGGATCTTCGTTGACATGAACCACTTCCCCGGCCGGCCGGATGGCGCTGCCGTGGATGCCGAAGGCTGCTACTGGATCTGCGCCAACGACGCCGGACTGATTCACCGTTTTGCCCCGGACGGGCGCCTCGATTTCTCGCTGGAAGTGCCGGTGAAGAAGCCGACGATGTGTGCCTTCGGCGGCAGCCGCTTGGACACCCTCTTCGTGACCTCGATTCGTCCCGGCGACGACCACGACCCGCAATCCCTGGCCGGCGGCGTGTTCGCCCTCACCCCCGGGGTCAAAGGCCTGGAAGAACCGCTGTTCGACGATTCCCTGTAACACCCGCCTCTGCTGCACCGCTGCGCCTTGAACACAACAATAACAAGACTGGAGACTCACCCCCATGAACTTCAAACGCACCTTGCTGGCCGCTGCACTCCCGCTGATGTTCACCTTCACTGGCGCCGCCCAGGCCCTGCAACTCAAATTCGCTGACATCCATCCCGCCGGTTATCCCACCGTGGTAGCCGAAGAAAACATGGGCAAGACCCTGACCCGGGAAACCAACGGCGAGCTGACCTTCCAATACTTTCCCGGGGGTGTGCTGGGCTCAGAAAAGGAAGTCATCGAGCAGATGCAAGTCGGCGCGGTACAGCTGTCTCGCGTCAGCCTGGGTATCGTCGGCCCGGTAGTGCCGGATGTGAACGTGTTCAACATGCCGTTCATCTTCCGCGACCATCAACACATGCGTAACGTCATCGACGGCGCAGTGGGCGACGAGATCCTCGACAAAATCACCAACTCCGAATTCGGCCTCGTGGCGCTGGCCTGGATGGACGGCGGCACGCGCAACGTCTACACCAAGAAACCGGTGCGCAAGCTCGAAGACCTCAAGGGCATGAAGATTCGTGTCCAGGGCAACCCGATGTTCATCGACATGATGAACGCCATGGGCGGAAACGGTATCGCCATGGACACCGGGGAAATCTTCAGCGCCTTGCAAACCGGCGTGATCGACGGCGCGGAAAACAACCCGCCGACCCTGCTCGAACACAACCACTTCCAGAACGCCAAGTTCTACAGCCTGACCGGTCACTTGATCCTGCCAGAGCCGATTGTGATGTCGAAAATCACCTGGGAAAAACTCACCCCGGATCAACAGGCGCTGGTCAAGAACGCCGCCAAGGCTGCCCAGGCTGAAGAGCGTGTGCTGTGGGACAAGAAGTCCGCTGCCAGCGAAGAAAAACTCAAGGCCGCTGGCGTCGAGTTCATCGAGGTCGACAAGAAACCCTTCTACGACGCCACCGCACCGGTGCGGGAAAAGTACGGTGCGAAGTACGCCGACCTGATCAAGAAAATCGAAGCCGTGCAGTAACGCCTCCCGCTCCGTCCTCATTAACCAGGCCCGGCGCACCTGATCACTCAGGCGCGCCCGGTTACGGTGGAACCCGATGAAGAATCTACTGCTGCGTATCAACGACAAGATCTACATGGCGTGCATTTGGGTCGCCGGCCTTTCCGTTCTGGCGATTTCCCTGATGATTCCCTGGGGCGTGTTCGCCCGCTACGTGCTGGGCACCGGTTCGAGCTGGCCAGAGCCTACGGCGATCCTGCTGATGATGGTGTTCACCTTCATCGGTGCCGCCGCCAGTTACCGCGCCGGTGCGCACATGGCCGTGGCCATGCTCACCGACCGCATGCCACCCCGGCTGAGATCTGCGGCGGCGATATTCTCGCAACTGCTCATGGCGTCGATCTGCATTTTCATGACCATCTGGGGCGCAAAGTTGTGCCTGTCCACCTGGAATCAGTTCATGGCAGCCCTGCCCGATCTGCGGGTTGGCGTGACCTATCTGCCGATTCCCGTGGGCGGCTTGCTGACGCTGGTTTTCGTCCTGGAAAAACTCTTGCTCGGTGACCAGAGCAAACGGCGGGTCGTGCAGTTCGATCTGGTTGAAGAAAGTGAAGGTGGCGCTTGATGGACGCTCTGATTCTGCTGGGCAGTTTTATCCTGTTGATCCTGATCGGCATGCCGGTCGCCTATGCGCTGGGCGCCGCCGCGCTGATCGGTGCATGGTGGATCGACATCCCGTTCCAGGCGGTGATGATCCAGGTCGCGTCGGGGGTGAACAAATTCTCGCTGCTGGCCATTCCGTTCTTCGTCCTGGCCGGTGCGATCATGGCCGAGGGCGGCATGTCCCGGCGTTTGGTGGCGTGTGCCGGGGTGCTGGTGGGTTTCGTGCGCGGTGGCCTGTCGCTGGTGAACATTGTCGCCTCGACCTTCTTCGGCGCGATCTCCGGTTCCTCGGTGGCCGACACCGCGTCGGTGGGTTCGGTGCTGATTCCGGAAATGGAACGCAAAGGCTATCCACGGGACTTCTCCACCGCGGTGACCGTCAGCGGCTCGGTGCAAGCCCTGCTCACGCCGCCAAGCCATAACTCGGTGCTCTACTCCCTGGCCGCCGGTGGTACGGTTTCGATTGCCTCGCTATTCATGGCCGGCATCGTGCCGGGCTTGATGATGAGCGCCTGCCTGATGGTGCTGTGCCTGATCTTCGCGAAAAAGCGCAACTACCCCAAGGGTGAAGTGATCCCGATGCGCCAGGCGCTGAAAATCGTCGGCGAAGCCCTCTGGGGCATGATGGCGATGGTGATCATCCTCGGCGGCATCCTCTCGGGGATCTTCACCGCCACGGAATCGGCGGCCATCGCCGTGTTGTGGTCGTTCTTCGTGACCATGTTCATCTACCGCGACTACAAGTGGCGTGAACTGCCGAAGCTGATGCATCGCACGGTACGCACCATTTCCATCGTGATGATCCTGATCGGCTTCGCCGCGAGCTTCGGCTACATCATGACCCTGATGCAGATTCCGGCGAAAATCACCACGCTGTTCCTGACCCTGTCGGACAACCGCTACGTGATCCTGATGTGCATCAACGTCATGCTGCTGTTGCTCGGCACGGTGATGGACATGGCGCCGCTGATCCTGATTCTGACGCCGATCCTGATGCCGGTGATTCTCGGCATCGGTGTCGACCCGGTGCAGTTCGGCATGATCATGCTGGTCAACCTCGGGATCGGGCTGATAACACCGCCGGTGGGCGCGGTGCTGTTTGTCGGCTCGGCGGTGGGCAAGGTCAGTATCGAGAGCACCGTGAAAGCGCTGCTGCCGTTTTATGCGGTGCTGTTTCTGGTGTTGATGCTGGTCACTTACATCCCCGCCATTTCCCTGTGGCTACCGCATCTGGTGTTGTAACAGCCTGAAAGATCGCAGCCTCGTTTCACTCGACAGCTCCTACATGGGAATGCGATTCCTGTAGGAGCTGCCGAAGGCTGCGATCTTTTGATCTGCCAACATTCAGGCACGCAACAACATATACCCCGCCACCACCAGACACACGCTGGCAAACCCCACCTGCAACGTCCGCGCCGGCACCCGCGCACAAAGCTTGCGGCCGATGATCATGCCGACGATGCTGGCCACGATAAACGCCGCGCCCTGAGCATCAATCCGCACGCCCGCGTGAAACGAGCCGATCACGCCAATCGCCGAAATCAGGCTGATCACCATCAGCGACGTCGCGACAATCCCGCGCATCTGCACATCGGTCAGTTGCTTGAACGCCGGCACGATCAGGAAGCCACCGCCGACGCCGAGCAAGCCCGAGACCACGCCGGTCACCGCACCCAGCGCCGCGAGGGTCGCGGTGCATTTGGCGGTCCAGTCGAAACGCCCGGTCTGCTCATTGAGCATGCAGTTTTTCTGCCCCCAACTGGCGTGGCCGTGGTCGCTCGGTCCCTCTTGCGCACGCTCACGGCGCAGCATGCGCCAGGCCACCATGACCATCAGCAGACTGAAGAGGATCATCAGGATCTTCTCCGGCAACTGGTGCGCGAAATAAATGCCCAGCGGCGAAAACAGCGCACCGAGCGCGGCAATCAGCAACGCCGCGCGATAGCGCACCAGGCCATGACGCAAACCGTCGATCGCCCCGACTGCCGCCGCACTGCCGACGGCGAACAACGCCACGGGCGCGGCCTGGGTCATGCTCCAGCCGAGACCAAGCACCAGCGCCGGCACCGCGAGAATCCCGCCGCCCGCCCCGGTCAGTCCGAGAATCAGCCCCATCAACACGCCAAACAGACTTGCCAGCAACATAGGGAGTTCTCAGTCGACTTTGGACAAACCGGTCAGCCACTCGCGGCCCTTGAGCATGCCGTTCCAGTAGAACCACGGCAGCAGCGTCGCCTTGAGGAACCACGCCGAGCGGCGCGGCACGGTCGCATCGAGGGCGAAGGTCGGCAGCAACTTCCCGCCGTAGCCGAATTCGGCGAGGATCACCTTGCCCTTCTCCACCGTCAGCGGGCACGAACCGTAGCCGTCGTACTTCAGTGGCAGCGGTTGTTGTTTGCGCAGGGCCAAGAGGTTTTCGGCGACTACGACGACCTGCTTGCGCACGGCGGCAGCGGTTTTCGCATTGCTGGTGCCGCAGATATCACCGAGGCCGAACACCTCGGGGTAACGCGGATGTTGCAGGCTATGCGGATTGACTTCGCACCAGCCGGCAGCGTCGGCCAGCGGGCTCTGGGCGATGAAATCCGGCGAGACTTGCGGCGGCACCACGTGCAGCAGATCGAAGGTTTTCGCCTGTGTGGTGAGGTTGCCGTCGGCGTCCTTGATCTCGAACCACGCGGTTTTCGCCGGGCCGTCGACCTTGACCAGGTTGGAGTTGAAAGCCAGTTGCGCGTTGTACTTTTTGATGTACTTCATCAGCGGCGGGACGAAGGTCGCGACGCCAAACAACGCGGCGCCGGCCAGGTTGAACTCGACTTTAACGTTGTTCAGGACGCCGGTTTTACGCCAGTGATCGCACGACAGGTACAACGCCTTCTGCGGCGCGCCGGCGCATTTGATCGGCATCGCCGGCTGAGTGAACAACGCCTTGCCGCCACGCAGTTTCTGCACTTGATCCCAGGTGTACTGCGAGTGCTGATAGCTGTAGTTGGAGGTCACGCCATGCTGACCGAGGCTTTCCTGCAGGCCTTCGATCTTCTCCCAGGCCAGCCGCAGGCCGGGGCAGACGATCAGGTTCTGGTAAGTGACGGTGCGCTGATCGTTGAGGGTCAACTGGCGCAGATCGGGATCGATACCGGTCACCGCCGCCTGAATCCAGGTGGCCTGACGCGGCATCACTTTGCTCATCGGCCGCACGGTGTCCTTGACGTCGTAGGCGCCACCGCCGACCAGCGTCCACGCCGGTTGGTAGTAGTGCTGGGCGCTTGGCTCGATCACAGTGACTTTAAGAGTGGGATCACGCTTGAGCAGACTGGCGACGAAGCCGATGCCGGCGGTGCCGCCGCCGATGACCACGATATCGGCACTGATGGATGGGCCCCAGTGTTGATCGTTCATTGCTTGTTCCTTATTGCTGCATGCAAGGATTTCTTGGCCATCGCACAAATCCATTGTAGGAGTGAGCCTGCTCGCGATAGCGGTATGTCAGTCTATGAAGATGTTGGCTGATACACCGCTATCGCGAGCAGGCTCACTCCTACAGAGATTGTGTGGTGGCTGACATTTATTGATGGCCCAGGCTTTTCAGCACCGCTCCGCAATACAACCCGGACAGGGTCTTCATCACCTGAATCACTTCAGGACTGGCCAGACCGTAAAAGATGTATTTACCTTCGCGACGGGTCGCCACCAGGCCTTCATCGCGCAGGATGCCCAGTTGCTGGGACAGGGTCGGCTGGCGCACGCCGGTCATTTTTTCCAGCTCGCCGACATTGCGCTCGCCCTGAGTCAACTGGCACAGGATCAACAGGCGATCCTCATTGGCCAACGCCTTGAGCAGCGCACAGGCCTTGGAGGCGGACGCCCGCAATTGGGCGACTTCACATTCGGTCAGACTGGATTGCATTTGCACGAGGCCTTCAACGTCACTTAAGCTGCGAACATTATGTTTTTAGATAAAGTGTTGCAACCCATTTCCCTGATTCAGGTTGGTGTCCATGCCCGCGCAGATTGAAGCTTTCCTCGACCCCGCCTCCTCGACCTACAGCTACGTGGTCTATGAAGCCGATGGCGGGCAGTGTGCAATCGTCGATCCGGTACTCGATTACGACGGCGCCGCCGGACGCACCTGCACCACGCAGGCCGACAAAATCATCACCTTCGTCCGAGAACACCACTTGCAGGTGCAATGGCTGCTGGAAACCCACGCTCACGCCGACCACCTGTCCGCTGCGCCGTACTTGCGCCGCGAACTGGGCGGCAAGATTGCGATCGGCCAGTCCATCAGCAAGGTGCAGAACGTGTTCAAGGCGCTGTTCAACCTGGAACCGGAATTCTGCGTCGACGGCTCGCAGTTCGATCACCTGTTCGCGCCGAACGAGTCGTTCATGATCGGCAACCTCAAGGCCACCGCCCTGCACGTCCCCGGCCACACCCCGGCGGACATGGCTTACCTGATCGACGGCGAACAGATTCTGGTCGGCGACACGCTGTTCATGCCCGATGTCGGCACCGCCCGCTGCGACTTCCCCGGCGGCAACGCCCATCAACTGTTCAACTCGATCCACAAACTGCTGGCCTTCCCCGCCAGCGTCAAACTCTACGTCTGCCACGACTACCCGCCGGAAGGCCGCGCCGCGCAGTGCCAGACCACCGTCGGTGAACAGCGCAAGAGCAATATTCATGTGCATGACGGGATTGATGAAGCGGCGTTTGTCGAGATGCGCACCAAACGCGATGCCGGGTTGGGCATGCCGACGCTGTTGCTGCCGGCGATTCAGGTGAATGTGCGGGCGGGGAACATGCCGCCCGCCGAGGACAATGGTGTGGTTTATTTGAAAGTGCCGATCAACAAGCTCTAGAAGCAAAAGATCGCAGCCTTCGTCAGCTCCTACAGGAACACGGTTTATGCGTGCTCTGTGTAGGAGCTGACGAAGGCTGCGATCTTTTGATTTTCAGGACCCGAGGGTCAAACCATTCGCCGGCAACGGCAACGCCGTCTTGTAGCGCACCTGCTTCAAGGCAAAACTCGAGCGGATATTCGCCACCCCCGGCACCTTGGTCAGAAAGTCCATCATGAACCTCTCCAGCGCCTGAATCGTCGGCACCAGCACCCGGATCAGATAGTCCGGGTCGCCGGCCATCAGGTAGCACTCCATCACTTCGGGGCGATCGGAGATCGCCTCTTCGAAATGCTGCAACGCTTCCTCGACCTGTTTCTCCAGGCTGACGTGAATGAACACGTTCACATGCAGCCCCAGCAGATCGGCATCGAGCAGCGTCACCTGCTCGCGAATCAGCCCTAACTCCTCCATCGCCTTGACCCGGTTGAAACACGGCGTCGGCGACAGGTTCACCGAGCGCGCGAGGTCGGCGTTGGTGATGCGCGCGTTCTCCTGAAGGCTGTTGAGAATGCCGATGTCGGTACGGTCCAGTTTGCGCATGAGACAAAACCACCTGTTTTTTATGTTTATGCAGAATTTCTATCTGCAAATCGTCTCCAGCGCAACGAAACAGAGAGAAATATTCTTCTGGCCCGGGCCTATGATTGTTGTAGGACAAGATTTCTTTCACCCAAGAATGATTGCCAGCTCACTACAAGAAATTCACAAGATCGAGCGTAGAAGCCATGACCCAAGCGTATGAACCGCTGCGTCTGCACGTCCCTGAACCCTCGGGCCGCCCAGGCTGCAAAACCGACTTCTCCTACCTGCATCTGACCGATGCCGGCACGGTGCGCAAACCTTCCATCGACGTCGAACCTGCCGACACCGCCGACCTGGCGCGTGGGCTGATTCGGGTGCTCGACGATCAGGGCAACGCCCTCGGCCCCTGGGCTGAAAACGTGCCGGTCGAAATCCTGCGCAAGGGCATGCGCGCCATGCTCAAGACGCGGATCTACGACAACCGCATGGTGGTCGCCCAGCGGCAGAAAAAAATGTCGTTCTACATGCAGAGCCTTGGCGAGGAAGCCATCGGCAGCGCCCAGGCCCTGGCCTTGAACATCGACGACATGTGCTTCCCGACCTACCGTCAGCAAAGCATTCTGATGGCCCGCGAAGTCCCGCTGGTCGATCTGATCTGCCAACTGCTGTCCAACGAGCGTGATCCGCTCAAGGGCCGGCAGTTGCCGATCATGTATTCGGTCAAGGACGCCGGTTTCTTCACCATCTCCGGCAACCTCGCGACCCAATTCATTCAGGCCGTCGGCTGGGGCATGGCCTCGGCGATCAAGGGCGACACGAAAATCGCCTCGGCCTGGATCGGTGACGGCGCCACCGCCGAATCGGACTTCCACACCGCCCTCACCTTCGCTCACGTTTACCGCGCGCCGGTGATCCTCAACGTGGTCAACAACCAGTGGGCGATCTCGACCTTCCAGGCCATCGCCGGGGGTGAAGCCACCACTTTCGCCGGACGCGGCGTTGGTTGCGGCATCGCCTCGCTGCGGGTCGATGGCAACGACTTCTACGCGGTCTACGCCGCTTCCGCCTGGGCTGCCGAACGCGCCCGGCGCAACCTCGGCCCGACCATGATCGAATGGGTCACCTACCGCGCCGGCCCGCACTCGACCTCCGACGATCCGTCGAAATACCGTCCTGCCGATGACTGGAGCCACTTCCCGCTGGGCGACCCGATTGCCCGCCTGAAACAGCACCTGATCAAGGTCGGCCACTGGTCGGAAGAAGAGCACGCCGCCGTCAGCGCCGAGCTCGAAGCCGAAGTGATTGCCGCGCAGAAACAGGCCGAACAGTACGGCACCCTCGCCGGCGGGCAGATTCCAAGCGCCGCAACCATGTTCGAAGACGTCTACAAAGAGATGCCGGAGCACTTGAAGCGCCAGCGTCAGCAGTTGGGGATCTGACATGAACGATCACAACAACAATATTCAGTTGGAAACCGCCATGACCACGACCACCATGACCATGATCCAGGCCCTGCGCTCGGCCATGGATGTGATGCTTGAGCGTGACGACAATGTGGTGGTGTTCGGGCAGGACGTCGGCTACTTCGGCGGCGTGTTCCGTTGCACCGAAGGCCTGCAGACCAAGTACGGCACCTCGCGGGTATTCGACGCGCCGATCTCCGAAAGCGGCATTGTCGGTGTTGCGGTGGGCATGGGCGCTTACGGCCTGCGCCCGGTGGCCGAGATTCAGTTCGCCGACTACGTCTACCCGGCTTCCGACCAGATCATTTCCGAAGCGGCGCGCCTGCGTTATCGCTCGGCCGGCGAGTTCACCGCGCCGATGACCCTGCGCATGCCGTGCGGCGGCGGGATCTACGGCGGCCAGACCCACAGCCAGAGCATTGAGGCGATGTTCACTCAAGTCTGCGGCCTGCGCACCGTCATGCCATCCAACCCGTACGACGCCAAGGGCCTGCTGATCGCCTCGATCGAAAACGATGACCCGGTGATCTTCCTTGAGCCGAAACGCCTGTACAACGGCCCGTTCGACGGCCACCACGACCGCCCCGTAACCCCGTGGTCGAAACATCCGCAGGCCCAAGTGCCGGACGGTTACTACACCGTGCCGCTGGACGTCGCCGCGATCACCCGTCCGGGCAAGGACGTGACCGTGCTGACCTACGGCACCACCGTGTACGTGTCGCAAGTTGCCGCCGAAGAATCCGGCGTTGACGCTGAAGTCATCGACCTGCGCAGCCTGTGGCCGCTGGACCTGGAAACCATCGTCAAGTCGGTGAAGAAAACCGGCCGCTGCGTGGTGGTGCACGAAGCCACCCGTACCTGCGGTTTCGGCGCCGAACTGGTGGCGCTGGTGCAAGAGCACTGCTTCCATCACCTGGAAGCGCCGATCGAACGCGTCACCGGTTGGGACACACCCTACCCGCACGCGCAAGAGTGGGCGTATTTCCCAGGGCCGTCCCGAGTGGGCGCGGCGTTGAAACGGGTCATGGAGGTCTGAATGGGCACGCACGTTATCAAGATGCCGGACATCGGCGAAGGCATCGCAGAAGTAGAACTGTCGCAGTGGCACGTCAAGGTCGGCGACCTGGTGGTTGAAGACCAGGTGCTGGCGGACGTGATGACCGACAAGGCGATGGTCGATATTCCGTCGCCGGTACACGGAAAGGTGATTGCGCTCGGCGGTCAGCCGGGTGAAGTGATGGCGGTCGGCAGTGTGCTGATCAGCATTGAAGTTGAAGGTGCCGGTAACTTGAAAGAGTCCACCGCCCCTGCACCTGTGGCTGCGAAACAGCCGCCTGCTGCAGCGAAAGTTGAAACCGCAGTCGAGAGCAAACCTGCCGCTGCTGCTGCACCGCGTTCCGCACCGGTTTGCCAGGGCCCGATGGTTGCCCGCGAGGCTGATGAACGTCCGCTGGCCTCGCCGGCCGTGCGCAAACATGCGCTGGATCTGGGCATTCAGCTGCGTCTGGTACGCGGCACCGGCCCGGCCGGTCGTGTGCTGCACGAAGACCTCGAAGCCTATCTGGCGCAAGGTCAGTCGAACGCTTCGGCGCCGGCAGCTGCCGCGTACGCCCAACGTCACGATGAAGAACAGATTCAAGTAATCGGCATGCGCCGCAAGATCGCCCAGCGCATGCAGGACGCCACTCAGCGTGCCGCACACTTCAGCTACGTCGAGGAAATCGACGTTACCGCGATTGAAGAACTGCGCTCGCATCTGAATGAAAAACACGGCGCCAGCCGTGGCAAGTTGACCTTACTGCCGTTCCTGGTCCGCGCACTGGTCGTCGCCCTGCGTGACTTCCCGCAGATGAACGCCCGTTACGACGACGAAGCCCAGGTCATCACCCGCCTCGGCGCAGTGCATGTCGGTGTCGCCACGCAAAGCGATGTCGGCCTGATGGTGCCGGTGGTGCGTCACGCCGAAGCGCGCAGCCTGTGGGACAGCGCCGCGGAAATCTCGCGTCTGGCCAATGCCGCACGCAATGGCAAGGCCAGCCGCGACGAATTATCCGGCTCGACCATCACCCTCACCAGCCTCGGTGCGCTGGGCGGCATCGTCAGCACCCCGGTGCTGAACCTGCCGGAAGTGGCGATCGTCGGCGTGAACAAAATCGTCGAACGGCCAATGGTCGTCAAAGGCCAAATGGTGATCCGCAAGATGATGAACCTCTCCAGCTCCTTCGATCACCGCGTGGTCGACGGCATGGACGCGGCGCTCTTCATCCAGGCCATTCGTGGCTTGATCGAACAACCCGCAACCCTGTTTGTGGAGTGATGCAATGCAAACCTTGAACACCACGCTGCTGATTATCGGCGGCGGCCCCGGCGGTTACGTCACGGCGATCCGCGCCGGGCAACTGGGCATTTCGACGATTCTGGTCGAAGGCCAATCGCTGGGCGGCACTTGCCTGAACATCGGCTGCATTCCATCGAAAGCGTTGATTCACGTGGCCGAGCAGTTCCACCAGACCCGCCATCACAGCGAGCATTCGGCGCTGGGTATCAGCGTTTCGGCGCCAACCCTCGACATCAGCAAGAGCGTCGAGTGGAAGGACGGCATCGTCGATCGCCTGACCACCGGCGTCGCCGCACTGCTGAAAAAGAACAAGGTCCAGGTCATCAATGGCTGGGCCAAAGTCATCGACGGCAAAACCGTGGAAGTCGGCGATACGCGGATCCAGTGCGAACATCTGGTGCTGGCCACCGGTTCGACCAGCGTCAACCTGCCGATCCTGCCGATTGGCGGGCCGATCATCTCCTCCACCGAAGCGCTGGCACCGAAGTCCGTGCCCAAACGTCTGGTGGTGGTGGGCGGCGGTTACATCGGTCTGGAGCTGGGCATTGCTTACCGCAAGCTCGGCGCCGAGGTCAGCGTGGTCGAGGCGCAGGATCGTATCCTGCCGGCCTACGATGCCGAGCTGACCCAACCGGTCCACGAAGCACTGAAGCAACTGGGCGTGAAGCTCTATCTCAAGCACAGCGTGCTGGGTTTCGACGGCACCTTGCAGGTGCGTGACCCGAACGGCGACACCCTCAATCTGGAAACCGATCAGGTGCTGGTGGCGGTCGGTCGCAAGCCGAATACGCAGGGCTGGAACCTTGAAGCGCTGAACCTGGACATGAACGGCTCGGCGATCAAGATCGACAGCCGCTGCCAGACCAGCATGCGCAACGTCTACGCCATCGGCGACCTGAGCGGCGAACCGATGCTCGCGCACCGCGCCATGGCTCAGGGCGAAATGGTTGCCGAGCTGATCAGCGGCAAATCCCGCGAATTCAACCCGACCGCCATCGCCGCCGTGTGCTTTACCGACCCGGAACTGGTGGTGGTCGGCCAGACCCCGGACGAAGCCAAGGCTGCGGGGCTGGACTGCATCGTTTCCAGCTTCCCGTTCGCTGCCAATGGCCGGGCGATGACCCTGGAATCAAAAAGCGGCTTCGTGCGGGTGGTCGCGCGTCGCGACAATCATCTGATAGTCGGCTGGCAAGCGGTCGGGGCAGGCGTTTCCGAGTTGTCGACCGCGTTCGCGCAAAGCCTGGAAATGGGCGCACGCCTGGAAGACATCGGCGGCACCATTCATGCGCATCCGACCCTGGGTGAAGCGGTGCAGGAAGCGGCGTTGCGTGCTTTGGGGCATGCGTTGCATCTGTGATGGATGGTGGCAGTGGTGGCCTCTTCGCGAGCAAGCCCGCTCCCACAGGGAAATGTATTCCAAAATGTGGGAGCGGCTTCTTCAGGGAAATGCATTCCCCCTGTGGGAGCCGGCTTGCTCGCGAATTCTTGAGGCCGACACGATTTATCTGCCTGTCATCCGATAGTACGGGCTGCGAAACCGCGCAAGAATGAAGTATTGTTGTGCCCATCCAAAAAAACGTCAGAAGCCTTGAACCGTTTCGACGGTTGTTCAGTGATAGAGGGTGTCATGGGTAACGAAAGCATCAATTGGGACAAGCTGGGTTTTGACTACATCAAGACCGACAAACGCTATCTGTCGTACTTTCGCAATGGCGAGTGGGACAAAGGCACCCTGACCGAAGACAACGTGCTGCACATCAGCGAAGGCTCGACTGCCCTTCACTATGGCCAGCAGTGCTTCGAAGGCCTGAAGGCTTATCGTTGCAAGGACGGCTCGATCAACCTGTTCCGTCCCGACCAGAACGCCGCGCGCATGCAGCGCAGCTGCGCCCGCCTGCTGATGCCGCACGTGTCGACCGAGCAGTTCATCGAAGCGTGCAAGGAAGTGGTTCGCGCCAACGAGCGCTTCATCCCGCCATACGGCACCGGCGGCGCGCTGTACCTGCGTCCGTTCGTGATCGGCGTGGGTGACAACATCGGCGTGCGTACCGCGCCGGAGTTCATCTTCTCGGTATTCGCGATCCCGGTCGGCGCCTACTTCAAGGGCGGCCTGACTCCGCACAACTTCCAGATCTCCAGCTTCGACCGCGCCGCCCCACAAGGCACTGGTGCGGCCAAGGTCGGTGGCAACTACGCCGCCAGCCTGATGCCGGGCTCCCAGGCCAAGAAAGCGCACTTCGCTGACGCCATCTACCTGGATCCGCTGACCCACAAGAAGATCGAGGAAGTCGGTTCGGCCAACTTCTTCGGGATCACTCACGACAACAAGTTCATCACCCCGAACTCGCCATCCGTGCTGCCAGGCATCACCCGTCTGTCGCTGATCGAACTGGCGAAAACCCGTCTGGGTCTGGAAGTGATTGAAGGCGACGTGCTGATCGACAAACTGTCGGACTTCAAGGAAGCCGGCGCCTGCGGTACCGCGGCGGTGATCACCCCGATCGGCGGGATCAGTTACAACGACCACCTGCACGTGTTCCACAGCGAAACCGAAGTCGGCCCGGTCACCCAGAAGCTCTACAAAGAGCTGACTGGCGTGCAGACCGGCGACATCGAAGCGCCAGCGGGCTGGATCGTCAAGGTTTGATCTGACGGCTGCTGATGCACAAAAGCCCCCATCGAGTGATCGATGGGGGCTTTTTCATGGGCGCTGTTGCTGTAGCCACTCAATCAACACTTTGGTGTGCGCCGACGCTTGCGGGGCAACGCCGTAGTAATAGCGTGGCAGCGGCATGCGCAGATCCGGCAACGGACAGATCAGGCGACCACTCGACAAATGCGTGCCGAGCAAAGTAGTCGGACACAGCGCGATGCCCTCGCCCGCCACGGCCGCTTCCAGCACCCGGTGCATGTAATCAAACTGGCGGATCACCTGGCTACTGCTCTGGCTCTGGCCAAAATGCATGGCCCAGTGGTGCCAGTCTTCACGCCGCGCCCTGACGGTCAGCAAGGTATGCGCACTGAGGCCGGCGAGATTTGTCAGTGGCAGTCGCTCAATCAATGCCGGCGCCGCGACCATGACCAATTCATCCTCGAACAACGCGTGCGCCTCCAGCGTCGGCGCCCAATCGTCACGGCCCCGGCGGATGACAATGTCGAAATCGTCGCGGGCCGGATCCGGCGACTGGGTCTGCGTGACGACCTGGGTGTCGATGTGCGGATGCTGCACCGAAAAGTCCGCCAAACGAGGCGTCAGCCATAACAGGGCGAAGGACGGCCGGACATTGATCGTGATCGTCAACCGCGCTGCCTGTCGCCTCACCTCGGCAGCGGCGTCGGCAATCTGCGCCAGACCGGCGCTGACTTGCTGATAAAAAAGCTCACCCGCCGGCGTCAGCAGCGACTGCCTGATGCGCCGTTCAAACAACAAAACGCCCAGATGTTCTTCAAGCAATTTGACGTGGCGGCTGACCGCACTATGGCTGACATGCAGCTCGTCGGCCGCCACGCTGAAACTCTGATGACGAGCAGCCACAGCGAAGGCGCGAACCGCATTGAGCGGGGGAAGTGAATTTTTCATGGGTCTAATTTAGTCACATATGCACTGCATTTAAAGCGTTTGTCAGCGCGTTGCCGCCACGCCAATCTGCCCGCACGCAGATACGCGATTCGACGGAGCAACATCATGCACAGCTACGGACTCTTTGTATTGTTCGCCGCCCTGACCATTTTGAGCCCCGGCCCGGGCGTGGTGCTGACCCTGTCCAACGCCGTGCGCCTGGGCTGGACCGGCGCAGTACCCGGTATTCTGGGCATCGCCTCGGGCGCTTTCGTGGTGGCTGCCCTCAGCGCCACCAGCGTCGGCTTGATCCTCAGCGCCTCGGCCGAGGCGTTTACCGTGCTGAAATACGCCGGAGCTGCATACCTGTTGTACTTAGGCTTCAAGAGCTGGCGTTCAGATCGTTTCCGTAGCCTGCAGCAGGTTCGCCCTTCTCGTCCGGGCTACCGTTTTCTCGAAGCCGCGTCCCTGCAGTTTCTCAATCCGAAAGCGATCTTCTTCTTTCTGGCCGTATTCCCGCAGTTCATCGACACTGAACAGGTTTTTTACCCGCAGTTCTTCAAACTGGTGGCCTCTTACGCGGTGCTGGTAATTCTGGTGCACGGCAGCTACGCCCTGCTCGCCAATGCGGCCAAAGGCTGGCTGTCGAGCCCGAAAGGATCCTGGCTGGCGGCAAAAGTCTCGGGGGTGACCTTTGCCGGTTTTGGTCTGCTGATGGCGTCGGCAACCCGCTGATCGACCTGCTCAGGCTCATCCTGTTTCAAGGCAATTCGCTTGCCGGCTCGCGCGGCTATCCCGCTGGCCTGACCATTTTGCTGTTTGCCCATCCGCGCCTGGGTGATCAACCCTGGGATCAATTCCCCTTCCGGCAGATTCTTCCAGAACCGTACCGGCAAGTGCCCTTGCATGACCTTCTCGTTCAACCGCGCCGGGTTGAAGATGTGGCTGTAATAGGTCAGCCATAGCTCGCCATGCGGGTCATCGACGTTCTGCGCCAGTTGCTGCCATTCCACCGGGCACTGGCGCTGATGAATCAACTGTTCACCGTCGTAATAAACCCCGTCACGCGGCGTGGCGATCAACCAGCGATGCCGGCCCATGCGTCCGATGAAATGTTCGCTGGCACTGTGCAGGATGTCGTGGGCCGGTTCGTGCCACGCGACGTATTGCGGGCCTGGCTGATCCTGCGGGCGTTCGATGAAACGCACGAACGCATGCAAATGGTGGGCTTCACGCTGCACCTGCTTGATCCGCCGCTGCAACTCGCTGCCGAGCTTGTCGCCGGCCATCATCGCCGTGCGATCGCCATGGCTGACTCGCCACAGCACTTCATACAACAGACTCCAGCGCTGGTCGCCCCGGTAGCGCGCGGCTTGCTCCAGGGTATCGAGCAGTGCACGGGGGATGCGTGCCTGAAACGGCCCCTGTCCCTCGGGCACCGAAACGTCACTGGCAAACAGATCGCTCACCCCTTCCGACGCCCAACTCACCAGAGTCGGGTCGACTTCATGACTGAGCAGCCAGCGCGCCTGCTGGCGCCAGGTGTCGAACAGGTCGTCGCAATCGAGATTGATCATCCCCACAACCCCATCTGCTGCGGCTGCGGCCGGTCGCGCAGTTGCTGGTAAAGCATATGACTGGTGACTTCGGCCTGTTGCGGGTGGTAGTCGCTGGTGATGATGAACGGCTTGGCCTTGGCCAGCACACAACGCATGCGCGCCACATCTTCGTAGCGGATGCGCCGTTGCTGGCGCAATTGCACCAGACGCTCGGTGGTGCGCAGACCGATGCCCGGGATGCGTGCGATCAGCGACGGCTCGGCGCGGTTCAGGTCCAGCGGAAATACCTCGCGATTCTGCAGCGCCCAAGCCAGTTTCGGATCGATGTCCAGCGCTAGATTACCCGGGCCCTTGAGCAGCTCATCGGCGCTGTAGCCGTAACTGCGCAAGAGGAAATCGGCCTGATACAACCGGTGTTCGCGCATCAGCGGTGGCGCGGCCAGTGGCACGCTTTTCGGGCTGTCGGGAATCGGGCTGAAGGCCGAATAGTAGACGCGCCGCAAGCGGTAGTTGCCATACAGCGACTGGGCGCTGTGCAGGATCGTGCTGTCGTCGGTGTCATCGGCGCCGACAATCATTTGCGTGCTCTGCCCGGCGGGAGCGAATTTTGCCGAACGCGGTTCGTTGAGCACCGTTTGTACGCCGGTGTAAATGGTGTTCATTGCCTGCTTGATCGAACCGATCTGCTTCTCCGGCGCCAGGGTTTGCAGGCTGGCGTCGGTGGGCAGTTCGATATTGACGCTGAGGCGATCGGCGTAGCGCCCGGCCTCCTCGATCAATGCCGGATCGGCCTCGGGAATGGTCTTGAGGTGAATGTAGCCGCGAAACTCGTGCTGCTCGCGCAACAGCTTCGCCACGCGCACCAGTTGTTCCATGGTGTAGTCCGCCGAACGGATGATCCCCGAACTGAGAAACAGCCCGCTGACGCAGTTGCGACGGTAGAAATCCAGGGTCAGCGTGACCACTTCCTCGGGGGTGAAGCGTGCGCGCGGCACATCGCTGGAGCGACGGTTGACGCAATACTGGCAGTCGTAGAGACAGAAATTGGTCAGGAGGATTTTCAGCAGCGACACGCAACGGCCGTCCGGCGTGTAGCTGTGGCAGATGCCCATGCCATCGGTCGAGCCCAACCCGCTCTTGCCTTCGGAGCTGCGCTTGGGCGCACCGCTGCTGGCGCAGGAGGCGTCGTACTTGGCGGCGTCGGCGAGAATGCTGAGCTTGTCGATGATTTGCATGGCGCGGGCTCTTTACTGTGTGGATATACAGTATAGGTCCGAGCACGGGGTTACAAGGAGCCAGAAGCGCACCTCGTCGGGCAGAAGCTCAAGATCAAAGGATCGCAGCCTGCGGCAGCTCCTACATGGATTGGGCAGGGTCGAGATTTATCGGGTGTACGGACTTACTGTAGGAGCTGCCGCAGGCTGCGATCTTTTGATCTTCGCGTCTAAAGGCAACTCAAGACCAAACCGCTTACCCATTTCCTTTCGCCCCGCCACGGTGAGCGCCAACGCTCGACTATCAAGATCCTGCGTCACCCACTTGCGTTTCAACGCCATCTGCAACAACGCCGCGCCCAACGATCCGCCCAGATGCGGCCGGCGCATGCTCCAGTCCAGGCACGGGCAAGCAAACTTGCGGCGCAAGGTACTCAAGTCCTGCACCTCAATTCCCAAGCTCGCAAACAACGCGTCGCCGGTGCCGCTCAAGCGATAAACCCGCTCATCGGTTTCCACCAGCCACCCCGCCTCGAGCAAACGGTCGTGGAGCAACACCGCGAGCGTCCCAGCCATGTGGTCGTAGCAGGTGCGGGCGAATTGCAGGCGATCCGGGGTGTGCGGCTTGAAGCCCGGCGCGGCGTTCTGTCCGATCACCATCAACGCTTCCAGCGCCTGAGCCACCCGCTGATCGGCGAGGCTGTAATAACGATGGCGGCCCTGCACGTGCAGGCGCACCAGTGCCAGATCCTTGAGCTTGGCCAGATGTGCACTGGCGGTGGAGGCGCTGACTTCCGCCACGGCCGCTAATTCAGTGCTGGTGCGGGCGTGGCCGTCCATCAGCGAGCAGAGAATTTTCGTGCGTGCCGGTTCGGCGATGGCGGCCGCCACCTGCGAAACGCCGATGTCTTGATGTTCTGCGTGCATATTTCGCTCCCCGACGAATCGTCGTCGCTGCGAACTGAAGATACTCGCATCACTTTCCCGACCACAAGGCTGTGAACCATGGACCCGATCATCGCTGCGACGCATGCCGATCCCTACCCCTACTACGCCAAACTGCGCGCCGAGGGCGGACTGACCTTTGATCATGGATTGAAGCTGTGGGTCGCCAGCAGCGCCCGAGCGGTGCGTGCGGTGCTGACGCATGCCGATTGTCGGGTGCGACCGTTGCAGGAACCGGTGCCCAAGGCGATTGCCTCGGGGCTGGCCGGCAAGGTGTTCGGGCAGTTGATGCGGATGAACGATGGCGAACGTCAGCGCTGTCCGCGTGCGGCAATCGAGCCGTCACTGCAGTTGATAGATGACGAGCAGGTACGCGCACTGGTGGCCGCGCGTCTGATTACAGCGGACGCCGACGGCTTAAATAAGGCGATGTTTCGCGGCCCGGTGTGCGTGGTCGCGGCGCTGCTCGGCTTCACCCCGGCGCAGGGCCGGGCGATCAGTGATCTGACCGCGGACTTCGTCGCCTGCCTGTCGCCGCTGAGCAATGACCTGCAACTGGCGGCGGCGCATGCGGCGGCGGAGCAATTGCGCGGTTACTTCGTCGAGTTGCTGGCCGAACCGCCTAGCGATTTGCTCAAGGCCGTCGGGCAGCGATTTGATGGCGATGAGGAGACCATGATTGCCAACCTGATCGGCCTCTGTTCGCAGACGCTCGAGGCCAGTGCGGGACTGATCGGCAATGCACTGATTGCGCTGCGACGTCAGCCCGAATTGCGCCATGCCTCAGTGGACGCACTGTTGGCCGAGGTTCAGCGCTTTGATCCGCCAGTGCAGAACACTCGGCGCTTTGTCGCGCAGACTTGCGAGATCAATGGCGTGCGGCTTGAGGCCGGTGAGGTGATTCTGGTGCTGCTGGCCTCGGCCAACCGCGATCCTTTGTTGAATGCAGAGCCCGAGCGGTTTCTGCTGGATCGTCCTGACCGGCGCAGTTTCAGCTTTGGCAGCGGCCGGCATCAGTGTCCGGGGCAGACGCTGGCGTTGAGCATTGCCGCTGCGACTGTCAGAGAAATCCTTGATCAGGGTATGAATCTGCAACAACTGACGTGGCATTACCGCCCATCGCTCAATGGGCGGATTCCACTGTTCAGCGCAATGCAGCCTTAAGCGCTGCGCAGCTCAATGGTCAGGTGCGACAGCTCATGCACCGGCGCCAGCCGCTCGCGGATCGCCTCCGCTGTCACGCCCGCCGCCGCGACCACACTGACAATCGCCGCCCGCGCCTGCGGGCCGACCTGCCAGACATGCAGGTCGCTGATGCGCACGTTGTCCGAGGTTTCCAGCAGTTCGCGAATCTCTGCGGCAACCGGTTCGTCGGTGGTGTCGAGCAGCACCGCAGCGCTGTCGCGCATCAGGTTGTAAGCCCATTTCGCGATGACAATGGAGCCGACAATCCCCATCGCCGGGTCCAGCCACACCCAACCCAAATAGCGTCCGGCCAGCAACGCGGCAATTGCCAGCACCGAGGTCAGGGCATCGGCCAGCACGTGGACATAGGCCGAACGCAGATTGTTGTCGTGATGGTGATGATGATCATGACCGTGGTCATGATGATGGCCGTGGTCATGGCCGTGATGGCCCATCAGCAGGAAGGCGCTGAGGATGTTCACGCCCAGCCCGACGATCGCAATCACGGTCGCTTCGCCAAACGCCACGGTGGTCGGTTCGAACAAACGAAAAATCGACTCGCCGGCAATGCCCAGCGACACCAGCCCCAGCACCATGGCTGAAGCAAAACCGGCCAGATCGCCGACCTTGCCGGTGCCGAAACTGTAGCGGCGGTTGTTGGCGTTGCGCCGGGCGAAACCGTAGGCCGCCGCGGCAATGCCCAATGCACCGGCATGGGTCGCCATGTGGAAACCGTCGGCCAACAGGGCCATGGAGCCGGTGAGATAACCGGCGGCGATCTCGCCGATCATCATCACAAAGGTCAGCGCCACCACCCACAAGGTGCGGCGGGCGTTTTCGTCGTGAGACGCGCCGAGGAATTGGTGATCGTGGCTGAAACGCTCAGCGCTTGGGGTCAGGCTCATGATACGGATGCTCTATTTGGAATAACGGCGGATGGCTTGCAACAGATCTTCGGCGCCCTGAGCGCGCTGTTCATCGGTGAGATCGGGATGCGCCACGTGCTCACGGGTGTGGGCCTCAATGAACTGCTCCATCAACCCGTTGACCGCCCCGCGAATCGCCGCCACCAGATGCAAGGTCTTGGCGCAATCGGCATCGCCCTCGAGCGCTTTCTCGACGGCCTGTACCTGGCCGGCAATGCGTCGTACACGGTTGAGCAGCTCGTCCTTGTGTTCATGAATGTGCGACATACCTATACCCCCTACCCCTATATGGCGCGCATAGTCGCCGAAGGCTTGGGCAATCGCAAGCTCGGTGAGTGTTCAGGGGATGAACGGGATGCTGAAAGCGGCCTCAATCCCGTTGTAGGAGTGAGCCTGCTCGCGATAGCGGTGTGTCTGGAAACAAAGATGCTGGATGTACCGGCCCCTTCGCGAGCAGGCTCACTCCTACATTTTTCCGGGGGGTGCTCGGGTTCCGCGCCGTACGCAGATTCCCCTGTAGGAGCCAGCCTGCTGGCGATGGCAGCCTGAAAAACGCAGCATCATTTCAGCATCATCCAAGAGGCTACATCGCCTTGCGCCTTTGCCTACAAGTACGCCAGAATCCGCCGGCTTGTGCGGTTTGGGGGGCATCGGTAACTTGGCTCGCGTCACTGAATGATCAGTGATCGGGTTTAGTCGCTCGGTGTTATCTCAAGTTCGCAAGCTGTTATTCAGTCAGGCATCTCTACGCCTGCGCTCAATGGCGGCTGTGCGCAGGGCGCCTTCTGGCGCGCCGGTAATGCTTGGGTACTGGTCGACTAACCTGCGTACAGCTGCCACCCATTGTTTAGTCGCAAGTGCGTGTCAGCCTCATTGAGGTTACCCAGCAAATGTTTAAAGTGACGCCAAATCCGCCTGAAGCGGACGCAATACCTGACCCCGAATCAACGTCCCCCTACTCCGACCCCAATTCCAGAAAACTCCACGAAGCCGCCGAACGCGCCCTCGATCACTACCTGAGACCGCAAGCCCCGCCCGAGCGCAAACCCAGCCACATGTTCGTCGTCGCCCCGAACATGGACAACGAAGAACTGCTGGCCCACGCCTGCGAATCCATGGCCTCGGCCAGCATCATGCTCAGCGACTTCGCCGGCCTGCTCGACACGCCCTATCGCAACACCGTGCTCGGCATCCAGCAAGTAGTCATGCTCGGCGAACTCGCCGTCAACCGCGCCCTCGACAACCTCGAGCCCCCGATCAGCAATTGAAAAAGCATCCCTGTGGCGAGGGAGCTTGCTCCCGCTCGACTGCACAGCAGTCGAAAATCCGGATCCGAACCGGATCGATGGGGCTTGGGGTCGCTTCGCAACCCAGCGGGAGCAAGCTCCCTCGCCACAAGGAAAACGACGCAAAGGAGAACTTCACATGGCCAATAAACCAGATGCCCACGTCGTCGCCGCATTAGTCGCCATGGGCCTCAACGAACGGGATCGCCGCTGGGCGCAGAACGCATGCCTGGTGTTGTTTGAAAGCGAGCGAGAAACAATTGTGGCCTCGGCCGTGAACGCTCTAGGGAAACTTGATGGGCTTGAAATGGAGGCTGTGCTGCCAGCGCTACAGCGGGTGAAACGCCGCTTTCCTGCATTGGAACGGACGGTGGCAGAAACGATGGGCGAGATCGCTATGGTTGCCTGATTAACCGCGTCATCGTTCTTCACGAACAGGCGCGCTCCCGCATTGGATCGGCGGTGTACTCGAGTTCCAAGAGCCAGCAATCATCTGTCGGAGTGAGCCTGCTCGCGAAGACGCCCTTTCTGCTAACGAATTTCTAATAACAAAGCCAAGGAAGAGAACCTAATCATGAAACATCACCCACCCGACTCCAGGTGCTTTACAAGCGTCTGGGACGCACTGGAAGACACGCCGCAGGACGTGGCCAGCATGCGCCTGCGGGCCAAACTAATGCGCAGGCTTTGCGAGACAATCCGTGCCTGGGAGCTTCCCCAGAAGGATGCCGCCAAGCGCTTGGGAATTACTCAGCCACGCCTCAATGACGCGCTCAACGGGAAAATCGACAAATTTTCTCTGGATGCGCTGGTCAATCTGTCGGCCGCAGCAAAACTGGAAGTAGACATCTGCTTCCCCCAGGCCGCACCGCTGCACTGGGCTTAAAGGCAGCTCGGATTCTTAGGCCAAGAGGCGGTGTCGTTACACACCCGCCTCAATCCTCCCGCGTCAAAACCTCCAGCAACTCGATCTCAAACACCAGATTCGAATTCGGCGGAATCTTGCCCATCGTCCGCTCGCCATAGCCCAAATGCGCCGGCACCAGCAGTTTGCGCTTGCCGCCCACTTGCATGCCCATCAGCCCTTGATCCCAGCCCTTGATCACCCGGCCCGTGCCAATCACGCACTGGAAAGGTTTGCCACGGCTGTGGGAAGAATCGAACTCGCTGCCGTCTTCCAGCCAGCCAGTGTAATGGGTGGTGATCAGCGCGCCTTTGACGGCAGCCTTGCCCTCGCCCACCAGGAGGTTGATTACCTGCAGTTCATCAGTCATGACATTCACTCAATCGCTTAACTGGCGGCCGTTTTCCCAGAATTGCCGGTGATTGGCAAGCCGATTGCGCAGAGCAACGCTACTACTCCGCGGATTGTGGATCTGACGATGCAGGAGGTCAGACGCAGCAGGATTTTGAGGTGAGAAGCCCTGCACGAGTGCATGCGCAGGGCTTTGAGTAGGGGACTTAACGCTCGACAGGTTGCATCTCGACAATGGTGCCGTTGGTAATCATGACCATCACGTACTTGTCATTGATCTGCACCCACTGCGCCTGATCGACCGGGGCTTTCAAGCCTTTCTGTTTCCAGTTTTTCAACGCTTTGTCGCTGCGCTGATAAATGTCTGGAGCCCGGTCGTTGACCTTCAATTCGCGGTCGCTGGTCGGCGACTGGACCGTGGGTTCGCTTGAGGTTTGCGCCGCTTGAACAAGTGGGCTGATCCCGGCAATGCCGGCGACCAGGGCCAGGCTGGCGATTAGGGTTTTGCTGTTCATCGGTGAACCTCCTTCAGATGTGTGATACCTGAACTCCGACTGCGGAGGACTGGAATCATTCCTTGTTTTTTTGCCTGAGCTGGCTGGGGAATTGTCGTTGGCAGGCAGATCGTCATCGCTGGCAATTCAGCTCCCACAGGGTCCGCTGATGAAACAGGATGTGTGATCGCCCCGCAAAACTGTGGGAGCGGGCTTGCTCGCGAAGAGGCCGGCAGATTCAACACTTTTCCGCCTGAACCACCGCTTTCGCGAGCAAGCTCGCTCCCACAGGTTAGACGGTGTTTTCAGGATTGATCCGCTTGGTGCATCAATCCATGCCAACAATGCAATTAACATCCTGTTACAGCTGCGCGACCATCCGCCGCAATAACAACCGTGCGCCGCTTCCACGTCGCGCACGTCATAAAAGCGGTGGAGATTTTTCTATGACAGCCTCAATCCCACACGGCGGCTCGCGGGCCGGCGCCATTTTCCGGGTCACCTCGGGCAACTTCCTCGAACAGTTCGACTTCTTTCTGTTCGGCTTCTACGCCACGCAGATCGCGGCGGTGTTCTTCCCGGCGAGCAGTGAGTTCGCTTCCCTGATGATGACCTTTGCCGTATTCGGCGCAGGCTTTCTGATGCGTCCGCTGGGCGCCATCGTGCTGGGTGCGTACATCGATGACGTCGGTCGGCGCAAAGGGTTGATCGTCACCCTGTCGATCATGGCCAGCGGCACGATCCTGATTGTGCTGGTGCCCGGATACGAGACCATTGGTCTGTTTGCGCCAGCGCTGGTGCTGGTCGGACGGCTATTGCAAGGCTTCTCCGCCGGTGCGGAACTGGGCGGTGTTTCGGTGTACTTGTCGGAAATCGCCACCCCTGGCCGCAAGGGCTTTTTCACTGCCTGGCAGTCGGCCAGTCAGCAAGTGGCGATCATCGTCGCGGCAGCCTTGGGCTATGCGTTGAACGCGTGGATGGCGCCAGACGTGATTGCCGATTGGGGCTGGCGCATTCCGTTTTTCGTCGGTTGCATGATCGTGCCCTTCATCTTTTTCCTGCGCCGTAACCTGGCAGAAACCGAAGAGTTTGCCGCACGCAAACACCGCCCGAGCATGAAGGAAGTGTTTCGCACGCTTGGTCAGAACTGGGGCGTGGTGCTGGGCGGCATGTTGATGGTCGCGCTGACTACCACCGCGTTCTACCTGATCACCGTGTACGCGCCGACCTTCGGTAAAACCGTGCTGCACCTGAGCACTTCCGATGCGTTGCTGGTGACCTTGCTGGTCGGCGTGTCGAACTTCTTCTGGCTGCCGATTGGCGGCATGTTGTCCGACCGTATCGGCCGGCGTCCGGTGCTGATCGCCATGTCACTGCTGGCTCTGGCTACTACCTATCCGGCGCTGTCGTACCTGGTGCAGGCGCCGAGCTTCAGCCATATGTTGCTGTCGCTGCTGTGGCTGTCGTTCATCTACGGCATGTACAACGGCGCGATGATTCCGGCGCTGACCGAGATCATGCCGGTGGAAGTGCGAGTAGCCGGTTTCTCCCTCGCCTACAGCCTGGCGACCGCGATTTTTGGCGGTTTCACCCCGGCGATGTCGACCTTCCTGATCCAGTACACCGGCGACAAAGCGGCGCCGGGTTACTGGATGAGCGTCGGCGCACTGTGCGCGTTGTGCGCCACGTTGTACCTCTATCGCCGCGCAGGCGGCCGTTTGCAACCGGTTGCCGCCTAAGGAGTAATCACCTTGAAAAAACTGATCAATCTCAGCGCCATCGCCCTCTTCGCTTTCAGCGCCCTGGCCCATGCTGAACAGCTGAACGTGATGACGTCGGGCGGCTTCACCGCCGCCTACAAAATCCTCGGCCCGAAATTCGCGGCCGCCACCGGCAACACCCTCGACACCCAACTCGGCCCGTCGATGGGCAAGGCGCCGGAAGCCATCCCCAACCGCCTCGCCCGCGGTGAGCACGCCGACGTGGTGATCATGGTCGGCTACGCCCTCGATGACCTGATCAAACAGGGCAAGGTCGACCCGGCCTCGCGGGTCGAACTGGCGGATTCACGGATCGGTCTGGTGGTGCGTGAAGGCGCGCCGAAGCCGGATATCAGCAGCGTCGAAAGCCTGAAGAAAACCCTGCTCGACGCAAAATCGGTGGCCTACTCCGACAGCGCCAGCGGCGTGTACATCGAGAAGGAGTTGTTCAACAAACTCGGCGTTGAAGATCAGCTGAAACCGAAAGCGAAAATGGTCCCGAAAGTCCCGGTCGGCTCGGTGGTTGCCACCGGCGATTACCAACTGGGCTTCCAGCAGGTCAGCGAATTGCTGCCGGTGCCGGGGGTGACGTTTGTCGGGAAGATTCCGGAGTCGGTGCAGTCGGTGACGCGCTTCGCCGCCGGCATCCCGGTCGGCGCGCAGCATCCAAAAGAGGCCAAGGCCCTGCTCGACTATCTTGCCGCGCCTGCCGCCCAGGCTGACGTGCAAGCCACCGGGCTGGATTCGGTCAAGCGCTAAGCGTTGGCGGCTGGACTTTCATTTCCACTACCAGCCGCTCCAGTTCCAATGCCGCCGGGGTCAACGTGCGACCCCGGCGCTTGAGGATGCCGACACTGCGCATCACTTGCGGATCGGTCAGCGGCACCCGCGTCAGGATCGGATGATCCGGCCCGGGCATCGCCATCAACGGCACCGCCGCCACGCCAAGCCCCGCCTCCACCAGACCAATCATGGTCGTCACATGCCGCGTCTCGCAGATGCTCGGGCGCTGCGGCACCACGCTGCTCAAGGCCTGATCGAGCAGAAAACGGTTGCCGGACGTCTTGTCCAGCGAGATGTAATCCTGCTGATAGAACTCGTCCCAGGTCACGCTGCTGCGTCCGGCCAAAGGGTGATCGCGCCGGCAAGCGACGACATAGCACTCCTGCACAAGCGGTTCGAAATCGACTTTGGCATCCTGCGTGCCCAGAAAACTCAACCCGAAATCCGCCTCGCCGTTGACCACTGCGCTCAACACGTCGTGGGCGCTGGAGTCGAGGACTTTGACCTTGATCCGCGGAAACTGCTGGTGATAGCGAGCGACCACCCGCGGCATGAAGTAGTACGCCGCCGAGGGTACGCAAGCCACGGTGACATGACCGAGTCGGGTCGATGCGACTTCACTGATGCCCAGCAGCGCCACGTCCAGATCATCCAGCAAACGCTCGACGCTGGGCATGAAGCCACGCCCGGCCTGGGTCAGGCTGACTTTGCGCGTGGTGCGCTCGAACAGCTTTACGCCGAGGGCGTCTTCAAGCTTCTCGATGCGTCGGCTCAGGGCCGGTTGTGACAGGCGCACGGTGTCGGCGGCCTTGCGGAAACTGCCCTGCTCGACCACGGCGCGAAAGGCTTGCAGGTCGTTGAGGTCGAAGTTGATGGCCATGGCGGACTCGAAAAGATTGATTCGTGAAGGCTATCAATGTAACCAAATGATGCAACTTATTACAGATTTGATGATATCGCCCTAGTGGGAGCGGGCTTGCTCGCGAATGCGGTGTCACAGTCGCCATCAACATCGACTGAACCAGCGCTTTCGCGAGCAAGCCCGCTCCCACAGGGTTTTGTGGTGGATTGACGAGCGGCGCAGCCTTTATCCTTGTCACCCCCCGCCGTACCGCTGTCAGGAGTCAACCCATGCCCCATGAAGGCAACCTGTTACAAGCCGCTGTCGTGTTTCTCTTCGCAGCCGTGCTCACCGTGCCACTGGCCAAGCGTCTGCAACTGGGCGCGGTGCTCGGTTATCTGTTGGCGGGGGTGATCATCGGCCCGTCGGTGCTCGGCCTGATCGGCAATCCGCAGAGCGTCGCGCATATTTCCGAGTTGGGCGTGGTGTTGCTGTTGTTCATCATCGGCCTTGAGCTGTCACCCCGTCGCTTGTGGGTGATGCGCAAGTCGGTGTTCGGCGTGGGTCTGGCGCAGGTGCTGCTGACGGCGGCAGTGATCGGCGTGCTGGCGTTGTACGTGTTCGGTCAGCCGCTGAACAGTGCGATTGTGCTCGGTCTTGGCCTGGCGCTGTCGTCCACCGCATTCGGCCTGCAAAGCCTGGCCGAGCGCAAGGAGCTGACCAGCCCCCACGGGCGACTGGCGTTTGCGATTCTGCTGTTTCAGGACATCGCCGCGATCCCGTTGATCGCGCTGGTGCCGATGCTCGCCGGCAGCGCCCACGCCAGCAGCAACGCGGAAAGCCTGAACCACGGTTTGCAAGTACTCGGCGGGATCGCCGTGGTGGTGGTCGGCGGGCGTTATCTGTTGCGTCCGGTGTTTCGCGTGGTGGCAAAAACCGGTCTGCCGGAGGTGTCTACCGCCACCGCATTGCTGGTGGTGATCGGCACGGCGTGGCTGATGGATCTGGTCGGCGTGTCGATGGCGCTCGGGGCTTTCCTCGCCGGCCTGCTGCTGGCGGACTCGGAGTATCGCCATGAACTGGAAGCGCAGATCGAGCCGTTCAAAGGCCTGCTGCTCGGGCTGTTTTTCATCAGCGTCGGCATGGGCGCCAACCTGAGTCTGCTACTGAGTGCGCCGATCACCGTGCTGGGCCTGACGCTGCTGCTGATCGGCTTGAAGTTGCCGCTGCTGTTTGTGGTCGGGCGTCTGGCCGGTGGGCTGACCAAGGTCAGTGCGATTCGCTTGGGTATCGTGCTCGCCGCCGGCGGTGAATTTGCCTTTGTGGTGTTCAAGATCGGGCGCGATCAGGGCCTGTTCGAACCGCGCCTGTATGACTTGCTGGTGCTGACCATCACTCTGTCGATGGCCTTGACGCCGTTGCTGCTGTTGATCTGTGCACGATTGGTCAGCCCGAAAGTGCAGCCAGTGGAGGTGCCGGAGAAATTCCGCGAAATCGACACCGAGGCACCGCGCGTGGTGATTGCCGGCATGGGCCGGATGGGCCAGATCGTGGCGCGGATTCTGCGGGCGCAGAACATCAAGTTCGTGGCGCTGGACACCTCGGTGGAAACCATCGAACTGTCGCGCAGTTTTGGCGGCGTGCCGGTGTTCTACGGCGACCCGATGCGCCCGGAAATCCTCAATGCGGCGAAGGTTGGCGAGGCGGAGTATTTCGTGATTGCCACGGATGATCCGGAGACCAACATCAAGACCGCCGAGATCGTGCGCAAGCTGTATCCGCACATGAAGATCATCGCTCGCGCACGTAACCGTCAGCACGTGCACCGCCTGGTCGATGTCGGCGCCGAAGCGATTCGCGAGACCTATTACTCCAGCCTGGAAATGAGCCGCCGTACCCTGGTCGGCCTCGGTCTGACCCAGGCCCAGGCCGATGCGCGGATCAAGCGTTTCAAGCACCACGACGAACAGGTGCTGGAAGCCCAGCACGCGGTCTACGACGACGCGGCCAAAGTCCTGCAAACCGCCCAGGAAGCCCGAGCGGAACTGGCGCGGTTGTTCGAGTCGGATCAACTGGAAGAAGAAGCGCGCAAGGTCTGACTTCAGCGCAATTCCAATTGTAGGAGTGAGCCTGCTCGCGATGGCGATCTATCAGTACCCATCTCTGTTACTGACACACCGCCATCGCGAGCAGGCTCACTCCTACAGGGATTGTGGATGGGCTCAGGCCATTTCCAATTCACGCTCTTGCTTGACCGGTACAGTCTCAAACCGATCCGCCAGGAACGGTGTGATATCCAGCGGCAGCGCTTCCTGATTGACCAGTTTGTCCAGCAGCACGCCGGTGATCGCTGAGGTCAGAATACCGGTGCGGAAGTGTCCGCAGGCATTCAGGTATCCCTCCACCCCACGCATCGGCCCGAGGATCGGCAGCTCATCCGGCGAGCCCGGACGCAGTCCGGCCCAGGTGCGCTTTAGATTGACGTCCTTGAGTTCCGGCAGGCACCGCACCGCGCCCTGCACCAGTCCGGCGATTTCCGGGTAGGTGGTGGTGACGTCGAAGCCTTTGTCTTCGGTGGTGCTGCCGATCAGGATCTCGCCGTTGTCCTTCTGTGCCACATAGCAGTCGCTGGTGGTCAGGCAGCCGTTGAGGATCTTCGGCATGCGTTCGGTCAGCAGAATCTGGCCCTTGACCGGTTTCACCGGGATACGAATCCCCGTCGCCCACTCGCTCAAGTCCGCCGCCCAGGCACCAGCGGCGTTGATCAGGGTCTTGCAGTGGAACACGCCCTCCTCGGCCGTCTGCACGCCAGTCACGCGGCTGCCGTGGTGCAACACACCGGTGACGTTGGTGTTGACGAAGATGTCGACGCCATTCTGCCGCGCGCCTTCCATGTAGGCGTCGGCGAGACGGAACGGGCTGACCTGGTGATCGCAAAGAAACTCCAGCGCGCCACGGGCCTCATGGCTGACGCTCGGTTCCGCTTCACGCAGCGCCGCCTGATCGAGCCAGCGTACCTGATCGGCCAGATGCGGAATGCAACTGACGATGTGCTCGGCGTAGAGGCGGTCTTCGTCGTCATAGATGACGAACTTCAGCCCGGTCTTTTCAAACTTGAAATCCATCCCGTGCCTGTCCTTCAGCTCGCGGTGCAACGCCGGGTACAGCGCGTTGGACTGCAAGGCGAAATCGAAGAACGACTCCGGCAGGATGTGCGGCGTGCTGGCGTCCACCGCGACTGCCGCGCCCTGGGTTTCGCGCTTGCGGTTGGCCGACATCATGCGGAAGAAAATCACCCCGCAGCCCAGCCCCACCGACTCGCCGATGGCCCACAAGCCTCCGGCCGAAGCGCGGGTCGCGTTGCCCGGGCGCTTGGCGTCGATCACCGCCACCTTGAGGCCCTGTCGCTTGGACAATTGATAGGCGCAGGACGCCCCGATCACGCCGCCGCCGGCAATGATCACGTCATAGAACTTACTCATGGGATGAGGCCTCCGTGCCGACGGACTGGAACGCGGAAAAAGGAATCGGATCGATCGGGAAACGCGGGCGCAGCCAGCCGACGTCCTTGCGCCCGGTGGCCTGACGCAAGCGGTCGCTGCAATAGCCGACGCACATCCGTCCCTGACAATCGCCCATGCTGACGCGGGTGCGCATTTTCAGGCTGGCGATGTCTTGCACGCCCTGCTCCAGCGCCAGATCGATGTCCGCGCGGGTGGCGTGTTCGCAGCGGCAGATCACGGTGTCGGCGGCCGGCAAAGCGGTCTGGCCGACACCGCGTTCGGTGTAGCGATCAACAGCCGCGCGGAAGCGCACGATGGATTTGAGTTTGCCCAGATAACGATCGCGGCGAACCCGCGCCAGCTCTTCTTCGATCACCCCGCGTTGCAGGAGGATCGAGGTGGCGGCGATCTTGCCGGCGAGCATCGCCGCTTCACCACCGCGAATCCCGCCCATGTCACCGGCCAGATGCACGTGCGGCTCGTTGCTTTGCTGCCAGTTGTTCGAATTGGCGCGCAGGTAACCGTCGTCGCTGAAACCGTGATCGAGGCCCATCTGCTGACTGAGCTGGGTGCGCGGAATGAAGCCGTAACCGACCGCCAGGGTCTGCGCTTCGAAGCGCTCGATGCGCGTCAGGTCCGGCTCCCAGGTGGCCGAGTAAGGTGCCACGGTGACACTTTTCAGCTCGCCGTCGCCGTGGGCTTCGACCACGCCCCAGCCGTAGTTCATCGGGATGCCGTGCAGTTTAAGGTAAGCAAGCATGCTCAAACCGTCGAGGAACAGCTGCGGCTTGTTCAGCAACGCCAGGCTTTCGCGGGCGATCTTGCCGAAGGCGCAGGCTTCGTACACGCCCGCGACCTTGACGCCGGACGCGTGCAGCTGCGTTGCCACCAATGGCAGCAACGGCCCGGTACCGGCGATGACCACCGGCCCCTGCGGCTTGACCACGCCACTTTTGATTTGCAGTTGCAGGCCGCCGAGCATGATCACCCCCGGCAGGGTCCAGCCGGGAAACGGCACGCTGCGTTCGTGGCAGCCGGCGGCCAGCAGCAATTGCGGATATTCGATCTCGTGCAGCTGCTCGTCGCCATCGAGCACCACCAGCGCGCGGGTGCCTTCGGCGCCGACCACGCGATGATTGAGGCGCACGTCGATCAACCCGGACTGTTCCTGGAAATCACCGTGCAGTTTGCTCAGGGCTTCGGAATAGCGCGGCCCCAGATAATCCAGTTGCACGCCGTCGCGCAGCGGCCCGCGATAGACCACGCCACCAAGACGCGAGGCCTCTTCGAGCAAGGTGCAGCGCACCCCATGACGCGCCAGCTCGATGGCCGCCGCCATCCCCGCCGGACCACCGCCTACGATCACCGGTTGCAGGCTCATACGACCTCCTGCTCGTTGATGCGGTTGACCTGGGTTTCGATCTGCATGCCGTCGCGCACCACGGTCTGGCAGGCACGGCGCTTGTGGCGGCCGTTGATCTTCACCAGGCAGCACTGGCACACGCCCATGCCGCAGTAGGCGCCGCTGATCTGGTTGTGATCGTTGCGTGCGACCTGGCGCACGCCAAGGGACTGGATAACGCTCAGGACGGTTTCGCCAATGGCCGCCGTCACCGGTTGACCATTGATGTGGACGGTCATATCCGCCTGGGTCAGGGGCTGGATATCGAAAGTGCGTTCTAGGCAGTGCATTACGAAGTTCATCCGTGAAAAGGTTCAGGGGGAAGGTATTGCGTCAGCTCCTTGCTGCTCTACACCGTGCGGCCCGTTTAATTGTTCGATTACAGGCGGGCTCGCGGGTACTTCGTCAGCGCAGCAAAGTGCGCGTGAAGCACTGTAGTTCAAACCTCAGCGAAGGCCTGGAACATTTACGTTAGGGGAAGTTACAAACGCGAATATTGATCCAGGCCAGTGAAAGCGGTCGGATTGTTCAACGATTCGGTTGAAGAAGACGAATGGTGCACGCCAGAAAGCAAAAAGCCGCTTTCACCGTGAAGTGAAAGCGGCCGAGGCATGGGCCTCAATGGAGCATTGGAATCAGTGTACGAACAGGGCGATCAGGATGATGATCGGGATTGGCACACCGAGGAAAAACAATAATAGAGAGCGCATGGTGATTCTCCTTGTTAACGGACTGGAGGCAGAGTGGTCGTGGTGGCGTAGGTCTCGACTTCAACGTACTCGACCGCATCCCGGCGACGACCGCCGAAGGTGGCTGCGAGACTGGCGAAGAACGCACCGGCCAGCAACGCGATGAACATCCACAGCGAGGTCCAGGCAGCGACTTTCGCGGCGGTGTCGGCAGCCTGTTGGGCTTTGACTTTGGCGTCGGCGATGGCTTTCTGAGTGCGGGCATACACTTCATCGACACGCTTCTCGGCGTCGGCCTGGCTCAGATTGGTTCGTTGTGCGACCAGTTGCGCGAGGTAGGTACGGTCTTCCGGACTGAGTTGGCCGTTGGCCAGGCTCTGGGCGAAGATCCGCGCTACGGCGCCATGGGCGGCATCATCACTGACCGACGCTGGACGGTCATCGCGGAACAGATTGTCGATGTAGTAACCGTACTGATTGCTGTCGGTGTTGGCCGCTGCGCTACCGGCAGCCTGAGTCGCGGCAGCCGCTGCGCCACCGGCGACACTGGCACCGGCCTGCACACCGCCACTGATCACACTGCTGACCGAGCCGACTACCAATACTGCGGTGACCAGCGTGGCCACACACCAGGCAAGGAAGCCATGGGCAGTATCACGAAAATACACTTCATCCCCGTGCATGTTGGCCCACTTCACCCGCAGCCGACCGGCGATGTAGCCACCCAGACCGGAGGCGATGATTTGCGTCGCCGCCAGCCAGACAATCGTCGAAATCCCCAGACCCTTGGCGCTGATGCCCTCCCCGGCCCAAGGTGAAACGGCAGAGAATCCCAAACCGAAGCCAAGCAGCACTAAAATCATCGACAGTGCTGCGGCCGCCGCTGCGCCCGCGAAAATCGCGCCCCAGGACACGCCTGACACGTTGCTCGACTCTCCTTCGAAGGCAGGATAAAACCCATCAGAGGATCTATTCATTGTTGTAGTGCTCCAGGCATGAAAAATGGTGTTACAACTCGTCACGAGATGAATTGCAGCGACCGTGCCAGTCGAGAGCCCGAAATAAATCCTTTAATTTCAATGATTTAAAAAGACTGAACTTCTACATTCATTGCAATTTGCAACAATGGACGGAAAGCAGCGGGTTTTATGCATTGACGCCAACGCCGCAAAGCGCCCCGGATTGACGTTTGTGACAGGCTATACATGAAAGTTAATTTAAAGCGCGACGCAAAATACTTGGCAAAATGCTGCCATTCCGTTTGAACCGATCAAGGCCTGCTCTATGACTCGTATTTTGACCATCGAAGACGACGCCGTGACTGCCCGTGAAATCGTTGCCGAACTCAGCAGCCACGGCCTGCAAGTGGATTGGGTCGACAATGGCCGCGAGGGCCTGGACCGCGCCGTCAGCGGCAACTACGACCTGATCACCCTCGACCGCATGCTGCCGGAACTCGATGGCCTGGCGATCGTCACCACGCTGCGCACCATGGGCGTGGCCACGCCGATTCTGATGATCAGCGCCCTCTCCGATGTCGATGAGCGCGTGCGCGGCTTGCGCGCCGGCGGCGATGATTACCTGACCAAACCGTTCGCCACCGACGAGATGGCCGCACGCGTGGAAGTGCTGCTGCGCCGGCAGAACAGCGTTGCCACCCAGGCCACCACGTTGCAGGTTGCCGACCTCGAACTGGACTTGATCAGCCACGAAGCACGCCGCGCCGGGCAGGTGCTGACGCTGCTCCCCACCGAATACAAGCTGCTGGAATTTCTCATGCGCAACAGCGGGCAGATCCTGTCGCGGATGATGATTTTCGAAGAGGTCTGGGGCTATCACTTCGACCCGGGCACCAACCTGATCGACGTACACATCGGTCGTCTGCGCAAGAAGATCGACGCGGCGGGCAATGTTCCGCTGATTCGCACGGTACGGGGCTCGGGTTATGTCATTGCCGAACCCGTCTGACGGCTGGCGCTCCTCCAGCAGTCGACTGCTGGCGCTGTACAGTTCGCTGTTCGTGGCCTGGAGCGCGATCCTCATGGGGGTCATGTATTTCGAGGTCTCCAGCTATCTCGATAACCTCGCCAAGCATTCGCTGATGCAACGTCAGCATCTGTTTTCGCACTTTCGCGGTGAACAACTGGAAGAAGCGCTCGCCGCCAGCATGACCTTTGACATCCGCGGCATCGACGCCTATGGCCTGTTCGACGCCCAGGGCGTTTACCTCGGCGGTGCCTTGCAGCAACTGCCCGAAGGCCTGCCGCTGGACGGCAAGATCCACACCCTGGATGACTGCGCCGATTCCGATGACCCGACCCTGCCCGCCGACAGCTGCGACGCGGTGGCGACTCAGACCCGCGACGGTCGCTGGCTGGTGTTGCTGCGCGACAACGGTTCGTTGTTCGCCGTGACGCGGATCATTCTGCATGCATTGTTCTGGGGGGTATCACTGACGATTCTGCCGGGGATTGCCGGTTGGCATTTGCTGCGCCGCCGACCAATGCGCCGCATCCGCGCGATTCAGGACAGCGCCCAGGCGATTGTCGCTGGCGACCTGACCCACCGTTTGCCGCTGTCCAACCGCCGCGACGAACTGGACATGCTCGCCGCCATCGTCAACGCCATGCTCGATCGCATCGAACGGCTGATGCATGAAGTCAAAGGCGTGTGCGACAACATCGCCCACGATTTGCGCACGCCGCTGACGCGTTTGCGCGCGCAGTTGTATCGCATGCAACAGCAGGCGGGTGAAGGCTCACAGGAGGCGGCGCAACTGGACCTGGTGCTGGCCGAGGCGGACACGCTGATGGCGCGGTTTCGCGGGTTGCTGCGGATTTCCGAATTGGAAGATCGCCAGCGCCGCTCAGGTTTTGTCGAGCTCGATCCGGTGCGACTGCTGGAAGAACTGCATGAGTTTTATCTGCCACTGGCCGAGGAAGGCGAACTGCTGTTCGTACTGAACATGCCGGAAACCCTGCCACCGCTCAATGGCGACCGGGCGTTGTTGTTCGAGGCGCTGGCCAATCTGTTGAGCAACTCGATCAAGTTCACTCCGGCGGGCGGTACGGTGATTTTGCGTGGTGTGAATGACGGCGGGCACACGCGGATTGAAGTCCACGACTCCGGCCCGGGGATTCCCGAAGCCGAGCGTGAGGCGGTGTTCCAGCGTTTCTATCGTGCCGAGGGCGGGCAACCGCAGAGTGGTTTTGGCCTTGGTTTGTCGATTGTCGCGGCGATTGTCAGCCTGCATGGCTTCAATCTTGAGGTGGGCAGCAGTGAGCTGGGCGGTGCGCAGCTGGTGCTGGATTGTCGACAGAGTTTGATCTCGCAGTCCTGAGAATCACCGCGCTGCATTGTAGGAGTGAGCCTGCTCGCGATATCGGTGGGTCAGCCAACATAATTGTTGAATGATCGACCGCTATCGCGAGCAGGCTCACTCCTACAAGGGTTTTTGTGGCGTTCAATCAGGCTGGATAGTTGGCCCGCAGCGCCTCAAGGCCACCCTGATAGATGCCGGTGAACAGCGCCACCACTTCCTCATCGCTCACGCCCTTGGCGTTGAAGCGTCCCGACCACGTCACTCGAGCGCCCTGCCCCTGAGCTTCAACCTTGATCGTCGCCAGATAGTCAGTCGCCGGGAACGGTGCCTGTTCGATCGAGTAGCTGTAGGTCCTGGCAGCGTTGTCGAACGCTTGCAGACGCTCGATCACCACCGCGCCATCGGCGGTTTGCAGGGTGCGCACGCGTCCGCCTTCGCTCAGTTCACTCTTGGGAATCAACGGCAGCCAGTCCGGCAGCGTGTTGAAGCCGCCGATCAATTGCCAGACCTGATCGGCCGAAGCCGGGATGTCGATGGTTGCTGATGCAGTTGCCATAAATAAACGCTTCTCCAGAGTCTTCGCGGTTCAGATCGCCATACTGTCGACTACACCGCCATCCACGCGCAAGGCCGCGCCAGTGGTGGCGGAGGAAAACGGCGAAGCGATGTACGTGACCAGATGCGCCACCTCGGCAACATCGGCCACCCGCTGGATGATTGATGTCGGCCGCGCCCTGCGCACGAAGGCGTCGGCTTCCTCGCGCAGGTTGCGGCCGGACTCGGCGGCGGCGTCCTTGAGCATGTGTTCCACGCCACCGGTAAACGTCGGCCCCGGCAGGATCGCATTGACCGTCACACCGGTGCCCGCCAGACGCTTGGCCAAGCCATGGGACACCGCAAGGTTGGCGCTTTTGGTCACGCCGTAATTAAGCATGTCGGCCGGGGTCGCCACGCCGGATTCCGAGGACAGGAAAATCACCCGTCCCCAGCCCTGCTCGACCATCGCCGGCACGTAATGCCGCGACAGGCGCACGCCGGAAATCACGTTGACCTCGTAGAAACGCGTCCACTCACTGTCCGGGGTGTCGAAGAAATCCACGGCATCGAAAATGCCGAGGTTGTTCACCAGAATGTCGGCGCGTGGTTCGGCGGCGAACAGTTTTTCCGCACCTTCGGCAGTGCCCAGGTCGGCCGTCAGTCCGCGCAGTTGCGCACCCGGCACCTGCTGGCGAATGCTCGCCAGCGCTTGCTCGACCTTGGCCGTTTCACGCCCGATCACCACAACCGTGGCTCCGGCCTCGGCCAGTGACTGACTGATGCCCAGACCAATGCCACCCGTGCTGCCGCTGACGATGGCCAGTTTTCCACTCAAGTCGATTTTCATGGGTTCACCTCTTTGATGGGCAATACACGGACAAATAGAAGGAATGAATCAGCGTAGACGCGATGTTGGCCGGATGAAGGCGTTGCCGACCAAAGACTGGTCACGACCGATCCGACGCCTACGCGAGCAAGCCCGCTCCCACTGGGGATTGTCGGTCGATGGAGGCTCTCGGGCTGGCCATGATCAAGGATGGGAGTGGGCTTGCTCACGAAGGGGCCGGGACATCCGGCATCAATGGTCACTGACCCGACGCCTTCACGGGTTCAGCGGCGTCCTACACTGAAAGGATCAGCCGCTTTTCAAGAGATGACCATGAAAATGTCTGCGCAAATGACCGTGGTTGCGGTGCTCGCCACCCTCGCCTACCTGGGCCTTGCGGTGTGGGGCATTGGCGGGCCGGCGGTGTTCTTTTCGCATGGGGCGCTGGTGCTGGTGGCGCTGGCCACGGTGCTGATGGTGGTGGCGTCGCTGTTCACCGATGTAAACATGAGCTCGGGCGAGCGCGAGGACCGCGCCAATCGCTGGGTGATTCCGGCGTTCGGCGTGATCGGTCTGGTCAGCGGTTTTCTCCCGGCATACTGCGACCGCATCGACTTCTGGACCTTCGGCGCTGAAGGCGTGCGCTGGCTCGGCGCCTTGCTGTTTATCGTCGGTGGCACGCTGCGGCTGTGGCCGGTGTTTGTGCTGGGCCGTCGGTTCAGCGGCCTGGTGGCGATTCAGCCGGGGCATCGGCTGGTCACCGACGGCATTTACACACGCCTGCGCAATCCGAGCTATCTGGGGTTGGTGGTCAACGCCGTGGGCTGGGCGCTGGCGTTTCGTTCCAGTGTCGGGTTGATTCTGGCGGCGCTGACGCTGATTCCACTGATCGCACGTATTCACTCGGAAGAGGCGCTGCTGCGCGGGCAGTTTGGTGCAGAGTACGAGGCTTATTGCGCGCGCAGCTGGCGATTGTTGCCGGGGGTTTACTGACGCCATCACCAGCAGACTGAACCGGCTCCTGCAGTGTTGGATAGCGGGCAACATTTACGGCCCGACATTGATCGAATGTGGGAGCGGGCTTGCTCGCGAATGCGCTGAATCAGTCGACATCGCATGCAACTGAAAGACCGCATTCGCGAGCAAGCCCGCTCCCACAGGGGACTTTGTAGTGTCAGGCCTTCTGCAGGTGCAGTTGACCTTGGCTATCGACGACAACGCTCAGCGGCTCATAACTGTCGATAGTCGCGTGGCGGGTTTCGAGGGGATGCTGGTGCGTCGTGGTGATGATCATCAGCGCTGCACCTGCCGCTTCAGCGGCCTGAATACCGACAGTGGCATCTTCGAAAATCAGGCAGTCACCAACCTCAAGCCCCAGGCGCTTTGCCGCCAGACGATAACCCGCCGGATCAGGCTTGCCAGCCGCCACATCCTCCGCCGTAATCATCACCGCAGGCTCGGAAATCCCCGCCGCGGCCATCCGCCGCAACGCAAGATCCCGTGGCGCCGACGTCACCATCGCCCAGCGCTCACTTGGCAAGGCTTCGAGAAACGCCGCGGCCCCAGGTATCTGCACAATCCCTTCGACATCATCGATTTCCGCCTGCGCGATGAACGCCGCTTGCGCCTCGGCGTCCACTCCCGGCAGGTTCAGCCGGCGGATGGTGTCGATGGCGCGAGCACCGTGGATGGTCGGCAGGAAACGCTCGACATCAACCCCGTGACGCTCGGCCCACGCCGCCCAGACGCGCTCGGCAGCGGCGATGGAATTGAGGACGGTACCGTCCATGTCGAACAGGAACGCGCCGAACGCGCGGTCGAAGACGTTATCGTGAGCAGACAAAAGGTCGCATCCTTTGACAGAATTGGGCAGATTGGCCGGGCAATGTAGCATTTTTGCCCGGCCATTCGCCCCGAAGGGCTCAGTGCAGACGCGCGGCCTTGGACTTGAACGCGCTGTCGACACAGTCAAGCAACTGGCCGATGGCCCAAGGCTTTTTGATAAACGCGACCGGATGCTTGACCCCGGAAGTTTCCGGGGTTTCATAACCGGACATGACCATCACCGGTTTGTCCGGCCAGCGGTCGCCGACCAGATTGGCCAGCCCCGCTCCGTTGATTTCACCGGGCATGGTGATGTCGGTGAGCAGCAGCGCGACTTCCGGCGCGTGCTCTTCCAGATACAGCTTGGCGGCATCCGCGCTGGTTTGCGGCTCGACCTTGAAACCTTCCTCCTGAAGAATTTCGCAGAGAAACTCCAGAATCAACGGGTCGTCCTCAACCACCAGAATCAACCCGCCAGGAAGGAGCGCGCTCGGTGTCGGTGTTGGACTCATGAACTGGCACTCCCTGAATTGCATTAACGACTTAGCGGCTCAAATCCGCTGCTTATCTGGTATGAGCAGCGCGCCCTGCATAAATTCATTTTTGATACAGGTCTTTTCTTAACAGTGGTCAATCGCCTTGGCTGACCGGCGTTCGCCAAGCGGTTTTTGTGGTTAAAATGCCGGCCCTTTTGCTTGCCGACCGTGACTGATGAACCCTGAAGCCCTCGCCACCCTCCGCGCCCATCTGCTGCCTGCACTCGCCACGGCGCCGAGCGAAACCCGCCGCCTGTTCCATGGCCGTGGGCGTTGCTGGCCGGGGCTGGAACAGTTGACGGTGGACTGGCTGCAAGGCGTGGTGCTGGTGTCGCTGTTCAAGGAGCCGCAGCCCGAACAGCTCGAAGCGCTCAAGCAATCGCTGCTCGACCTCAGCACCTCGGCGGAATGGCAAGAGTCCGGTGCCCACACCTTGCTGGTGCAACATCGTTACCTGCCGCAGAGCACCGCCGAATGGCTGCTGGGCAATGAAATCGACGAGATGAGCATCGTCGAGGGCGGCTTGCAGTACCGCGTCGATCTCGGTCGCAAGCAGAACGCCGGGCTGTTTCTCGACATGCGCTATGGGCGCAACTGGGTGCGTGAGCAGGCAGCGGGCAAACGCGTACTGAACCTGTTCGCCTACACCTGTGGGTTTTCCGTGGCAGCGATCGAAGGCGGCGCCAGCCATGTCGTCAACCTCGACATGTCCCGCGCCGCACTGAGCCGCGGTCGTGACAATCACCGGCTGAACGGGCATGACCTGAGCAAGGTAAGTTTCCTTGGCCACGACCTGTTCAAGTCCTGGGGCAAGGTGATCAACAGCGGCCCGTACGACCTGGTGATCATCGACCCGCCATCGTTCCAGAAAGGCAGCTTTCTGCTGACCAAGGATTACCAGCGCGTATTGCGTCGTTTACCGGAATTGCTCACGGCTGACGGCACGGTGCTGGCGTGCATGAATGATCCGTCATTTGGTTCGGATTTTTTGATCGATGGCGTGACGCAAGAGGCGCCAAGCTTGCGCTTTGAGCAGCGGCTGGAGAATCCGCCTGAGTTTCCGGATATTGATCCTGAGAGCGGCCTGAAGGCGCTCGTCTTCAAACGCACAGATTGACCTGGCACCCCGATAACCAATGTGGGAGCGAGCCTGCTCGCGAATGCGGTGTGTCAGCCAGGATTTCATCAACTGACAGAATGCTTTCGCGAGCAGGCTCGCTCACACAGGGGGGGCTGGTGTGGCTCATGAAGTGGATGGGCGCAACACCAGCGCAAACAGTTCGCCATGCCCGTTCACATTGAGCTTGTGATAGAGATTGCGCCGATGCACTTTCACCGTCTCCGGCGAGATGCCCATCTGCTGGGCGATGGCCTTGCTGGAAAAGCCCTGCAGAATCAGCCGCGCGGTGTCGACTTCACGGGTGGTCAGGCGCGCATCGAAGCGATCGAGCAGCGTTGCCAGATCCCCCGCCACCGGCTCGGCGCCCGTCCCTTGCGGCGGCAACAGCTGCACGTGTCGGCGCATCGCCGCCAGCACCCAGTCGCGCACACACAGCAGACGGCCCTGCTCGGCCAGATCGAAAGCCGTCGAGCGTCCGAGTGACAGGCCAAGCACGCCGCCCTCGATGTTGATCATGAACTGCAACTCGTCCTCACCGACCACCGAGCGAAAGTAGCTCTGGTAATACTCGCTGTGCAGAAACTGGTCCGGCGCCACCGAGGCCAGGCTGTGCAGGCCGTCGGCGATGCCGGTCGAGGCGGTTTGGTAGAACGGATCGAGCAGGTACATGCCAGCGGTGTAGCTAGCCAGTTCTTCCTGCTCGTCGGCGCGGCCCTTGCTGTCGAAGTCGATCAGCAACTGCGGCGCCTGCCCCGCCTTCATCAGCGCCACCAGCGCGTTGTCCAGCGGCACCAGCAGGCGCAGCGTGTCGACCAGCGCGCGCCAGAAAGCGTCCTGGCCGACGGCGGCAAACACCCGCGCCAGACTTTGGTGCACCGGCAACTCCTGCAACAACGCGTCCACGCTCTACCCCTTTTGAGTAACCCATGATGGGAATGGGTCAGGCGTGCCCGCCCGGATAGGCTGAGCACTCCTGTCAATCACCGGCCTGCCGCAGGCCAGGAGTGCCGCATCATGCGTTGTCGTCGTGGCTATATCAACCGGGGCATCAACCTTGGCCTGCTCGCCTGTTTTGGCGTCGCATCCGTCGCCAGTGCCGCCGATGCGCCGAGCGTGCACGTCTACAACTGGTACGACTACATCGGCCCCACGACGTTGGCTGACTTCAAGCGCGACAGCGGCATTCAACCGGTTTACGACACCTTCGACAGCGCCGAAGTGCTCGAAGGCAAACTGCTGACCAGCCGCAGCGGTTACGACGTGGTGGTGGCGAGCAACTTCAGCCTGCCGACGCTGATCAAGGCCGGCGCCCTCGCCCCGCTGCCTCGCGATCAACTGCCGGGCTGGAACAATCTGGACAGCGATCTGCTGAGCAAACTGGCCAACAACGATCCCGGCAATCAATACGCCGTGCCTTATCTGTGGGGCACCAACGGCATCGGCTACAACGTCGACAAAGTGCGCGCCGCGCTCGGCGACAAGGCGCCGCTGGATTCGTGGGATCTGGTGTTCAAGGAAGAGAACCTCGCCAAGCTTGGCCAGTGCGGGGTGGCGATGCTTGATTCGCCGTCGGAAATGCTCCCGGTCGCCCTGCACTACCTGGGCTTGCCGCCCAACAGCACCAACCCCGAGGACTACCAGAAAGCCGAAGCGCTGCTGCTCAAATTGCGCCCGCACATCGCCTACTTCAACTCGTCGAAATTCATCAGCGACCTGTCCAACGGCAACATCTGCGTGGCAGTCGGCTGGTCCGGTGCAATGCTCGAAGCCAAGACCAACGCCGAGCAGGCCAACAACGGCGTGAAGATCGCCTACAGCCTGCCCAAGGAAGGCGCGCCAGTGTGGTTCGACACGCTGGTGCTGCTCAAGGATGCGCCGAACCGCGCTCAGGGTCTGGCGTTTATCGACTACCTGCTGCGCCCGGAAGTGATCGCGCCGGTCAGTGATCACCTGTCGTACCCCAACGGCAACCGCGCCGCGACGCCACTGGTGGCTGCGGCCACCCGGGATAACCCGGCGGTGTATCCGTCGGCCGCGGCGATGGCCACGTTGTACACCCTGGAACCGCTGCCCAAAGCCACCGAACGCGTGCGTACGCGGGTGTGGAGCAAGGTCAAGAACGGCCAGTAACCCCAACACATTTCCCTGTGGGAGCGAGCTTGCTCGCGAATGCGTCGGGTCAGTCAACATCTCCTTTGAATGACACACCGCCTTCGCGGGCAAGCCACGCTCCCACAGGGTTTTGTGTTCAGTCCCGCTCATTCATTTCTGCCTTTTTATAGAGAGACATCCCATGAAACCTCGTGCCCGTGACCTCAACATCCGCATCGGCCAACTGCAACCCGGCCCGCTCAACGCCATCACCGACGTCCCCGGCGTGCGCGTCGGCCACAGTAACGTGCGTGGCCGCAGCGACAGCGGACGGGACATCTGCACCGGCGTCACAGTGATCGAACCGCGCCGCGGCTCGACCAACCAGCAACCGTGCTTCGCCGGGGTGCATGTGCTCAATGGCAATGGCGATGCCACCGGCCTTGAGTGGATTCGCGAGGCCGGGCTGCTGACCAGTCCCATCGCCTTCACCAACACCCACAGTCTTGGCGTGGTGCGCGATGCGTTGATTGCGCTGGATCGTCAGCAGCAACCGGACGACGGGCGCCTCTACTGGAACATGCCGGTGGTGCTGGAAACTTTCGATGGCTTGCTCAACGACATTAATGGTTTTCACGTAAAGCCCGAGCATGTCGCCGAGGCGCTGAGCTCAGCGCATGACGGCGCAGTAGAAGAAGGCGCCGTTGGTGGCGGCAGCGGCATGATCTGCCATGAATTCAAGGGCGGCATCGGCAGCGCGTCACGCCGTTTGAGCAGCGCTCAGGGCGGTTGGACGGTGGGCGCGATCGTCCAGGCCAACCACGGCATTCGCAGCGAGTTGCGGGTCGACGGTTATCCGGTGGGCCGTTACATGGAACAGGTGGATTCGCCGTTCCTGCGGGCTTCGCTGCCGCATCCGGGCATGGGTTCGATCGTGGTCTGCCTGGCCACCGACGCACCGCTGCTGCCGCATCAATGCACGCGCCTGGCACAGCGCGCCAGCCTCGGTCTGGCGCGCAGCGGCGGCGGTAACGAAGACCACAGCGGCGACATTTTCATTGCCTTTGCCACCGGCAACGAGCAGGTGCCATCCGCCGCTTACGAGGGTAAAGGCGCGCCAACCTGCGACGGCTTGCGCATGGTCAACAACGACCACATCAGCGAGCTGTTCCTCGCGGCTACCGAGGCGGTCGAAGAAGCGATCATCAATGCTCTGCTCGCCAGCGAGAGCACTGAGGGCAACGGACATGCGGTGCCTGGGCTGGATAAGGAAACGCTGCTCGCCGCCCTCGCCAGAGCCGGCTGGCCCGGATCACGCTGACAACACCTGTAGGAGCTGCGGCACGCTGCGATCTTTTGATTTTCTAAAAACAAGATCAAAAGATCGCAGCCTTCGGCAGCTCCTACAGGAGGTGCGGCTCAGGTGAACATCTGGGCGCCGATATGTCGCGCCGTTTGCAGATGCTCCTGCGGATCACGCACCTCCGACTCCACCATCAGCGTCGAACTCACTACCGTCGCCCCGCTGTAATCGAAAATCCCGTGTTCGATCTGCGCCTTCATCGCCGGGCCATAACCGTGACGTTCGTAGGCGCGTTCATCGGCCCCCGCAAGCCCGACCAGATGCACGCGCAGGCGCTGCAGCTTCTTCACATGCTTGAGGTCGCCAGCGAAATCAAACGCCCAGCCATTGCTGAACACCCGATCAATCCAACCCTTGAGCAACGCCGGCATCGACCACCAGTACACCGGGAATACCAGCACCAGAGCGTCGGCCCGATCAATCCGTGCCTGTTCCGCCAATACGTCGGCTGGCGGCCGCGCCTCACGGTGATGCACGGCGAAATCCGCTGCGCCGAACACCGGCTGAAATCCCTCGGCGTAAAGATCGGCGATTTCCCGGGTATTGGCAGGGTTGGCGCTTGTCAGGCCCTCGGCAATCTGCGTTGCCACGCTGTGGGTCAGCGAACGCGGTTCGTGATGCGCCACAACAATCAATGCGTGCATGGTCATTCTCCTGTAAGTTTGCGCTGACCAAGGGCTATATACTCTTGGTAAGTTACGAACAGTAAGTTACGTTTGGTATATAAGCGATGTCAACCATAGAAATGACCGAAGCCGATTCCCCTGCCCAGCCGCGACGTCGCCTGTCGCGCGAAGATCGCAACCGCCAGTTGCTCGACGTCGCCTGGCAGATCATTCGGGCCGAGGGCACCGATGCCCTGACCCTGGGTTACCTGGCGGACAAGGCCGGAGTGACCAAACCGGTGGTCTACGACCACTTCACCACTCGCTCGGGCTTGCTCGCGGCGCTGTATCGCGACTTCGATACTCGCCAGACTGCGGTGATGAATGCAGCGATCGACCAGTGCCCGCCAACGCTGATCGACACCGCGACGGTGATCGCCACGGCGTACGTCGATTGCGTGTTATTGCAGGGCAATGAGAGTCCTGGAGTGATTGCCGCGCTGGGCAGCACGCCGGAGCTGGAAAAGATCAAGCGCGACTACGAGGCAATCTTCCTCGAAAAGTGCCGCAGTGTGCTGCAACCGCTGGCTGCTGGCGGGGAAATCACCCAAGCCGGTTTGCGCGCGATGCTCGGTGCCGCCGAGGCGTTGTCGAATGCTGCCGCCAGTGCTGAAATCAGTGCCGGGCAAGCGAAGGACGAATTGTTCGCGACCATCATCGCGATGGTGGAACGGGCCGCCGCCCGTGCGACTAGCGGTACTTGAGTCGGCCCCCGCGCGTTCCCATGATGAAGGTACGCAGGCGCTTCACTCCTGAGCGACTGCATAGGGAACGGGTGTTCTGAACCCCAAATCAAGCCTGTTCCCTGTTTCATGCGCAGCTTGAGCCTCATGGGCTCTACTTCTCCCCATCAAAGAGCCTTGAGGCTCTTTTTTTGTCCGTTTTTTGCGCCGGACTCAGGACTCAGTGCAGCGTCAGGCGCTGACGGACAAATTCTTCGACGTGACGGGTAGTTTGATCCAGATGCCGGTCGCGCTGTTTTTCGGCATCGAGCATCGCGCGCTTGCCGTTTTTCTGCAGCAGGTAGGTGTGGATCTGCTGCACTTCCAGCGAGCGATAGATCGGTGTGGTGTCGATGAAACCGCGCAGGCCGTTGCTGCGGTAATGCCGGGTGCTCATCAGCACCTGGGTTTCGCGCGCGCCGATCACCTCGAAACCCAGCACCTCGAAGTACGGCACTTTGCCGACACTGCAGGTCAGCTCGGCGTGCGGATAACGGCTGACCATCTCGCCGATCATTGCCCGCGCCACGCCCTGGCGACGATAGCCTTCGCGCACGGCCATGTAGGCGACGCTGCACGCTTCCCAATCGCCTTGCACCGGCAGGTACAAGAGGAAACCTATGACCCGCTCCGGGTCGTCCTCGGCCGTCGCCACCAGCAATTCCACCTCAGTGCCCTTCTCGCCATTCAGTGCCTCCAGATACAGATGCACCTCATAGCCGACCGCGTACTGATAGACGTTGTACAGCAGATTGCTCGGGCCAAGACCGACCGCGCTGATGTCGGTCAGGTAATCGACCACCAGTTGCAGAATCTGGCTGTTAACGCTTTCGGGGCATGGGGATTGGTAGTGGGTGATGCATGGCATGACAACTGAACTCCGGCGGAAAACCGCGACATCATACCGTGTCCCGACGCCTGCCACCGTCGCAGGAAATACCGAAGCAAGCTGACGGTTGACCTGAAGAAAATTTCATCTGCCAAGGCTCGGATCTTTCGCCGATTTAGCGTCCAATTCTTCAGCTGCGTTCACTTTTTTAACGCAGGCCTTGAGGAGTTCACATGAACGTTTTGCGTTCTCTGTTCAAATGGCGGCAAGCCTTGTTGCTGGTGCCGCTGACCCTGGCAGCGCTGGCCAGCACCCCGGTGTTTGCACAACCCCCGGTTTACATTCAGCAGGCACCGCCGCCGATGCGCATGGAAGTGATGCCCGGCCCGCGCCCCGGTTATGTCTGGGATCAGGGCCATTGGCGCTGGGAAGGACGCGGCTACGTGTGGATGCCCGGTCATTGGCAACCGGTGAGGTACAACGCGCACTGGCGACCAGGCCACTGGCAGGCGCGCGGTCCTAACTGGTACTGGGTCGAAGGCCACTGGGCCCGTTGAACCCGCTCGGCAACAACAACTTATCTACCGGGAAGACCACCATGTCGCGAAACCTGAAAACCCTGCTCGCCGCCTCACTGGTCGCGATCACCCTGTCGGGCTGCATTGTCGAACCGGTACGGCCGCATCGGCCACCGCCGCCGGTGGAAGTCGTGCCGGTCATGCCAGCGCCCGGTTATCACTGGGTCGCCGGTCACTATCGTTGGGATGGACGTGAGTGGCGCTGGGCACCGGGACATTGGCGCGCCTACTGACCTGAGCGGCTGGCGTCACTGCTGTGGCGCCACTACCTTGAACTTGATCGCGATGTCGTTGGACACCACAGTGTCCGTCCACTCCCCCGCCCCGAGTCCGAACTGGTCACGCTTGAGCACCAGCTCACCGTCGAAAATGCCGATCGAACTGTCCGGTTTCAGCTCGACCGGCACCTGCACCTCGCGGGTGATGCCCTTGAGGGTGAGCTGGCCGGCGATCAGATAATGATTGCCCGTGACCCGGGTAAAACGGCTGGACTCGAACACCGCCACGGGAAAGCGCTGCGTATCGAACCACGCCGGTTTCACCAGTTCGGTGTTGGCGTCGGTGCTGCCGGCGTCGATGCTGTTGAGGTCGATGTGCAATGTGGTGTGGGCGCCGGCGAGGTTGTCGCTGTCGAACTGCAGTGTCGCGTCGAACTTGCCGAAGGTGCCGTACATCAGCGAGCCCATCTGGTTGTAGGTAAAGCTGATCTGGCTGGCGGTGGTGTTGACGCGGTTGTATTCAGCGGCCTGCGCCGCGCTCGTGACGCACAGGCAGGCAAACAGTGCCACAGCGGTGAATCGGGCACGCATGGGATTCTCCGGACGGGGCAAACCTTCGAGGCCTCGACTGACTTAAGCAAACAACCGGCGAATGCGCCATGTCATTTGTCTGCCGATGTGGCTCGGGCTCAGACCAGCCGCTCGATCTTCTGATGCTGCCAGACCAGTTTGTAATACAGCGTCTGCAACACCAGCATGCCCAGATACGCCACCGGGAACGCCATCCAAACGCCCTGCAAACCGTACTGACCGTCCAGCCAGTAAGCTGCCGGCAACTGCACGCCGACCACGCAGACAATCGCAATAATCACCGGCACCAGCACCGTTCCGCTGGCGCGCATGATGCCGCCGATGATCGCCTGGAAGCCGAACACCAACAGGCTCCACAACATGATGTGCAGCAAGTGCTCAGCCATCGCCCGGGTCGAATCTTCGGTCAGGAACAGTCCCAGCAACCAGTGCGACAACAGGTAACCGAGCACAATCAAACCGCCGGTCAGGCACACGTTGATCAACAGCCCGGTGCGCAGGATCGCTGCCAGGCGTTGCAGTTGCCCGGCACCAATGGCCTGGGCGCCAAGGATCGAGGCGGTGATGGCAATCGACAGCGCCGGAAACTGCACGTAGTTGACGATCTGCGTCACCGCGCCATAGGCCGCTGTCGCCTGCGAGCCGTGCTGGTTGACCAGCGCCAGAATCACCAGCTCCGACAGCGACAACACGATCATCTGCACCCCGGTCGGCAGGCCGATGCGCAGCACCTTGCCGAGAATCGCCGCGTCCAGCCGCAGTGCCGCGAAGAACTCGCGGTCCGGCGCCAGCGGATGGTCCTTGCGAATCAGCCGCCACGCCAGCCACGTCATGGCCGACAGGTTACCGGCCAGACCGGCGAAGGCGGCACTTTGAATGCCCAACTGCGGCAGACCGAACCAGCCACGAATCAACGCCGGGGTCAGCGCCAGCCCGACCGAGGTCGACACGATCAGCGCCAACAGTGGCGACACGGTGTCGCTGACTCCGCGCAGCAATTGCGTGAACAGCACAAACACCAGCATCGACGGCAGAATCCACATCATCACATGCGCATACGCCACTGCGTCGTCCAGTACATCCGCCGGCGTTCCTAACCCTTGCAATGCCTGACGCGCAAACACGCTGCCGAGTACCGCCGCCAGCAAACCGATCAACACCCCCAGCAACAGCGTTGCCCCGGCGATCGCCTTGACCATGTGTGCCTCGCGCGCGCCCCACGCCTGGCCGATCAACACCCCGGCGCCCGCGCCCAGGCCGATCACCAGCGCGATAAAGAAAAAGATCACCGGAAACATCCCCGACACCGCCGCCAGCGCTTGCGTACCGAGCATCTGCCCAATGTAAATGCTGTTGACCGTGCCCGACATCGATTGCAGGAAGTTGGACAACACCATCGGCGCAAGGAACAGCAGGTAGGTTTGCCAGAGCGGTTTGATGGTGCTGGGGGTTTGCATTGAGGATCGTTCTCGGGGTGGGAGATGCGAGGGATATTACGCTAGATGGGCGGGATAAAGTCGGTCGACATCGCCTCTGCTCAAGGCTTAAATGTCGGCACTATTTTTTGTGGAACGCGCCTGCCCATGACTCCGTTGCGAAATGCTCTGACCTGTTCCCTGCTGGTTCTGTTCAGCCACGCTGCCGGCGCCGCCGAGCCCCCTGTTTCCTCCGAATCGTTGCGTCCGTTGCTGACAACCTTGAACGAACGCCTGAACATCGGCGACCTCGTCGCCCTGACCAAATGGGACAGTGGCAAGCCGATTCAGGACAGCCCGCGCGAAGCCCAGGTCATCGCCAATGCCCGCACCCTGGCGACCGAACACCAACTCGACCCCGAAGAAGTCGCCCAGTTGATCGCTGCACAAATGGAGGCAAACAAACTGGTGCAGTACGGATTGCTCGCGCAATGGCAGGCGGCTGGTGCGGCGCCGGACACCCCGCGACCGGATCTTGCCGGGCAGATTCGTCCGCGCCTGGACGAGCTGCAAACCCGCCTGCTGCGCCAGTACGCCGACTTCGCGCCGCATCGCCGCGACCCGAATTGCCCGGTCTGGCTGGCCAAGGCCCGGCAGGGCCTGACACACGACGCACTGCATGATCTGGCCCTGACCCGCGCCACCGGAGAACTATGCATTCGGGCGCAGAAGCTCTGAATCCGGACTTGCGGCATACATCGCTGGCGTCGATAGTCACCATCACGCCAATGAAGTTCTCATAAAAAATCCGCGGCGTAACATCAGCTCCATACCAACCCAATACACCCCGGAGCACACGATCATGAAACGCCAAACCATCCTCGGCATCGCTTTCTCGGTTCTTGCAGTTAACGCTTTTGCAGCAACACCCGTTCACACCTTGGTCGCTGAAGGCGGCTCGGACAAGTTGATTGAAAGCCGTCTGGCTGAAGGTGGTTCTGATCGTTTGCTGGAGAGCCGTGTTGCCGAAGGTGGCTCGGATCGTCTGCTGGAGCGCCGCGTCGCTGAAGGTGGTTCGGATCGTCTGCAAGAACGCCGTGTCGCTGAAGGTGGCTCGGATCGTCTGCTGGAGCGCCGCGTCGCTGAAGGTGGTTCGGATCGTCTGCAAGAACGCCGTGTCGCTGAAGGTGGTTCGGATCGTCTGCAGGAACGCCGCGTCGCTGAAGGTGGCTCGGATCGTCTGATCGAAAGCCGCAATGCATAAAACAACGGCTCTAAAGCAGTCAAAGAAGCCCGGCCTGATCAGCCGGGCTTTTGTATTTCGTCGTTTGCTGGCGTGGTTCTTTTCAACAACCCGCGTCAGAAAGGATCTTGCCTTGTAGGGCATTGGCGAAACTTCCGACGGTGCTTATCCGAAGCGACCGACTGGCAGCCCGACGCTTAATGCGCATACCATGCGGCCACAACGTCCAAACAGAATTTGCCTGCCCATGCTCAAAGCCAGTCTGCGAAGTCACCTGACCCTCTGGTTCGCCGGTTTGTCCCTGCTGACCCTGGCGATCGTCGGCTTCTATGTCGGGCATATCGCCACCGAACAGATGAAACAGGTCAGCGGCAATTCACTGCTCAATACCGCGCGTTCTGCGGCAACGTTGCTCGGTGACCAATTACGCGAGCGCCAGCTGGAGGTCTACCTGCTCAGCCGTGCGCCGCATCTGGAACGCGGCGACCTCGACAACCCGGCGATTCTCAAATCGATGCAACTGCGCACCCAGGCCCGGGCCGAGTATGCGTGGATGGGCGTGACCGATGCCGAGGGCCATGTGCATCAAGCGGTGAATAATTTGCTGGTCGGGCAATCGGTGCAGCAACGGCCATGGTTCCAGGCTGGCCTGCGGGGTGAGTACACCGGTGACCCGCACGAAGCGGTGTTGCTGGCCAAACTGCTGCCGGGAACGCCCAACGGCGAACCGCTGCGTTTCATCGACTTCGCCGCCCCGATCCGCAACGCCGACGGCCAGGTGATTGGCGTGCTGGGCGCGCACGCGCACTGGAGCTGGGTGACGCGTATCGTCGAATCGGCAGCGTTCTCGCATAAAAATGCGTCGCCGGATATCGAAGCGCTGATCATCGATCACGACGGCAAGGTGCTGTACCCGGAAGCCCTGATGGGCCAGCAACTGGCGGTGAATGATTCGAAGTCGCCGGGCTGGTCGGTCGGCAACGGTTACCTGACCAGCATGGTCACCGTACCGACGCCTTCGAGTACGGCGTTGTCCTGGTCGATTGCCGTGCGCCAGCCACTGGACACCGCTCTGGAGCCGGCGCGCCTGCTGCTCTATAAATTGTTGCTGCTGGGTGTGGCCGCCGCCGTGGCATTCGGGCTGGTGGCGTACTATCTGGCGCAGTATCTGAGCCGGCCGATCGAGCAACTCGCGCACTCGGCCAAACAGGTGCAGAACCAGCAGCCCGGCGCACACTTCCCGCTGCAGCACCCGGTGCGGGAAATCGCCCAGCTTGGGCAGTCGATCGACGCCATGACCCGGTCGCTGCTGGCCAAGGAGCGCGAACTGCAGGAAGCCAACGCCTCGCTGGAAGCCACCGTAGCCCAGCGCACCGCGGCACTGATGCAGGCCAATGCCGACCTGTTGAACCTGGCGACCCACGACGCCCTGACCGGCGTCTACAACCGTCGCCGCTTCGATGAAAAACTCAGCGAATACAGTCTGCTGTTCCGCCGCACCGGGCGACCGTTTGCCCTGCTGCTGATCGACGCCGATCACTTCAAGCGTATCAACGACACCTACGGCCACGCGATTGGCGACGACGTGTTGCAGCAATTGGCGCAACTCATTCAGGTCAGCGTGCGCGCCACAGACTTCGTCGCCCGTTATGGCGGCGAGGAATTCGCCGTACTGCTGCCGGAAGTCGCCCAGCCTGATACTCCAGAGGTGGTCGCCGAAAAGATCCGTGTCGCCGTGGCCCAGGCGCACTTTCCCGAGATCGGACAGGTCACGGTGAGCATTGGCGTCGCGCTGGCCGACCCGGCGGACAACAGCCACACGATGCTGATCAAACGTGCCGACCAGCAGCTGTATCAGGCGAAAGCGGCGGGCCGTAATCAGGTGGCTTGATCAGCCCTCTTTGACTTCGCAAATGCCGTTGGCCTGGTTTTCCGGGCCGGCCGAGCAAAATCTTTAATTGGAGAACTGCTGCAGATACGCCAGCAAATTATCGATCTTCTCCTCGTCACTCAGCCCCCAGAAAATCATTCGTGTGCCCGGCACCACGCCCTTTGGATCTTTCAGATACGCAGTCAGCGTTTCGCGGTCCCAGGTCTTGCCCGAGTTTTTCATCGCCTCGGAATACACGTAATTGGCCGAGGTGCCGGCCGCTCGACCGATGATGCCGTTGAGTTGCGGGCCGAACCCCGGGCGCGCATCCGGGCCAACCTGGTGGCAGCCGCCGCACAGGCGCGGGAAGATCTTTTCGCCGGCCTGCGGATCGCCTGCGGCGCGGGTAGTCGAGCTGAACAGTACGGCGGTGGCGGTCAAGGCAAGCAAGAGTGCAACGGTGTTTTTCATCTAGGGTTCCGGAACGGCTTGAATCTGGCTGCGCAAGGGTAACATCTGTCCCCCGGGCCTTGTTTTACAGGTAAGCGGCGATGACCTTCCTGACGGTGGTCAAGGCCTGCCGCAACACATCCATTTCCACTGAACCCAGGGCCAGTCGAATCGCATGCGGCACATGGGCCGATACGGCGAACGGCTCGGCCGTGGTGACCGAAATCTGCTTCTGCATCAGCTCCACCACAATCTGATCGGCACGCACGTCTTCCGGCAAGGGCAGCCACAGGAAATACGAGTTCGGATGGGCGACGCATGGCAACCCTTTGAGCAACTCGGCAGCCAGTGCCTGGCGCGCCTGGGCATCGTGGCGTTTTTGCGCTTCCAGTTCGATCACGGTGCCGTCGTCGAGCCAGCCGCAGACGATCGCGGTCATCAGTCCCGGGGTGTTCCAGGTGGTTGCGCGAATCACCCGCTCCAGTGCCGGAACGTGGGCCGCAGGCGCAGCAATGAAACCGACGCGCAGGCCGGTGGCGATGTTCTTCGAAAGGCCCGAAACGTAGACCGTGCGCTCAGGCGCCAGGTCGATCAGAGGACGCGGCGGGTCTTCCACCAGAAAAGCGTAGGCCGCATCTTCGATAAGGGTCAGATCATGCCGCCGCGCGATGGCAGCCAATTCTTCGCGCTGCTCGATAGGCATCACCCAACCAAGCGGGTTGTGCAGGGTCGGCATGCTGTACACCGCACGCACCGAGCGACTGCGGCAGAGTTTTTCCAGCGCGGCCAGATCCGGCCCCTGCTCGTTGACCGGGATCGCCACCACTTCCAGATGCAACGCCTCGGCCAGCACTTTGAACCCGGAATAGGTCAGCGCATCGGCGGCGATCACATCGCCGGGCTTGAGCAACGCCATCAGCGTCACCGCCAGCCCCTGCTGGGCGCCGTTCACCAGCAGCACTTGTTCGGCGTCGACGCTGACACCACGACTGAGCAAATGGCGCGCGACCGAAGCCCGTTCGTGGGCCCGGCCGGCATGGGGCTGATAGCGCAATAACGCTTCCAGATCTCCCGACAACGCCAACTGGCGCAGTGCGGTGCGCAACAATTGCGTCTGACCGGGCAAGGACGGGTAGTTGAAATTGAGGTCGATCATGCCGACGGCCACGTCTTTCTGGTCGATGCCCTGCCCCGGCGACAACGAGGTTTCGCGCACGAAGGTGCCGCGCCCGGTTTCGCCGCTGACCAGCCCCATGGCTTCAAGTTCGGCGTACACCCGCGAGGCCGTGACCAGCGCCAGGCCTTCCTGCGTGGCCAGTTGCCGGTGCGTCGGCAGACGGGTGCCGGGCGCCAGACGTCCGGTGCGAATGTCGGCGGCGTAAGTGTCGACGAGGGTCTTGTAGCGAGAGCGGGACATGTCGGGATGTATCCATGACAATTTTTTGATTGTCCTGATTCTCAATCATAGGATTCTCTCAAAGCAACCCACAATGAGTGTGAATCGTATGGAACGGACTTCAAACGTGAGCAACCCGGCACTGGAAAAAACCAGCGGCTGGATCAACGGCTTTATTGGCGTGGTGTGCTTCAGCGGCTCGCTGCCGGCGACGCGCCTGGCAGTGCTGGAGTTTGACCCGGTGTTTCTCACCGTCGCGCGCGCCGCCATTGCCGGCGTCCTGGCCGTTGCCCTGTTGTGGTTGTTCCGTGAGCGGCGACCGTCCAGGGATCAGTGGTTTTCGTTGTTGATCGTGGCATTGGGCGTCGTGCTCGGTTTCCCGCTGCTGACGGCGTTGGCATTGCAGCACGTGACATCGGCGCATTCGATCGTCTTTGTCGGCTTGCTGCCATTGGCCACTGCGCTGTTTGGCGTGTTGCGCGGTGGCGAGCGTCCGCGCCCGGTATTCTGGTTCTTCTCGATCCTCGGCAGTGCTCTGGTGGTGGGGTTCGCCTTGTCACAGGGATTGTCCGCCTCGCCCACCGGTGACCTGCTGATGCTCGCCTCGATTCTGGTCTGTGGTCTGGGTTATGCCGAAGGCGCAAAACTGTCGCGCACCCTGGGTGGCTGGCAGGTGATCTGTTGGGCGCTGGTCTTGTCGCTGCCCCCGATGGCAATTGCGAGCCTGTGGCTGGCCCCGCCGTCGTTCAGCGGCATCAGCGTGTCGGCATGGGTCTGTCTGGGCTACGTTTCGCTGTTCAGCATGCTGGTCGCGTTCGTGTTCTGGTATCGCGGCCTGGCCCAGGGCGGGATTGCCGCGGTTGGTCAACTGCAGTTGCTGCAACCGTTTTTCGGCCTGGCGCTGGCAGCGACGTTGCTGCATGAGCAGGTCAGCATCGGCATGCTGGTGGTGACGGTGGGCGTGATTCTTTGTGTGGCCGGGGCGAAGAAGTTCTCCCGATAGTGATCTTTGGCATCGCCTCTGTGGGAGCGGGCTTGCTCGAAGGCGTAGTGGCAGTCGATACCGTTTCACCGACATACCGCCTTCGCGAGCAAGCCGCGCCCACAACTGCACTCAGTGGTGTTCGACGCCGGCGCGTTTCAACAGCTTCTTGCAGCGCTCGGAGAGATGAAACACCTGCAGCTCCTTGCCCGCCTTTTCGTAACGCTCGCGCAGGGTCTTCAACGCGGCAATCGCCGAGTAATCGACGAAGCTCAAATGCCGGCAATCGAGGGTCACTCGTACTGGGTCATTGGCCGGGTCGAACTGGTTGAGGAACGGCGTGGTCGAGGCGAAAAACAGCGTGCCGTGCAGGCGGTAGAGTTTGCTGCCGTCGGCTTCCAGATGCTCATCGGCGTACAACTCGCGGGCCTGCTGCCAGGCGAAATTCAGCGCGGCGATGATGATCCCGCAGAGTACGGCAGTGGCCAGGTCGGTGAACACGGTGATAGTGGTCACGGCGATGATCACCAGTACATCGTTGAGCGGCACTTTGTTCAACACCCGCAACGACGCCCAGGCGAAGGTCTGCTGCGAGACCACGAACATCACTCCTACCAGTGCCGCCAGCGGAATACGCTCGATCAGCGGCGACAGAAACAGGATGAACAGCAGAATCAGCACCCCCGCCACCACCCCGGACAAACGCCCACGGCCGCCGGAGCTGAGGTTGATCACGGTCTGGCCGATCATCGCGCAACCGCCCATGCCACCGAATGCGCCGGAGACCATGTTCGCCGCGCCCAGCGCCACGCACTCGCGATCCGGGTAGCCGCGGGTTTCGGTGATTTCGTCGGTGAGGTTCAGGGTCAGCAGGGTTTCCAGCAGACCGACCAGCGCCATCAGAATCGCGTACGGGGCGATGATGCGCAGGGTTTCCAGCGTCCACGGGATGTCAGGCAGCGCGAAAGTCGGCAGACCGCCGGCGATGTGCGCCATGTCGCCAAGGGTGCGCGTCGGCAGACCGAACAGGTAGACCAGCAGGCCCACGCCGAGGATCGCCACCAATGCCGGCGGCACCGCGCGGGTCAGGCGCGGCAGGATGTAGACGATGGCCATGGTCAGCAGCACCAGCCCGGTCATCAGGTACAGCGGCGTGCCGCTGAGCCAATGTTCACCGCTCTTGAAATGCTCCAGTTGCGCCAGTGCAATGATGATTGCCAGGCCGTTGACGAAACCGAGCATCACCGGATGCGGCACCATGCGCACCAGTTTGCCCAGGCGCAACAAGCCGAACGCCATCATGATCAAACCGCCGAGCAACACCGTCGCCAGCAAGTACTGCACGCCGTGCTGCACCACCAGCGCCACGATCACCACCGCCATCGAACCCGCCGCCCCGGAGACCATTCCCGGCCGGCCGCCGCACAACGCCGTCAGCGTACAGATGATGAAGGCGCCGTACAGGCCCATCAGCGGGTTGAGGTGAGCCACCAGCGCGAACGCAATGCATTCGGGCAACAGGGCAAACGAGGTGGTGAGTCCGGCCAGGACATCGGCGCGCAGACGTTTCGGTTTCATGGCTTACCTGACTGAGCGGTCCACGAGGGTGACCGCGGATGTTCGCGAAAATGAGGGGTGCGGATGTTACGGAATAGTTCGGAATCGGGCCAGTGATCGCTGACACCCGTCGACGCGCGATTTATCCTGACGCGCTTCTGCCCCCATCGAGTACGACCATGACTGCATTGCTGACCGCCCGCGACGTTTGCCAGCGCTTGCGCGAGGCTGCGCTGGGCGTGCTGATGTTCAACAGATCCGAGACACCCGCTGATACCGGACTGGTTGCGGTCGATATCGAGGGCTGGCGCCTGTTGCTGGATTTTGAGGGTGGGCGCTTGCATCACTGTGAACAGTGCCGCTGCCCGGATGGCCGCGAATGGCAATTCAACAGCCGTTACGGCACCGACCCGGTGAATCTGCTCAGTACCTGGGAACTGGCGCAGATCGAGAATCTGTTGAAGCTCTGAGCGCTTCACGGTGAAGTCGGTTGCCCAATGATGGCACTCTGCCCATAATTCGCTCCCCTTATTCCTCACGCAAGGAAACGCCGTGAAAAAGTCTCTGTTGTTGATCCCGATGCTGGCAGTGCTGCTGCAAGGTTGTGGCATGACCATGACCCGCTATGAGCCGAGCTTCGAAAACGTTCAGAAGCTCAAGCAGACTCCGCCGCTGCAGGCGATCAGCAATCCTCAGGTAACTGCCGAATCCGGTGAAGGTTCGCTGACTGTGCGGGCCAACCCGGTGCGCTCGCCATCCGGCAGCATCCCGGCGCATATCCAGGACGCGATCACCGAAGAACTGCGCAAGGCCGGTCTGCTTGATCAGCAGGCTCAGCGTCAGTTGAAAGTGCTGGTGGTGAAGAACAACCTGTCGGCCGGCATGGGCACAGGCGAAGGCCAACTCGCGGCACGCTTCACCCTGCTCAATGGCCAGAATGTGGTTTACGACGCGACCAAGCATGTCAGCAGCCAGTGGAGCAGCAGCTTCTTCGGTTTCATTGCGATTCCAAATGCGGTCAACGCCTACAACCCGATGCTGCGTGACTTGCTGAAAGAACTGTACAGCGATCCTCAGTTCATCCAGGCCCTGAAGTAAGGGCGAAAAAAGAGCCGCGATTGCGGCTCTTTTTTTTGGCATCAGGCCCGTGGAGTACGGGGCTCGAGTGCCGAGTATTTCAGGTTGTTGTTGTCGATCATCTGCTTGAGCAGCGCATTGACCTGACGGGCGAAGGTGTCGTTGACCGCCGCCTTCGGAGTGTTGCCCATCAGCGGAATGAACCAGATGCCGATCCAGGTACCGACCGCATCATGGTTGCTCGCGGTGGTCAGGGCCTGACCCGTTCCGTCCACGGCTTCGAGGCTCATGGTGTACTGATCGGTGCCGTATGCCGGGATCACCCCCAGGCTGAAACCACTGATGAAGCCCAGCACCATCGAACCGGCATTCGGCGGATGGTTGTACATTTTCAGACGCAGGCTGTAGTCGCCCGGTTGCTTCTGGAACTCGTCCAGGGTGACACGGCCGAACAGGCCCGAATCGGTCAGAATCTTTTGCAGCTCAGGCTTGAGCTGATCACGCGCCTGCGGCACTTCTACGGCCGAAGCGCTTTTCGGCTCGCCCTGATAGAAGTCGAAGTCCACATAGACATTGGGTTTGTTGGCGTAGCTGGCCATCGATGGCAGTTTGACCGGCGCGACTTCGTCTTTGGTGAAACTGGCACAGCCACCGAGCGCAAGCACCAGGCCCAGCGCCAGGATTTTCCCGAATTGCATGTTGTCTTCCCTATGTGAACCGAGCCAAATGATAGCAATGAGCCTCCATTGCGGAGGCGTGGCGGATTCTAGAGAGAGCGCTCGCTTGAGGAAAGACTGAATCAGGAAATTTACACAAAAATATCCGCTCAGCCCTGTCGCAAGTGGAACAGTTAGCTGGCTTCGCCGCTATATAGTTTTGTATATTGCGAAACCGAAATTGCCCGTATCTGCCCATGCCTTCTATTCACACCGTGTTCCCATGAGCGCCATCCGCGTACGCAACGAGCAACTGATCCTCGCCGCCGCCAGCGAAGAGTTCGCCGCCAACGGCTTCGACGCCACCCAGACCCGCGACATCGCCGCCCGTGCCGGCGTGCCCAAGGCCAACCTGTATTACTACTTCCAGACCAAGGAAAACCTGTACTCGAAAGTCCTCCTGGGATTTGTCGAACCGCTGCTGGAAGCCTCGGCAGCGTTGCGCGAAAGCGATGACCCGCTGATCGGCCTGCACGCCTACATCGCCGCACGCATCCGCATCGCCCGCGAACACCCGGCGATTGCCAGGGTATTCAGCGGCGAGCTGCTGCTCGGCGGGCGCCAGTTGCCAGACGAATGCCGCGACCTGTTGCACGCCGAAGCCCGACGCAACGTCGAGTGCCTGCGCAGCTGGATCGAACGCGGCCTGCTGGCCCCGGTGGACCCGGAACACCTGATGCTGTTCATCTGGTCGGCGACCCGCACCTACACCAATATTGGCTGGCAGATGGGCTGCATCACCGGGCGCGCAGTGCCGCAGGATGAGGATTACGCGACGGCAGCCGAGACCATTACGCGGTTGGTGCTGGAGGGCGTCGTGGCACCGCGGGTTGGGGAGATTCGTGGGGTTTTGTTTGCGACTTGAAGTGTGAGGGCTGCTACGCAGCCGGCGCGAGCAAGCTCGCTCGCCACAGGGAACTCATGCTGGACATGGGAATTGGTGAACACCTTCAATCATTGTGGGAGTGGGCTTGCTCGCGAAGGCGTCGGGTCAGCCAACACATGCGTCACAGACCCACCGTTTTCGCGAGCAAGCCCGCTCCCACAGGGGATTTGTGCTGGGCAAGGAATCTGTGAACACCTTCAATCATTGTGGGAGTGGGCTTGCCCGCGAAGGCGTCGGGTCAGCCAACGCATGGTCAGAGACCCACCGCTTTCGCGAGCAAGCCCGCTCCCACAGGGGATTTGTGCTGGACATGGGAATTGGTGAACACCATCAATCATTGTGGGAGTGGGCTTGCTCGCGAAGGCGTCGGGTCAGCCAACACATGCGTCACAGGCCCACCGCTTTCGCGAGCAAGCCCCCTCCCACAGGGGATTTGTGCTGGACATGGGAATTGGTGAACACCATCAATCATTGTGGGAGTGGGCTTGCTCGCGAAGGCGTCGGGTCAGCCAACACATGCGTCACAGGCCCACCGCTTTCGCGAGCAAGCTCGCTCCCACAGGGGTATGCGCTGGTTTTAGAAAGTGATCTCGGCTGCGGGTTTGACGTCGACCCGGGCCGTGGCGCCCGTCAGGTGCGCCAGGTCCTTGTTGTGTTCGGCGATGATGTCTTCGGCGCTCATCGTGCTGTCGTTCACGGTGGAATGGGCGTCCGCCACGAGCACCACGTCGTAACCCCGTTGATGGGCCTGGCGCACGGTGGCGTTGACGCAGTAGTCGGTCTGCAGGCCGCAAATGATCAGGCGTTCGAAGTCTTCGCTGGGCAGCAGTTTGCCCAGCTCGGTCTGATAGAACGAATCCGGGGTGGTTTTGCGTACGCGCAGGTCTTGCTCCGTCGTCAGCAGGCCGTCGGCGAGTTGCCAGCCTTCGGCACTGTAGGCCAAAGGACTGTCCTTTTCTTCATGCTGTATCAGCACCACCGGCACGCCAGTCTTGCGCGCACGCGTGCTGAGCTGGTTAATGGTGTCGATCACACGGTGGATGTCGAAGCACTGATACTCGCCTGAGCAGAGAGCCTGTTGGACGTCGATGATCAGCAATGCGCTAGACATGATGGGCCTTCCTTGATCGATCCTTGAGACAGGGGGCGGAGCTGAGCCCCGCCGCCTGTTTTACGCCTCTCAGTAACCCAATGACAACCCGGTATTGCGCCGTGGATCGTTGGCCCCGTAGAAACGGTTTTTGCCCACCGGTTTACCGCCCAGCGACGGCGCGCCGACCAGGATCGCGGCGATGTGGTTGGCATCCTGCGGCCCGGCGAACTTGTGGCCCCAGCTCTCGAGGATCTTCTTCGTATCCGGGCTGGCGGCGAAGTCTTCGAGGTTGGTTTCTTCAGGCATCCATTGCTGGTGGAAACGCGGCGCGTCGACGGCTTCCTGCAGGCCCATGCCGTAATCGATGACGTTGAGCATGGTCAGCAAGGTCGCGGTGATGATCCGACTGCCACCCGGCGTACCAACCACCATCACCACTTTGCCGTCCTTGGTGACGATGGTCGGGCTCATTGACGACAGCGGGGTTTTGCCCGGAGCGATGGCATTGGCCTCGCCCTGCACCAGACCGTACATGTTCGGCACGCCGACCTTGGAGGTGAAGTCGTCCATCTCGTCATTGAGGATCACCCCGGTCTTGCTCGCCATCACCCCGGCGCCGAACCAGTCGTTGAGGGTGTAAGTCACCGACACCGCGTTGCCCCACTTGTCGACGATCGAATAGTGCGTGGTGTTGTTGCCTTCATGCGGCGCGACGCCGGGTTTCAGTTCGGCGGAGATCCCGGCCTTCTGCGGCTGGATCGCGTTGCGCAGCTTGGTCGCGTAGTTCTTGTCCAGCAGATGCTCGATCGGGTTCTTCACAAAATCCGGGTCACCCAGATAGCTGTTGCGGTCCACGTAAGCGTGACGCATCGCTTCGATCTGGTAGTGCATGCCTTGGGCCGAATGGAAGCCCAGATCCTTCATCGGATAGCCTTCAAGAATGTTCATGATCTCGCAGATCACCACCCCGCCGGAGCTTGGCGGTGGCGCCGAAACCACATGGTAGCCACGGTAATCGCACTCCACCGGGGCCAGTTCGCGGGTCTTGTATTTGTCGAGGTCGGCCTGGGTGATGATGCCCTTGTTGGCCTGACTGGACGTGACGATGGCGTCGGCCACCCAGCCTTTATAGAAACCGTCAGCGCCTTTTTCGGAAATGGTGCGCAGGGTCTTCGCCAGATCCTTCTGCACCAGCTTCTGCCCGACCTGCATCGGCTCGCCGTTGTGCAGGAAGATCGAGCCGGAATCACGCATGTCCTTTTTGAACACATCGGTGGCGTAGTCCAACAGATCGACGTCGCCCTGCTCCAGCTCGAAGCCGTCTTCCGCCAGTTTGATCGCCGGGGCGATCATGTCCTTGCGCGGTTTGGTGCCGTACTTGCTCAGCGCCAGCTCCATGCCCGACACGGTGCCCGGCACCGCCACGGCGAGGTGACCACGAGTGCTCAGATCCGGGACGACGTTGCCGTCCTTGTCCAGGTACATGTTGGCCGTCGCCGCCAGCGGGGCTTTTTCGCGGAAGTCGAGGAACGTCTTGCGCCCGTCCGCCAGTTGAATGGTCATGAAACCGCCACCGCCGAGGTTGCCTGCGGCGGGATACACCACCGCCAGCGCATAGCCCACAGCGACCGCCGCATCCACCGCATTACCGCCGTTTTTCAACACATCGACACCGACATGCGAGGCCAGGTGTTGAGCGGTGACCACCATGCCGTTTTCGGCGGCAACCGGTGCTACGGAAGCGGCGTGGGCCATGAGGCAGCTCAGTGCCAGTGACGTCGCAATCAGCGTTTTGGCCAAAGGTTCGTACTTCATGAGTCGATCTCTTTTTTGTTTTCGGGTTCTGTGCAGAACAGAGGGGAACGCTGCAAAAGCACCAAGCAGTATGGTCGCTATTACGATTTGCGCCTCCCCGCTCAGGCAGTATGCTGGGCGCTCTCGCCGTACCGATCCGGAGTTCTGCCCATGTCGTACACGTTCATCACCCTGCCCTCACCGGTCGGCGAATTGAAGCTGGTTGCGAACGGCTCACGACTGGCGGCCATCCTCTGGGAAAACGACAAACCGGGCCGGGTGCGCCTCGGTCCGATGAGCGAAGCGCCGGACAATCCGCTGCTGCAGCGAACCGCGCAGCAGCTTGAGGAATATTTTGCCGGCAAGCGTGATCGCTTCGACCTGGAACTGGATTTTGTCGGCACCGATTTTCAGAAGAAGGTCTGGGCGGCGCTGTTGACCATTCCGTTTGGCCAAACCCGCACCTACAGCCAGATCGCCGAGCAGATCGGCAACCCGACGGCGGTGCGTGCGGTGGGCGCGGCGAACGGGCGTAACCCGATCTCGATTGTGGCGCCGTGTCATCGGGTGATCGGCGCGTCGGGGAAGTTGACCGGGTTTGCGGGTGGGCTTGAGGCCAAGGAGCGGTTGCTGACGCTGGAGGGCGGGGACTGGTCTGATGTCGGTAGAACAGGGGACCTGTTTTAACCCCGTAAATGCCATTGTGTAGCGAGGGCGCTTGCTCCCGCTCCAGTGCGCAGCACGGGCAAAAACCTGGGGCCGCTGCGCAGCCCAGCGGGAGCAAGCTCCCTCGCCACAATGGATTGGCGTTGAATCATCTGTCGAAAAGATTATTCATCGCCGCGTATTGCAGCAGCATGATGGTCTTGGCGTCGCAGATCTCGCCGCGCTGAAACGCCGCCAGTGCCTCATCGAAGCGCCACTCCAGCACTTCCAGTTCTTCGGTTTCCTCTTCCAGGCCGCCGCCCTCGCTGACCTTCGACTTCGCGTCGTATTCGGCGATAAAAAAGTGCAGCTTCTCTGTCACCGAGCCGGGGCTCATGTAGGCCTCGAAGACCTTCTTCACCTCATGCACGCGGTAACCGGTTTCCTCTTCGGCCTCGTCGCGGATCCGCTGTTCCGGCGCCGCACCTTCCAGCAGCCCCGCCGCCACTTCGATCAACAAGCCGTCGTGGCCGTTGACGAACACCGGCAAGCGAAATTGGCGGGTCAGCACCACCGTGCGCTTTTCGCGGTTGAACAACAGAATCGCCGCGCCATTGCCACGGTCGTAGACTTCGCGAGTCTGCCGCTGCCAGTCACCGTTGTTGCGCAGATAGTCGAAGGTGATTTTCTGCAACAGATACCAGTCGTGGGACAACACATGAGTATCGACAATGTTGACCCGCTCGGCTGTCTTGGTCATGACGCCTGTTCCTTGTGCCATCGGAACGCCCATAGTCGAATAATCGCGCGCACAAAAAAAGCCCGGCAATGCTGTCGGGCTTGTTTACTGGTGTTCGCGGAGGGTGTCAGAGATCGACCAGGTGCCGGTCGATGCGCTTGAGCACGCCTTTGATCAGGTTCATCGCACTGTCGGCGCGAAACGGCAGGTTGAGCGAAGGCTCGCAGATCTCCATTTCCATGATCATCGGCCGACCGTCATAGTCGCGGATCACGTCGACCCGGCCGTAGAGCAACGGCAGCTCAAGGCCGAGCACCTCGGCAGAAGCCACCAGCGCCGATAGCGCCACCGCCTGCTCCTCGGCATCCGCCTCGCGCGGCTGCCGAAATTCGGGGGTCGGCACATTCACCGTACCGTCCGCCATGAGCATGGCGCCCTTGCGGATGGAATGGCTGAAGGTGTTATCGAAGAAGGTCAGGTCCGTCTCGCCGTAAGTGTCGATGGTGGTGATGTACGGCTGAATGATCACATGCGAACCGCGCTTTTGCAGCGCGCGAATGTGTGCCAGCGCGGCCTGGGAACCGCCGCGGACAAATCTTTTCACCCCGCGCGAATACGAGCCGATCGTCGGTTTGACGACAAATTCGTGGCTGTCGGTGTTCGCGTCGAGGAAGTCAGCCAGATAACCCTCGGGAGCGTCGTCGGGCGCCAGGAACACACTCGGAATAATCGGCACGCCGCGCGCAGCAATGTCCTTCAGGTACAACTTGTTCAAGCCCCACCGGGCCACGGACGGCACGTTCAACAGGCAGGTCAGTGCATGCACCTTGTCGCACCAGGCAAAGAATTCGTCGAGGCTTTCAATGCAGTCCCACGGTGAACGGATCAATACGGCGGTATACGCCGCCCAATCGATTGACGGATCGTCCCAGAAGCACACATCGGCGTTGATCGACAGTTGCTTGCAGGCTTCCAGCAATGGCGGCATGTCGTAGTCAATGTGCAGGTTCGGCTTATCGGTGACGAGTGCAAGCTTAATCATGAAGAATCCTTTCTACTGGACAGTTGGAAGCAGAAAAACAGCGACGACTCACCAGGGAATCACGTGGTCCTGATGGCGGTAAGTGCCCGTGGGGCCATCGGCACCAATCAATGCCAGCGCGACACTGGTCCGCGCGCCTTCCTGCACATCGAGATCACCGGCGCCATCATTCATGCCGGTTTTGGTGTAACCGGGGTGCACGGCATTGACCTTGACGGGCGTGTCGCGAAGCTCGTAAGCCAGATGAACCGTCCACGAATTCACCCCGCTTTTACTGGCGCTGTAGCCCGGCAAGGATTTGAACATCGGTGAATAGGCGTAAGAATCGACGTCCGTATGGGTGGTGAGCGATGCCAGCAGACTGGATACGTTGACGATGCGCCCGGCCGCAGATTGACGAATCAGCGGCAGACAATGCTGGGTCACCGCGACCATGCCGAACAGGTTGGTTTCAAACGTCTGGCGCCACTGTTGAAGTGGTTGTTGCGAAGGGTTCAACCCGTAGGATTCGATACGGATCGCGGCGTTATTGATCAGAATATCCAGTCGACCAAACTTCGCCTCCAGCAATTTGACCGCCGAGGCGATGCTGTCTTCATCCGTGACATCCAGCAGGCACGGGAACGCCTTCAGGCCCATGCCGACCAATTCGTCGGCCGCCTGAGCGACAGCCTGATAATTCCTGCCACTGAGTACCACTGTCACGCCCTCGGCGGCCAGTTGTCGCGCCACCTCAAAACCGATGCCACGGTTGGCACCGGTCACCAATGCAACCTTGTCAAAATCGTTCATCGTGCAACTCCAGACAACGCTCCGCCCTGCCCGCAGGAAGGACGGAACCAATACGATTCATGAAATGTTCCAGCAGCGGCTTGAACGCCCGCAGATCGGTCAGAAAGGCGTCGTGGCCGTCCGGGCAATCTAGCCGGACAAAGGTCACCTCGGCACCATCCTGCTCGAGCCCTTGAGCGATGTGCTGCTGTTGCGCAACAGGAAACAGCGTGTCGCTCTCGACGCCGACCACCAGAACCTGCTCCAGCCCGGCAGTCTGAAAACCGCCCTGCGGCGGCGTCAGACAGGCATAAAGATCAATCGCGCGGCTTAGCTGCAGATAACTGTTAGGGTCGAAATCCCGTGCGAATCGCCAGGCGTTGGCCTGCAGATAATCCTCGACTTCAAAGTCGTGGGTCATGCCGGCGGATTTACCGGCCGCCTGATCGCTGCGGCTGAAACGGCGATTCAATTGCGCGCCGGAGCGATAACTCAACAGGCCGATCTTGCGAGCCAGCGTCATGCCATGGATCGGGCGCGCATCCGGCGAATACTCGCCACCGGCCCACAGCGGATCACTGCGGATGGCTTCCCGCTGCAATGAACGCAAGGCCGTGGACACGGGAAGCGAACTGGCCGCGCCGCACAGGTTGATGTGATGCCGGACAAACCCCGGATGCCGGGTCAACAGGGCCAGCGCACACATGCCCCCCATCGAAGCGCCGATCAGGCAGGTCACTTGCGCCATGCCCAGCGCTTTCACGGCCATGACGATCGTGTCGACGATGTCTTCGATGCTCAGCTCGGGAAAGCGCGACTGGTAAGGCCTGCCACTCGCCCGCTCGGTGGACAGCGGCCCCGTCGAGCCCTTGCAACCCCCCAGATAGTTGAAACAGATCACATACCAGCGGTCTGTATCGATCGGCTTGCCTGAACCGGCAAAGTCCTCCCACCAACCCGCCTCAGGATCGCGGGCGACACTGCAGACGTGGCTGTTGGCGGACATGCCGGGCAGCACCAGGACGATGTTGTCGCGACGATCATTCAGTTGCCCGAACGTCTCATACGTCAGCCTGAAATCTTCCAGTACACCTCCACGATGCATTGGAAACGGGCGCGCGAACTCGATGTAATCTGCTGCCGGAAGAGTTTCCACCATGATGCTAATCCCTTAGAGCGCCTGCTTCGCCAAGTAACCGGTTGCCTGTTACGGCTCGAGCGACTGCAACCAGTCATCGTCGGAACCTTCGGCGATGCCATCCATCAGGAACGTCGAGAGATAACGTTCACCGGTATCCGGCAACATGGCCAGCAGCACCGAACCGGCCGCTGCGGTCTCGGCAACCTTCAACGCTGCGGCGACCGAGGCGCCCGAAGAAATGCCGACGAAGATCCCCTCTTCCCTGGCCAAGCGCTGCGAAGTGTCGCGCGCCTCGTACTCGTTCACGGTCAGGACTTTGTCGATGACGCTCTTGTCCATGATGGTCGGCGTGAAGTTGGGCGCGAGTCCCTGAATCTGGTGCACGCCCCAGGTGCCGCCCGACAGCAACGCAGCATTTTCCGGTTCTGCGGCAACGATCTGCACCGCAGGTCGCGCGACTCGCAGCATCTGGCCAACGCCGGTCAGTGTGCCGCTGGTGCCGAAACCGGTGACAAAGTAGTCCAGGCGTTTACCGGCAAAATCACCGAGGATTTCGGTGGCGGTGGTTTCGCGGTGATAGGAAGGGTTGGCCGGGTTATCGAATTGTCGCGATCTGAACCAGCCAAACTTCTGCGCCAGTTCATCGGCAATCTGGTTGCCGCCGCTGCTGCCCAGGTGAGCAGGAAACAGCAGAACCTTGCCGCCATAGGCACGAATCAGCTTGCGCCGTTCGATCGAGTAACTGTCGGACATGATCGCCACAAAGTTATAGCCGCGCGCCGCGGCAACCATCGCCAACGCAATGCCGACGTTGCCGGAGGTGCATTCGGCGATCGTATCGCCAGGCTTCAACAGGCCTCTGGCTTCGGCGTCGAGTACCACCGCCAGCGCCAGCCGGTCCTTGACCGAACCACCTGGGTTGAACGACTCGACCTTCACATAAATGCTGACGTGTTCCGGGGCGAGCCTTTGCAGCTTGACGATTGGCGTACGGCCGATCGTGTCCAGAATGCTTTCATACAACGGCATGAGCGAGTTCTCCATCAAATACGAATTCAGCAGGGCCGGAGAGGTACATCGCGGACAAGTCACTCTCCCATGTCACTTCAAGGGTTCCGCCGGGCAGTTCGACATCGACCGAGCGGTCGACCCGCCCGGCCCGCGCCAGCACCGCGACCGCCGCGCAGGCACCGCTGCCGCAGGCCAGCGTCTCGCCTGCGCCGAATTCGTAGACCTTGAGTTTTATCCTGTTGCGCGATTGCAGCTGTACAAACCCGACGTTGACGTCAGGAGAGAAATACCCGGAGTTTTGCAGGGCACTGCCGACAGCTGGAATCTCATACTGATCACGCTCGGCTTCGATCACTGCATGCGGGTTGCCCATCGATACCGCCGCACACGCCAGGTGTTGCCCGGCGAGTTCGAGTTGATAAGCCGACTGCGCCTGGTCGAAGCCGAACACCGGGATGGCGGCGGGCGAGAAATTCGGTGCGCCCATGCTGATCTGATAGTTGCCGTCCTCCATGACCCGGACCCGGTGGGTACCGGAGGGACTGTCGAGGGTGAACTCGGACGCCTCCGTCAGGCCTGCCCGAACCAGCCATGCGGCGACACACCGCGCGCCGTTGCCGCATTGCCGGGAGGACTCGCCCTGCGCCGTCCAGATATCGAACGAGGCCACGGACGATGGATTGCGCGCAGCCTTGACGCCCAGAACCATATCGGCGCCGATACCTTTATGGCGGTTAGCCAGGTACTTGCACAATTCGCGCGACGGATCCTGCGCATCACGCAGATCGAGAATAATCATGTCATTGCCCGCACCGTGCATCTTGCTGAAACGCAGCCGGGCAGCAGCAGGCGGCTTATGCATGGCACACACTCGCCTCAAGACACGCTTTGGACAGGAGCGGGTCAACGATATCGATGATGCACTGGGTCGCACGCTGTGCCGTCGCCGCATCGCAGGAGGCGTTGAACTCGGCGATTTCCAGGCCGACGATCTGCTCCAGCGGAATCGCTCCCAGGATCGCCGCGAGCTGTTGCGGCAGCAGACCGTCAGGCACTGCGTAGTCGGCGGGCACGTAGCCAGGCTCAAGAGAGTCCCAATCGATGTGCACCCAGACCTTCGATTGGCCGATCGCGCTACGCACCGCTTCGGCGGTTGCCTGCTGCGGAGAAAGCGTGCGCACATTATTGGCGCTCAGCAGACGCTGCTCTTGCCCGTCGATGTCACGCGCGCCGACCAGAATAACGTTCTCCGCACGCACACCGGCGCCACAGCCGCTGTCCCAGAGGCCACATAAGGCAGACACCACCATCCCGCCCAGGTAGCCCGTGTCAGTGGTCGTCGGAATATTGAAGTCACCATGGGCATCGACCCACACCAGACAAAGGTCCGGGTAATGCCTGGCAACCGCAGGTACGCTGCCCAGGCTGGCCGGGCAGGTGCCGTTGATGACCACTGTGAGTTGCTGCTCCTCTACCGCACAGGCCACGGCGCGATGCAGCGAATCGATCTGCTCACGTCCTGCCGGCAGACTGACTGTCCAGTCATCGGCCGCCGGCTCGCATCTGCCGTCACCGATATACAGCGGCGCTACACCGTACTTTGCTTCAAGTGCCGACGCGGCCTTCAACGCGCCGATACGGGTAAATGCCGTGCGGTCTGCCACTCTGCCGTTGGATACAATCAACTTGAACATCAGGCTTCCTCTTTATTTTCATGGCTGGAATGTTTGAACGGGCAAACATCGGTGCGCTCTGCATTTTCTTCAATCAAACCGTATTGCCACCACTCTTTGGCGTCAGAGCCGAAGCCGCCCAATTGCAAGGCGTGGGGCACCGAATCATATTTAAGGATGCGTTTGCGAATATTGGCGCGAACATTACGTCCGCCCACGGTATCGCCGGCAAACACATCGAAGCGTTCACGCGGATTAATGACCAACGCAAATCTCGACCCGAGGTTTCTGCTCTTGCGAAGTTTGTGTGCGGGAGAACTCATATTCACAAACAGTTGCATTCCCGCGAAGCACATCGACCAGAACGGTGACTCCGGGTCGACATCGACGCTGTCCGGCCACGGGCTTTCATCCAGCCAGTGCAGGCTCTGCAGCACGCCCCACCCGGCGGCCTGATACTCCTGCGCGGTACTCGCCGATATCGCATCGGTTGAAAAGAACACGATGAGCGGATAAGCGTCTTCGATTGAACCACTCCATGTTCTGGAAAGCGTTACATACTCTTTTAACCCTTCAGCCAGTTTCGCCAGCCCTTGAGCATCCAAAGTGTCGACAAATACAAACTTGATCGAAGACTTCTTGAATGCATTCTTGGAAAAGATGCAGGGAAAGTCGGACCCTGTTCCAAGTCGCTCTTCCAGTTCATTCAAGGCCTCTTTCTCCCAATCGGCCCCATGATGATTAACCTCATCCTGAGAAAGCATGACCCGATATGAAACCTGCGCATCAAAGTTCCGCATACTCATTCCTTTATGCTGCACAACTTAGAGAGATGGCCGAGTGTGGCATCCAGCCGTCTGGCACTTTGCGCTGTCACACCTGCCACGAACTTACGTCCGGCATGACAACTTGCTTACTTGATCTGCGTCTGGAATCAGAAGACCGGCCACAGGTCCCGGGCGTTATTCGCCACTCGACGAACGCTCAGGTTGTTGACTGACCTGCTGCTGATGAATCGATGAATCCGCGCCATGGCGTCTTCGATGTCCGGCAGTGCCGGCAACGTGACCACGCGGAAATGGTCGGGCGCGGGCCAGTTGAACGCGGTTCCCTGGACCACCAGCAGCTTTTCCGACATCAACAGCTCAAGGACAAACTTCTCGTCATCCTTGATCGGGCAAATTTTCGGATCGATCCTTGGAAATGCGTACAGCGCGCCCATCGGCTTGACGCAACTGACGCCGGGAATAGCGTTGAGCAGTTCATGCACCCGGTTGCGCTGTTCGAGCAGGCGCCCCTGAGGCAAGACCAGGTCATTGATACTCTGGTAACCCCCCAGCGCGGTCTGGATCGCATGCTGGGCCGGAACGTTGGCGCACAGGCGCATGTTCGCCAGCATGTCGATGCCTTCGACGTAGCCGGCGGCATGCTGCTTCGGCCCGGAAATCACCAGCCAGCCGGAACGAAACCCGGCCACCCGGTACGACTTGGACAACCCGTTGAAGGTCAGGCACAGCAGGTCCGGCGCCAGCGAGGCGGTGCTGATGTGCACAGCTTCGTCGTAGAGAATCTTGTCGTAGATCTCGTCGGAGAACACCACCAGATTGTGCTGGCGCGCGATCTCCAGCATTCCCAGCAGCACGTCTCGCGGATACACCGCACCGGTGGGATTGTTGGGGTTGATGATCACGAGCGCTCGGGTGTTGAGGGTGATTTTGGCCCGTATGTCATCGAGGTCCGGCCACCAGTCCTGCTGCTCGTCGCACCTGTAGTGCACCGCATTGCCCCCGGCAAGACTCACCGCGGCGGTCCACAACGGATAATCCGGAGCAGGCACCAGCACTTCATCGCGGTTGTTCAGCAGCGCCTGCAGTGACATCACAATGAGCTCGGAGACACCATTGCCCAGGTAGATATCGTCGACGCCGACGCCCTCGATATGCTTCTGCTGACAGTACTGCATGACAGCTTTGCGGGCGCTGAACAAGCCTTTGGAGTCACTGTAACCTTGCGCCGTCGGCAAATTACGGATCACATCCTGGAGTATCTCGTCGGGCGCCTCGAAACCGAAGGGCGCGGGATTGCCGATATTCAACTTGAGAATGCGCTGGCCGTCCTCCTCCATCTTTCTGGCCTGCTCCAGTGCCGGGCCACGAATGTCATAACACACACTGTTCAACTTCAGCGATTTCAGATACTGCACGACTACACATCCTTGTTTTTTTATCAGGGCCGCAGCAACAGCAAACTCAGGTCCGAGAGACTGCCTTCAACTGCTCATCCGGGGACTTCGACAGTGCCCGCGACATATTCAGGAAAACGAACAACACGACCATCGGAATGGCGATAAACAGTGCCAGGCCACGAACGCCCAGTTCGGAAAAGGAACTGACCAGCAAACCGTAACCGGCCCCCGCCGCCATCTGGAAAAAGAAAAACTGCCCGGAGGAAATACCGATATCGCGACTGACACTCTTCAATAGCCCGGCCTGAGTCGCGGGAATCACCATCCCGACCGACAACAGAATGAACACCATCGGAATCAGCAGCGCCGGCAGCACACTGCCAAACACCGACAGCAGAATGCCCAGCAACATGCACCCGGCCATGCCTACCCTGCTTCCAAGCAGCAGGATCTCGTTCAACGCCCACCTGGCGCTCAATGCTCGCGCCAACGTACTGCCAATCACATAACCGACGGCGCACAGGGAGATCACCGCACCGTAACCCAGGCTGGACATGCCCAGTTCCGTCTGCAACGCATAAGTCGAACAGGACAGGAACACGAAGTAACTCATCCACACCAGACTGATGCCGGCGGCATAAGCCAGATAATCCGCATTTCTGAAGTTGGCGGCATAAACGGCAATGATGCTGCGCCCCGTCGAATCCGATGCCCCCGGAGAGGTGTCGACCTGCCAGAAAAGCACCAATGCCGCGAGATTGAACATCCCCACGCCGCCCATCATCCAGCGCCATCCCAGCGAAGGTAACAGCATGCCGCCGAGCAACGGTGCGATACACGGCGTGAGCGCTATCGCCGAGGCAAGGGTGGTGAGAATTCGCAGGCGCTTGCTTTCCGGATAATCGGATTTCACGATCAGCCTGGTGGTTACGGTCCCTACACACCCTCCGAGGGCCTGCATGAAACGCGCAACCGCAAACAGGTAAAAGGAGTCCGAGAACGCTGCAAGCAGGCACCCGGCAGCACAAATCAGCAACCCCGAAATCTGTACGCGACGGGCTCCGATACGATCGGCAAGAATCCCCGCCAATACCACGGACAACGCATACCCGATCATGTAAACAACAAACGTTTCCTGAATCGCCTCATGGGGGACTCGAAACTCCTCCGCCAGTTTTGCAACGGTGGGCGTCATCAGGCCGAGTCCGAGCTGCGGCACGATTACAGCCGACAACAACGCTGCAGGTAACAGGATTCCGGGGCGGCTGGATTTCACGCAGAAAGCTCCTTGAGGTATTGATCAGTCGTCAGCAAATGCGGCAGAACCCGATCGATCTGACGTGTGATCATGGCCAGTGAACTGGTGTAGTAATGGTTACCGGCAGCCAGTTGGCCCAAGGCATAAATAGCGTCGCTGGCCTTGCCACTGCGGTCGATGACCTTGTGCGAGCCGAATGACACGTGCAGTCCACCAAACGGATGGTGCTGAGCGACGCCATTGTTGACCATCGAAGACACCAGCTCGGTACCGGTCTGCCCGACACCACCGGTTTCAGATCGCGTGGCGTTGATGACCCAGTCGGCATGACAGGCGCCTGCCTGGTAATTCAGGACGAAACCGCCTCCGGGACTCAGTTCCACGCCCTTCAGGCCAGGACGAATCACGAGGTGCCCGGATTCGAGCATGTTGCGCAACTTGTTGGCCGTTGCCGGAGGCATCGGGTTGCACAGGCTCATGAAAATCGAGTGATAGTTGGCCATGTAATAACTGCGATCGCCCGCACTCAGGCTGTCCCAGGCCAGCTCGACGTAGTCGTTGGCAATATCAATCAGGATGGACAGCCACTTTTCGCCGCGGGCCGACGCCTGAAGATGGCGCTCCAGCCGCTCGAACGGCAGTTGACCAGGCGCCAGTTCAGCCTTGAGCTTCTCCAGATCCACGCCTTGGGCTGTCAGTTCGAAGGTGATCAGGCCAAGCCATTTCGACCAGGAGATCATCCCCGCTTCATCGCGCAGCTCTTCGATGCGTTCGCGGGTGATGACCTTGTAAGTGAAGTCGTGATGCGGCATGCGCACCGCTGGCAGCAGTGCATTGCGCGACAGCATGACGATCTTGCCGCGGTGTCCCTGGGCATTCAGGGCCAGGACTGCATCGACAGCGGAGAGGCTGGAACCAATGATCGCCACCTGATCGTCGCCGCCAATCGCGGAAAACTTGGTCCACATCGGATACGGATTGCCGATGTAGTTTTGGGAGCAGGCCAACGAGAAGATATCCGCCGGTTCAGCGGTACCGATGCACAGAATCACCCGGTCGAACACTTGTTGCGGCCCGTTTTCGACACCGACGACCGCTTTGTCATCGTGCATTGTCAGGCTGGTGACCTTTTGCCCGATCACCCGAATCGGCCGCTTGAGGTCGCGCGCCAGCGCCACTTGCTCGGCAAAACAATCGGACAGGTACTCACCAAAATAGTGACGGGGCAAGAAATCAAGTTGCGCCAGTGCACTTCCATATTTATGAGTGACCCATCCTACAAAGTGCCGGGGATCGTCACTTTTCACGGACATGAAGCGGGCTTGGCGATTAATCAATCCATAATCACCATCGTTTTGATAAGCGCGACCTGGACCGATTTTCTTGTCAGGCTCATAGAGGGTAATTGCAACATCCATATTTTTCAGCTTAACGTCGCGCTGCAACGCATCAATTACACTAATCGCTGTTGCACCCCCTCCGACTATCGCAATCTTTAGTTGCGGCTCGCGATGATTAGTCTTATTGAGTGTTGACAGTTTTTCAAAAGCAGTCATTGCCGACGATATCCCTATACCAATCCAGTTTCTCTTGACCCCAATGACTCGCGCGCCACCCCTCAACGCGTTAGCTTGAGCGGCGTTGAGCGTATTTGTATGCCGCGCTAAGATGAAGATCCATTAAATGGATTTTGGTGTGTACCACTATGACCAGAGGTAAGCGGCCAGTTGGCCTCGACCTAGTCTTGCCGTTCGAATTGACCGAACATTCGCTGTCCACCAAACATCAGCTTTTGTGCCGTTTCCTTGAACACCTGATCAGTTCCGGCCGGCTCCAATCCGGCGAAGCGCTGCCCTCCACGCGTACGCTTGCGCAAAGATGGGGAGTTTCCCGAGGGACCCTGGAAACTGTTTTCGATCAATTGCGCGAAGAAGGTTTCATCATTCGCAAGCGAGGTGCCGGCTCGGTAGTCTGCGCAACATTGCCGGATAATCTGATCGCCGCCGCCAGAACTAAGGAACTGCAAGTCGAACTTGATACTCACCGGTCATCCGATTCACCTGCTCCCATTACTTATTTACAGCCGTATGTACCGTTTATTGCCAGACTGGCCGATCCGGGATTGCTCGAAGAAAAAGATGTAAAGTCGTTATGCACACCTTCCGCCAAAGACCTCGCCACCGCAGTATCGGCCTCGTCACTCGGCGGTGACGAGAACTTGCGCAAGTCCATTTGCGACCATATCCAGATCTACCGGGGAATTGACTGCTCACCTCAGGACATCGTGATTACCCACGGCATCAGGCACTGTCTCGACCTCATCAGCCGGGTATTGGGAAAAGAGGCCGTCGTTGCCATGGAAGATCCCGGCTATTACTGGGCCCGGCGGATATTCAATTGTTCCGGCAACACAATCATCGATATTCCAGTGGACGATGCAGGTCTGATCGTTGAAGCGTTGTCACCCGCCAGTCCGGTTCAGGCCATTTATGTCACGCCCTCTCACCAGGCTCCTTTGGGTGTCTGCATGAGCATGGCACGCCGCAAGGCTCTGCTGGCCTCGGCGACCGCAGCCAATGCGATCATCATCGAGGACGACTACGACAGCGAATACAACTATGGCAGTGCTCCCCTGCCCGCCATCAAATCAATAGATACAAACGACCGGGTGATTTTCTGCGGCAGCTTCAATAAAACCCTGTTCAGCAACTTTCGTCTGGGCTTCATGGTCATTCCCAAACATTTACAGAAGAAAGTCATCAACCTCATCGAAGACACCGGCCAGACGCCAGGCATACTGGGTCAGCTCGCACTCAACCAGTTTCTCTGCACCGGAAAATATGTACGGCATTTGCGCATCTCGCGACAGACGTATCAACATCGACGCGATTTGCTGATCTCAAAGCTGCGAGAAAACCCTGATCTGCAGATTTCCGGCGAGCAATCCGGATTACATTTTGTGCTCTGGTTACCCACAGACATTGATGAAAGAGAATTCTGCGCACGGGCTGCCCTCTTCAATCTTTGCCTGCAACCGGTATCCGCATTCACCAGCAGTCACGCGGTCAAACCCGGTGTGCTGATTGGCTACGCGGCGCTTACCGATACGCAGATCAATCAGGCGGCTGCCTGCTTGCTGGATCTCGTCCAGTCATTCACTCAATGTATCGAGCGCGTCCCAATCGGATAAGCAACCCGCTCCGCTATGACTCACACCCGAGCATTGTTTGCCTGGCCCACGCAAAAAAGCCCGGCAGCGCTACCGGGCTCTTTAATTGCTGCTAACGGGCGACGCGCGACAACGTGTCATCCGTTTCCTGTGCCGCTGTTTTCGCTCCGTGAATCAGCGGTCCATAACGCCGACTGAATTCCCAGCCATACGGCACGCGATCCTTGCTGACGCCGTTGTCCCAGTTTACCGACCAGGTCATCAGGCCCTTGATCGGCAGCCCTTTGATCGCCAGACGTTTGAGCGCATTGCCGACGGCGGTGCTGTCGATCACGTAACCGGTGGCAGCCGCATCGACGTTGGCCGGCAGGCCGATGACGAATTTGTCCGCCGGGATTTTGGTGAAGCCCCGGGTGCCGGTCACCAGACTTTCGGTCAGGTAATAGAGGAAGTCCTCTTTCAGCGCATCGTTGTTCTGCGCGATCCATGCACCATTGCCATTATTGGCTTCCGGCACCCAGACCCCGTCGCCGCCCTGGTTGTAGAACTGCGGCGCGATGAAGTCGTAATAGCCTTCAAGTGCCTGCAGGTAACCGACGTATTTGCCATTGGTGGTCAGGTACGGAAACTCCGGGGCCATGCTGATGATGAAGTGCTTGCCCTGGCCTGCGTAGTGATCCTTGACCAGTTTCAGCGCGGCCGGCAGCACGGTCTTGTTGGCGGCGAAATCAATCGCGCTCTGTTCAAGATCGATGTCCAGCCCATCGAAGCCGTAGGTTTCCACCAGACGGATAATCTCATTGGCCAGTGGTTGTTCCTGTCCGGCCCGCAACTCGATGTGCGCATCGGCGCCACCCAGGGACAAGAGCACCGCCCGCCCCTGGCTGTTGAGCACGCCGACCTGACGCCGGAACTCGGCATCGGAGACGTTGTACGGCTTGAAGGTTGGAATCCCGCTGCCCTTCATGAACGCCACCGCGACCACGTTGTACTCCTTGGGCACCGCTTCCAGAGCTATTTCGGCGAAGCGGCCCTGACGATAGCCGTCACTTGGACCCGCCGGCCAGTTGTGCCAGAAGCCCATGAGTATTTTTTTGCCGGCGATGCTCGGCATCAGCGAGGCCGCGTCGGCCGCCTGGTTTTGCACTAGCGTGAAGTCGATATTTGACATGTTCTAATCCTTCAGAACCTGTGAGTTGAGCGTAACGCCGTTATTTGAAGTCGACGTCGAACGCCTGATAGAACGCGTTGCCGGTGTTGGCGACGATCCACATCAGCACGATGACGTGACGGCCCTTTTTGGTGGCCGGCAATTTCACCGAATGATTGACCTTGGCCTTCAATTCCCCCGGATAGCTGTAATACGGCACTTGAGTGTAGAAGTCTTCGGCGAAAGGCTGCGCTTCGAGTTGTGCACGGGAAATACGCTGTTTCGGATCCCAGCCATCCTTGGTGATCAGCCAGCGATAACCACGGGTGGTGTGTGGCGCGGTGTATTCCCACTTCACTTCCAGTGTCTGGCCCGGGGTGACACTGAGCAGTGGCCAGCTGAACGGACGATTGAGCTTTTTGCTCATTTCCTCGTCGGTGAAGTTCACGCAGTCACGGGCATCGGTCTTGCCACCGCTGAGGATGTAACCGTCGGCGGGCGGCGTGACACTGTCACTGTCGCTGCCATAGGGAGCAGGAAAAGGTCCTGCCGTCAGCGCCGGGAAGTTCTTGCCGCCTTCCATTTCGTTGACCTGCCAGGCACCGAGCAATCCTTGCTCGATGGCTACCGCACCGCGGCTGGCTGGGGAGGTGACGCGACCGTGTCGCAGTTGGGTTTGAGCTTGTGGTTGATTCATGTTTTTCACTCCGTTGATTTAAGAACTCTCCTGTCCGAGGAGAGGCCTTCAAGCTAACGGAGGTGGTTTTTTTGTCCATCGGCGGTTTTGTCGCAGTCAATCGGCGTCTCAAGTCAAAAACGCCGAAAACACTGGATGAATATACAGTCAATTACGACAAGACCCACCCAACGCATGGCCAAAGGCCTACACGCCGACACTGCAAAAACTGGCATTCAGTACTCATGGCAGTTGCGCCTGGTACTCCTTTTCGTACTGGCCAGCGAGCTGTTCCTTTTGCTTGTCATCGAGCAATTTGCCGGCCATCTGGAAGAACTTCTGCTCTTCTTCCTTGAGATGATGATGGACTTTGTCGGAGAGCTTCTTCGCCGTTGCCAGCCACGCCGGGCTGGACATCTCGGTCTCGTCCAGCTCTTCCATCATCTCGTCCATTTCATGGTGCTCGGAGATGGCATGGCGACTGAGGTCGACACCGTTGTCGAACTCCATCAGCGGGATGTAGAAGTGCCGCTCTTCGGCGGTTTCATGGGCCTGAAGTTCAGCCTTGAGCTGTTTGTAGGCCTCAACCCGCTCCGGAGTATCACCGCTGGTTTCGACCAGGGCTTTGGCGTAACTGCGCTGGCGGTCGTGGCTTTCGCGAAGGGCTTCGAAAATATTCATGGGGGATCCTCATCAACCGCGTTCGGAATGACGCTGTAAAAGCTAGACCCCGGCGCGACAGCGGCGGTTCCAAAGGGATGAGGAAGGACTTGGAAGACGCTCCCCGGGCAGGATAGGCTGCCGGTTCATCTCACAAGGAAGTTGCACATGACGTTGCGAATCGAGCTGTCGCAGAACCCTACGGAAGAACAGCGCAAAGCCATTCTCGAGCCTTTGATTGCGTATAACGACGCCCGGACCGGTGGTTCCACATCTGAACCTTTCGCCCTGCTGGTGCGCGATGAACACGACGCGATTCTCGGCGGTTTGTACGGCCGGGTGATCTTCCAGTGGATGTACATCGAGTTGCTGTGCGTCCCGGAACAGGGTCGCGGGCAACGCATCGGCTCGGAACTGATGGCCATGGCGGAAAATCTGGCCAAGGAGAAGAACTGCCTGGGCATCTGGCTGGACACCTTCGATTTTCAGGCGCCGGCGTTCTACCAGAAGCTGGGATTCAGCCAGTTTGGCGAGATCGTTGATTACCCGCCGGGGCATAGCCGGCATTATTTCCAGAAGCGCTTGATCGGTTGAATTCATTGGCCTCATCGCGAGCAGGCTCACTCCTACAGGAGCGGTGGCAAACACAAATCCAGTGTGGGAGCCAGCCTGCTGGCGATAACGGCAGCCGCTTCAGCGCAATATCAAAGACAGGTCGCCAACGCCGCCAACCGGCGTTTGGCAACAAAATCGTCCTTCTGCGCGTAGTAGTTGAGCACGGTTCCCGACGCATCGCTGGTCACGTCGACAAATGACTCTGCGGAACGGGTGTACACCGTCGAGCCACCCTTCTTGCCCGGTTGCAGATACGCTCCGGCGTCCACGCCAAACACTGCTTCGTCCTGCCAGCCGAACTGTACGCACTGAGCGACAACTTTCTCCGGCTTGTCCGAAGTCAGAACCTTGTACGGGGCTTTGGTGCGAGAATCGTCCATCACCGAACCCGCGCAGCCAGCCAACACCGTCGCGGCCAGCGCTACCATCAGAATTCGCATTGCATTCGCTCATTCAGAAAAAAGCGGACTGTATCACCGCAACAGGCAAAATCGTTCTGCTTTACTGCATTTATAGCGCGACATGCGACGGCCGCTCCGGCACCCTAGGGTCATCAGCCTCACAAGGAACACACATGGCGCCCACCGACCAGCGACATGAACAAGCCCTGAAACTGTTTCTCGACGCGCGCCCCGAACTGCGCGAATCCCTCGATCATCTCAATCCGCTGCTGGCCCAGGCCAAGGGTGAAACCGCTGCGCAATATCGTGAAGAACGTCTGCACGAAGCCTTCGAGGCCGAAGCTGAAGAACAGGGGCTGTTTGCCTGGGAATTGACTTTGCTGCTCACAGCGGCAACGCCCGAGGAGTATCAGGCCCAGCGCATGGAGGTGCATCGCGAGGTAGCGGAAATGGCCCACATGAGCTGGAAGGATTACTGCGATCTGTATGGGCTGGAACCGTAAACGCCGCTGAAGGATATCGTCGCCGATGCTGCCCTCCACTTCGACTCACCGCGCCACTTCCGGGCATCTGCACCGGCAGAAATGGCGTGGCCGCATCGGTCTGGCACTGGTGGCCAGCCTGTCGGTACTCGCCGGCATGACCGATGCAATCGGCTTCATGGCCAGCGGCGATTTCGTTTCGTTCATGAGCGGCAACACCACGCGGCTGGCGGTGGCGATCAGTGACGGCGACCTCGGACTGACCTTGCGCCTGATCATCCTCGTCGTCACCTTCGTGATCGGTAATGCCTTGGGGATCGTGATCGGGCGCCTCGGTGGCCGGCGCACGCTGCCCTTGTTGCTATGCATCGCCACCCTGCTTTGCCTGGCGGCGGCATGGCCGTACGACACGCAACTGCCGGCGCTGCTGGCGGCGATCATCGCGATGGGCATGCTCAACGCGGCGGTCGAGGAAGTGAACGGCCTGCCAGTGGGCCTGACGTACGTGACCGGAGCGCTGTCGCGGTTCGGCCGTGGACTGGGGCGCTGGATGCTCGGCGAACGCCGTAACGGCTGGCGGGTGCAACTGGTGCCGTGGAGCGGGATGTTCATCGGCGCGATACTCGGCGCAGTGCTGGAACATCATTTCGGACTTCGGGCATTGTTCGCCAGCGGCTTGCTGGCGGCGGTGCTGGGCGTGCTGTCCCTGAGCATTCCGCGGCGTTGGCAACTGGGCTATATGCCGCGCTGAAATACGATCCTGTGGGAGCGGGCTTGCTCGCGAAAGCGGTGCATCAGTCAAAGATGTGTCGAATGACCCAACGCCTTCGCGAGCAAGCCCGCTCCCACAGAGGGCATGTGCTTCACTTGGTTTCGCGGCTGCCTTCATAAAGCTTTATCATGGCCGCAGTTTTGCTGATCGAGTCCGTCATGAAGTTCGCCATTGCGCTGTTTTCCGCCGCCCATGCGCCCTCCTCGCGCCGTGCCCTGCTGTTTGCGCAGGCTGCGCTGGCCGGCGGGCATGAGATTGTCCGGCTGTTTTTTTATCAGGACGGCGTGTACAACGCCTCCGACGCGGTGGTCACCCCGCAGGACGAACTGGACCTGCCCAAACAGTGGCGCGCGTTCATCAGCGAGCAGCAACTGGACGGCGTGGTGTGCATCGCCGCCGCCCTGCGCCGTGGCGTGCTGAATGACGAAGAAGCCAAACGCTACCAGCGTGATGCAGTCGCGGTCAGCGCGCCGTGGGAGTTGTCCGGCCTCGGCCAGTTGCACGACGCGGTGCAGGACGCCGATCGACTGATCTGTTTCGGAGGCGCGTGAAATGGCCAAATCCCTGTTGATCATCAGCCGCCAGTCGCCATGGTCCGGCCCCGGCGCCCGCGAAGCGCTGGACATCGTTCTGGCCGGCGGCGCGTTCGATCTGCCGATCGGCCTGCTGTTTCTCGACGATGGCGTGTTGCAACTGGCCGCCGGGCAGAACGCCAAGGCCCTGCAACAGAAAGACCTCAGCGCCAATCTGCAGGCGCTGCCGATGTTCGGCGTTGAAGAACTGTTCTACTGCACCGACAGCGCCAGCGCCCGTGGCCTGAGCACGCTGTCGCTGGACGAAGCGCAGCCGCTCGGCGCCAGCGAAATCACCGCCCTTATTGACCGTTACGACCAGGTGATCACCCTCTGATGTCGACTTTGCATGTGTTGTCTCATTCCCCGTTCGGCGATGATCGCCTGAGCAGTTGCCTGCGCGTGATCGGCGCTGCCGACGCCTTAGTGTTATCCGGCGACGCGGTCTACGCCCTGCAACCGGGCACTGCGCCATTCGCCACGCTGAACGAGCGCCGGGTCAAGCTATTCGCCCTCGCCGAAGACCTGCAGGCCCGCGCCATCGTTGCTCCCGACTGGGCCGAAGCCATCGATTACCCGGCCTTCGTCGAACTGTCGATCCACCACGACAAGGTCAACAGCTGGCTATGAACTCGATGACTGTCGGCGCCCGCGCCATCGAACTGGACAAGGACGGCTTTCTGGTCGACCTCGACGACTGGTCTCATGACGTTGCCAGCGCCCTCGCCGCTACTGAAGACATCGACCTGACCCCCGAACACTGGGAAGTCCTCGAACTGCTACGCAGTTTCTACGCGGAATTCCAGTTGTCGCCAGCCACCCGCCCGCTGATCAAGTACACCGCACTCAAACTCGGCCCGGACAAAGGCAACAGCCTGCACCTGAACCGACTGTTCAAAGGCACCCCTGCCAAACTCGCCGCGAAACTGGCGGGCCTGCCCAAACCGACGAATTGCTTATGACCGACTTTCCAGCGCTGACCCTCGAAACGCCCGCCGAACACCCGTTCGCACCATTCGTACGGATCCTCGGCAAGGGCAAACGTGGCGCCCGCGACCTGACCCGTGAAGAAGCCCGGGAAGCCATGGGCATGGTGCTCGACGACAAAGTCGAAGACACCCAGCTCGGCGCCTTTCTGATGCTGCTTCGGCACAAGGAAGAAAGCGCGGAGGAAATGGCCGGTTTCACCGAAGCCTTGCGCGAGCGCCTGTCAGCGCCAACGCTGAATGTCGATCTGGACTGGCCGACCTATGCCGGCAAGAAACGCCATCTGCCGTGGTACCTGCTGTCGGCCAAGTGCCTGGCGCAAAACGGCGTGCGGATTTTCATGCACGGCGGCGGCGCGCACACCGCCGGACGTCTGTACACCGAACAACTGCTTGGCGAGCTGAACATCCCGCTGTGCCGCACCTGGCAGCAAGTCGGCAGCGCGCTGGACCACGGCGGTCTGGCGTTCATGCCGCTGATCGACTGGGCGCCACAGATGCAGAAGATGATCGACCTGCGCAACACCATGGGCCTGCGCTCGCCGATTCACTCGCTGGCACGCATCCTCAATCCACTGCGCGCCCGTTGTGGCCTGCAAAGTATTTTCCACCCGGGCTATCAAGCGGTGCATCGCGAGGCCAGCGGTCTGCTCGGCGACACGGCGATCGTGGTCAAGGGCGATGGCGGCGAAATCGAGATCAACCCGGATGCCGACAGCCATCTTTACGGCACCAGGGGCGGCGAGAGCTGGGACGAGGAATGGCCGCAGCTGTCGAGCCAGCGCCACGTCAAACCGGCCTCGCTGGACGTCGAACATCTCAAGGCTGTGTGGCGCGGCGAGGTGGTCGACAGCTATCCGCAAATGGCCCTGATTTCGACCATGGCCTTGGCCCTGCGCGGTCTCGGTCAAAGTCGCGAGCAGGCGTTCGAAACCGCCGAGCAATACTGGGCGGCGCGTAACAAATCGATTTAACCGATCATCGACGCCCGATCTTTGCGCTTTTTGTTCGAACTCATCGGAATAGACTCGGCTCCAACGCTTATTGGATTCAGGAGTCTTGATCATGGGTTTACTCGTCGACGGCCACTGGCAGGACAAGTGGTACGAAAGCAGCAAGGACGGCGCGTTCCAGCGCGAACAGGCGCAGCGCCGTCACTGGGTCACCACTGACGGCCAGGCAGGGTCGAGCGGTGAAGGCGGTTTCGCCGCCGAAGCCGGGCGCTATCACCTTTACGTTTCCCTCGCCTGCCCGTGGGCACACCGCACGCTGATCCTGCGCAAGCTCAAAGGTCTGGAAAGCCTGATCGACGTGTCCGTGGTCAGCTGGCTGATGCTGGAAAACGGCTGGACCTTCGACCAGACCCTTGGCTCGACCGGCGACAAGCTCGACCACTTCGACTTCATGCATCAGCGCTACACCGCCGACACCCCGGACTACACCGGCCGTGTCACTGTGCCGGTGCTGTGGGACAAAAAGCTCAAGCGCATTGTCAGCAATGAGTCGGCGGAAATCATCCGCATGTTCAACAGCGCGTTCGATGGCCTGACCGGTAACGAACTGGACTTCTACCCGGCACCGTTACGCGGCGAGATTGATGCACTGAACGAACGGATTTATCCGGGGGTGAACAACGGTGTGTATCGCGCCGGCTTTGCCACCTCGCAACAGGCTTATGAAGAGGCGTTCGATGAGGTGTTTGCCGAGCTGGATCACTTGGAACGGGTGCTGGGCGCCAATCGCTATCTGACGGGGGAATACCTGACCGAGGCCGATGTGCGACTGTTCACCACGCTGATTCGCTTCGATGCGGTGTACCACGGGCACTTCAAGTGCAATCTGCGGCGGATTGCCGATTACCCGAACCTGTCGAACTGGCTGCGAGAGCTGTATCAGTGGCCGGGGATTGGCGAGACGGTGGATTTTCAGCACATCAAAAACCACTACTACGGTAGCCACAAGACCATCAATCCGACGGGGATTGTGCCGAAGGGGCCGAAGCAGGATTTCACCATCGCTCATGATCGGGAGCGGCTGAGCGGGAAAGGAGTTTGGCGGCGGGGTTAATTGATTCGGTGTTTTTGAGGGCCTCTTCGCGAGCAAGCCCGCTCCCACATTGGATTTGTGCATGACACAGATCCAATGTGGGAGCGGGCTTGCTCGCGAATGAGGGCAACTCGGTTTTCAGACCTGCGCCTGAGCCCCTTCGAACCACGCCAGCTTCTCGCGCAGCTGCACCACTTCCCCCACGATCACCAGCGTCGGCGCATGCACTTCATGCTCCGCCACCAGACGCGGCAGGTCGGCCAGCGTGCCGGTGAAGACTCGCTGATTGACTGTGGTGCCCTGCTGGATCAACGCCGCCGGGGTATCCGCGCTGCGGCCGTGCTTGATCAACTGCTCGCAGATCACCGGCAAGCCCACCAGGCCCATGTAGAACACCAGCGTCTGCGCCGGGGCGACGAGGTCGGCCCACGGCAGATCGGTGGAGCCGTCCTTCAGGTGGCCGGTGACGAAGCGCACCGACTGCGCGTAATCGCGATGGGTCAGCGGAATCCCGGCATACGCCGCGCAACCGCTGGCCGCCGTGATCCCCGGCACCACCTGGAACGGAATCCCGTGGGCTGCCAGCTCTTCGATCTCTTCACCGCCGCGACCGAAGATGAACGGGTCGCCGCCCTTCAAGCGCACCACGCGTTTGCCGGCCTTGGCCAGATCCACCAGTTGCTGGTTGATCTGATCCTGTGGCACCGCATGATCAGAGCGACGCTTGCCGACATAGACGCGCTCGGCATCGCGACGGCACAGCTCAAGAATCGCCGGAGCGACCAAGCGGTCGTACAGCACCACGTCGGCTTGCTGCATCAGGCGCAAGGCGCGGAAGGTCAGCAGATCCGGATCACCCGGCCCTGCACCCACCAGATACACCTCGCCGGTGGTGACGGTCGCTTCGCCATCAATCTTGGCCTGCAACAGCCGCTCGGCTTCATTACCCTGCCCGGCCAGTTGTCGGTCGGCAATCGGGCCCTGAAACACGTCTTCCCAGAAACCGCGACGTTGCTGCACATCCGGAAACAGGTTTTTCACCTGATTGCGGAAACGTGCGGCAAGACCAGCCAGTTGGCCGTAGGTCGAAGGAATCCAGGTTTCGATCTTGGCGCGAATCAAGCGGGCCAGCACCGGCGCATCGCCACCGCTGGACACCGCGATGATCAGCGGCGAGCGATCGACGATCGCCGGGAAGATCACGCTGCATAGCTGCGGCGCGTCGACCACGTTGACCGGCACGCAACGCCGATGGGCATCGCTGGAGATCTGCGCATTCAGCGTTTCATCGTCGGTGGCGGCAATGATCAGCCCGCAACCGTCCAGATCCGCTTCCACGTAACCACGCAGCAGACACTCGCCACCGCTGGCGCTGACCAGTTCGCGCAGTTGCGCTTCGATTTCAGGTGCGACCACCCGCAGCAGCGCACCGGCATCGGCCAACAGGCGGGATTTGCGCAAGGCAATTTCCCCCCCACCGACCACCAACACACGACTGCCGCGCAGGTTGTGAAACAGCGGCAGATATTTCATTTAGCCGATGACCTCGAGGCCACCCATGTACGGCTTCAGTACGTCCGGCACGCGGATCGAACCGTCGGCCTGCTGGTAGTTTTCCAGCACCGCCACCAGCGTACGACCGACCGCCAGACCCGAACCGTTGAGAGTGTGTACCAGCTCAGGCTTGCCGGTTTCCGGGTTGCGGAAACGCGCCTGCATGCGGCGGGCCTGGAAGTCGCCGCAGTTGGAGCACGACGAAATTTCGCGGTACTTGTCCTGGCTCGGAATCCACACTTCGAGGTCGTAGGTTTTCACGGCACTGAAGCCCATGTCGCCGGTGCACAGCGCCAGGGTGCGGTAAGGCAGACCCAGCAGTTGCAGGACTTTTTCGGCGTTGGCGGTCAGGCCTTCCAGCGCTTCCATCGAAGTCGACGGCTCGACGATCTGGACCATTTCAACCTTGTCGAACTGGTGCTGACGGATCATGCCGCGAGTGTCACGGCCCGACGCACCGGCCTCGCTGCGGAAGCATGGGGTGTGGGCGACGAACTTGATCGGCAGCAGTTTCGAGTCGACGATTTCACCGGCCACAATGTTGGTCAGCGACACTTCGGCGGTCGGGATCAGGTACAGATCGGCTTCGCCTTCGCGAGCGATCTTGAACAGGTCTTCTTCGAACTTCGGCAGCTGACCGGTGCCTTGCAGCGCCGGGGCCTGGACCAGATAAGGCGTGTAGGCCTCTTCGTAGCCGTGCTCGTTGACGTGCAGGTTGATCATGAACTGCGCCAGAGCGCGGTGCAGACGGGCGATCGGACCGCGCAGCAGAGCGAAACGGGCGCCGGACAGCTTGGCGGCGGTTTCAAAGTCCAGCCAGCCGAACTTCTCGCCCAGTGCAACGTGGTCTTTCACTTCGAAATCGAACTGCGTCGGCGTGCCCCAGCGGCGCACTTCAACGTTATCGTCTTCGTCTTTGCCAACCGGTACCGATTCGTGCGGCAGGTTGGGGATACCCAGCAGAATCGAGTCCAGCTCGGTCTGGATCGCGTCCAGCTCGACTTTACCGGCACTCAGCTCGCCCGCCATGCGCTCGACGTCCGCCATCAGCGGCGCGATGTCTTCGCCGCGCTGCTTGGCCTGACCGATGGATTTGGAACGCGCGTTACGCTCAGCCTGCAGTGCTTCGGTGCGGGTCTGGACGGTCTTGCGCTGTTCTTCCAGCGCTTCGATGCGCGCGGTATCCAGGGCAAAGCCACGGGAAGCCAGGCGGTCCGCTACGTCCTGAAGGTTGCTACGTAACAGTTTGGAATCGAGCATGTCGGTTTCTCGTTATCAAAGTTTGGTCAGGGACAGGCCGGCCCACGTCGCGAGCAGCCCGCCGAATACGCTGATCGCCGCATAGCCCAGGGCCAGCGGCACTTGCCCGCTTTCCAGCAGGCGCACCGTATCCAGTGAAAAGGATGAAAAAGTCGTCAGCCCCCCGAGGAAGCCGACCATCAACCCGGCACGCACCTCGATCGGCACCTCCGGGCGTATCAAAAACAGGCCGTACAACACGCCAATCAGCAGACAGCCCACGATATTAACGGCCAGCGTCGCGGTATAGAAGTGCCGCGGCCAATTGGCGTTGACCCAATTGCCGGTGGCGAAGCGCAACAGGGTGCCGGCAATCCCGCCGACGGAGACCGCAACGATCAATGGAAGCACTATTTTCTCCGCTGTCTTGGGCTTAAACGGTCGAGTTGGGCGAGGTGGTTGAGCTTCTCGCCGATCTTCAATTCCAGGCCACGGGGCACCGGTTGATAGAACGGGATCGGCTCGAGCTCTTCCGGGAAATAATCTTCGCCGGCGGCATAGGCATCCGGTTCGTCGTGGGCGTAGCGGTATTCGTCGCCATAGCCCAATTGTTTCATCAGCTTGGTCGGTGCATTGCGCAAGTGCAGCGGCACTTCCAGCGAACCGTATTCGGCAGCGGCGCGCAGTGCAGTCTTGAAACCCATATACACCGCGTTGCTTTTTGGCGCGCAGGCCAGATAGGTGATGGCCTGAGCCACCGCCAATTCGCCTTCCGGGCTGCCGAGGCGCTCCTGCACCTCCCACGCCGCCAGGCACAAGCTCAGGGCGCGTGGGTCGGCGTTGCCAATGTCTTCGCTGGCCATGCGCACCACGCGCCGGGCCAGGTACAACGGATCGCAGCCGCCGTCGATCATCCGCGCGAACCAGTACAGCGCGCCGTCGGGGTTGGAGCCGCGTACCGATTTGTGCAGCGCCGAGATCTGGTCGTAGAACGCTTCGCCGCCCTTGTCGAAGCGCCGTCGGGTATCGCCGAGCAGGCTTTGCAGCAGCTCGGTGCCCATCTCGCTGTTGTCTTCGGCCAGATCCGAGGCGTTCTCCAGCAGATTGAGCAGGCGCCGGCCATCGCCATCGGCGGCCGACAGCAGCATCTGGAAGCCTTCATCGCTGAGGGTCAGGTTGCGCTTGCCCAGCCCGCGCTCTTCGGTGAGCGCGCGATGTACCAGTTTGCGCAGCGCGGTCTCGTCGAGGCTTTTCAGCACATAGACGCGGGCCCGCGACAACAGCGCGTTGTTCAATTCAAATGAAGGGTTTTCGGTGGTGGCACCGATGAAAATCAGCGTGCCGTCTTCGACGTACGGCAGGAACGCATCCTGCTGCGATTTGTTGAAGCGGTGCACTTCATCGACGAACAGGATCGTGCGCTTGCCGTATTGGCCGGCCTGCTGTTTGGCGATTTCAACGGCCTGACGGATCTCCTTGACCCCGGCAAGCACCGCCGAGACCGTTTCGAAGTGCGCATCCGAGACTTCCGCGAGCAATCGCGCCAGGGTGGTCTTGCCCACGCCCGGCGGCCCCCAGAAGATCATCGAATGCAGGGCACCCTGCTCCAGCGCCTCACGCAGAGGCTTGCCGCGAGCGAGCACGTGCTCCTGACCGACATACTCATCCAGATTGGTCGCACGCAAACGCGCGGCCAGTGGCTGGGCAATCGGTGCACTGCGAAACAGATCCATCACGTAGCGTTGAAACCTCTATCAGATCTTGAGACCGATCATTTACCCCTGTGGGAGCGGGCTTGCTCGCGAAAGCGGTGTATCAGTCACCTTAAATGTTGAATGACAGATCGCATTCGCGAGCAAGCCCGCTCCCACAGGGGGTTGGGGTTTATTCCTGGATAACGTCAGCACCCTTCGGGATGTCGAACTTGAACTTCGACGCCGACACCGCTTCGTTGGCCTTGACCCCGGTGAACAGGATGTTGGTGCGCTGACCAACGCTGTCGATCAGTTGCATGTCATTGACCAGGCCGTTGCGGAACGAAAGGCGCAGGCTGTCGAACAGGGTGTCCTTGGTCTTCGGCTTGAGGGTGAAGTCGATCACGCCACCCGCCTCTTTCGCGCTAATGTCAAAGCTCTGGCTGATCTTCGACACATCACCGGACAGCAGCAGCGCCGGGGTCTGGGTCAGACGCTCGTCGAGCTTCTTGATGGTGGCCTGTTCCAGGTCCGGGTCCCACAGGGTGACTTTCTTGCCATCGGAGACCATGGTCTGCTCGTTTGGCGCTTCGGTGTGCCAGTAGAACAGGCCCGGACGCTGCAGAACCATATCACCGCGAGTTTCCTGCAACTGCGTGCCGCTGCCGTCGAGGGTCAGCTGCGAGAAGTTCGCGGTCAGGGTTTTCGATGTTTCCAGCAATTGGGTCAGACGCGCCACGTCCTTGTCGTCGGCGTGGGCCGTGAACGTGGTCAGCGCCAGTACTGGCAACAGCATGCGGATAAGACGCATGGGAGTCCTCTTGAATACTCGTTGGGAGAGCGGCGGCACATCATTGTCCCGCCCTTTGCTTTTGCAATCAGTCGCGAACCGGGCCCGGGGCCAGAACTTCACGCGAACCGTTGGTGTTCATTGAGGTGACGACCCCGGCCATTTCCATGGCTTCGATCATGCGCGCAGCGCGGTTGTAACCAATCTTCAGCTTGCGCTGTACCGCGGAAATCGACGCCCGGCGGCTTTCCAGGACGAACTGTACGGCTTCGTCATACAGCGCGTCGGCTTCCGGATCATCACCGTCACCGCCACCGCTGCTGCCTTCGAAACCGCTGCCCGCCTCTTCGACACCGTTGAGGATGTCATCGTTGTATTCCGGTGCGCCACGCAGTTTCCAGGCTTCGACCACGCGGTGCACTTCATCGTCGGAAACGAACGCGCCGTGCACCCGGATCGGCAGGCTGGTGCCCGGTGGCATGTAGAGCATGTCACCGTGACCGAGCAGTTGTTCGGCGCCACCCTGGTCGATGATGGTCCGCGAGTCGATCTTGCTCGACACCTGGAACGCCATACGCGTCGGAATGTTGGCCTTGATCAGACCGGTGATCACGTCCACCGAAGGTCGCTGGGTCGCGAGGATCAGGTGAATACCGGCGGCACGCGCTTTCTGTGCGATACGCGCAATCAGTTCTTCAACCTTCTTGCCGACGATCATCATCATGTCGGCGAATTCGTCGACCACCACGACGATGGTCGGCAGCTTCTGCAGCAGCGGCGCTTCGTCGTGAATGCTTTCGCGCTTGTACAGCGGATCGCTCAACGGCTCGCCGGCATCCTGCGCTTCCTTGACCTTGGCGTTGAAGCCGGACAGGTTACGCACGCCCATCTTCGCCATCAGCTTGTAGCGACGTTCCATCTCGGCAACGCTCCAGCGCAGGGCGTTGGCGGCGTCCTTCATGTCGGTCACTACCGGACACAGCAGGTGCGGAATGCCTTCGTAGATCGACAGTTCGAGCATTTTCGGGTCGATCATGATCAACTTGGCGTCGTCCGGCCCGGATTTGAACAGGATCGACAGGATCATCGCGTTCACGCCCACCGACTTACCGGAACCAGTGGTACCGGCGACCAGCAGGTGCGGCATCTTCGCCAGGTCGGTGATGACCGGTTTGCCGCCGATGTCGTGGCCCAGGGCCAGGGTGACCGGCGACTTGAAGTTGTCGTACTCGGGGGTCGACAGCACTTCGGAGAAACGCACGATCTGCCGGTCTTCGTTGGGGATCTCGATACCGACCGTGGTCTTGCCCGGAATCACCTCGACCACCCGCACACTGGTCACGGCCAGCGAACGTGCAAGGTCTTTCGCCAGGTTGGCGATGCGGCTGACTTTGACGCCGGCTGCAGGCTGGATTTCGTAACGGGTAATCACCGGGCCCGGGTGGATCGAGTCCACGGTGACTTCGACGCCGAATTCCTTGAGCTTGATCTCCAGCAAGTGGCCGACTGCTGCCAGGGATTCCGGCGAATAGTTGAGTTGTTTCTTTTCCGCAGGATCGAGGATCGAGATCGGCGGCAAGGTGCCTTCCACGGCGCTGTCGACGAACAACGGCACCTGTTTCTCTTTCTGCACACGCTTGCTTGGCTCGGGCGCCTTGACCGGAGCCGGGGCGATAACCGGCGGCACCTGCTTCTCGCGATCGGACATGTGCTTGCTCAGGGCCTGTTCGCGCTCGATCAGGCGCTCCTTGACCTTGGCCTGTTCACGCTTGTCGGTAACGGTCGGCGCCACCACGTCGTGGACGCGATCATCGACTTCACGCAGCTGCGCAACCAGTTGCTTACGCTCGGTACGCGCCGACCACCAGCGGTTGATCGCGCCCTGGAACAGTTCGAACAGGTCGAGGGTGATCTTGCCGGTGACGTCCATCACCTTGAACCACGACAGGTCGGTGAACACCGTCAGGCCAAACAGGAACAGCGCAATGAACAACAGCGTGCTGCCCTGGATATTCAGCGCGTTACGCGCCAGATCACCGAGACTTTCGCCCAGCGCCCCGCCGGCGCCCGCCGGCAGGCCGGTGGCCGCATGAAAATGGATATGCGCCAGCGCGGCGCCCGACAGCACCAGAAACACCAGACCAATCAGGCGCCAGGAGAACAGCCAGCCGCTCCACTGCCACGGTTCGTGGCGTTGACGGAAGATCTGATACGCCTTGACCGCCAGCAGCAGCGGGAAGATGTACGCGAAGTAACCCAGCACCATGAACAGGATGTCGGCGCTGTAAGAACCGGCGGGGCCGCCGAAATTCTGCACATCGTCGATCTTGCTGTTGTGGCTCCAGCCCGGATCGTCCTTGCCGTAGGTCAGCAAGGCCATCATCAGGAACAGGCACAAGGCTCCGATGGCGATCAATGCACCTTCCTTGAGCCGGTAGTGCAATTGCTGGCGCCAGAGCGGAACGACTGTTTTTGGTGCTGCGGTGGATTTCTTCAAAACGCTTCTTTTCCTGCGCCCGGGGCGCGTCCATCTATTGAATGTCGATAAAAAACTGCCCAATCCAGGCAGGTAAAAAAGTGAACCGGCGCATCTGAGACTACTTTTAACACTGTGCCGCAGCTTTTATAAACACAGCCATAAACACAGCGCTCTACAAATATTCTGTAACAGCCCGGCATTGTACGGGTTTGTGCGGCTGATGCCATGCTTCAACCCATAGCTGAGCATAGCCAAGCGCACAAATACTGCGTTTCAATTTGAGCATGCATTGTCTTATGTGACAAAGGCTTATGAGGTGTATTTGATGAACGCAGCGAAGCATTCACGCCTGATCATTCTCGGCTCCGGCCCTGCCGGTTACAGCGCCGCCGTGTACGCCGCCCGTGCCAACCTCAAACCGGTGGTGATTACCGGGCTGCAGGCCGGTGGTCAGCTCACCACCACCGTCGAAGTCGACAACTGGCCTGGCGACGCCGAAGGCCTGACCGGTCCGGCGCTGATGGAGCGCATGCAAAAACACGCCGAGCGCTTTGCCACAGAGATCGTTTACGACCACATCCACACCGCCAAGTTGCAGCAGCGCCCGTTCGAACTCATTGGCGACAGCGGCACTTACACCTGCGACGCGCTGATTATCGCCACCGGCGCTTCGGCGCAGTATCTGGGCCTGCCCTCGGAAGAAGCGTTCGCCGGCAAAGGGGTTTCGGCTTGCGCGACCTGTGACGGCTTCTTCTATCGCAATCAGGTGGTCGCCGTGGTGGGCGGCGGCAATACCGCTGTCGAGGAGGCGCTGTACCTGTCGAACATCGCCAGAGAGGTGCATTTGATCCATCGCCGCGACAAATTGCGCTCGGAGAAAATCCTTCAGGACAAACTGTTCGAAAAAGCCGCCAACGGCAACGTTCGCCTGCACTGGAACCAGAATCTGGATGAAGTGCTGGGCGACGCCAGCGGCGTGACCGGTGCACGCCTGCGTGACAGCCACACAGGCGAAACCCGCGAGTTGCCGCTGGCCGGCGTGTTCATCGCCATCGGCCACAAACCCAACACCGACCTGTTTCAGGGCCAATTACCAATGCGCGACGGCTACCTGCTGGTCAAGGGCGGCAGCGACGGCGACGCCACCTCCACGGAGATCCCCGGCGTCTTCGCTGCCGGCGATGTGGCCGACCACGTCTACCGCCAGGCCGTGACCTCGGCCGGCGCCGGCTGCATGGCGGCACTGGACGCGGAGAAGTATCTGGACGACATTCCTGTCATTTAACGGCACACTTTATCGCGGGCCTCGCGCCCGCACCGCCCTCCCCTTCTGCAAGCCTGGACGCCATGCTGACTTGGTTACAACGCAATTCCCTGACTTTCCCGCCCCTGGAAAAGGCCATGCGCGATCCCAATGGATTGCTGGCTGCCGGTGGCGATCTGTCCGCCGATCGGCTGGTGCAGGCTTACCGGCACGGCTGTTTTCCGTGGTTCTCCGAAGGCCAGCCGATCCTCTGGTGGTCACCGGATCCGCGCACCGTTCTGTTTCCCGACGAACTGCATGTCTCGCGCAGCCTCGGCAAATTGCTGCGCAAGCAACGCTACCAGGTGACCTTCGATCAGGATTTCGACGCCGTGATTCGTGCCTGCGCCGCGCCACGGGACTACGCCGACGGCACCTGGATCACCGAAGCGATGCAGGACGCCTACCTCGAACTGCACCGCCGCGGCTTCGCCCACTCAGTAGAGGTCTGGGATCAGGGCCAACTGGTCGGCGGCCTGTATGGCCTGGCGATGGGTCAGCTGTTTTTCGGCGAATCGATGTTCAGCCGCGCCGACAACGCCTCCAAATTCGGCTTTGCCACGCTGGTGCAGCATTTGAAAGACGCTGGATTCGTTCTGATTGACTGCCAGATGCCGACCGATCATCTGCACAGCCTCGGCGCCCGCGCGATCCCCCGCCACGAATTCGCCGACTATCTGGCTCGCCACCTGGATCAACCGAGTCGTGCCACCTGGGTTTGCTGAGCGACTTTTGCGCGCGTGGCTTACACTTAATTCACCAGCTTATCCCGAGGGTTGATCATGACCGAGTTGGCGCGCTTGAAGTTCTATGCCACTCAGCCTCATTCCTGCAGTTATCTGCCCGAGGAGCAGGCGACGACGCTGTTTCTCGATCCGAGTCAGCCCATGGATGTGCACGTCTACGCAGACCTGTCGGAAATGGGTTTTCGTCGCAGCGGCGATCATCTGTATCGGCCCCATTGCCAGAATTGCAATGCGTGCGTGCCTGCACGCATCCCGGTGGCGCAGTTCCTGCCCAACCGCCAGCAGAAACGCATTTTCAAACGCAATGCCGATCTGCAGGTACGCCCGGTAAAACCGCACTTCAGCGAAGAATATTTCGATCTGTACCAGCGCTACATCGAGCAGCGCCATGCCGACGGCGACATGTACCCGCCAAGTCGTGACCAGTTCTCGACCTTTCTGGTGCGCGATCTGCCCTTCTCGCGCTTTTATGAATTTCGTCTCGACGGACGGTTACTCGCCGTCGCGGTGACCGATCTGCTGCCCAACGGCCTGTCGGCGGTCTATACCTTCTACGAGCCTGACGAGGAACGCCGCAGCCTGGGGCGTTTCGCAATCCTGTGGCAAATCACCGAAAGCCAGCGCCTGGGGCTAGAGGCGGTGTATCTCGGTTACTGGATCAAGAACTGCAAAAAGATGAACTACAAGACCCAGTATCGCCCCATCGAATTGCTGATTAATCAGCGCTGGGTGATTCTTAACTGATCGCAAGCCGTAAACCCCTTGGCTTAAACCCCCTTTTTCGGGCACAATGCACGCCGCTTTTGCCTGGCGCAGTTGCACCGGGCCATTCATTGGACACCGAGGGCTTTACTGCATGTCGAAAGAAGACAGCTTCGAAATGGAAGGCACTGTCGTCGACACCCTGCCCAACACCATGTTTCGTGTGGAGTTGGAAAATGGGCACGTCGTAACCGCGCATATATCCGGCAAGATGCGCAAGAACTACATTCGTATTCTTACCGGTGACAAAGTGCGCGTCGAGCTGACGCCCTATGACTTGAGCAAAGGGCGCATTACTTACCGCGCTCGTTAATCAAGTCAATACAAGACGCCCGGCTTTGCCGGGCGTTTTTGTTTGTCTGCGATTTGGGTTTGGGTTTGGGTTTGGGTTTGGGTTTGGGTTTGGGTTTGGGTTTGGGTTTGGGTTTGTGAGCATATCCGTTGCTGCGGTGGTTGCTGATTACGGTTCCGCCCTTACGGCGGGTCACTTTTTCCAAACGCCGAAAAAGTAACCAAAAAGGCTACCCCCGGCGTACGGCACTTCGCTGAGGCTCAGTGTTCCCTCGCTACGGTGCCCATCAGGGGGCATCGCCTCCGGTTTGCTTCGCTGCACCTCCTCTCGATGGATGCGGCTTCGCCGCATGGCGCTGCGCGCCCACCCCCCTGATGGACACCTACGCTCGGCCTGCCGAAGGGGTTGAAGATCAAAAGCCACATCAAAAGCCAAAGCCAAAGCAGATCAAAAGATCACAGCCTTCGGCAGTTCCTACATGGGATTGGGTGTTTTCATTTGGAGTTTGGTCGGCTGGCAGGCCGCCATCGCCAGCAGGCTGGCTCCTACAATTCAGAGAGCGTGCAACCCTGCGGCGAAGCCGCCCCACTCAACACGATGAGCGTTAGCTCGAGTACCGCTTTTGATCTCAGGGCCCGTCGGCAGGCTGAGTGGAGGGATTTATCCGGGGTGGGAGCGCAGCGACCGTTTGGCGCAGCCAAACACAGCGAGAGGAGGTGCAGCGAAGCAAACCGTAGGCGCTGCCCCCCGGATGAATCCCGCAGCGAAGGAACCCGAGCCTAAGCGAGGGCCGAACGTCAGGGTAAAGCCCTTTTGGTTACTTTTGGGGCGTTTGCCAAAAGTGACCCGCCGTCAGGGCGGAACCCTAGGCGGCCGTTACCGCAGCAACGGATATACACCCAAAAACCCCAGACAACAAAAAAGGCGCCCGAAGGCGCCTTTCGCTTTACAACAGACCAACAACCGTCAGGCCATCTCCGCCGTAGTTTCGAAGTCAAACGTCAACTCACCATCCTTGATGTCGATGTGCACCACACCGCCATGCTCGGCCAGCTCGCCAAACAGAATCTCCTCCGCCAGCGGACGCTTGATCTTGTCCTGGATCAGACGCGCCATCGGACGTGCGCCCATCGCCGAGTCATAACCACCGGCCGCCAGCCAACTGCGCGCCGCATCGGTAACCTCCAGCAACACACGCTTGTCTTCCAGCTGCGCCTGCAGTTCGGTAAGGAACTTGTCCACCACGCTTTTGATGACCTCATGGCTGAGGCGACCAAACTGAATGATGGTGTCCAGACGGTTACGGAACTCCGGCGTGAAGCTCTTCTTGATCACTTCCATCGCATCAGACGAGTGGTCCTGATGGGTGAAACCGATCGAAGCACGCGCCGCGGTTTCGGCACCGGCGTTGGTGGTCATGATCACGATCACATTGCGGAAATCCGCCTTGCGCCCGTTGTTGTCGGTGAGCGTGCCGTGGTCCATCACCTGCAGCAGCAGGTTGAAGACTTCCGGATGCGCCTTCTCGATTTCATCGAGCAGCAATACGCAGTGCGGTTGCTTGGTGATCGCTTCGGTCAACAGACCGCCCTGATCAAAGCCGACATAGCCCGGAGGCGCACCGATCAGACGCGATACGGTGTGGCGCTCCATGTACTCGGACATGTCGAAGCGCACCAGTTCGATACCCAACGCCTTGGCCAGTTGCCGCGCGGCCTCGGTTTTACCGACACCGGTAGGACCTGCGAACAGGAACGAGCCGACTGGCTTGTCAGGCGACTTGAGCCCGGCACGGGACAGTTTGATCGCGGTCGACAGCGAATCGATCGCCGCATCCTGACCAAACACCGTCAGCTTCAGGTCGCGCTCCAGGTTACGCAGCAATTCCTTGTCGGAGCTGGTGACGTGTTTTGGCGGAATCCGCGCGATCTTCGCCACAATGTCTTCAACCTGCGGCACTTCGATGCGTTTGACGCGCATCTCGACCGACTGCAGGCGCTGATAGGCACCCGCCTCGTCGATCACGTCGATGGCCTTGTCCGGCATATGCCGGTCATTGATGTAGCGCGATGCCAGCTCGGCAGCAGCGCGCAACGACTCATCGCTGTATTCGATGTTGTGGTGCTGTTCGAAACGCCCTTTCAGGCCGCGCAGGATACCGATGGTGTCTTCCACCGACGGCTCGACAACATCGACCTTCTGGAAGCGTCGTGCCAGCGCACGATCCTTCTCGAAGATGCCACGGAATTCCTGGAACGTGGTCGAGCCGATGCAGCGAATGTCGCCAGACGACAGCAGCGGCTTGAGCAGGTTCGAGGCATCCATCACGCCACCGGACGCAGCACCCGCACCGATGATGGTGTGAATCTCGTCGATGAACAGGATCGCCTGCGGACGTTTTTTCAGTTCATTGAGCAGCGCCTTGAAGCGCTTCTCGAAATCACCGCGATACTTGGTGCCTGCGAGCAGTGCACCGAGGTCGAGCGAATAGACGACGCTGTTGGCCAGCAGATCCGGCACCTGGTTGTCGACAATGCGCTTGGCCAGGCCTTCGGCAATCGCGGTTTTACCCACACCTGCCTCGCCGACCAGCAACGGATTGTTCTTGCGCCGACGCGCGAGAATCTGCGCGACACGCTCGACTTCCATCTCGCGGCCGACCAGCGGGTCGATCCGACCCTGGCGCGCGAGTTCGTTGAGATTGCTGGCATAAGCATCCAGCGGATTGCCTGAAGAAGAAGACTCACCGCCCTCGTCGTCCTGCATATCTTGTTCACCTTCAGAGTGATCGCCGTGCCCTGGCACTTTGGAAATGCCGTGGGCGATGTAATTGACGACATCAATGCGCGCAACGCTCTGCTGTTTCAGCAGGAATACGGCCTGACTCTCTTGCTCACTGAAGATTGCAACCAGCACGTTGGCGCCGGTTACTTCGCGTTTGCCCGAGCTCTGCACATGAAAGACAGCACGTTGCAGTACACGCTGGAAGCCCAGGGTTGGCTGGGTTTCGCGATCTTCGTCGTGGACGGGGATCAATGGCGTGGTGGAGTCGATGAACTCCTGCAGGTCGTGCTTGAGTTTGTCGAGGTTTGCGCCGCAGGCACGCAATACGGTGGCGGCAGCCTCATTGTCCAATAGGGCCAGCAGCAGGTGTTCGACGGTCATGAATTCATGACGCTTCGAACGAGCCTCCTTGAAGGCAAGATTGAGGGTGACTTCGAGCTCGCGGTTTAACATAGCTTCACCTCATACCCAAGTGGTCGGCGATTAACCGTCCTTCTCGATTTCACAGAGTAGCGGATGCTGGCTTTCCCTGGCGTACTGGTTGACCTGCATGGCCTTTGTCTCGGCGATGTCGCGGGTAAACACTCCACATACTGCCCGTCCTTCTGTGTGAACGGCCAGCATGACCTTGGTCGCCAGCTCGCGATTCAGGTTAAAAAACACCTCGAGCACTTCGACGACGAAATCCATCGGTGTGTAGTCATCATTGAACAAAACCACCTTGTACATCGGCGGCGCCTGTAACGCAGGCTTTGCTTCCTGAACAGCAACGCCTGCCGAATCGTCGTCGTGCTCCTGTGGATGATCCTTTTGGAGAAGCGGGCGATCCTGATTGAATGTTAGTCGAATCTGGCTGATTGCATGCATGGAAAGAAAGGTTCGTCAGTTGTGCAAATACAGTGGTGGGGGCGGCTGTACACCTTTTCAACTCCGACTGCCCGGTCACCTTGACTATCGGGAAAACGGTGTTACAACCAATAGAGCCCACAGTGGGTAAAAAAGATCCGCGGAGTCAATCCTTTTAACGGATTAGATTGCGGATGTCCTGGATGATACTCCAGCGATGGAGTCTGTTGCAGAGGGATTTGAGCATGGCTGTCGGCAAGGTCAAGTGGTTCAACAATGCCAAGGGATTCGGCTTCATCAATACCGATGCCCGGGAAGGACGTGACGAGGACGGCAAAGAGGTCGATTTCTTTGCCCACTACTCGGCCATTGAGATGGACGGGTATAAAACTCTCAAGGCCGGGCAGATCGTCAGTTTCGACATCGTCCAGGGGCCCAAAGGCCTGCACGCGGTAAAGATCAAAGCGGCAACCGTGGCAGGCGAAGCGGCTATGCATGCCCCTCATACAGAAACGGTATCAGGCTGACTCAACCGCCACCCAGTCATGAAAAAACCGCCCGAAGGCGGTTTTTTTGTACCTGCACGATTTACATGTGCTTGATGATCGCCTCACCAAAGCCCGAAGAAGACACCAGCGTGGCGCCTTCCATCAGACGTTCGAAGTCATAGGTCACAGTCTTGGCCTTGATGGCGCCGTTCGTGCCCTTGATGATCAGGTCAGCTGCTTCGGTCCAGCCCAGATGACGCAACATCATCTCGGCCGACAGAATCACCGAACCCGGGTTGACCTGGTCCTTGCCGGCGTACTTCGGCGCGGTACCGTGGGTCGCCTCGAACATGGCCACGGTGTCGGACAGGTTGGCGCCCGGCGCGATACCGATACCGCCCACTTCCGCCGCCAGGGCGTCGGAGAGGTAGTCACCGTTGAGGTTCAGCGTGGCGATTACGTCGTACTCGGCTGGACGCAGCAGGATCTGCTGAAGCATGGCGTCGGCGATGGCGTCCTTGACGATGACTTCACGGCCGGTTTTCGGGTTCTTGAATTTCATCCATGGGCCGCCATCGAGCAGCTCGGCGCCGAATTCTTCCTTCGCCACCTCGTAGCCCCAGTCCTTGAAGGCACCTTCGGTGAATTTCATGATGTTGCCCTTGTGCACGATGGTCAGCGACTTGCGGTCGTTGTCCACCACGTATTGCAGGGCCTTGCGCACCAGACGTTTGGTGCCTTCCTTGGAAACAGGCTTGATGCCGATACCGCAATCCTGGTCGAAACGGATCTTGGTGACGCCCATTTCTTCTTTCAGAAACTTGATGACCTTGGTGGCCTCAGGGGAGCCGGCCTTCCATTCGATACCGGCATAAATGTCTTCCGAGTTCTCGCGGAAAATCACCATGTCGACGTCGCCAGGCTTTTTCACCGGGCTCGGCACACCTTCGAACCACACCACGGGACGCAGGCAGACATAAAGGTCGAGTTGCTGGCGCAGGGCCACGTTGAGGGAGCGGATGCCACCACCGACCGGGGTGGTCAGCGGGCCCTTGATAGAGACCACGTAATCCTTGACGGCGTCCAGGGTTTCCTGGGGCAACCAGGTGTCCTGGTCATAGACTTGAGTCGCTTTTTCGCCAGCATAAACCTCCATCCAGGAAATCTTGCGCTTGCCCCCGTAGGCCTTGGCCACGGCAGCATCAACCACTTTGATCATCACCGGGCTGACGTCGACGCCAATGCCGTCACCTTCGATGAAGGGGATGATCGGGTTATCAGGAACATTGAGAGAATGGTCTGCATTGACGGTGATTTTGTCGCCGACGGCTGGAACCTGAATCTTCTTGTAACCCATGCTGAACTCCATTGTTTGGATTGAACATCTGGCTTGGTTCGAGCGTAACCCAGTTAAATCAACACGCAAACCCTCTGTTCACGGCGCGGGCACATCTGGTTTCGTACAACCCTGAAAGCAAAGGGAAAAGCGCCAAACTCAAGCATTCACAGCGACTCTACGCCCCACCCGCCCCTGCGACCTTTAGACCAATGGACGAGAATCGTTGCATATGAACCATCGGCAGATTGCCAGCTACCTATGTATAATGCCGCCCGCTGACCAAAGGGTCACGACGGCTGGCCTCTCTAGCACGAGACTTTCCGCCTGATTGGTCGGGTTGTTACCGCAGTCCGACTGCTTGACGCTCTACTGATGCACCCAACATCACCGCGAAGAATCTCGACATTCGGTTCATGGATGACTTTGAACGAACGCGCTTACCCGGCGCCCCTCGAGTTTCTGCGCACGCTTTAGCAAAGAAGAGAGAGTTAATCCGAATATGCCCACCCGCTCGAAGATCATCTATACCTTCACCGACGAAGCTCCAGCCCTCGCCACCTATTCCCTGCTGCCGATCATCGAGGCTTACACCGCCTCGGCCGATATCGCCGTGGAAACCCGCGATATCTCTCTTGCAGCACGCATCCTGGCCAGCTTCCCCGAGCAACTGGGCGACAAAGCCGTAGCCGACCACCTCGCCGAACTGGGCGACCTGGCCGTTACGCCTGAAGCCAACATCATCAAGCTGCCGAACATCAGTGCTTCGGTGCCTCAGCTGCAAGCGGCGATCAAAGAGCTGCAAGCCCAGGGTTACAACCTGCCGGACTACCCGGAAACCGTGACCAACGACGCCGAAAAAGAAGCCAAGGCGCGTTACGACAAGGTCAAGGGCAGCGCCGTGAACCCGGTTCTGCGTGAAGGCAACTCCGACCGCCGCGCTCCGCTGTCGGTAAAAAACTACGCCCGCAAGCACCCGCACAAAATGGGCGCCTGGGCCAAAGACTCCAAATCCCACGTCGCTCACATGAGCACCGGCGATTTCTACGGCAGCGAAAAAGCTGCCCTGATCGACGCCGCTGACGCTGTGAAAATCGAGCTGATCGCCAAAGACGGCACCGCAACCGTCCTGAAAGAAAAAACCAGCGTTCAGGCTGGCGAGATCCTCGACTGCGCCGTGATGAGCAAAAACGCCCTGCGCGCGTTCATCGCCGCTGAAATCGACAGCGCCAAGGCGCAAGGCGTACTGCTCTCGGTGCACCTGAAAGCGACCATGATGAAGGTCTCCGACCCGATCATGTTCGGCCAGATCGTTGCCGAGTTCTATAAAGACGCCCTGACCAAGCACGCTGACGTGCTGGCCCAGATCGGCTTCAACCTGAACAACGGCATCGGTGATCTGTACGCGCGCATCAAGGCCCTGCCGGCCGAGCAGCAAGCACAGATCGAAGCTGACATCGCGGCGGTCTACGCTGCTCGCCCATCGCTGGCGATGGTCAACTCCGACAAGGGCATCACCAACCTGCACGTGCCGAGCGACGTCATCGTCGACGCCTCGATGCCAGCAATGATCCGTGACTCCGGCAAGATGTGGGGCACCGACGGTCAGCTACACGACACCAAGGCAGTGATCCCGGATCGTTGCTACGCAACCATCTACCAGGCTGTGATCGAAGATTGCAAAGCCAATGGCGCGTTCGATCCGACCACCATGGGCAGCGTGCCAAACGTTGGCCTGATGGCGAAGAAAGCCGAAGAGTACGGTTCGCACGACAAGACCTTCCAGATCAAGGCTGACGGCGTGGTTCGCGTCACCGACAGCAAGGGCAACCTGCTGATGGAACAGGCTGTCGAAGCCGGCGACATCTTCCGCATGTGCCAGACCAAAGATGCGCCGATCCAGGACTGGGTCAAACTGGCTGTCAACCGTGCTCGCGCCAGCAGCACCCCGGCGATCTTCTGGCTGGACCCGATGCGCGCCCACGACGGCGTAGTGATCGAGAAGGTTCAGGCTTACCTGAAGGATCACGACACCACTGGTCTGGATATCCAGATCATGGCGCCGGTCGATGCCATGAAGTACACCCTGCAGCGCACCCGCGAAGGCAAGGACACCATCTCGGTGACCGGCAACGTACTGCGCGACTACCTGACCGACCTGTTCCCGATCATGGAACTGGGCACCAGCGCCAAGATGCTGTCGATCGTGCCGCTGATGAACGGCGGTGGCCTGTTCGAAACCGGCGCCGGCGGTTCGGCGCCGAAGCACGTGCAGCAACTGGTTGAAGAGAACTTCCTGCGCTGGGATTCGCTGGGCGAATTCCTGGCTCTGGCAGCGTCCCTTGAGCATTTGGGTGTGAACTACAACAACCCGAAAGCGCTGGTTCTGTCGAAAACCCTGGATCAGGCCACCGGTCAGTTCCTCGACAACAACAAGTCGCCATCGCGCAAAGTCGGCAACATCGACAACCGCGGCAGCCACTTCTATCTGGCGATGTACTGGGCTCAGGCCCTGGCCGCCCAGACCGAAGACGCTGCACTGCAAGCGCAGTTCGCGACCCTGGCCAAAACCCTGACCGAGAACGAGGCGACCATCGTTGCCGAGCTCAACGCTGTGCAGGGCAAGCCAGTGGACATCGGCGGTTACTACCACGCCGATGCCGAGCTGATCAGCAAGGCCATGCGCCCAAGCGCAACCTTCAACGCGGCGATTGCTGCGCTGGTTTAAGGTTGTAATGCTGTAAAGAAGCCCCGGCCTAGTGCCGGGGTTTCTATTTCCGAACACAACACAAAACCCCTGTGGGAGCGGGCTTGCTCGCGAATGCGGTTTATCATTCAACATCGTCATTGACTGACCCACCGCTTTCGCGAGCAAGCTCGCTCCCACAGGGGATTGGGGTTTAACCAATAGATTGAGGAAGATTTATGGAATGGCTCCCCCACATCACCGTCGCCACCATCGTCGAAGACAACGGCCGTTTCCTGATGGTCGAAGAGCACAAAGCCGGGCGTAATGTGCTCAACCAGCCAGCCGGCCACCTGGATCCGAACGAGACCCTGATCGACGCCGCCATCCGCGAAACCCTTGAGGAAACCGGCTGGGACGTCGAACCCACCGGCGTGATCGGCATTTATCTGTATACCGCGCCGAGCAACGGCGTGACGTATCAACGCGTGTGCTTCAACGCCAAAGCGGTGAAACACCACCCCGACTATCAACTGGACGACGGCATCGTCGGCGCCAAGTGGTTGACCCGTAGCGAATTAATCGCTCAGCGCGACAACTGGCGCAGCGAGCTGATCATCCGCTGCATCGACGACTATCTGGCCGGTCATCACTTCAGTCTCGAACTGATCCGCCCTTCTCTTTAGCCTTGAGGCCGTGAGCCTGCTAGAATCGCGTCCTTTTTCAAGACACTCATTGAATCCCTATGCGTGATCCAGCCCCTTCTGACACATCCAAGAAGCGCGTCATTGTCGGCATGTCCGGCGGCGTGGACTCTTCCGTTTCCGCTCTCCTGCTGATCGAGCAGGGTTACGAGGTGGAAGGCCTGTTCATGAAGAACTGGGAAGAAGACGACGGAACGGAATACTGCACCGCCATGGACGACCTGGCGGATGCCCAGGCCGTGTGCGACAAGATCGGCATCAAGCTGCACACTGCCAACTTCGCCGCCGAGTACTGGGACAACGTGTTCGAGCACTTCCTGGCCGAATACAAGGCCGGTCGCACGCCGAACCCGGACATCCTGTGCAACCGCGAGATCAAGTTCAAGGCGTTCCTCGACTACGCCATGATGCTTGGCGCCGACCTGATCGCCACCGGCCACTACGTGCGCCGTCGCGACATCGATGGTCGTACCGAACTGCTCAAGGGCCTCGATCCGAACAAGGACCAGAGCTACTTCCTGCACGCTGTCGGCGGCGAACAGATCGCCAAGACCCTGTTCCCGGTCGGTGAACTGGAAAAGCCCGAAGTGCGCGCCATTGCCGAGAAATACGAGCTGGCGACCGCCAAGAAGAAGGATTCCACCGGGATCTGCTTCATCGGCGAGCGACGTTTCAGCGACTTCCTCAAGCAATACCTGCCGGCACAACCGGGCGAGATCAAGACCACCGAAGGCGAAGTCATCGGCCGTCACCACGGCTTGATGTACCACACCATCGGTCAGCGTCAGGGCCTGGGCATTGGTGGCCTGAAAGATGCCGGCGACGAGCCGTGGTACGTGCTGCGCAAGGATCTGGACAGCAACGAGCTGATCGTCGGCCAGGGCAACAACCATCCGTGGCTGTTCTCCAGCGCCCTGCTCGCTTCGGAAATCTACTGGGTCAATCCGATCGACCTGAGCCAGCCGCTGCGCCTGACCGCCAAAGTGCGTTATCGCCAGAGCGATCAGGCTTGCACCCTGGAAAAAACCGAAAACGGCTACCGCGCCGTGTTCGACGAACCGCAACGCGCGGTAACCCCGGGTCAGTCCGTGGTGTTCTATGACGGTGAAATCTGCCTCGGTGGCGGCGTGATCGAAGTGGCCGAGCCGTGGAGCGGCCAGGCATGAGCCCGACTCAGGAGCAACTGACGGCGCTGGGTGGCGTGTTTCTCGCCGCGGTGCTGGTCGACCGCATCGCCAAGACCGGCCAGACCAGCGAGGCCGGCCTGAGCTGCATGCTCGGCAGCCTGCTGGTACGCGACCCGAAGGACACACTGGACGTGTACGGCGGCGACGACCTCAATCTGCGCGAGGGTTATCGGGCATTGATCGGTGCTCTCGAGCGCGACCCGAGCACCCTGCAGCGCGAGCCGCTGCGCTACGCCCTGTCGATGCTCGGCCTGGAACGCCAACTGGCCAAACGTGACGATATGCTCGACACCATTGGCAAGCGCCTGCCGCAGATCCAGTCGCAGGTCGAACACTTCGGCCCGGCCCACGAAAACGTGATCGCCGCCTGCGGTGCGCTGTATCAGGACACCCTGAGCACCCTGCGCCAGCGGATTCAGGTGCATGGCGACATGCGCAACCTGCAGCAACCAAGCAACGCCTCGAAGATCCGCGCCCTGCTGCTGGCCGGCATCCGTTCGGCACGCCTGTGGCGACAGCTCGGCGGCCACCGCTGGCAGTTGGTGATCAGCCGGCGCAAGCTGCTCAAAGAGCTGTATCCGTTGATGCGCAGCGAGTAAATCGTCGCGCAATAAAAGTTTTGTAGTCTGTAGCGCGTAATACGCCGGTCAGTTGGCAACGGACCGGCGGATTTTTTCATGTATGATACGCGCCCCATTTCGTTGCCCGACTGTCCGAGAACACCCCATGCAGCTCTCTTCGCTCACTGCGGTTTCCCCTGTTGACGGCCGCTACGCCGGCAAAACCCAGGCCCTGCGCCCGATTTTCAGCGAGTACGGCCTGATCCGTGCCCGCGTCCTGGTTGAAGTGCGCTGGCTCCAGCGCCTGGCCGCCCACGCCGGTATCCCGGAAGTGCCAGCCTTCTCCGCCGAGGCCAACGCCGTTCTCAATGAACTGGCTGAAAACTTCTCGCTGGAGCACGCTGAGCGCGTCAAAGAGATCGAGCGCACCACCAACCACGACGTCAAGGCGATCGAATACCTGCTCAAGGAGCAGGCGGTCAAGCTGCCGGAGCTGGCCAAGGTCAGCGAATTCATCCACTTTGCCTGCACCAGCGAAGACATCAACAACCTGTCCCACGCCCTGATGCTGCGCGAAGGCCGTGACGACGTGATGCTGCCGCTGATGCGCCAGACCGCCAACGCGATCCGTGAACTGGCGATCCGCTTCGCCGACGTGCCGATGCTGTCGCGCACCCACGGCCAACCGGCCTCCCCGACTACCTTGGGTAAAGAGCTGGCGAACGTGGTTTACCGTCTCGAGCGTCAGATCGCTCAAGTCGCTGCCGTGCCGCTGCTGGGCAAGATCAATGGCGCCGTAGGCAACTACAACGCGCACCTGTCGGCCTACCCGCAGATCGACTGGGAAGCCAACGCCCGCGCCTTCATCGAAGACGAACTGGGCCTGGGCTTCAACCCGTACACCACGCAGATCGAACCGCATGACTACATCGCCGAGCTGTTCGACGCGATCGCGCGCTTCAACACCATCCTGATCGACTTCGACCGTGACATCTGGGGCTACATTTCCCTGGGTTATTTCAAACAGCGCACCATCGCTGGCGAAATCGGTTCGTCGACCATGCCGCACAAGGTCAACCCGATCGACTTCGAAAACTCCGAAGGCAACCTGGGCATCGCCAACGCACTGTTCCAGCACCTGGCGAGCAAGCTGCCGATCTCCCGCTGGCAGCGCGACCTGACCGACTCCACCGTACTGCGCAACCTCGGTGTGGGCTTCGCTCACAGCGTGATCGCCTACGAAGCCAGCCTCAAAGGCATCAGCAAGCTTGAGCTGAACGCCGACAAGATTGCTGCCGATCTGGACGCTTGCTGGGAAGTATTGGCCGAGCCGATCCAGACCGTGATGCGCCGCTACAACATCGAAAACCCGTACGAAAAGCTTAAAGAACTGACCCGCGGCAAGGGCATCAGCCCGCAAGCGCTGCAGACTTTCATCGACGGCCTGGACATGCCAGCCGAAGCGAAAGCCGAGCTGAAACAGCTGACCCCGGCCAACTACATCGGTAACGCTGTAGCGCAAGCCAAACGCATCTGATTCACCGCTTGACCCGTTTGAGACGCCCGGCCGCGCCGGGCGTTTTTATTCCCGTCTGAAAAATGCTTTTTTTCAATAGGTTACACATGAATCCTGATACTCCTCTTCAACTTTTGGGCGGTCTCACGGCGCGCGAATTCATGCGCGATTACTGGCAGAAAAAGCCGCTGCTGATCCGTCAGGCCATCCCTGACTTCGAAAGCCCGATCGACGCCGACGAACTCGCCGGCCTGGCCCTGGAAGAAGAGGTCGAGTCGCGCCTGGTGATCGAGCACGGCGAGCGCCCGTGGGAGCTGCGTCGCGGCCCGTTCGCCGAAGACGAATTCAGCAAGCTGCCGGAAAAAGAGTGGACCCTGCTCGTTCAGGCCGTTGATCAATTCGTCCCGGAAGTCAGCGAGCTGCTGGAAAACTTCCGCTTCCTGCCGAGCTGGCGCGTCGATGACGTGATGATCAGCTTCGCCGCCCCGGGTGGCAGCGTCGGCCCGCACTTCGACAATTACGACGTGTTCCTGCTGCAAGGCCACGGCCAGCGCAACTGGAAAATCGGCCAGATGTGCGACTCCGAGAGCCCGCTGCTGCAACACGCGGATCTGCGCATCCTCGCCGAATTCCACGAAACCGAAGAATGGGTGCTGGAACCGGGCGACATGCTCTACCTGCCGCCGCGCCTGGCCCACTGTGGTGTTGCCGTCGACAACTGCATGACCTACTCGGTTGGCTTCCGCGCCCCGAGCGCCTCGGAAGTACTGACCCACTTCACCGACTTCCTCAGCCAGTTCCTGACTGACGAAGAACGCTACACCGACGCCGATGCGAAACCGGTCAGCGATGATCCGCATCAGATCCAGCACGACGCACTCGGCCGCCTGAAAAGCCTGCTCGCCGAGCACATGAGCGACGAGCGCCTGCTGCTGACCTGGTTCGGCCAGTACATGACCGAGCCGCGCTACCCGGAACTGGTGGTTGGCCCGGAAGACGTTGAAGAAGATGACTTCCTCAACGCTCTGCAGGACGGTGCGGTGCTGATCCGCAACCCGAGCGCGCGCCTGGCCTGGTCGGAAGTCGATGACGATCTGCTGCTGTTCGCCAGCGGCCAGAGCCGTTACCTGCCGGGCAAGCTGCGCGAGCTGCTGAAGATGATCTGCGCCGCCGATGCGCTGCACGTCGACAACCTCGGCGAGTGGCTGAACGACGAAGACGGTCGCGGCCTGCTGTGCGAACTGGTCAAACAAGGCAGCCTGGGATTTGCCGATGAATAAGATTCGCGTACGTGTCGCAGACTGGCAAAAGGACAACGCCGAGATCCGGCGCATTCGTGAAACGGTGTTCATCGCCGAACAATCGGTGCCACCCGAGCTTGAATGGGATGCCGATGACGCGACCGCCGTGCATTTTCTGGCGTTCGAAGGCGACTTTCCGATCGGCACCGCCCGCCTGCTGCCCGACGGGCACATTGGTCGGGTTTCGGTGTTGAAGGACTGGCGCGGCATGAAGGTGGGCGATGCGCTGATGCAAGCGGTCATCGCCGAAGCCGAAGCCCGCGGCCTGAAAGAGCAGATGCTCAGTGCGCAGGTACAGGCCACGGCGTTCTATGAGCGTCTGGGCTTCAGACTGGTCAGCGAGGAATTTCTCGAAGCCGGGATTCCGCATGTCGATATGGTTCGCCATTCGGCCTGAGACCGCGGCGCGGCTTTCGCGAGCAAGCTCGCTCCCACAGTTGATCTGCAGCAGACACAGATTGTGTGTCAGACAGAGATTCAATGTGGGAGCGAGCTTGCTCGCGAAGAGGCCAGCAAGAACACCACAAAACGCCCCGACATCAACCGATGCCGGGGCGTTTTGCTGTCTACGATTCAACTTGCCCCACCCCGGGCCGACAAACTGGCAATATCAAGCCTTTCGAAAGCGGAGATAACGGACATGTCCCTACGCACCCTGCTCACCACCCTGCTGCTCGGTTGCAGTTTTTCGGTGATGGCAGCCACAGAAATCGTGCCTCTCAACTACCGCACCAGCGCCGACATGTTGCCGATGGCGCAAGACTTTATCGGCAAGGATGGCCAGGTCAGCGCCTATGGCAACCAACTGATCATCAAGGCCGAGCCGGACAAGATTCAGGAACTCAAAGCGCTGATCACCCAGCTTGACACTGCGCCCAAGCGCCTGCTGATCACGGTCGACACCAACGAAAACAACCAGCAGAACACTGGCGACCAACAGACCCGGATCATCAACTACAGCACCGCCAGCCGTGACGGCGGCATCCAGCAGATTCAGGCCAGCGAGGGCGCGCCGGCGCTGATCCAGGTCGGCCAAAGTGTGCCGATCACCAGCAGCCAGACCAACTCCTACGGCGACTACAGTAGCCAGACCCAATACCGCAACGTCACTCAAGGCTTCTACGTCACCGCCAGCGTCACCGGCGACATCGTTCATCTGGCAATCAGTACCAACCGTGACCGCATGAGCCAGGAACGTCCCGATGTAGTGAACGTGCAAAGTACCGACACAACGGTCAGCGGACGCCTGGGCGAATGGATCACCCTCGCCGGCGTAAATCGCCAGACTCAGGCCGACAAACAGGGCCTGACCCGCAGCTACTCGACTCAAGGCCGAGATGACATGACTTTACGGGTCAAAGTCGACGCCCTGGACTAAAGCACCGAAAACTGACTGATTAGTCGTATTAGACGAAAGATGTAGTGCTTGAAAAAAAGCACTACAAAACGTTTGACGGGTTAAAAAAGCGAAGGCATGATGGCCTCGCTCCCGCTAATCAGAGGCCCTGGCAAGGGCCTTCGAAGCGATGTTCGCACCTACCCCGCGAACCGCTTCGTGTCTGTACCGCCCACAAGGTGTGTTTGACGAGGTTGCCGACTGGAACGAAGTTGTCCCGAGGGACGGAAGCGTAATTAGGTAACCCGGCTTCACGCTGTAGACCGTATAAAGGCCCACGACGCCCGAATGCGCCCGCAGTCCGCCACTACCTGCTCACTTCCCCTCGAGCCCATCGTTCATCCCGTCGCCTCCCCCGCCGAATCCGACTTGACCACCTAAGCTTCTGGTCAGCGAGCGCAGGAATTTTCCACCGCAGAACAACTTTTCATAAAGACGCGACGAGGTTTATCTCCATGGCACTGACACGCGAACAGCAAATTGCAGCCCTTGAAAAAGACTGGGCTGAAAACCCGCGCTGGAAAGGCGTGACTCGCACTTATTCCGCTGCTGACGTCGTCCGTCTGCGTGGCTCGGTTCAACCTGAGCACACCTTTGCGAAAATGGGCGCCGAGAAGCTGTGGAACCTGGTGACCCAGGGTGCCAAGCCGTCCTTCCGCCCAGAGAAAGATTTCGTCAACTGCATGGGCGCCCTGACCGGTGGCCAGGCTGTTCAGCAGGTCAAGGCCGGTATCCAGGCGATCTACCTGTCGGGCTGGCAAGTGGCTGCGGACAACAACTCCGCAGAATCGATGTACCCGGACCAGTCGCTGTACCCGGTGGACTCGGTGCCAACCGTGGTCAAGCGCATCAACAACTCGTTCCGTCGTGCTGACCAGATCCAGTGGAAGGCCGGCAAGAACCCGGGCGACGAAGGCTACATCGACTACTTCGCGCCAATCGTGGCTGACGCTGAAGCCGGTTTCGGCGGCGTACTGAACGCCTACGAGTTGATGAAGAGCATGATCGAAGCAGGCGCCGCCGGCGTGCACTTCGAAGACCAACTGGCTTCCGTGAAGAAGTGCGGCCACATGGGCGGCAAGGTATTGGTTCCAACTCAGGAAGCCGTACAGAAGCTGACCGCTGCTCGTCTGGCGGCTGACGTTGCCGGCACGCCGACCATCATCCTGGCGCGTACCGACGCCAACGCGGCTGACCTGCTGACTTCGGACTGCGATCCGTACGACCAGCCGTTCGTGACAGGCGAGCGTACTCAGGAAGGCTTCTACAAGGTACGTGCCGGTCTGGATCAGGCGATTGCCCGTGGCCTGGCCTACGCACCGTACGCCGACCTGATCTGGTGCGAAACCGCCAAACCGGATCTGGAAGAAGCCCGTCGCTTCGCTGAAGCGATCAAGAAGGAATACCCGGACCAACTGCTGTCGTACAACTGCTCGCCTTCCTTCAACTGGAAGAAAAACCTGGACGACGCGACCATCGCCAAATTCCAGCGCGAACTGTCCGCCATGGGCTACAAGCACCAGTTCATCACCCTGGCCGGCATTCACAACATGTGGCACAGCATGTTCAACCTGGCGCACGACTACGCCCGCAACGACATGACTGCCTACGTGAAGCTGCAAGAGCAGGAATTCGCTGACGCCGCCAAGGGTTACACCTTCGTGGCTCACCAGCAGGAAGTGGGCACCGGCTACTTCGACGACATGACCACCGTGATTCAGGGTGGCTCGTCCTCGGTGACCGCGCTGACCGGTTCGACCGAAGAAGAACAGTTCCACTGATTCGGCTTCGCTGAGCAAACGGCCTTTGCGGATCGTATAGAAAGCTAACCGCAAAGCCGCAAGACTGACGCCCCGACTGGTTCGGGGCGTTTTTTTTTGCGCGCCGATTCCCCAAACACCACAAAACCCCTGTGGGAGTGAGCCTGCTCGCGATAGCGGTTTGTCAGCTAGCACATGTATGAATGACCCACCGCTATCGCGAGCAGGCTCACTCCTACAGGGATGGACGTCGCTCGGACAAAAACATTGATCCAGAGCGGTACCAACGCCAGAAAAATCAGCTAAAACGGGCGCCACCGCTACTTGCAGTAACAGGCATATAAGACAACTTTCTGTTTACTGCGCCGCTAAACAGTTACAAAACCACTCCAAACGATATCAATTATCATTTAGCCGCAACTATGTTCGTTACATTCCCTACAAAACATTATTTGCATAAACCCGGCTAATGCCCGCAACGCATGGGCTGCAGGGCATTGGAGGTACGCTATGTCCTTATTCCAATAAATAATTTCGCTATAGGAATTTTACTTGCCGGGTGTTTAGCCATAAAATCAGCGCGATTGATTGCTGCGACATATCGTCACTGCCTATTTCTTTATCAAGCTCAGAGACCTTTGCTCTCTGTTAAGGATTACCAGCATGCCCGAAGCGACAGGACTCATGGCCCACAACTGGGGCTTTGCCATTTTCCTTCTGGGTGTCGTCGGCCTGTGTGCCTTCATGCTTGGCGTCTCCAGCCTCCTCGGGTCAAAAGCCTGGGGCCGCAGCAAAAACGAACCGTTCGAGTCCGGCATGCTACCTACAGGTGGCGCCCGCTTGCGGCTCTCAGCCAAATTCTATCTGGTCGCGATGCTGTTCGTGATCTTCGATATCGAAGCCCTCTTTCTCTTTGCATGGTCTGTGTCCGTCCGCGAAAGCGGCTGGACCGGATTCGTCGAAGCTCTCGTTTTCATAGCAATTCTGTTGGCAGGTCTTGTCTACCTGTTCCGAGTGGGCGCCCTTGACTGGGCTCCGGAAGCTCGTCGCAAGCGGCAGGCGAAGCTGAAACAATGAGGCTTTGGCAATGCAATACAATCTCACCAGAATCGACCCCGATGCTCCTAACGAGCAATATCCGATCGGCGAACGGGAAACCGTTTCCGATCCGTTAGAGGATCAAGTTCACAAAAACATTTTCATGGGCAAGCTCGAAGACGTGCTGAGTGGCGCGGTCAACTGGGGGCGTAAAAACTCCCTGTGGCCGTACAACTTCGGCCTTTCGTGCTGCTACGTGGAAATGACCACCGCCTTCACGGCGCCCCACGACATCGCGCGCTTTGGCGCCGAAGTTATCCGGGCATCACCGCGTCAGGCCGACTTCATGGTTATCGCCGGTACCTGCTTCATCAAGATGGCGCCGATCATTCAGCGTCTCTACGAGCAGATGCTCGAGCCTAAGTGGGTTATCTCCATGGGTTCGTGCGCCAACTCCGGTGGCATGTACGACATCTACTCCGTGGTTCAAGGGGTGGACAAGTTCCTGCCCGTGGACGTCTACGTACCTGGCTGCCCGCCTCGTCCAGAAGCATTCCTTCAAGGCTTGATGCTGTTGCAGGAATCGATTGGACAGGAGCGTCGTCCGCTTTCCTGGGTCGTTGGCGACCAAGGCGTTTATCGCGCCGACATGCCTTCGCAAAAGGAACAGCGCCGCGAACAGCGAATCGCAGTCACCAACCTGCGCAGCCCTGACGAAGTCTGATCCAGTCTGTTCTTACAAAGAAACGAGAAGCTGGCTTCATTCTTTACGTTGACCGAAAGCGAAAAAATAACCATGACTACAGGCAGCGCTCTGTACATCCCGCCTTATAAGGCAGACGACCAGGATGTGGTCGTCGAATTGAACAACCGTTTTGGCGCCGAAGCGTTCACCGCTCAGTCGACCCGCACCGGCATGCCGGTGCTGTGGGTGGCGCGCGCCAGACTTGTCGAAGTCCTGACCTTCCTGCGCAACCTGCCCAAGCCGTACGTCATGCTCTATGACCTGCACGGCGTGGATGAGCGTCTGCGCACCAAGCGTCAAGGGCTGCCATCGGGCGCCGACTTCACCGTGTTCTATCACCTCATGTCGCTTGAGCGTAATAGTGACGTGATGATCAAAGTCGCCTTGTCCGAAAGCGACCTGAGCTTGCCGACCGTCACCAGCATCTGGCCGAACGCCAACTGGTACGAGCGTGAAGTCTGGGACATGTTCGGCATCGACTTCAAAGGCCACCCACACCTGTCGCGCATCATGATGCCGCCGACCTGGGAAGGTCACCCGCTGCGCAAGGACTTCCCGGCGCGCGCCACCGAATTCGATCCGTTCAGCCTCAACCTCGCCAAGCAGCAGCTTGAGGAAGAAGCCGCGCGCTTCCGTCCTGAAGACTGGGGCATGAAGCGTTCCGGGGCCAACGAGGACTACATGTTCCTCAACCTGGGCCCGAACCACCCTTCGGCGCACGGTGCGTTCCGCATCATTCTGCAACTCGATGGCGAAGAGATCGTCGACTGCGTACCGGACATCGGTTACCACCACCGTGGTGCCGAGAAGATGGCCGAGCGTCAGTCCTGGCACAGTTTCATTCCGTACACCGACCGTATCGACTACCTCGGCGGCGTGATGAACAACCTGCCGTACGTGCTCTCGGTCGAGAAGCTGGCCGGCATCAAAGTGCCGGAGAAAGTCGACGTCATCCGCATCATGATGGCCGAGTTCTTCCGGATCACCAGCCACCTGCTGTTCCTGGGTACCTACATCCAGGACGTTGGCGCCATGACCCCGGTGTTCTTCACCTTCACCGACCGCCAGAAGGCGTACACGGTGATCGAAGCCATTACCGGTTTCCGTCTGCACCCGGCCTGGTACCGCATCGGTGGCGTCGCCCACGACCTGCCGCGCGGCTGGGACAAACTGGTGAAAGACTTCGTTGAGTGGCTGCCAAAGCGCCTCGACGAGTACACCAAGGCTGCCCTGCAGAACAGCATCCTCAAAGGCCGGACCATCGGCGTCGCCCAGTACAACACCAAAGAAGCCCTGGAATGGGGCGTCACCGGTGCCGGCCTGCGTTCGACCGGTTGCGACTTCGACCTGCGTAAAGCGCGCCCATACTCCGGCTACGAGAACTTCGAGTTCGAAGTACCGCTGGCCGCCAATGGCGATGCCTACGATCGCTGCATGGTCCGCGTCGAAGAGATGCGCCAGAGCATCAAGATCATCGACCAGTGCATGCGCAACATGCCGGAAGGCCCGTACAAGGCGGATCACCCGCTGACCACGCCGCCGCCGAAAGAGCGCACGCTGCAGCACATCGAAACCCTGATCACGCACTTCCTGCAAGTTTCGTGGGGTCCGGTCATGCCGGCCAACGAATCCTTCCAGATGATCGAAGCGACCAAGGGCATCAACAGTTATTACCTGACGAGCGACGGCGGCACCATGAGCTACCGTACCCGGATCCGTACTCCGAGCTTCCCGCACCTGCAACAGATCCCTTCGGTGATCAAAGGCAGCATGGTCGCGGACTTGATTGCGTATCTGGGTAGTATCGACTTCGTTATGGCCGACGTGGACCGCTAAGCATGAACAGCACGCTTATCCAGACAGACCGTTTCACCTTGAGTGAAACCGAGCGCTCGGCCATCGAGCACGAGCTGCATCACTACGAAGACCCGCGCGCGGCGTCGATCGAAGCCCTGAAGATCGTTCAGAAAGAGCGCGGCTGGGTGCCGGATGGCGCCCTGTACGCGATCGGCGAGATCCTCGGCATCCCGGCCAGCGACGTTGAAGGCGTGGCGACGTTCTACAGCCAGATCTTCCGTCAGCCGGTCGGCCGTCACATCATTCGCGTCTGCGACAGCATGGTCTGCTACATCGGCGGCCACGAGTCGGTGGTCAGCGAAATCCAGAACAATCTGGGCATCGGCCTGGGTCAGACCACCGCCGACGGTCGTTTCACCCTGCTGCCTGTCTGCTGCCTCGGCAACTGCGACAAGGCACCGGCGTTGATGATCGACGACGACACCTTTGGCGACGTGCAGCCTGCCGGCGTGGCCAAACTGCTCGAGGGCTACGTATGACCCTGACATCTTTCGGTCCCGCCAACCGCATCAAGCGTTCGGCCGAGACTCACCCGCTGACCTGGCGTCTGCGTGACGACGGCGAAGCCGTGTGGCTCGACGAATACCAGGCCAAGAACGGTTACGCCGCTGCGCGCAAGGCCTTCGCCGACATGGCCCAGGACGACATCGTCCAGACCGTGAAAGACGCCGGCCTCAAAGGTCGCGGCGGTGCAGGCTTCCCCACTGGCGTGAAGTGGGGCCTGATGCCCAAGGACGAATCCATCAACATCCGCTACCTGCTGTGCAACGCGGATGAAATGGAGCCGAACACCTGGAAAGACCGCATGCTGATGGAGCAACTGCCCCATCTGCTGATCGAAGGCATGCTGATCAGTGCCCGCGCGCTGAAAACCTACCGTGGCTACATCTTCCTGCGTGGCGAGTACACCACCGCCGCCAAGCACTTGAATCGTGCCGTGGAAGAAGCCAAGGCTGCGGGCCTGCTGGGCAAGAACATTCTGGGCAGCGGTTTCGATTTCGAACTGTTCGTCCACACCGGCGCCGGGCGTTACATCTGCGGTGAAGAAACCGCACTGATCAACTCCCTCGAAGGCCGCCGCGCCAACCCGCGCTCCAAGCCGCCCTTCCCTGCCGCCGTCGGCGTGTGGGGCAAGCCGACCTGCGTGAACAACGTGGAAACCCTGTGCAACGTGCCGGCGATCATTGCCGACGGCGTTGACTGGTACAAATCGTTGGCCCGCGAAGGCAGCGAAGACATGGGCACCAAGCTCATGGGCTTCTCCGGCAAGGTCAAGAATCCGGGGCTGTGGGAGCTGCCATTCGGCGTCACCGGTCGCGAGCTGTTCGAAGACTACGCCGGCGGCATGCGCGACGGTTACAAGCTCAAGGCTTGGCAGCCAGGTGGCGCCGGTACCGGTTTCCTGTTGCCGGAACACCTCGACGCACAGATGTACGCCGGCGGCATCGCCAAAGTGGGCACCCGGATGGGTACCGGCCTGGCGATGGCGGTGGACGACAGCGTCAACATGGTCTCCTTGCTGCGCAACATGGAGCAGTTCTTCGCTCGCGAATCCTGCGGCTTCTGCACCCCGTGCCGTGATGGCCTGCCATGGAGCGTCAAGCTCTTGATGGCCATCGAAGAAGGCCGTGGTCAGCCAGGCGACATCGAGACCCTGCTGGGTCTGGTCGGCTTCCTCGGCCCAGGCAAGACCTTCTGTGCTCACGCACCGGGTGCCGTGGAGCCGCTGGGCAGTGCCATCAAATACTTCCGTCCAGAGTTCGAAGCCGGTATCGCGCCTGCAAGCGCCGCCGTCCCGCCTCTGGCAAGGCCGATCGTAATCGGCGCGTAAACGCTTAAAAAGGCGAAGGGTCCGTGCCCTTCGCCTTTCGTCCGATGACGCCTTTCGGGGCTGACTGGATTCGGACGGATAACAAGATTCCATTAGCCACGCCCGCTGACACCGGGCCAACGAAGACCTTTGAACCATGGCCACTATCCACGTAGACGGCAAAGCGCTCGAAGTCGACGGGGCAGACAACCTGTTACAGGCATGTCTGTCGCTGGGCCTCGACATCCCTTATTTCTGCTGGCACCCCGCGCTTGGTAGCGTTGGGGCCTGCCGCCAGTGCGCGGTCAAGCAGTACACCGACGAGAACGACACCCGTGGTCGCATCGTCATGTCCTGCATGACCCCTGCCACCGACAACACCTGGATCTCCATCGACGATGAAGAATCCAAGGCGTTCCGCGCCAGTGTTGTCGAATGGCTGATGACCAACCACCCGCACGACTGCCCTGTGTGCGAAGAAGGCGGTCACTGCCACCTGCAAGACATGACGGTGATGACCGGCCACAACGAGCGCCGTTATCGCTTCACCAAACGCACCCACCAGAACCAGCAACTGGGCCCGTTCATTTCCCACGAAATGAACCGCTGCATCGCCTGCTACCGCTGCGTGCGTTTCTACAAGGACTACGCCGGCGGCACCGACCTCGGTGTGTTCGGCGCCCACGACAACGTGTACTTCGGTCGCGTTGAAGACGGCACCCTCGAAAGCGAGTTCTCCGGCAACCTCACCGAGGTCTGCCCGACCGGTGTGTTCACCGACAAGACTCACTCCGAGCGCTACAACCGTAAATGGGACATGCAGTTCTCGCCGAGCATCTGCCATGGCTGCTCCAGCGGTTGCAACATTTCCCCGGGCGAGCGTTACGGCGAACTGCGTCGCATCGAAAACCGTTTCAACGGTTCGGTGAACCAGTACTTCCTGTGCGACCGTGGCCGTTTCGGTTATGGCTACGTCAACCGCACCGACCGTCCACGTCAGCCACTGCTGGCCGACGGCACCAAGCTGGGCCTGGATCAGGCGCTGGACAAGGCAGCCGATCTGCTGCGCGGGCGCAATATCGTCGGTATCGGTTCGCCGCGTGCCAGCCTCGAAAGCAACTACGCGCTGCGTGAACTGGTCGGCGCCGAGCATTTCTACTCCGGTATCGAAGCCTCCGAACTGGAGCGCATCCGTCTGGTCCTGCAAGTGCTCAAAGACAGCCCGCTGCCAGTGCCGAACATGCGCGACATCGAAGACCACGACGCCGTGTTCGTCCTCGGTGAAGACCTGACCCAGACCGCCGCCCGTATGGCGCTGTCCCTGCGTCAGTCGGTCAAGGGCAAAGCTGAAGACATGGCCGAGGCCATGCGCGTTCAGCCGTGGCTCGACGCCGCGGTGAAGAACATCGGTCAGCACGAACTGAACCCGCTGTTCATCGCCAGCCTGGCGGAAACCAAGCTCGACGACATCGCGGAAGAGTGCGTTCACGCCGCTCCGGACGATCTGGCGCGCATCGGTTTCGCCGTGGCTCACGCGCTGGACGCCAGCGCCCCGGCCGTCGAAGGTCTGGACGCCGAAGCACTGGAACTGGCTCAGCGCATCGCTGACGCCCTGCTCGCGGCCAAACGTCCGCTGATCATCGCCGGTACTTCGCTGGGTTCCAAAGCCTTGATCGAAGCCGCTGCGAACATCGCCAAAGCCCTGAAGCTGCGCGAGAAGAACGGTTCGATCAGCCTGATCGTGCCGGAAGCCAACAGCCTTGGCCTGGCCATGCTCGGTGGCGAATCGGTCGACGCGGCGCTGCAAGCCGTGATCGACGGCAAGGCCGACGCCATCGTCGTGCTGGAAAACGATCTGTACACCCGTACTTCGAAAGCCAAGGTCGATGCCGCGCTGAACGCTGCGAAAGTAGTGATCGTTGCCGACCACCAGAAGACCGCCACCAGCGACCGCGCGCAACTGGTTCTGCCAGCGGCGAGCTTCGCTGAAGGCGACGGCACGCTGGTCAGCCAGGAAGGCCGCGCCCAGCGCTTCTTCCAGGTTTTCGATCCGCAATACATGGATGCGAGCATCCTGGTTCACGAAGGCTGGCGCTGGCTGCACGCCCTGCGCTCGACCCTGCTGAACCAGCCGATCGACTGGACGCAACTCGACCACGTCACCGCTGCCGTGGCTTCGAGCACCGAGCAACTGGCGCGTATCGTCGACGCCGCGCCGTCTGCCGCGTTCCGCATCAAGGGTCTGAAACTGGCGCGTGAGCCGCTGCGTTATTCCGGTCGCACCGCGATGCGCGCCGACATCAGCGTTCACGAACCGCGCACCCCGCAAGACAAAGACACCGCGTTTGCCTTCTCCATGGAAGGTTACTCGGGCTCGGCCGAACCGCGTCAGCAGGTACCGTTTGCCTGGTCGCCGGGCTGGAACTCGCCGCAAGCCTGGAACAAGTTCCAGGACGAAGTCGGTGGTCACCTGCGTGCAGGCGACCCGGGCACCCGCCTGATCGAAAGCACCGGTGATTCGCTGAACTGGTTCGCTGCCGCTCCGCGCGCATTCAACCCGGCGCCGGGCACCTGGCAGGCCGTGCCGTTCTACCACCTGTTCGGCAGCGACGAAAACTCGTCGAAAGCCGCACCGGTACAGGAACGCATCCCGGCTCCGTACGTGGCGCTGGCCAAATCCGAAGCGGATCGCCTGGGCGTCAACGACGGTGCTCTGCTGAGCCTGAACGTGGCCGGCCAGACCCTGCGTCTGCCGCTGCGCATCAATGAAGAACTGGGCGCGGGTCTGGTGGCCTTGCCTGCGGGCATCGCCGGCATTCCACCGGCATTCGCCGGCCTGTCCGTCGACGGTCTGCAGGAGGCAGCGCAATGACCTGGTTCACCCCTGAAGTGATCGATGTGATCCTGACGGTCATCAAAGCCATCGTGATTCTGCTGGCCGTCGTGGTCGCGGGCGCGTTGCTCAGCTTTGTCGAACGTCGCCTGCTGGGCTGGTGGCAGGACCGTTACGGTCCGAACCGCGTTGGCCCGTTCGGCATGTTCCAGATCGCCGCCGACATGCTGAAGATGTTCTTCAAGGAAGACTGGACCCCGCCGTTTGCCGACAAGGTGATCTTCACCCTGGCACCGGTGGTCGCCATGTCCGCCCTGCTGATCGCGTTCGCGATCATCCCGATCACCCCGACCTGGGGCGTGGCGGATCTGAACATCGGCCTGCTGTTCTTCTTCGCCATGGCCGGTCTGTCGGTCTACGCGGTGCTGTTCGCCGGCTGGTCGAGCAACAACAAGTTCGCCCTGCTCGGCAGCTTGCGTGCTTCGGCGCAGACCGTGTCCTACGAAGTGTTCATGGGCCTGGCCCTGATGGGCATCGTGGTGCAGGTCGGCTCGTTCAACATGCGCGACATCGTCGAGTACCAGGCGCAGAACCTGTGGTTCATCATTCCGCAGTTCTTCGGCTTCTGTACCTTCTTCATCGCTGGCGTCGCCGTGACTCACCGTCACCCGTTCGACCAGCCGGAAGCGGAACAGGAACTGGCAGACGGTTACCACATTGAATACGCCGGTATGAAATGGGGCATGTTCTTCGTCGGTGAATACATCGGCATCATCCTGATCTCGGCGCTGCTGGTCACCCTGTTCTTCGGTGGCTGGCACGGTCCGTTCGGCATCCTGCCGCAACTGTCCTTCGTCTGGTTCGCACTGAAGACCGCGTTCTTCATCATGCTGTTCATCCTGCTGCGCGCTTCCATCCCGCGTCCGCGTTATGACCAGGTGATGGATTTCAGCTGGAAATTCTGCCTGCCACTGACCCTGATCAATTTGCTGATAACCGCTGCGGTTGTGTTGTGGAACACACCTGCGGTTGCGGTTCAGTGAGGATTTGACCCATGTTCAAATATATTGGCGACATCGTTAAGGGTACCGGTACCCAGTTGCGCAGCCTGGTCATGGTCTTCGGCCATGGCTTCCGCAAGCGCGACACCCTGCAATACCCGGAAGAGCCGGTCTACCTGCCGCCACGCTACCGTGGTCGCATCGTCCTGACCCGTGACCCCGATGGCGAAGAGCGTTGCGTAGCCTGCAACCTGTGCGCCGTGGCTTGCCCGGTAGGTTGCATCTCGCTGCAGAAAGCTGAAACCGAAGACGGTCGCTGGTACCCGGACTTCTTCCGTATCAACTTTTCGCGCTGCATTTTCTGCGGTCTCTGCGAGGAAGCCTGTCCGACCACCGCAATCCAGTTGACCCCGGATTTCGAGATGGCCGAGTTCAAACGTCAGGACCTGGTGTACGAGAAAGAAGATCTTTTGATCTCCGGCCCCGGCAAAAACCCTGATTACAACTTCTATCGTGTTGCAGGTATGGCAATCGCTGGCAAGCCGAAAGGCTCTGCGCAGAACGAAGCCGAACCGATCAACGTGAAGAGCTTGCTGCCTTAAGGAAGAACGATGGAATTCGCTTTCTATTTCGCATCGGGTATCGCGGTGGTGTCCACGCTTCGTGTGGTCACCAACACCAACCCTGTGCACGCCCTGCTCTACCTGATCATCTCGTTGATCGCCGTGGCCATGACCTTCTTCGCCCTCGGCGCACCGTTCGCCGGCGTGCTGGAAGTGATCGCCTACGCCGGCGCCATCATGGTGCTGTTCGTGTTCGTGGTGATGATGCTGAATCTGGGCCCGGCCTCGGTTCAGCAGGAACGCACCTGGCTCAAGCCCGGCATCTGGGCAGGGCCGGTGATTCTCGCCGCCCTGCTGCTGGCCGAACTGCTGTATGTGCTGTTCGCTCACCAGAGCGGCCAGGCCATCGGCCACACCACCGTCGATGCAAAAGCCGTGGGCGTCAGCCTGTTCGGTCCGTATCTGCTGGTGGTCGAACTCGCCTCGATGCTGCTGCTCGCTGCAGCCGTCACGGCGTTCCATTTGGGCCGTAACGAGGCGAAGGAGTAAGACATGCCTGCTATCCCTCTCGAACATGGATTGGCCGTTGCCGGCATCCTGTTCTGCCTTGGTCTGGTCGGCCTGATGGTCCGCCGCAACATTTTGTTCGTGTTGATGAGTCTGGAAGTGATGATGAACGCCTCTGCACTGGCCTTCATCGTTGCAGGCGCCCGTTGGGGCCAACCGGATGGACAGATCATGTTCATCCTGGTGATCAGTCTGGCAGCCGCCGAGGCCAGTATTGGCCTGGCGATCCTGCTGCAACTGTATCGCCGCTTCCACACGCTCGATATCGACGCTGCCAGTGAGATGCGCGGATGAACCTAATCTTTCTGACTTTTGTATTCCCTCTGATCGGTTTCCTGCTGCTGTCGTTCTCCCGTGGACGCTGGTCGGAAAACCTCTCGGCGCTGATCGGCGTGGGCTCCATTGGCTTGTCGGCGATTGTCGCCGCCTACGTCATCTGGCAATTCAACGTCGCGCCGCCCGAAGGTGGTCACTACACCCTGGTGCTGTGGAAGTGGATGGCGGTCGAAGGATTCAAGCCTGACTTCGCCCTCTACATCGATGGCCTGTCGATCACCATGCTCGGCGTGGTGGTGGGCGTGGGTTTCCTGATCCACCTGTTCGCGTCCTGGTACATGCGCGGCGAAGCGGGCTACTCGCGCTTCTTCTCGTACACCAACCTGTTTATCGCCAGCATGCTGTTCCTGGTACTCGGCGATAACCTGTTGTTCCTGTACTTCGGCTGGGAAGGCGTGGGCCTGTGCTCGTACCTGTTGATCGGTTTCTACTACAGCAACCGCAACAACGGTAACGCCGCACTCAAGGCCTTCATCGTGACCCGGATCGGCGACGTATTCATGGCCATCGGCCTGTTCATCCTGTTCCAGCAAGTGGGCACGCTGAACATCCAGGAACTGCTGGTGCTGGCACCGCAGAAATTCCAGGTCGGCGACTTCTGGATCACCCTGGCGACCCTGATGCTGCTGGGTGGCGCGGTCGGTAAATCGGCGCAACTGCCACTGCAAACCTGGCTCGCGGACGCGATGGCCGGTCCGACCCCGGTGTCGGCACTGATCCACGCCGCGACCATGGTGACCGCCGGTGTCTACCTGATTGCCCGTACCCACGGTCTGTTCACCCTGGCGCCGGAAATCCTGCACCTGGTCGGCATCGTCGGTGGTGTGACTCTGGTACTGGCCGGTTTCGCCGCACTGGTACAGACCGACATCAAACGTATCCTCGCCTACTCGACCATGAGCCAGATCGGCTACATGTTCCTGGCGCTGGGCGTGGGTGCCTGGGATGGCGCGATTTTCCACCTGATGACCCACGCCTTCTTCAAGGCCCTGCTGTTCCTTGCTTCCGGTGCGGTGATCGTTGCCTGCCACCACGAGCAGAACATCTTCAAGATGGGCGGTCTGTGGAAAAAGCTGCCACTGGCCTACGCCAGCTTCATCGTCGGTGGTGCTGCACTGGCCGCCCTGCCACTGGTCACCGCAGGCTTCTACTCCAAGGACGAAATCCTTTGGGAAGCGTTCGCCAGCGGCAACCACGGTCTGCTTTACGCCGGTCTGGTCGGTGCGTTCATGACTTCGCTGTACACCTTCCGCCTGATCTTCATCACGTTCCACGGTGAAGCCAAGACCGAAGCCCACGCCGGTCACGGCATCTCTCACTGGCTGCCACTGTCGGTGCTGATCGTACTGTCGACGTTCGTCGGCGCCATGATCGTTCCACCGCTGCACGGCGTACTGCCTGAGAGCGTTGGCCATGCCGGTGGTGAAGCCAAGCACAGTCTGGAAATCGCTTCGGGCGCCATCGCCCTGGCCGGTATCCTGCTGGCGGCCCTGCTGTTCCTCGGCAAGCGTCGCTTCGTGACCGCGATCGCCAACAGCGGCGTCGGCCGTTTCCTTTCAGCCTGGTGGTTCGCTGCCTGGGGCTTCGACTGGATCTACGACAAACTGTTCGTCAAGCCGTACCTTGCGATCAGCCATGTACTGCGCAGAGACCCGCTCGACCAGACCATCGGTCTGATCCCGCGTATGGCCAAAGGCGGTCACACCGCCCTGAGCCGCACCGAGACCGGTCAACTGCGTTGGTATGCCGCCTCGATGGCTGCTGGTGCCGTGCTGGTAATCGGCGCCATCGTGCTGGTAGCGGTCTGATATGAACCTTGCGAATTTGCGAAAGGAAACGAGCCCGTCATGATTCTGCCTTGGCTAATCCTGATCCCCTTCATCGGCGGCCTGCTGTGCTGGATGGGTGAGCGCTTCGGCGCTACCCTCCCCCGCTGGATTGCGCTGTTGACCATGACCCTGGAACTCGCCCTCGGCCTCTGGCTGTGGGCCCACGGTGACTATTCATTTGCTCCGGCGCCTGGCGCCGATCCGACCTGGGCGCTCGAGTTCAAGCACGTCTGGATCCAGCGCTTCGGCATCAACGTGCACCTGGCCCTCGACGGCCTGTCGCTGTTGATGATCCTGCTGACCGGCCTGCTGGGTATCCTCTCGGTACTCTGCTCGTGGAAAGAGATTCAACGTCACGTTGGCTTCTTCCACCTGAACCTGATGTGGATCCTGGGCGGCGTGGTCGGCGTGTTCCTCGCCCTCGACCTGTTCATGTTCTTCTTCTTCTGGGAAATGATGCTGGTGCCGATGTACTTCCTCATCGCGCTCTGGGGTCACAGTTCTTCGGACGGCAAGAAAACCCGGATCTACGCAGCAACCAAGTTCTTCATCTTCACTCAGGCTTCCGGCCTGATCATGCTGGTGGCGATCCTCGGTCTGGTGCTGGTCAACTTCAACAACACTGGCGTGATTACCTTCAACTACGCCGACCTGTTGAAGACCAAGATGTCGATGACCACCGAGTACATTCTGATGCTCGGCTTCTTCATCGCCTTCGCGGTCAAGCTGCCAGTCGTACCGTTCCACTCGTGGTTGCCTGACGCGCACGCCCAGGCGCCGACTGCCGGTTCCGTCGACCTCGCCGGTATCCTGCTGAAAACCGCGGCCTACGGTCTGCTGCGTTTCGCCCTGCCGCTGTTCCCGAATGCTTCGGCCGAGTTCGCGCCGATCGCCATGACCCTCGGTCTGATCGGGATCTTCTACGGTGCGTTCCTCGCGTTCGCGCAAACCGACATCAAGCGTCTGATCGCCTTCTCGTCCGTTTCCCACATGGGCTTCGTGTTGATCGGCATCTACTCCGGCAGCCAACTGGCGCTGCAAGGTGCAGTGATCCAGATGCTGGCGCACGGTCTGTCGGCCGCGGCACTGTTTATCCTCAGCGGTCAGCTGTACGAGCGTCTGCACACCCGTGACATGCGTGAGATGGGCGGTCTGTGGTCGCGTATCGCTTACCTGCCGGCGATCAGCCTGTTCTTCGCCGCCGCCTCGCTGGGTCTGCCGGGTACCGGTAACTTCGTCGGCGAGTTCCTGATCCTGATCGGTACGTTCGCCAGTGCGCCATGGATCACCGCGATTGCCACCTCCGGTCTGGTGTTCGGTTCGGTCTACTCGCTGATCATGATCCACCGTGCCTACTTCGGTCCGTCGAAATCGGATTCGATACTGCACGGCATGGACGGTCGCGAACTGATCATGGTGCTGGGCCTTGCGGTGCTGCTGATTTACCTCGGCGTCTACCCGCAACCGTTCCTCGACACTTCCGCCGCCACGATGCATGGCGTGCAGCAGTGGCTCGGCACCGCCTTCACTCAACTCGCTTCGGCCCGGTAAGAGCGCTATGGAATTCACGATTCAACACTTTATTGCGCTTGCGCCACTGTTGATCACCAGCCTCACCATTATCGTGGTGATGCTGGCAATCGCCTGGCGCCGCAACCACTCGCAGACCTTCCTGATCTCGGTCGCCGGTCTGAACCTGGCCCTGCTGTCGATCCTGCCAGCCCTGAAAGTCGCGCCTCTGGCTGTGACTCCTTTGCTGCAAGTCGACACCTTCGCCTGCCTGTACATGGCGCTGATCCTGGTCGCCACCCTCGCCTGTGTGACCCTCGCCCACGCCTACCTCGGCGATGGCGGTTCGGGTTACCCGGGCAACCGTGAAGAACTGTACCTGCTGATCCTGATGGCCGCCGCCGGTGGTCTGGTTCTGGTCAGCGCGCAGCACCTGGCCGGTTTGTTCATCGGTCTGGAACTGCTGTCGGTGCCGGTCTACGGTCTGGTGGCTTACGCCTTCTTCAACAAGCGTTCGCTGGAAGCCGGCATCAAGTACATGGTGCTGTCGGCGGCCGGTTCCGCGTTCCTGTTGTTCGGCATGGCCCTGCTCTACGCTGACGCCGGCACCCTGAGCTTCAACGGTATCGGTCAGGCACTGGCTACCACCAACCTGCCGAGCTCGCTGGCGCAGTTGGGTCTGGGCATGATGCTGATCGGTCTGGCATTCAAGCTGTCGTTGGTACCGTTCCACCTGTGGACCCCGGACGTGTACGAAGGTGCTCCGGCGCCAGTCGCCGCGTTCCTCGCCACGGCGTCGAAGGTTGCCGTGTTCGCGGTGATGGTGCGTCTGTTCCAGATCTCCCCTGCTGCCAGCAGCGGCGTGCTGAGCGACGTACTGAGCGTGATCGCCGTCGCCTCGATCCTGTTCGGTAACCTGCTGGCCCTGACCCAGAGCAACCTCAAGCGTCTGCTCGGTTACTCGTCCATCGCGCACTTCGGCTACCTGCTGATTGCCCTGGTGGCGAGCAAGGGTCTGGCGGTGGAAGCCATCGGCGTGTATCTGGTGACTTATGTGATCACCAGCCTTGGCGCCTTCGGCGTGATCACCCTGATGTCCTCGCCGTACAACGGCCGTGACGCCGACGCGCTGTACGAGTACCGCGGCCTGTTCTGGCGCCGTCCGTACCTGACCGCCGTGCTGACCGTGATGATGCTGTCCCTGGCCGGTATTCCGCTGACCGCTGGCTTCATCGGCAAGTTCTACATCATCGCCACCGGTGTCGAGTCGCACCAATGGTGGCTGGTCGGTTCCCTGGTACTGGGCAGCGCCATCGGCGTGTTCTACTACCTGCGCGTGATGGTCACCCTGTACCTGATCGAACCGAACCTGCGCCGCCACGACGCCCAGTTGCACTGGGAACAGAAGGCAGGCGGCGTGATGCTGCTGGCCATCGCCCTGGTCGCGTTCTTCCTGGGTGTGTACCCGCAGCCATTGCTGACCCTGGTTCAGCAGGCGGGTCTGGCGGGCTGATTGCTCGGCTGGCTACAAGTGAAAACGGCACCTTCGGGTGCCGTTTTTGTTTTACAGATTCCATGTAGCAACAAATAACCTGTGGCGAGGGAGCTTGCTCCCGTCAGGACGCGAAGCGGCCCCGCTGTTCAACTGAGAAGCGGGGCCCGCTACGCAGTCCAGCGGGAGCAAGCTCCCTCGCCACAATGGCATCACAGTTTCTTCACCATTGGCACGCAGGCCAGTTGCAGACCCGAAGGTGATTGGTAAATCGCACTCTCCTCCCCGACATAACCGCAGCGCCGGTAAAAATCGGCAGCGTTCAACGTTGCGTCCAGACACACCTCTGCCAGCCCCAGCTCCCTTGCCAGATCTTCAAGAAAGTGCAAAACCTGTTTGCCCAGTCCGCGCTGCATGAAATCCGGATGAATGAAGATTGCACCGATTTCACGGTACTCCAGATCAAGCATTCCGGTTGCCACTGGCTCGTCCTCAACCCAGCCCAGATAGAAATGCTTTTCCATGAGCGTGTCGTAACCGTCTTCAGCCGAGCCCTTGGTCCAGTCGTGCATTTGCTGCTCGGTGTAGGCACCGATGCATTGATGCCTGATCGCCAAGCGTCGTATGTCGAATGCGGTTTGGGCGTCATTCGCGGTGGCTCTTCTGATGTCGAACATTTCTCTCTCCTTGAGCCATGTGCGGACGGGGCATGAAAAAGCCCCGTCCATTTCTGGCGGGGCTTTGGGTACACGTCAAATGACAAACACGTATGACCTCATGGCCCGCCGGAAGCGGTCATGGAGGAGCACATCATGGTCATTCGAAGTTGGACAGTCATGGGGCGATAGTGCTGCGGATTGTTCCGACACGTCAATTGCTAAGCCTCCTCTCTACTCAATCGAACGTTCTCACCACACTCGTCGATTCGTCCTACAGGTGTTTTTACGACCGGCGTCTACCGTTCAAAAAGGGACGAAAAGGACGGCCTGGAGGCCTTGACCGATTCGATTATCGAGACAACACTATACGTAGGTAGCGTACAGAACATGGATGCTCTATTTATCGAATTGCCTGTGTTTCAGAAGCACCGAGACGACTATCTGGATGACGATCTGTTTCGCAGCTTTCAATTGGAGTTGCTGAAAAATCCGGAAGCGGGCGATCTCATCGAGGACACAGGCGGGCTTCGTAAAATTCGCTTCAGCGACCAACGAAGAGGGAAAGGCAAGCGCAGCGGATTACGAGTGATTTATTACTGGTGGTCAGGCTTCGATCAGTTCTGGCTCTTTACCGTCTTCAACAAAAACGAGCAGGACGATTTGACGCCTGCCCAGAAAAAGCTTTTCAGAAAAACACTGGATAGAGAACTCAACGCGAGAAGCCACTATGAAACGTGACATTTTTTCCGAACTGATGGATGGACTGGAAGCACTGGCCGATGAACGCCAAGGCAAAATCACCTTGCGTACCCATAAGGTTCAGCTGCCAAAACTGATGCCGATCACTGCTGAGGAAGTGATAGCCATCCGTCAGCAACTTAATCTTTCCCGGTCAGTTTTCGCGATGTATCTACGCACCAATACGCGAACGCTCGAGAACTGGGAGCAAGGACGAGCTACGCCCAATGCTCAGGCCACAACCCTGATCCGTCTGGTCGAGCGTTTTCCACAGACAATCGAACAACTCGCAGCCCTGACCTGACACGGGGTTTTGATTCCAGCCACATGACGAAATTGTAATTCCCCCATCACCTTGGCGTTATCCGCAGCTTGCAACGATGTGACCCGGCGACCAATGCCGGCGGGCCCTGCCCCGTCGAACAATAAAACCACGCCGACGCACGTTCCCGTTCTGCCGAACCCAAGGAGTGTTTGATGGTTAACAATACAAAAATGTCGATGGCCGCTTTAGCGGTGGTGGTCGGCTCCGGGCCGTCCATGGTGTTTGCAGAAGACAAGCCCGAAGGCTTTGTCGAAGGCAGCAGCCTGACGGTGCTCAACCGCAACTTCTACTTCAATCGTGATCATCGCAACGGCCAGTCCAGCCCCACCGGCAACGGTTATTCCGAAGCCTGGGCGCATGCGGTGATCAGCAAGTTCGAATCCGGTTTCACCCAAGGCACCGTCGGGGTCGGTGTCGACGCATTTGCCATGCTCGGCTTGAAACTCGACACCGGTGACGGCCGCAACGGCGGGCGCAGTTCGTTCGATGTGCTGCCGGTCAACCGTGACGGCCAGGCGCGGGATGAATACACCAAGATCGGTGGCGCCGCCAAAGTGCGGGCCTTCGATACCGTGGTCAAGGTCGGTGATGTGTTCCCGGCCAACCCGGTGGTGGCCGCAGGTGATTCGCGCCTGCTGCCGGAAAGCTTTCGCGGTGTGACGGCGACCAACACCAGCATCGACGGTCTGTCGATTCAGGGCGGTCGTTTGCATGCGATGAGCCAACCGGTGTCCAGCGACATGCGCGAAAATTTCGCCACGTTCTACGCCGGCCCGGTCAATTCGCCGTGGATCGCTTATGGCGGCGGCGACTACGTGCTTAACAAGAACCTCAGTTTCAGCCTGTATTCCAGTCGCCTCAAGGACACCTGGAACCAGTATTACGCCGGCACCGCCTGGACCTATCCACTGTCGGACGAGTTGTCGTTGTTCGGCGGCCTGAACTATTACAAGGCGGTCGACGAAGGCAAGCAACTGCTCGGCCAATTCGACAACAACATCTGGAGCGGCCGCGTCGGCGTGAAGCTCGGCGCCCATTCCGTCGCCCTCTCCCATCAGCGCAACAACGGCAACGACGACTTCGATTACCTGCGCCAGTCCGACTCGATCTTCCTCGATAACTCGATCCAGTACAGCGACTTCAACTCGCCGAAGGAACGTTCGTGGATGGTGCGCTACGACCTCGACATGAGCACTTACGGCGTACCCGGTCTGTCGTTCATGACCCGTTACGCACGTGGCACCGACGCCGACTATTCCAACGCCAACGCCGTGTACATGCGCCGCGATGCCGAAGGCAATCCGCTGACCGACCAGAAGCGCTGGGAGCGCGACATCGAAGTCAAATACGTGGTGCAGAGCGGTTCGATGAAAGACCTGTCGCTGCGTTTGCGCCAGGCCACCACCCGCGCCACGGCGTTCGAGTCAGACCTGGATGAAGTGCGGGTGATCGTCGAGTACCCGCTGGCGATTCTCTGAGTTTCCCGAGCAATACCATTCACCTTTAGAAGCTCCTTGCTCCTTTGGTCAGAGGTGAATTTTTTGGCGTCCTTCGGGGCGCCTTTTTTTGCGCTGAATAAACTCATCGTTTTCTTGACCGAACCGCAAGCCACCTGCCATCTTCGCCTGCGCTGACCAACAAGAATAACGAGGGACCGATGAGTAGCCGTAAGAACCTGGAAATCGAGTACTTGCGAGGGGCTGCTGTGGCCATGACCTTCTTGTGCCATGTCACCATGATGCTGCCGTTCCATACCGATACGCTGCTGAGAATATTCTCGATTTTCATGCCCTGGACCGGTGTCGACCTGTTCTTCTGCATTTCCGGTTTCGTGGTCAGCAAGGCCTATCTGGACCATTTCGACCAACAGCGCGCCCAAGGTCAGTCCGGTCTGGCAACTGCCTGTTTCTGGCTGCGCCGCGCCTATCGTCTGCTGCCCACAGCATGGCTCTGGATACTCATTCCGCTGTTGTTTTCCGTTATTTTCAACCAATCGAATGCCTTTGGTTCGTGGTACGACAATTTGCGCAGTTTCACCGCCGTCGCGACCTTCAGCGGCAACCTGGCGATGCATTACAACTCGCTGCTGGGCCCTAGCCCTCAATACTGGAGCCTGGCGCTCGAAGAGCAGTTTTACTTCGTATTTCCTTTTTTTCTGCTGTTTGTCACGGCCCCGCGTTGGCGGATCATTGCCCTGTTCGCACTGATTGCGTTGCAGTTCGGTATCGACAGAAATCCTTACGGCCAACCCGCGAGCATCCTCACGCACTTCCGTCTGGATGCAATGCTCTGGGGAATTCTCCTGTGCCTGTTCACCCGTACCCGCCTCTATCGGCAGATAGAACCGGTCGGTCTGGGTCAGGGGACGATCAAACCGCTGCTTTGCACGCTGTTCCTGCTATACATGCTGGGTTCTGTCGCCATCCAGCTGATTGCCATGCCCATTGCTGTCGGCATCGTCGCGATGGTCGCGGTATTGATTGTCTGGCTGGCGAGTTATCAGAAGGGCTATATCTACTGCCCGGCGTTCATGCGCGGTCTCATGCAATGGCTTGGCTCACGGTCGTATGGGCTCTACGTGATCCACGTGTTCACCAACCACCTGAGTACAGAGGTCTGGACGCGTGTTGCCGCCAACCAAGGCGTGCCGCTGGATGGGCGTTTCACCCTTGAGCTGTTACTGACGTCGGTGGGTCTGCTGGTGCTGCTGAGCGAACTCAACTACCGCTTTATCGAAACGCCTCTGCGTCTGCGCGGCGCCGAGATTGCCCGACGCAAGTTGAACCAGGAAGCGTCTCCGCTCCCGGCCGTTGTGGATGTCGAGCCTTTGCCGACCAAGTAACCCTCCTTGAACACACAGGCTAGAGAGCTGACATACGAAGGACAACCTGAAAACATTGTGGGAAGGTTCTGCTTTTCCCACACAACTTTTAAATGCAGCTCCGGGGATCAGGTGTTGGTTAGCCACCACTGTTGCGGCACACGCCGGCCACGCTGTATCTGAGGGTGTTGAGTTGCCCTTGCGAGTCTTCGTAGGTCATAGCGGTAGGCACCACCGAGCAGGCAGGCTGCGGCTTCACCACGCTGACGATTTTCACCACGTCGAGCTTCATGCCGTATTCGTATTCCTTGACCACCGGCGCCGCTGTGCCGCGCTCGGCTGCGTATTGCTCCATGGCTTTGGCGTTGGCGCTGAAAGCACGTTCGAAAGTGCGATCGCCGCCGCCTTCAGCCAGTGCATTTACCGACATCGCCATGACGCCGGCGAAGGTCATCCATTTGATCAACTGCATGTTTACTCCTCCGTAAAAAAGCCCGGCATCGGCACACGACAACGGGCTTGTTCCAGTGCGCCGGGCTTACAGGTCTTTGGTCTTGTCGTCTTTCTTCTCGTTGACGACGACCGGGTCGCGGGCCTGTTCCTTGGTCACGAACAGCTCCACGGCGCGATCATTGGCGGTCATCATCCGGTCGAACGTGCGGTCACCGCCGCCTTCGGCCATGGCCAGGGACGACAGCATCAGGGCGGCTGCGAAGGTGCTCAGTTGGGCGAATTTCATGGTTGATTCCTCGTTTAAGTAGCTGACGGGATCAAGGTAACAAGGCGCACCTTTCGTGACGGTGGCGGGGGAATTACATATCCGTTATCTGCCGGATCAGTGCACGGAACCCATGTGGGAGCGGGCTTGCTCGCGAAAGCGGTGTGTCATCCAACATTGATGTCGACTGACACGGCCTCTTCGCGAGCAAGCCCGCTCCCACAGGAGATCACCTACTCAGACGGTACGGTGTCCTCATCCCGGCGATGGGCGATCTGGTACAGCGCGGGCAAGATCAGCAACGTGAGGATCGTCGAGGACAGAATCCCGCCGATCACCACGGTTGCCAGTGGCCGCTGCACCTCGGCGCCGGTGCCAGTCGCCAGCGCCATCGGAATAAACCCCAGCGACGCCACCAGCGCGGTCATCAACACTGGCCGCAAGCGCGTCAGCGCGCCGACGTTGATTGCCTCCGTCAGTGAGCGCCCTTCCTCGCGCAAATTGCGAATGAACGCGATCATCACCAGACCGTTGAGCACCGCCACCCCGGACAACGCGATAAACCCCACGCCAGCGGAAATCGACAACGGAATATCCCGCAGCCACAGCGCCATCACCCCGCCGGTCAAGGCAAACGGAATCCCGGTAAACACCAGCAAGCCGTCCTTCAGATTGTTGAACATCATGAACAGCAAGCCGAACACCAGCAGCAACGCCACCGGCACCACGATCTGCAAGCGCTTGGCCGCCGATTGCAGTTGCTCGAACTGCCCGCCCCAGCTAGTCCAGTATCCCGCCGGCACCTGCACCTCGCGCTCGATCAGCGCACCGGCCTCGCTGACGAACGAGCCGATATCGCGCCCGCGCACGTTGGCGCTGACGATCACCAGGCGCTTGCCGTTTTCGCGGCTGACCTGATTCGGCCCGAGCACCAGATCGAGGCTGGCGACGTCTTTCAGCGCGATAAACCCGACCTGATTCGCCGCACCGCTCAGCGCCGGCACCGGAATCAGCAATGCCGACAAGCCGTCGATGTCCTTGCGCATGGCATCGGACAAGCGCACCACCATGTCGAAACGCCGATCACCCTCATACAAGGTCCCAGCCTGACGCCCGCCCACTGCCACAGCGATGGTGTCCTGCACATCACCGACGTTGAGCCCGTAACGCGCCGCCTTGTCTCGGTCGATGTTGATGGTCAGCACCGGCAACCCGGTGGTCTGCTCGACTTTCACTTCAGAGGCGCCGTTGACCTTTTGCATCGCCGCCGCGATCTTCGCTGCCGTGGCGTTGAGCACGTCCATGTCATCGCCGAACACCTTCACCGCGACATCGCTGCGCACACCGGAGATCAGTTCGTTGAAGCGCAACTGGATTGGCTGCGACAGTTCATAGTTGCTGCCCGGCAACGTCGCGGCGGCTTGTTGCAACTCGGCCATCAGGGTTTCGCGGGACTTGTTCGGGTCTGGCCATTGATCCTTCGGTTTGAGCATCACGTAGCTGTCAGAGATGTTCGGCGGCATCGGATCGGAGGCGATTTCCGCCGTACCGGTGCGGGCGAACACCCTTTCAACCTCCGGCACTTTGGCCAGGATCAGCGTTTCCAGCCGCTGCTGCATGTCCACCGATTGCGTCAGGCTGGTGCCCGGCACGCGCAGCGCTTGCAGGGCAAAATCCCCCTCACTGAGGCTCGGTACAAACTCGCTGCCCATGCGGCTGGTGAGCACGCCGCTGAGCACGATCACGCCCAACGCCGCGCCCACGGCCACCGTGCGATGGGCCATGACCCAGGCCAGCGCCGGCGCATACACCCGACGTGCACCGCGCATCACCACGCCCTCTTCTTCCTTGACCTTGCCGGTGACGAACAGCGCAATCGCTGCCGGCACAAAGGTCACCGACAGCAGCATCGCACCGAGCAAAGCGATGACCACGGTGAACGCCATCGGGTGGAACATTTTCCCTTCGACGCCGCTCAGGGCGAAGATCGGCAGGTACACCACCATGATGATCAACTGGCCGAAAATCAGCGGTCGGCGCGCCTCCTTCGCCGCGGCAAAGACCTCCTTGAAACGCTCGGCGCGGGTCAACAAACGGCCGTGATGCTGCTGCGCATGCGCCAGACGACGCAGGGTGTTTTCGACGATCACCACCGCGCCGTCGACGATGATCCCGAAGTCCAGCGCGCCGAGGCTCATCAGGTTGGCACTGACCTTGTTGCTGAACATCCCGGTGAAGGTGAACAGCATCGACAGCGGAATCACCATTGCCGTGATCAGCGCGGCGCGGATGTTGCCGAGGAACAGGAACAGAATCGCGATCACCAGAATCGCGCCTTCGATCAGGTTCTTTTTCACTGTGGCGATGGCTTTGTCGACCAGGTGCGTGCGGTCATAGACCGGCACGGCGATCACGCCTTGCGGCAGGGATTTATTGATCTGTTCCAGCTTGCTGGCCACCGCTTGCGAAACGGTGCGGCTGTTTTCGCCGATCAGCATGAACACCGTACCCAGCACCACTTCGCGACCGTTTTCGGTGGCCGCACCGCTGCGCAGTTCGCGGCCGATTTCCACCGTGGCGACGTTCTTCACCCGGATCGGCGTGCCGTCGACATTGGCCATGACGATGTTGGCGATGTCCTCGGTGCTCGCCACTTGCCCCGGCGCGCGGATCAGCAACTGCTCGCCGCTGCGCTCGATGTAGCCGGCGCCGACGTTGGCGTTGTTGCGCTCCAGCGCCGTGACCAGATCGGTGAGGGTGAGCTTGTACGCGGCAAGGCGTTTCGGGTCCGGCGCGATCTGATATTCCTTGGCAAAACCACCGATGGTGTTGATCTCGGCGACGCCCGGCACGTTGCGCAACTGCGGCTTGATGATCCAGTCCTGAATCACCCGCAGATCGGTCGGCGTGTAGGCGCTGCCGTCGTCCTTCAGCGCGCCCTCCTGGGCTTCCACCGTCCATAAAAAGATCTCACCGAGACCGGTGGAAATCGGCCCCATCACCGCTTCCGCGCCTTCGGGCAATTGCTCCCTGGCGATCTGCAGACGCTCGTTGACCAGTTGGCGAGCGAAAAACAGGTCGGTGCCGTCCTTGAAGATCACCGTAACCTGCGACAACCCGGAGCGCGACAGCGAACGGGTCTGCTCCAGCGCCGGCAAACCGGCCATCGCGGTTTCAATCGGGAAAGTGATGCGCTGCTCGGTTTCCAGCGGCGAGAACCCGGCGGCGCCGGTGTTGATCTGCACCTGGACGTTGGTGATGTCGGGCACGGCGTCGATCGGCAGCTTTTGATAACTGGCGACGCCGAGGCCGGCCATGAGCAGAACGGCGAGCAGCACGATGATGCGCTGCTCGATGGCAAACTGGATCAGGCGTTCGAACATGGTGACCTTCCAGAATTAATGACTGTGCTCGGCTGAGGCTTTGCCCAGCTCCGACTTGAGGACGAAGCTGCCGGCGCTGGCGACTTGCACGCCCGGTTCCAGCCCTTGAGTGACTTCCACGTGGCCGGCGGCACGGCTGCCCAGTTCCACCGCCTGCGCCTTGAAGCCGTCGTCGGTACGCACGAACACCGTGGGTTTGTCCTCGACGGTCTGGATCGCGGTTTCCGGCACGGCGACTTTGGCCTGGCGGCTCTCGGTGGCGACCCGCGCGGTGACGAACAGCCCCGGGCGCCACGAGCCTTTAGGGTTTTCCACGGTCACGCGCACGGTCGCGGTGCGGGTCTGTTCGCCGAGCAGGCTGCCGACGTACGCCACGCTGCCGGTCACTTCGGCCTTTAACTCAGGCGCGCTGACAGTCACCGGTTTGCCCACCTGCACTTTGGACAGATCCTTGGGCGAGACACCGAACGTGACCCACACCCGCGACAGATCCGAGAGGGTGAAAGCCGCGGTGGTCTCATCGACCACCTCCCCCGGCGTCAGGTGTTTTTCCACCACTACGCCGTCGAATGGCGCGCGCAGTTCGTAGCGATTACCGCCGGTGGCGACCACGCTGCCGCTGAGCACGCTGATTTTCTGCCGGGCGTTGTTCATGGCGATTTCCGCCTCTTCCAACGCCTGCCTGGCCTGGAGGAAATCCTGCTCGGCGGCGATCTTATCCTGCCAGAGCTTCTTTTCGCGTTCGTAGGTGGTGCGCGCCAACGCCAAGCGACGTTGCGCGGCGGCCTGTTCACTGCGCTGATCGGAGATTTGCTGACTGGCGATCACCGCCAGCAACTGGCCCTTTTTCACCGGTTGCCCGAGGTTGACCGCCACCGACTCGACCACCCCCGGCACGCGCGGCACGACGTGTGCCGTGCGGTCCTCGTCGAAGCGCACTTCGCCGGGAAACGACAAGCCGAGACTGATGCTTTGCGCCCGCGCCTCGGCCAGTTGAATGCCTGCGGCGGCGATCTGCTCGGCGCTCAATTCGATGTGGCCTTGTTCGGCATGTTCGCCTTCGGCGGCAGCGCCCTCCTCGGCGTGATCGGCGTGTTCGGAGGCCTCATCAGCATGCGCGTCGATATTTGAATTGGCCGGCCACATCGAACCGAGGCCAATGCCCAGCGCCAAGGTCGCCACCGCGACCACCATCAGTTTTTTATCCATGGAAACTCCTCTGCGCCGTGCCATCGCGCAGTTGTCTGAAAAGTGAAATTCAAGGGCTGACGCTGAGGTCGCCGTAGATCCGTTCGAGGCGCACGCGGGCGTCGGTCGCCTCGCTGACGGCCTGGATGTATTGGCTGCGCGCAGCGATCAGGGTGCGTTGGGCATCGAGTACGTCGAGGAAACCGAACTTGCCCATTTCGAAACCGCGCGTGGCGCTGTCCACTGCGCTTTGTGCGGCGGGCAGGATGGTCTGGTTGAACGCGTTGACTTCGCCGTTGGCGGTCTGCCATTGCTCAAGGCTGGTCTGGACTTCGGTGCGCAAACGCAGCTCGGTGGCGTTGCGCAGATCCCGCGCCTGATCGCTGCGCCGTGCGGCGGCGAGCACGTTGCCCTGATTGCGGTTGAACAGCGGAATCGGCATCGACAGCCCGACCACGTTGACTCGCTCACGCTCGGTTTCGCTGTACTGGCTGCCGATGCTCACGGTCAGGTCGGGAATGCGCTGCGACTTTTCCAGGCCCAACGAGGCTTCGCGCTGATCGATCTGCAGCTTCGCCAGACGCAGCTCGGCAGTCTGGTTCAGACGCTCAAGCAAACGGCCGGGCGGCGGCAGCGTGGCGAGGTTCTGTGTGCCGGGTTGCACGTTGGTCGAAGTCGGCAACGGTGCGCCCATGACCTGCGCCAGTTGCTGATAGGCGTTGGCCTGATCGCGCTCGGCGCGGCTCACCTCCAGGCGCACTTCCGAGAGCTGCACTTGCGCCCGCGTGCCTTCGACCGGCGACGATTTACCGGCCTCAATCCGCCCCTGAGCAACGCGCACACCGTGCTCGGCCAGTTGCAGCGACTGGCGCGCCAGCTGCAAGCGTTGCTGCGCGGTTTGCGTGCTGTTGAACGCTTGAATCACATCGGCGCGCAAGGCATTGCGCTTGCGCTCCAGCTCGATGCCGGCGGCGTCCTGCGCACGCCTGGCGACATCGATGCGCGCGCCGCGTTTGCCGCCCAGTTCAATCGGCTGACTGAGCATCACCGTGGTGGTGCGCGAGTTGCGCCGGGTGTCTTCGGCCTCCCACGACACCTCGGGATTGGGGATCAGCCCGGCCTGCTGGCGATCGCCCTCGGCAATACCGATTTCCCATTGCGCGGCAGCGAGATCGGGGTTGCCGGCGAAGGCACTTTGCAGCGCCTGATCCAGTGTCAGGGTCGATGCGCTGGCCAGGCTGCTGCACGCCAGCAACAAGAGGCCGCTGGCGGTTTTGTTCAGGCGTGATCGCGCCGTCAGTTCGATTAAACCGGGCAATGGAGGACTTCCTTTAATTCAGGATTTTTCGATGCCGCCACGTTAGGGTTTTGAACTTATCGACAAGGTGACTGGAACATTACAAATCCGTTATCCACGGTTTGGCAAAGTTGTTTTGTTCTAGGATGCGAAGTGCAATCGGCTTTGCCGCAATACATAGAAACAAATACTCGGTAGTTAACTGCTGAACAGTACTTGTCGGAATCAAACTTACGAGAATCACGTGGTCCGCGCTGCGGCGGACTGTCGCACAGCCCCGGTTTAAAGCATTGGGTTGTTGACCCTGTAGCCGCTACAACCTTTATCGTTGCGGATATCCCCTCACCCCAGCCCTCTCCCGGGGGGAGAGGGGGCCGACCGAAGTGTCTCGGGTTTTTTATCGACCTGTTACATCAAGTCGATTATGGATTCAGTAAAGTTTTTTCACGTTGGCGTAGTTCTGAAATATCCCGCATTCAGTCCCCTCTCCCTCGGGGAGAGGGTTAGGGTGAGGGGTTGCCTTAATTAGATATCCATTAAATAAAAGTGGTGATAGATCATGCGAATCCTTGTCGTCGAGGACGAGCTTAAAGCTGCCGAATACTTGCATCAGGGTTTGACCGAAAGTGGTTATATCGTTGACCACGCCGCCACCGGTGCCGATGGATTGCATCTGGCGCAACAGCAGGCGTATGACCTGATCATTCTCGACGTGAACTTGCCGGAACTGGACGGTTGGGGCGTGCTGGAACAACTGCGCCGCACCCACTCGACGCGGGTGATGATGCTCACCGCGCGCGGGCGGCTGGCGGACAAGATTCGTGGTCTGGATCTGGGCGCCGACGACTATCTGGTCAAGCCGTTCGAGTTTCCCGAACTGCTGGCGCGGGTGCGCACCTTGATGCGCCGCAGTGAAAACATCCCAGTGCCACAGGTGTTGAAAGTCGCCGATCTGGAGCTGGATCCGGGCCGGCATCGGGCGTTTCGTGGCGAGCAGCGCATCGACCTGACCACCAAGGAATTTGCCCTGCTGCACTTGCTGATGCGCCAGTCCGGCGAGGTGCTGACCCGCACGCAGATCATTTCGCTGGTGTGGGACATGAATTTCGACTGCGACACCAACGTGGTCGAAGTGTCGATCCGGCGCTTGCGGGCGAAGATCGATGATCCGTTCGACAACAAGCTGATCCACACCCTGCGCGGTGTCGGCTATGTGCTGGAGGCGCGAGAATGAGGCCGGCCAGCCTGTCGATGCGCCTCGGTCTGACGGTAAGTATTCTCGGCGCGCTGTTGGTGGTATTCCTGGCGATCCTCGCCTATTTCGCCCTGACCCATGAGCTGAATGCGCTGTCCCGCGACAGCCTGCAAAAGAAGATGGCGCAGGTGGAGCACAGCCTGTCGCTGTATGTCGACGCCAATGAGGTCAGTGGCAAGCCGCACATTCTGCTCGATCAGGTCATGGGCCACGACAACCTGACGCTGACGATTTATGACCGCTCGAACCTGCGTACGCCGCTGCTCAAATCCGGCTCGGGACTGAAGGATCCGCGCGCCGAATTGCGCGCAGTACGAGGCACTACCGAGCAGTTGGCCTATAGCGACAGCATCGATGACGAGGGTGCGAAGTTCCTTACCGCGTCGAAGCTGATTCGGCTCAAGGACGGCAGCAGCGTGCCGGTGCTGCTGTCGATGGACAACGCGCACGATCAGGCGCTGCTCAGCGCCTATCTGCGCTCGACGCTGATTGCCTTGCCGCTGTTGCTGGTGTTCATCGGCCTGACGGCGTGGGGCGCGGTGCAGCGTGGATTGGCGCCGCTGCGCGAGTTTCGCAAAGTGGCGGCGAGGGTCTCGACGCAGGACCTGGAGCATCGGCTGTCGGTGGTGAACATGCCGCAGGAGTTGAGCGAACTGGCGCAGGGCATCAACTTCATGCTGCATCGCCTCGATGCCGGGGTGCAGCAGTTGTCACAGTTCTCCGATGACCTGGCGCACGAGCTGCGCACACCGATCAACAACCTGATGGGCAAGGCCCAGGTGACGCTGTCTCGCGAGCGTACGACCGAGGAGTACAAGGACGTGCTGGTGTCGTGTACCGAGGAGCTGGAACGCGTGGCGCGGATTGTCTCGGACATGCTGTTTCTCGCGCAGGTCAGTCACCCGTCGGCGCTGGCGCCGTTTGAAGCGGTGGCGCTGGAGGCGGAAGCGGCGAAGGTTGCGGAGATGTTTTCGCTGGCGGCGCAGGACAAGCAGATTCATTTGAATGTTGTTGGCAGCGCATCGGTGTTGGGCGATCGGCTGATGATCCAGCGGGCGATTTCCAATCTGCTGTCGAATGCGCTGCGTCATTGCCCGAACGGCAAAACCATCACCTTGCTGATCGAGCAAGGCGCGACGCAGGCTTCACTGCTGGTCAGCAATCCCGGCGCCGGCATCGAGGCGCAACATCTGCCGCACCTGTTCGACCGTTTCTACCGCGTCGACAGCGCCCGCTCGCGCTCGCAGGGCAGCACCGGGCTGGGGCTGGCGATCGTGCGCTCGATCATGAGCCTGCATCAGGGGGTAGCGGAGGTGAAGAGCTTGCCAGGTGTCATGACCGTATTCCGCCTCGGTTTTCCCGCGGCGACACCCATGGCCCCATCGCTTGCAGGCAAGTTCCCACAGTGAGTCGCGGTGAACCCGGACTTTGATGGCAATACAAAACCTGTGGGAGCTGGCTTGCCAGCGATGGCGGCGGCTCAGGCGATATTTTTCGTCTGACACAGCGCTATCGCGAGCAGGCTCACTCCTACAATGAATCGCGGTGAACCCGAATTTTGATGGCAATACAAAACCTGTGGGAGCTGGCTTGCCAGCGATGGCGGCGGGTCAGTCACATTTTTGTTGTCTGACACTCCGCTATCGCGAGCAGGCTCACTCCTACAGTGAATCGCGGTGAACCCGGACTTTGCAGGCGTCACAAAACCTGTGGGAGCTTGCCTGCAAGCGATGGCGGCAGGTCAGTCACATCCTTGTTATTTGACACACCGCTATCGCTGGCAAGCCAGCTCCCACAAGAGTTTGTGGTGTGCCCAGATTGTGTGAGCAACACAGAACCCTGTGGGAGCGTGGCTTGCCCGCGATAGCGGTAGATCAGGCAACAAAAAAAACGGCACCTCACGGTGCCGTTTTGCTTTTCACACATCAACCATCACTTACGCGCATCCGCCCACGATTTCAGCAGTTCGTTGTAGCTCACGGTCTCGCCCTGCGGCTTCTCGTTGGCCAGTTTTGGTTTTGGTGCGCCCGGTTGGTCGAACCAGTATTGCGCGTCGCGTTCCGGGTTCATTTTCGGGGCGCATACTGCTTGCGCCTTGGAGCGTTCGAGGCGGGTCATGATTGCGTCCTGATCCTTGGCCAGGCCGTCCAGCGCCTGTTGCGGAGTCTTCTCGCCGCTGGCCGCTTCGGCGATGTGGCTCCACCACAATTGCGCCAGGCGCGGATAGTCCGGCACGTTGGTGCCGGTCGGGGTCCATTGCACGCGGGCCGGACTGCGGTAGAACTCGACCAGCCCACCAAGTTTCGGCGCCAGATCGGTCATCGCCTGCGAGTTGATATCCGACTCGCGAATCGGCGTCAGGCCGACGATGGTTTTCTTCAGCGACACGGTTTTCGAGGTGACGAATTGCGCGTACAGCCACGCCGCGAGTTTCTGTTTCTCAGGCGTGGATTTCATGAAAGTCCACGAACCCACGTCCTGATAGCCGAGCTTCATGCCCTCCTCCCAATACGGCCCGCGCGGCGACGGCGCCATGCGCCATTTCGGCGTGCCGTCGGCGTTGACCACCGGCAGGCCCGGTTTGGTCATGTCGGCGGTGAACGCGGTGTACCAGAAAATCTGCTGGGCGATGTTGCCCTGCGACGGCACCGGCCCCGACTCGGAGAAGGTCATGCCCGCCGCTTCCGGTGGCGCGTAGGCCTTGAGCCAGTCGACGTATTTCTGCGTGGCGAACACCGCCGCCGGGCCGTTGGTGTCGCCGCCGCGGGTCACACTGGAACCAACCGGATGGCAGTCCTCGACGCGAATCCCCCACTCGTCCACCGGCAAGCCGTTGGGCAGGCCCTTGTCGCCGCCACCGGCCATGGAAAACCAGGCATCGGTGAAACGCCAGCCCAGCGACGGGTCTTTCTTACCGTAGTCCATGTGTCCGTAGACGCGTTTGCCGTCGATCTCCTTGACGTCTTCGCTGAAGAATTTGGCGATGTCTTCATAGGCCGACCAGTTCACCGGCACGCCCAATTCGTAGCCGTACTTTTCCTTGAACTTGGCTTTCAGATCGGCGCGTTCGAACCAGTCGGCGCGGAACCAGTACAGGTTGGCGAACTGTTGGTCGGGCAGTTGATAGATCTTGCCGTCCGGCGCGGTAGTGAACGAGATGCCGATGAAGTCCTTGATGTCGAGGGTCGGCGAGGTGAAGTTCTTGCCTTCGTTGGCCATCAGGTCGGTGATCGATTCGGTCTTGCCGTAGCGAAAGTGCGTACCGATCAGGTCCGAGTCGTTGACCCAGCCGTCGTAGATGTTCTTGTCCGACTGCATCACCGTCTGCATTTTTTCCACCACATCGCCTTCTTGCAGCAGGTCGTGGGTGAGCTTGATCCCGGTGATTTCGGTGAAGGCCTTGGCCAGTACCTTGGACTCGTATTCGTGGGTGGTCAGGGTCTCGGAAACCACTTTGATTTCCATGCCGCGAAACGGCTCGGCGGCCTTGATGAACCACTTCAATTCTTCGAGCTGCTGATCGGCCGTCAGGGTCGACGGCTTGAATTCACTGCCGATCCATTTTTTCGCAGCGTCTTCGTAGGCATCGGCCCAGGCAGATGCGCTCAAACCGCTGAGTGCCAGCAAGGCTGCCAATGAAATGCTATGTCGCAGCTTATTGTTTTTGTCGAACATAGAGACCTCCAGTTTGAGTTACGGAGCACGATTGCCGAGCGACTCGACTAGCCCCAGCGCATCACAACCAACAGCCACACCAGAGACAGCGCGGACGCCACCCAGATGCTCCAGTCGGTGACGCCGATTACCAGCAGATGCAGGTAGGCGCTGCCGAGAAGACCGATGAACAAGCGATCGCCACGGGTGGTGGCAATCGGCAGAAAACCGCGTCGCAGGATGCTTGGCGAGCGCAATTCCCAAGTGGTCATGCCCACCAGCAACAGGCCGATGGCGATAAAGAACCCCGCCGTGGGGGTAGTCCAGCTCATCCATTCCATCATGCGTTCCTCAGACCCGACCGAGGGCAAAGCCCTTGGCCACGTGGTTGCGAACAAACCAGATCACCAGCATGCCCGGGAGGATGGTCAACACCCCCGCCGCCGCCAGCACGCCCCAGTCGATGCCCGAAGCGGAAACCGTGCGGGTCATCACCGCGGCAATCGGCTTGGCATTAACCGAAGTCAGCGTGCGCGCCAGCAGCAGTTCGACCCAGGAAAACATGAAGCAGAAAAACGCCGTGACGCCGATGCCGGAGCCAATCAGCGGGATGAAAATCTTCACGAAGAACTTGGGAAAGCTGTAGCCGTCGATGTACGCGGTTTCGTCGATTTCCTTGGGCACCCCGGACATGAAACCTTCAAGAATCCACACCGCCAGCGGCACGTTGAACAGGCAGTGCGCCAAGGCCACGGCGATGTGCGTGTCGAACAGCCCAATCGACGAATACAGCTGGAAGAACGGCAACAGAAACACCGCCGGTGGCGCCATGCGGTTGGTCAGCAGCCAGAAGAACAGGTGCTTGTCGCCGAGGAAGCGATAGCGCGAAAACGCGTACGCCGCCGGCAGCGCCACACTCAGCGAGATCACCGTGTTCAGGCTGACGTAATACAGCGAATTGAGATAACCGGTGTACCAGCTCGGATCGGTGAAAATCACCTTGTAGTTGTGCCAGGTGAAATCCTGGGGGAACAGGGTCAACCCGCCGAGAATTTCGGTGTTGCTCTTGAACGACATGTTCAGCAGCCAGTAGATCGGCACCAGCAGAAACAGGATGTACACCAGCAGCGGAATCAGCTTTCTCTTGCTCATGGCCGGGCCCTCAGCGGTTGGCGTCGGAATGGGTCATGGCGGTGTAGAACAGCCACGAAACCAGCAGGATGATCAGGAAGTACACCAGCGAAAACGCCGCCGCCGGCCCCAGATCGAATTGGCCGACCGCCATCTGCGTCAGCGTCTGACTGAGGAAGGTCGTGGCATTGCCCGGCCCGCCACCGGTGAGCACAAACGGCTCGGTGTAGATCATGAAACTGTCCATGAAACGCAGCATCACCGCGATCAGCAGCACGCTTTTCAACTTCGGTAACTGAATATGGCGGAACACTGCCCACGCCGAGGCGCGGTCGATTCGCGCCGCCTGGTAATACACGTCGGGAATCGCCCGCAACCCGGAAAAACACAGCAGCGCCACCAGCGAAGTCCAGTGCCAGACGTCCATCACCAGCACCGTCACCCAGGCGTCCATGGTGTTGGCCGCGTAGTTGTAACTGATGCCCAGCGCATTCAGGCTCGACCCCAGCAGACCAATGTCGGCACGCCCGAAAATCTGCCAGATGGTGCCCACCACGTTCCATGGGATCAGCAGCGGAATCGCCAGGATGATCAGCACCACCGACGACCAGCGGCCCTTGGTCGGCATGGTCAGGGCGACGGCGATACCCAACGGAATTTCGATCAGCAGCACGCAGGCCGAGTAGATGAATTGGCGCAGCAGCGAGTCATGCAGACGCGGGTCGAGCAGCACCTGCTTGTACCAGTCGGCGCCGACAAAGTAGCGGCTGGACTGGTCGAAGATGTCCTGTACCGAGTAGTTGACCACGGTCATCATCGGGATCACCGCGCTGAACGCCACCAGCAGAAATACCGGCAACACCAGCCACCAGGCCTTGTTGTTCTGCACCTTGTTCATGGCTGCACCTCGTCGTCGGCTTCGAGCAGAAACTCATCGGCATAGACCATCAGCCACTGCGCCGGAAAACTGATATACGCCGTGCCCTGCGGCACCGGTTTGTCTTCGGCCAGACGCACCTTCAGCGGCGCGCCATCGAGGTCGAGGGTGAGGATCTTGTAGGTGCCGAGGTCTTCGACGTGAACCACCCGCGCCTGCATCGCCTCGTCAAACGGCTCGTCCCAGACGTGAATGAATTCGGGGCGGATGCCGACCTTCAGATTTTTCCACCGACCGTGTTCGATATGCCGTTGCAAGGCGTCGGACAACGGCAAGTGCGTCGAGGCGAAACCGACCCCGCCCGGCTGCGGCTGCACCTCGATCAGGTTCATCCCCGGGCTGCCGATGAAGTAGCCGACAAAGGTGTGAGTCGGCCGCTCGAACAATTCCCGTGGCGTGCCGAACTGCACGATCTGTCCGCCGTACATCACCGCGATCTTGTCGGCGAAGGTCGAAGCTTCGAGCTGATCGTGGGTGACGTAGACCATGGTGATGTTGAACTGCTCGTGGATCTGCTTGAGCTTGCGCCGCAGTTTCCACTTCAGGTGCGGGTCGATCACCGTCAGCGGCTCGTCGAAGAGAATCGCCGAGACGTCGTCACGCACCAGGCCACGGCCCATGGAGACTTTCTGTTTTTCGTCGGCGGTGAGGTTGCGCGCCTTCTTGCTCAGCAGGTTTTGCAGGTCGAGGACTTCGGCGATTTCCTGCACCTTGCTGAGCACTTTCGCCTCGGCCATGCCCTGATTGCGCAGGGGGAAGGCAAGGTTGTCGAACACGCTCATGGTGTCGTAGACCACCGGGAACTGGAACACCTGAGCGATGTTACGCTTCTCCGGGGTCAGGTCGTTGACCGCTTTGCCATCGAACAGCACATGCCCTTGCGAGGGGCTGAGCAGGCCGGAAATGATGTTGAGCAAGGTCGACTTGCCGCAACCCGAAGGGCCTAGCAAGGCATACGCGCCGCCCTGCTCCCAAATGTGATCCATCTCGCGGATCGCGTAATCGTCAGGCCCGCTCGGCTGCTTGCTGTAGCTGTGGGCGAGGTGCTGCAAACGGATTTCGGCCATCAGGCAACCCTCGCGACACGTTGGCCCGGTGCCTGCACCAGACGGCCCTGCGCATCGAACACGAACAGTTTGTGAGTCGGGATGTAGATGCGGATCGGCGCATCGACGTCGTATTCGTGAACCCCCGGCAGGTGCAGCACCAACAGGAAATGCTCGTTGCGCACGTGCAGGAAGGTTTCCGAGCCGCTGATCTCCGCCACTTCGACGGTAACCGCCAGCTCCAGATCGTCATCGTTGCTCGGCACCAGCGAGATATGGCTGGGGCGCACGCCAAAGCGAAACTCGCCCTCGCCTACAGGACGCAGGTCGACGTTCAGCGGAAAGTGCACGAAATTGGCGAAGCTGACTTCATTGCCGGCAATGCGCCCGGGCATCAGGTTGATCGGCGGTTCGGAGAACAGCTCGGCGGCCAACACGGTTTGCGGCTGGTGGTAGACCGAGGTCGACGGGCCGCTCTGGATCACCCGGCCCTCGTGCAGAATCGTCGTGGTGCCGCCCAGCGCCAAGGCTTCGTTGGGTTCGGTGGTGGCGTAGATCGCGATGGTGTGGCGCAGCTTGAACAGCTCGCGCATTTCCTGGCGCAGTTCTTCGCGCAGCTTGTAGTCGAGGTTGACCAGCGGCTCGTCGAACAGGATCAGCTCGGCGTCCTTGACCAGCGCCCGGGCCATCGCCGTGCGCTGCTGCTGACCGCCGGACAGTTCCAGCGGATAGCGCTGCAGAAACTTCTCGATGCGCAGCATCTTCGCGGTTTCCAGCACTTTGCTATGAATGATTTCTTTGGAAACACCGGCCTGACGCAGCGGCGAGGCGATGTTCTCGAACACGGTCATGGTCGGGTAATTGATGAACTGCTGATAAACCATCGACACGTTGCGCAGGCGCACCGGGCGCTGGGTGACGTCGACGCCGTTCATCAGGATCCGGCCGCTGTCGGGCTTGTCCAGGCCTGCCATCAGGCGCATCAGGCTGGTCTTGCCGGACAGCGTGCGGCCGAGCAGAACGTTGAAAGATCCGGGTTCGAATTTCAGGCAGGCATCGTCGATCCAGGTCTGGCCCTCGACGGTGCGGCTGACGTGCTCCAGGGTGAGTGACATGGCTCGGCCTTTTTATTATTGGAGTCAAGCGACCTGTGCAGCAGAGCGACATTCGTGCCAGAAATGGCAAGTGGTTGATTTGTCGTGAAAAGGGCTGAAAACGCGGGGATCAGGCGTTCATTGCTGAACACATTTGAACAGCTGGGCGATTGACAATGAACAATAGTGAACAACACTCTATGAACGCTTTTTGCCCAAATTCTGTGAACGATGAAAATCCAATGTGGGAGCGGGCTTGCTCGCGAATGCGGTGTGTCAGTCGATGTAAATGTGTCTGATATACCGCTTTCGCGAGCAAGCCCGCTCCCACAGTTTTGATCTGTGTTGGTTTTGAAAGCAGTGCCATAACAACAATAAAATGCCCTTCAGAGGCCCACCACCATGGCCGCACCTGCCCCGCCGCTGTCCCACGACGCGATTGTCCAGTCCTCCTGGCAACGTTGCCGCGCCTTCGGCCTTGACCACCAGAGCGCCCCGGCCTTCGATCAATTGCCCGCCGCCGGCATCGCCCAGCTGCTCGACCGTCACCACGCGCTGGTGCAAACCACCCATCAGGAAGTGCTGCCGTATTACGAGAACATCCTCAGCAACTCCAATTGCCTGATCATGCTCGCCGACCATCAGGGTCAGGTGCTGACCTCGTGGGGCACTCAGCGCTTTATCGAGCCGAACCTGGCCCGAGGGTTTAGCGCCGGGGCGAGCTGGATGGAGCGCTGCAGTGGCACCAATGCGATCGGCACCGCGCTGGCCTGCGAGCAAGCGGTACACATCGAGCACGATGAACACTTTCTGAAAGCCAACCGTTTCATGACCGGTTCCGCCGCGCCGATTTTCGATGCCGAGCGCAAGGTTATCGCCGTACTCGACGTGTCCAGCGACAGCTATCTGCCGCCCTCGCACACCCTGGGCATGGTCAAGATGATGAGCCAGACCGTGGAGAACCGGCTGATCCTCAACCTGTTCCACGGCCAGCACTTTCAACTGACCTTCAACACCGGGTTGAACAACCTCGACAGTCAGTGGGCGGGTTTGCTGATTTTCGATGAGAGCGGGCAGGTGCTGTCGGCCAATCGCCGGGCGGACAATCTGCTCGGCGTGCGCCTGTCGCGGGTCAGTGTCGAGAGCCTGTTCAACGTGTCGCTGCTGGAGCTGCTGAATCAGCCCGACGGCTTGCCATTCGCCCTGCAGACCTCCGGGCGCAACCGTTTTCAGTGTTTGTTGAAGCGGCCGCAACAGGCAGCGGTTCAGCCTCGGGTATTTGCTGAACCGAAAAGCGCCGAAACGTCGCTCAAACCCGCGGGCGCCATCAGCCTCAGCACCCTGCACTTCGGTGACAGCCGGGTGGAAAAAGCCGTGCGTCAGGCCGAACGCCTGCTGGAGAAAGACATTCCGCTGCTGATCCACGGCGAAACCGGAGTCGGCAAGGAAGTCTTCGTCAAAGCCCTGCACCAGGCCAGCTCGCGCAGCAAACAGGCATTTATCGCCGTGAACTGCGCGGCGATCCCCGCCGAACTGGTGGAGTCGGAACTGTTCGGCTATGAAAAAGGCGCGTTCACCGGCGCCAACCAGAAAGGCAGCATCGGCCTGATCCGCAAGGCTGACAAAGGCACCCTGTTCCTCGATGAAATCGGCGACATGCCGCTGCCCACTCAGGCGCGGTTGTTGCGGGTGTTGCAGGAGCGCTGCGTGCAACCGGTGGGCAGCAGCGAGTTGTTCGCGGTGGACTTGCGGATCATCTCGGCGACCAACCGCTCTTTACGCGAGCAAGTGCAATTGGGCCGATTTCGTGAGGACTTGTACTACCGAATTGGCGGTTTGACACTGGAACTGCCGCCGCTCAGAGAGCGCAGTGATAAAGAGGCGCTGTTCAAACGCCTGTGGGAGCAGCATCGCGAACCGACGCAATGGGCCGGGCTCAGCCGCGAAGTGCTGGAGCTGTTCGAGCGGCACCCGTGGCCGGGTAATCTGCGTCAGGTCAGCAGCGTGATGCAGGTGGCGCTGGCGATGGCCGAGGAACAGCCGGTGCGGCCGGAGCATTTGCCGGATGACTTTTTTGTCGATCTGGAGATGGAGCCGGTGGAGAGCGTGCAGCCGCTGGGGCTGGATCTGAATGATGTGGAAGCGTTGAACCGGGAGTTGAAAGCAGCCGGGGGGAATATTTCGCATCTGGCGCGGCGGTTGGGGGTTAGTCGCAATACCCTTTACAAGCGGTTGCGTCAGGCTGAGTGACAGGGTGGCTGAACCGGCCTCTTCGCGAGCAAGCCCGCTCCTACAGGGGATCCGTGTCGTACACAAAAATCAGACATGACAAAAATCCAATGTGGGAGCGGGCTTGCTCGCGAAGGCGCCAGCCCAGTCACCCCACAACTATCAATCCGCCCTCATTGACCGAACCGACTAGACTGTGACGAAATGTTTCAGTTTTTCGCCATGCCATTGATTCAGACACCTCCCTCCTCCTGATTTTCACAGGATAAGTGCTTTGACCAACATCTGTTCCACCGGCCTCGATATCGGCTTCGCTTCGCTGGACTACCTGCAGATCGGCTTCCTCGGCATCATTCAAGGCATCACCGAGTTGCTGCCCGTTTCCTCCACCGCGCATATGCGCATCGTCCCGGCCCTGCTCGGCTGGCCGGATCCCGGCTCGGCGTTTTCCGCAGCGATGCAACTGGCCGCACTGGCGGCGGTGGTCAGTTATTTCTGGCGCGATGTCCGCCAAGTGGTCGGCGGCAGCGTCGATGCGGTGCGCCAACAGGATTTCAACAACCGCTGGTTCATCCTCGCGGTGGCGATTGTGCTGGCGACCATCCCCATCGGCATCGCCGGTATAGCGTTGTCATCGACACTCAATGCCTGCAACTCACCCTTGCGCGGCCTGATGGTGATCGGGATTTCCTGCGTGGTCATGGCGGTGCTGCTGGCGGCTGCCGAACTGACCTGCCGCCATCGGCGCAGCGTTGACGAAATGCGTCTGCGCGATGCGCTGATCGTCGGCATCGCACAGATTGGCGCGCTGATTCCTGGGGTGTCGCGCTCCGGCTCGACACTGACGGCAGCGTTGTTTCTCAACTTCAAGCGTGAAGAAGCGGCGCGGTTCTCGTTCCTGCTCGGGCTGCCGGCCATCGCCCTCGCCGGTTTGAAAGAGTTGTGGGTGTTGTTCCATGCCGACCTTCCAGCTGCCGTTTGGGGGCACCTGATTTTCGGTCTGGTGATTGCCAGCATCTCGGCGTTCTTCGCGATCTGGGGCCTGATGCGTTTTCTGGAGAAGTTCTCCACCTGGCCATTCGTCATCTACCGTGCGGTGCTGGGGATTTTCCTGATCGTCGCGGTCAGCACCGGCGCCTTGAGCTAAGGCCCCGCCAGAAAAAACAAAACCCGCACTCGGCGGGTTTTGTTTTAACGCGGATCAGGCAATCAGTCAGCCAGACGCCAGGTCGTGCCACCCTTGCCGTCTTCCAGCACCACGCCCATGGCGGTGAGCTGGTCGCGGATGCGGTCGGATTCGGCCCAGTCCTTGCCGGCACGTGCCGCCAGACGCGCAGCGATCAGCGCCTCGACTTCAGCGGCATCGACACGCCCTTCGGCGCCCGCTTGCAGGAAGTCATCGGCTTCCAGCTGCAACACGCCCAGCACGCTCGCCAGTTCTTTCAGACGTGCCGCCAGACCGGCCGCCGCGTCGAGATCGCTCTCGCGCAGACGGTTGATCTCACGCACCATCTCGAACAGCACCGCGCAGGCTTCCGGCGTGCCGAAGTCGTCGTTCATCACCGTGGTGAAACGCTCGACGAAGGCTTCGCCGCCGGCCGGGGCCACGCTCGGCAGGCCTTTCAACGCGTGGTAGAAACGCTCGAGTGCGCCCTTGGCGTCCTTGAGGTTGTCTTCCGAGTAGTTGATCGCGCTGCGGTAGTGGCTCGACACCAGCAGGTAACGCACGACTTCCGGGTGGTACTTGTCGAGCACGTCGCGAATGGTGAAGAAGTTGTTCAAGGACTTGGACATCTTCTCGCCATTGATACGGATCATGCCGCAATGCATCCACGCGTTGGCGTAGGTCTTGCCGGTGGCCGCTTCGCTTTGGGCGATTTCGTTTTCATGGTGCGGGAACTCGAGGTCGCTGCCGCCGCCATGGATGTCGAAGGTCTCACCGAGGCAGCAGGTAGACATCACCGAGCACTCGATGTGCCAGCCCGGACGCCCGGCGCCCCACGGCGATTCCCAGCTCGGCTCGCCCGGCTTGGCGGCTTTCCACAGGACGAAGTCCAGCGGATCTTCTTTCGACTCGTCGACTTCGATGCGCGCACCGATGCGCAGGTCTTCGATCTTCTTGCGCGACAGCTTGCCGTAGCCCATGAACTTGGCGACGCGGTAGTACACGTCGCCATTGCCCGGGGCGTAAGCGAAGCCCTTGTCGATCAGGGTCTGGATCATCGCGTGCATGCCCGGAATGTGATCCGTGGCGCGCGGTTCCATGTCCGGCTTCTTGATGTTCAGGCGCGCTTCGTCTTCGTGCATCGCCGCGATCATGCGCTCGGTCAGCGCTTCGAACGACTCACCGTTCTCGCGGGCACGATTGATGATCTTGTCGTCGATGTCGGTGATGTTGCGCACGTAGGTCAGGTCGTAACCGCTGAAGCGCAACCAGCGGGTCACCAGGTCGAACGCGACCATGCTGCGGCCGTGGCCGAGGTGGCAGTAGTCGTACACGGTCATGCCGCACACGTACATGCGCACCTTGTTGCCATCCAGCGGCTTGAAGACTTCTTTGCTCTTGGTGAGCGTGTTGTAGATCGTCAGCACTTTATATTTCCTTGACGCTAAATCACTGGCCCCACGAATCACGCAGGGTCACGGTACGGTTGAATACCGGCTGACCTGGTTTCGAGTCCTTGATGTCGGCGACGAAGTAGCCTTCGCGCTCGAACTGGAAACGGTCTTCCGGCTGTGCATTGCCAAGCGATGGCTCAGCACGACAACCGGTCAGCACTTGCAGTGAGTCAGGGTTGATGTTGTCGAGGAAACTCGCGCTGTCTTCGGCCTTCTCCGGATTCGGAGAACGGAACAGGCGATCGTACAGACGCACTTCGCACTCGATGCTGGCAGCCGCCGGCACCCAGTGGATCACGCCTTTGACCTTGCGGCCTTCCGGGTTCTTGCCGAGGGTGTCCGGGTCGTACGAGCAACGCAGTTCGACGATGTTGCCGTCGGCGTCCTTGATCGCTTCGTCGGCACGGATCACGTAGCTGCCACGCAGACGCACTTCGCCGTTCGGCTCCAGGCGCTTGTAGCCCTTTGGCGGTTCTTCCATGAAGTCATCGCGGTCGATGTAGATTTCACGGGCGAACGGCAGCTGGCGCACGCCGAGTTCTTCTTTCTGCGGATGACGCGGCAGTTCGAGGTTTTCGACCTGACCTTCCGGGTAATTGGTGATCACGACTTTCAACGGACGCAGCACGCACATGGCGCGCGGCGCGCTCGCGTCCAGGTCCTGACGGATGCTGAACTCGAGCATGCCGAAATCGACCACGCCATCGGAACGGTTGGTGCCGATCATGTCGCAGAAGTTGCGGATCGACGCCGGCGTGTAGCCACGGCGACGGAAGCCGGACAGCGTCGACATGCGCGGGTCGTCCCAGCCATTGACGTGCTTTTCATCGACCAGTTGCTTGAGCTTGCGCTTGCTGGTGATGGTGTAGTTCAGGTTCAGGCGGCTGAACTCGTACTGACGCGGGTTGGCCGGCACCGGCAGGTTGTCCAGGAACCACTCGTACAGCGGACGATGGCTTTCGAATTCCAGGGTGCAGATCGAGTGGGTGATGCCTTCGATGGCGTCCGACTGACCGTGGGTGAAGTCATAGTTCGGGTAGATGCACCACTTGTCACCGGTCTGGTGGTGATGGGCGTGGCGGATGCGGTACATGATCGGGTCGCGCAGGTTCATGTTCGGCGAGGCCATGTCGATCTTCGCACGCAGCACGCGGGCACCGTCCGGGAACTCACCGGCACGCATGCGCGCAAACCAGTCGAGGTTCTCTTCCACCGAACGGTCGCGGAACGGGCTGTTCTTGCCAGGCTCGGTCAGGCTGCCACGGTATTCCTTGGCCTGCTCCGGGGTCAGGTCGTCGACGTAGGCCTTGCCGGCCTTGATCAGCTCGATGGCCCAATCGTGCAACTGGTCGAAATACTGCGAGGCGTAGCGCACTTCGCCGGACCACTCGAAGCCCAGCCATTTGACGTCGGATTCGATCGCGTCAATGTATTCCTGGTCTTCCTTGGCCGGGTTGGTGTCGTCGAAACGCAGGTGCGTGACGCCGCCGAACTCCTGGGCCAGGCCGAAGTTCACGCAGATCGACTTGGCGTGGCCGATGTGCAGGTAGCCGTTGGGCTCAGGCGGAAAACGGGTGACGATCTGGGTGTGCTTGCCCGAGTCCAGGTCTGCCTGGATGATCGGCCGCAGGAAATTGACCGGCACGGCAGGGCCGGACTTGGCATTCGAGGTAGGGTCGACAGTGGGCTTGCTCATAGGATCCTTGACTTACATGTGCGCGGCCGCAAAGGGGGCCAGACAAAACAAAGCCGCTATCATAGCCGATGCTGTCAAGGGGCTGACAGAGCACGGCCTATAAAGGAGCGCATTTAATCGCCGGGATTTGAAAAACAGCCTCGAAATTCGCGCCTGTCACGCTAAACTGCGCACCTTGGCCGAAGCAGGCTGAACCGGTTTCGGGACGCAGTGTCCGAAAACCACGAATTCCTTATAAAACGCTTCATTGAAAAAGAGCACCGATCATGACTCAAGTCAAACTGACCACCAACTACGGCGACATCGTCATCGAACTGGACGCTGAAAAAGCGCCGATCACCGTTGCCAACTTCCTTGAATACGTTAAGGCCGGTCACTACGAAAACGTAGTCTTTCACCGTGTGATCAAGGGTTTCATGATCCAGGGCGGCGGTTTCCAGCCTGGCATGCAGGAAAAGAAAGACAAGCGCGCCAGCATCCAGAACGAAGCCGACAACGGCCTGAAGAACGAGAAGTACACCCTGGCCATGGCCCGCACCATGGACCCGCACTCGGCCTCGGCGCAGTTCTTCATCAACGCCACCAACAACAGCTTCCTCAACCACACCGCCAAGACCGCTCAGGGCTGGGGTTACGCCGTGTTCGGTAAAGTCGTTGCCGGCACCGATGTCGTCGACAAGATCGAAGCCGTTGCCACCACTTCCAAGGCCGGTCACCAGGACGTGCCGAAAGACGACGTGATCATCGAGAAAGCCGAGATCATCGAAGCGTGATATTGCTGATTTCAGACTTGCATCTGGAAGAGGAGCGCCCGGACATTACCCGGGCGTTTCTGGATTTGCTCGCCGGACGCGCCCGCTCGGCGAGTGCGTTGTATATCCTTGGCGACTTTTTCGAGGCATGGATTGGCGACGACGCCATGACGCCCTTCCAGCGTTCCATCTGCCAGGCCCTGCGCCAGTTGAGCGACAGCGGCACGGCGATCTTTCTGATGCACGGCAATCGCGACTTCCTGCTCGGCAAGGCCTTCTGCAAAGCAGCCGGCTGCACGCTGTTGAAGGACCCGAGTGTCGTGCAGTTTTATGGCGAGCCGGTGCTGCTGATGCACGGCGACAGCCTGTGCACCCGCGATGTCGGCTACATGAAGCTGCGGCGCTACCTGCGCAACCCGATCACCTTGTTCATCCTGCGCCACCTGCCGCTGAGCACCCGCCACAAACTGGCGCGCAAGCTGCGCAGCGAAAGCCGCGCGCAGACGCGGATGAAGGCCAATGACATTGTTGATGTCACACCTGAGGAAATTCCGCGGATCATGCAGCAATACGCGGTGAAAACCCTGATTCACGGGCATACCCATCGTCCGGCGATCCACAAGCTGCAACTCGGCGAGCAGGCAGCTAAGCGGATTGTGCTGGGGGACTGGGATCGTCAGGGCTGGGCGTTGCAGGTGGATGAGAACGGGTATGCCCTGGCACCGTTCGACTTTGCTCCGCCGCCGGCCCTGCCGCACGGCTGAAGATCGCCCCCCCTCACCCCAGCCCTCTCCCCCAGGGGGGCGAGGGGGAAAGGGAGCCGATCTTCATGCTATTCAAAACCTGAGTTCAACTCGGTGGCTCAGGTCGGCGGACCTCGAAAGAAACCCTCAGTCAGTCCCCTCTCCCTCCGGGAGAGGGTTAGGGTGAGGGGCTTTTGACCTTAGTGTCCTGAAGCAGCAGGCCCGGCCTTCGCCGCAAACGGCGGCTTCGCCAGCCACACAATCAGAATCAGCCCCATGAAGCCCCAGCCCAACAACGTGAAGTAATCCACGGTGGAGAGCATGTACGCCTGGCTGGTGAGGATCTGATCCACCTGCGCGTACGCCGATTGGCTCGCGCCGCCTAAATGGTTCAAGGTCTCGCGGGTCGCCGGCTCGAAGGTACTGATGCTTTCGCTCATGTACGCATGATGCTGATCGGCGCGGCGGATCCAGATCCATGTGGTCAACGATGCCGCAAAGCTGCCGCCCAGGGTGCGCAGGAAGGTTGCCAGGCCTGCGCCGTCGGCGATCTGGCTTGGCGGCAGGTCGGACATCAGGATGCTCAGGGTCGGCATGAAGAACAGCGCCACGCCGATACCCATGAACAGCTGCACCAGAGCGATGTGCTGGAAGTCCACCTCGTTGGTGAACTCGGCGCGCATGAAGCAGCTCAGGCCAATCGCGAGGAACGCCAGACCGGCCAACAGGCGCAGGTCGAACTTGTTCGCGTACTTGCCGACAAACGGCGACAGCAACACCGGCAGAATCCCGATCGGCGCCACGGCCAGACCGGCCCAGGTCGCGGTGTAACCCATCTGGGTTTGAAGCCACTGCGGCAGGATCAGGTTGATGCCGAAGAAACCGGCGTATCCAAGGACCAGCACCAGCGTGCCGATGCGGAAGTTGCGGTAGGCGAACAGGCGCAGATTCACCACCGGATGCTGGTCGGTCATTTCCCAGATCACAAACACCGCCAGCGCGATCACCGAAATCGCCGCGCCGATGATGATGAAGTTCGATTCGAACCAGTCCAGGTCATTGCCCTTGTCGAGGATCACCTGCAACGCGCCGACGCCGATGATCAACGTGATCAGGCCGACGTAGTCCATCGGCTGACGGCTGGTTTCAACCGGACGCTTGGCCAGTTGCGAGCGCACCACCATCACCGCAAAGATGCCGATCGGTACGTTGATGAAGAAGATCCACGGCCAGCTGTAGCTGTCAGTGATCCAGCCACCAAGGATGGGCCCGGCAATCGGCGCGACCACCGTGACCATCGCCAGCAACGCCAGGGCCATGCCGCGCCTCGCGGGGGGATAGACCGCAATCAACAGCGTCTGCGTCATCGGGTACAGCGGCCCGGCCACCAGGCCTTGCAGCACGCGGAAACCGATCAGTTCCGGCATCGAGGTGGAGATGCCGCAGAGGAACGAGGCCAGCACGAACAGAATGGTGGCCCAGAGAAACAGCTTCACCTCGCCGAAACGCCGACTGAGCCAACCGGTCAGCGGCAGCGCGATGGCGTTGCTCACGGCAAACGAGGTGATCACCCAGGTGCCCTGCTCCGAACTCACCCCGAGGTTGCCGGAAATCGTCGGCAGCGCCACGTTGGCGATGGTGGTGTCGAGCACTTGCATGAACGTCGCCAGCGACAGGCCGATGGTGCTGAGCAACAGGCTGGGCGGCGTGAAAGAGGCGTTATTGCTCATTGTGAATCCTATGAAACCGGGTTGACGCTGCGTCTGTTAAAGAAGCAGTTGCCCATAAGGAACAGGCCCTTGTGATGAGGAAGTTCATCTGTGGTGAGGGGATTTATCCCCGATGGGTCGCGAAGCGGCCCCTCCTTTGATTCAGAAAAGCCGGGCCTGCTGCGCAGTCCATCGGGGATAAATCCCCTCACCACAGTAAATCTCATCACCTTGAGAACCTGTTCCCACAGGGGGAAGATTCAGCGTTGCGCGGTCTTGCTCACCGCAGCGCTGTTGTCGTGGATCAGCTGAGCGATCATCGCGTCGGCTTCGGCCAGTTGGCGGTCGTAGACGTTGGTGCTGAACGAGGCCTTTTGCGGCGGTTGCTGGGCCAGCACCGGGCCGCTCTGGTCGTGCAGATTCACTTCAACGTTGGTCGACAGGCCGACCCGCAGCGGGTGCTTGGCCAGTTCTTCGGCGTTGATGTGAATCCGCACCGGCACGCGCTGCACGATCTTGATCCAGTTACCGGTGGCGTTCTGCGCCGGCAACAGGGCGAACGCGCTGCCGGTACCGGCGCCGAGGCTGTCGACGGTGCCGCTGTATTTCACGCTGCTGCCGTAGATGTCGGACTCGATGTCCACCGGTTGGCCGATGCGCATGTCACGCAATTGGGTTTCCTTGAAGTTGGCATCGATCCACAGTTGATCCAGCGGAATCACCGCCATCAGCGCGGTGCCCGGCTGTACGCGCTGACCGAGTTGCACGGTGCGCTTGGCGACGTAACCGGTGACTGGCGCGATCAGGGTGCTACGGGCGTTGGTCAGGTACGCCTGACGCAGATCGGCAGCGGCGGACATCACGTCCGGGTGCGACGAAACCACGGTGTCATCGACCAGCGCGCTGGTGGTTTTCAGTTGCTGCTTGGCGTTGGCCAGGGCGTTTTGCGCCGAGGTCAGGTCGTCGCGGGCGTGGGACAGTTCTTCCTGGGAAATCGCCCCGCCAGCAGCGAGGTTTTTCCGGCGGTTGTAATTGTCCTGAGCCTTCTGCACCTCAGCCTGTTGCGCGTTGACCTGGGCTTTCATGCCATCGACGTTGCTGTACAGGCCGCGCACCTGACGTACAGTGCGCGCCAGTTTCGCCTGGGCACTTTGCAGGCCGACTTCGGCGTCGTTCGGGTCAAAGTTGATCAGCACCTGACCTTCGTGAACCAGATCACCATCGTCAGCGCCAATGCTGACCACGGTGCCAGTGACCAGCGGGGTGATCTCCACGACGTTGCCGTTGACGTAGGCGTCGTCGGTGCTTTCGTTGAAGCGCCCGATGAATTCGTGATACGCCCAGACGCCGGCCCCGGCGAGCAGGACCACGACGGCCAGCACCAGCAGCATGAATTTGCGTTTGCGTGGATTACCGGTGTCGGGGGTGTTGTCTTGAGTTTGAGTGTTTTCGGCAGTGGCCATGACAAATACCTGAATTAGTTGTGCGACGTGGCTGGGGTGGCGTTGGCTGCGGTCAGGGTTTCACCCTGAAAGCCGCCGCCCAGCGCTTGCATCAGTTGAATCGACAGGTCGATCTGCTCGGCATTGAGGTTGGCCAGCTGACGCTGGGCTTGCAGCAATTGCTGCTCGATGCTGAGCACGTCCAGGTAGTTGCCGATGCCGGAACCGTAACGCTGGACGACGGTGTTGTAAGAATCCTGAGCAATCTCGGTGGCGTGTTGCTGCGCGCCGATCTGCCGGCCGATGTCACGCAACTGGTTGATCGTGTCGCTGACATCGCCCAGTGCTTTCACCAGGCTTTTGTTGTACTGCGCCACCGCCAGATCGTAATCGGCGTCGCGCGCATCGAGGTTAGCGCGCAGGCGTCCACCGTCGAAGATTGGCACCGAAATGGTCGGGGCGATGCTGAAGAAGCGACTGGCCGACCCGAACATCGCGTCACCCAACAAGGATTCGGCACCGGCCGAAGCCGTGAGGTTCAAGTTGGGATAGAAGCGGGTTTTCGCCGAGTCGATGTCTTTGCTCGCCGCCTCTACGCGCCAGCGCGCAGCGACCAGATCCGGACGCCGACCGAGCAGTTCCGCCGGCAGCACCGACGGCACCACCACGGCGCTGGCTTGCAGAACTTTCGGCCGAGCGATTTCATTGCCGCGATCCGGGCCTTTGCCGAGCAGTACGGCCAGGGCGATTTTCGCGCTGTTCAGACGTTTTTCAGCGTCGATCAGGCTGGCTTCGGAACTGGCCTCAAGGCTTTGGGTTTGCTGGAACTGGTACTGGCTGTCGATCCCGGCACTCAAGCGGCGCTGGCTCAGATCAAGCATCTGTTTGGTGCGTTTCAGATCGTCGTTGGCCAGGTCGTAGACGATGTGCGCCTGACCCAAATCGCTGTAGGCCCGGGCCACGTCGGCGGCGAGGGTCAATTGCGCGGCCTGACGGTCGACTTCGGCAGCGCGAGCCTGACCGAGTGCAGCTTCCCAGGCATCACGCTGGCCGCCCCACAGGTCGAAGTTGTAATTGAAACCGGCGCTGACGTTACGCACGGTCGCGTAGGCATCGCCCTGCCCTCGCGGGTCCTGATCCTTGGCCAAGCGCGAACGGCTGATGCCGGCGCTGGCGTCGAGGGTCGGATAGCGTTCGGCATCGGCGGCATACGCGGCGGCGCTGGCCTGATGCGCGCGGGCTTCGGCGATCTGCATGTCCGGGCTGTCGTGCAGGGCTTCGCGGATCAGACCGTCGAGTTGCGGGTCGCCAAGGCTGGTCCACCAGTCGCTTTTTGGCCACGCGGCCGGCGACAGGGTCACGCCGTTGAGGGACTGGCTGGCGTTGAGGCTTTTCGCATCCAGGCTTTTGCCCTGTGTGTCGAGGCCGCTGTAATTGGCGCAGCCGGCGAGGATCATCGCCGACAGCACCAGGGTCAGGCTGGTGCGCAAGGTTTTACCGCTCATTGTGTTCACCTAACCGCTGGATAGTGATCGGGTCACCGGCTGCCAGCAGGATTTTCTTGAGGATGTATTCCAGGGTCTTCAACTCGTCCGTAGTGACGGCGCCGGCCAGTTCATTCATTGCATCGGCGCCGATGTGCGGCAGGCGATCGGCCAGTTGCTGGCCCTGCTCGGTGAGTTTGAGTTGCACCTGACGGCGATCGCCTTCGCTGCGTTGGCGAGCCAGGAAACCTTTCTGCTCCAGACGATCGAGCATGCGTGTCATCGAACCGCTGTCCAGCGACAGATGCCGGCACAGCTCGGCCGGGGTGTCGACGCCGAACTGGGCCATGATGATCAACACCTTGAACTGCGCGGCGGTGATGCCGTGGGGTTCCATGTGGGTGTCGATGATCCGGTCCTTGAGCAGCGCGGCACGGCCGAGCAACAGGCCGAGGTGGCAATGTTTGAATTCGTCCGGGGTGAAATGCTTCATGTGCTCACCTAATAACTGCCTAGGCAGTGAATGTATGTCGAGATGTTACTGCCTAGGCAGCGAATGTCAACGTAATAGTTAGGTTGCTTTGTAATTAGTTGACCAGTGGAGTGGGTTTTTGTGTTGCCCGCACTGACGCTTTCGCGAGCAAGCTCGCTCCCACAGGGATCTCATGCATACATGGATCAATGTGGGAGCGAGCTTGCTCGCGAAGGCAGCGACTGGGTGTAACGTCGGTCAGGATTTGTCGGAAGGATGCACAGATGGCGGCTGGAGGGGATGCACTTCGCGCCCGCGCAAGGCCGTCAGCGCATAACCGCAAGCGCGTTTGATCACCGCATACATGCTGTGCCAGCCCGGCGGTGCCGGCTCGATCGCGGCGTGCAACGCCCGTGCATAATCGAGCACCAGACCGGGCGTCCAGGCCATCACTTCGGCGCGTTTACGCACCTGCGCCGCCACCCAGAACTCGGGGCTGAGGATCACTCTGGCGAAATCGAGCATGCTCGAATGCCCGCGATTCATCGCCCCTTCAAGGGCTGCTTCGAGGCTGTGGGCGACGGCACTCGAGCAGTTGCGGCTGGTGAGGTTGTATGTGCTGTTCTGCCGATATTCGCTCCAGAACGCCTGCAACCGCCGGGCGTCATAGTGAGCAAAACTGACCTGAACCGAAGACGGGCACCAGTCGGCCACCTCCCCCGCATAGTCCGGCAGAAACCGCCCGGCGACATCGTTGTTCGGCGTCGCCCGCAGCAAGCGCACGAAATCCCCCGCCGAACGATCGATGTCGTCCAGCGGGTAATGGCTGATGTAAATGTCCGGGCCACATTCCAGTGCCGCGTGGCCGGCGGAGATCACGCCGTTGATGTCGACCGCTGCGATATAGCGGTTGAGCAGACGGTTGCGCACCAGAGTGTCATCGACGGTGCCGCTGGGGGTCCAGACATGGATCACCAGCGCTGTGCTGGGGGCCGGCCCACCGACCGAGGCCGGACTCGCCAACGGTGGCTGGTGTTTGAAGCGCAGTGACTGGCGCAACAACGCGCAGCCCGAAAGAAAGATGCTCATGCCAATGCAGAAAGGCACCGTGCCCTTATACAACGTCGGATACGGTTCGAGGATGAACAGGCCAAAGGTGATTTCGAACAATCCGGTGAGCAGCGACAATCGCCAACCGACAAAGCGCACCACCACCGCCGCCGCCAGCCGAAAGCCGCCATCGAGCAGAAACGCCACACCGAACAGCACTGCCAGAATCAGGCTGGCGACATGTTGCCGGTCGACGATCAGCAGCCCAAGCAGCAGGAACGCCAGACCGCGCGCCTTGCGCAACGCGGCGGCGGTGCCGGTCTGCGGTGCTGGCACCAGCAGGATAATCAGGGCCTCGAGTAACAGCAGATAGCCAAAGACATGCAGCGGAAAATACAGCACGCCGTCCAGTGCATCGATGAAGATCGCCACCCCGGCCGCGCCCCAGACAATGCCGGTCAGCGCCAGCGTCGACCAACGGTTACGGACAAAGTCATTACCGAGCAAGACCATACTCAAGCGGACCATAGGCGCAACCGGCAAGGTTTTGAGGGTTCGGTGAGTCTAATACATCCTGGAAAAACCGGATCGCAGCGTCACGACCCGGCTATTGGCCACGTTCTCAGAAATCGCGCTTGTAGAAGATATCCAGCGAACTGGCGACACCGCTGGCGGCTTCGACATATACCTTCTTGCTCAGCTTGTAGCGCAGCGCGATGGTGTTGGCTGGCTCGAACACGCCGACGCCATAACGCAAGCTGAGCTTCTCGGAAATATTACCGCTGGCGACCACGCTGGTGGTGTTGCCGCTGCCTTGGGTGTCGAGCTGGAAGTCCTGAATCCCAAGGTCTTTGGCCAGGCCGCTGGTGACCCCGGAACTGCCCATCAAGCCCAGACCCAACGCCGCTTGCGCGAGCATGTTGTTGTCTTCGCCGTTGGTGCTCAACGGTCGCCCGAGCACCAGATACGACAACGCCTGCTCCTGACTCATCGCCGGTTCAGAGAAGATTTGCGTGGTCGGTTGCTCGGCGCTGCCGCTCAGGCGGATACCGGCGATCACGTCGTCGGTCTGGCGGATCGCTTCGATGTCCAGATACGGCTGATCGATCGGGCCGGCAAACAACAGACGCGCACGGCGCACGTTCAGGCGCTGGCCGTAGGCGCGGTAACGGCCGTCGTTGAGCCACAGCTCGCCACGGGTGTCCATGTTGTCGCCGATGTGCACGTGACCTTGCAGGTTGGCGGTCAGGCCGAACCCGGCGAAGCTCAGTTTGTCTTCGCCGACCACCACGTCGATGTCCATTTTCATCGCCATCGGTGGTTTACCCTCTTCAGTCTGCGCGCCGACGATGATCGTGTCGTCGGAAACCTTTACCGTCGATGGCGGCAGTTCACGCACGGTGATTTCGCCTCGCGGCACCTGTACCTTGCCGGCAATCTTCAGCTCATCGCCGGCCATGGAAATTTTCAGGTCCGGCGCCACTTCAAGCTTGGCGTACGGTTCAACGGTGACCGGCAATTGCGTGCCCTTGAGCGCCAGATCGACCACCAGCGCCTGGCCCCAGGCGACGTTACCGTTCAGGCTGCCCTGCCCGCTCTTGCCACTCTTCCAGCCGCCGTCCAGACGCACCGATTCACCGGCAATCACCGCCTGCAGTTGCAGGTCTTTGAGTTCCATCGGCAGCTCGGCGCCGGAGACTTCGCCGTCACTGAGCTTCACCGTGCCGTTGACCAGCGGCGCCAGCAGTCCGCCGGATATCGTGCCGCTGCCGTTGAGGCGCCCGGTCAGTTTCTCGACCATCGGCACAAACGGCCGCGCCACCGAAAGGTCCAGCCCGCTGAGACGGAAAGAACCACTCAGCGGTTTGTTTTTCGGCAACGGATTGAGCTGTGCCTGCACCATCAATTCGCCGAGCTTGCCGCCGACGAAGTTGAGTTCGGTGTCCACGCGCTTCGGTGTGAGTTTGCTGGTGAGCTTCAGGGTCTGGTACGGGAAGTCCAGCCACTGATCCTTTTCCTTCATGCGCAAGGTGCCGCCGCTGGCGTCGACGCTGACCACGCCGTTGGGGCCGCTGGCTGGCAGGTCCAGTTGCAGGTCGGCGTTGAGCTTGCCCTGCCAGGCGAAGTCTTTCGGTAGCCATTGTGCGAGGCTTTCAATCGGGAACTGCTTGAGGTGGTAACGCAGTTTCGGCTCCGGCAGCAGGCGCTGATCTTCACCGCACAGACTGGCATTACCGGACATCCAGCAATGCGCGCCGAAGTTGATCTTGCCGTCGGCGAGGCGTTCGAGTTTGGCCGGGCTCTGCAGTTTCCAGTCCTGGCCGCCGGCCTGAATATCGCCGCTGGCCAAACGACCGCGCCAGTTACCCTTGTCCAGATTGCCATCAAGGCCGAGGGCCAGTTTCAACTTCGGCCCGAGCAGGTCGAGGTTGAGTTTCTGACTCTTGATGTCGCCCTGAGCGCTGGCGGTCAATACGCCAAGATTGGTATCGCCGGCCTGAATGCCACTGCCTTTGAGATCGATCTTCGCCCGTTGCGCACTGTCGAGCGTGGCGTCGAGGTTGAGGCTTTGCAGGCGATTGTCCTGGAACGCCAGTTGCGAACCTTGCAGGCCGAGCTTGCCTTGCGGTGCTTTCAGCGTACCGGCAACGTTGACCTGACCCGTGACCTGCCCGCGCAACTGCGGCCAGAGCTGGGCCAGACGCGTCAGTTTGATGTCGATCTGCCCGGTGAGCTTCTGTTGCAGGCTGCCCTTGCCGCTGATGCTGTTGTCGCCGAGGCGGATTTGCAGCGCGTTGAGGTTCCATTGCTCGCCCGCGCCGTCAGCCTTGGCCTGGAGGGTCGCCTGTTGCCCGCGCAATTTGCCTTTGAGGTCGAGATCGGCGGTGAGGCTCAAGCGTTCGTTCTTCATTTCGCCTTTGCTGCGCAACGGGCCGGCCAGGGTGCCCGGCAGCTCCGCAACCCAGTACGCCGGGTTCAACGCAGAGAGATCCAGCGCAGTGTCCCAGGCGATGCCGTCGGCGAACTGCACGTTGACATGGCCTTCGGCCTTGCCCTGCCCGGCTTCCATTTTCAATTGCGGCAAGGCGATCTGTTTCAGGCTGCCGCTGAACGGACTGCTCAGGCTGAACGCCCCCGCCGGGCCATCGAGGTCGGCGGCGAAGTTACCGAGGTACTGACCGTCGGTGTAGGAGACTTCGCCGGTGAAGGTGCGCAAGGCGACTTGCGGCTCGTCGATTTCGTTATACAGCCGATGCCACGGGAAATCCTGCCAGTTGATGTTGGCCTGAGCCGTGAGGCCCTTGCTCCAGTCAACGCTGCCGGTGAGCTTGAGGCTTTGCTTATCGTTGGCCGTCAGGTCGAGGCCGGCGATCTGCGCGCCGCTGGCATCGACCTTGCCTTTGAGCAGCAGCGCCACCGGGCCTTTATCGGCGGGCAGCGTGGCATTGCCGTTGAGCTGATAACCGTTTTTCAGGTCACCTTCACCGGTCAAAACCAGCTGATTGAGTTGCAGAGTGTCCGGCAGATCGGCGCTCGGTTTGAATGCCTCGGAGGTGATACGCACCTTGGCCGGCAGGTTTTCCGCCAGCGGTTGCAGTTCGCCGGTCAACTGGCCGTCGAGGTAACCGTGGCTGTTGGCGTGCAGGTTGAGGGTTTTCAGCAGATCGCCGTCGACTTTCAACGCCAGCGTCCATGGGCCAGTGCCTGGGGACGGCAGGCTCAGGTCACCGGCGATGTTCAGCGGCCAGTTGCCGGTCGGTTGCAGCAGGCCGGAGAGGTTCAGGCTGAGGTCGTCGCGCTGCAATTTCACGCTGTCGATCTGCAGGCCCTGGGCCGTCCAGTGCGCCGCCAGTTGCAGGCCCTTGAGCTGCTCGCTGCCGTTGAACAGCAGGCTGCCGACTTGTACGTCACCGAGTTCGATGGCCACCGGTAGTTGCAGATCCGGCAGTTTGATCGGGCCACTTTCAGTGGTTTCCTCACTCGGCGGGAATTGCAGGATCACCTGATCGGCCTTGAGCTGTTCGATGCACAAAGTCATGCGGGTCAGGCACAGCGGCGACCAGGCGAAGATCGCCTGGTTCAGTTCGACCCGGCTGCTGCCCTGCTGCCACAGCAGATGATCGGCGCTCCATTGGCCGCCGAGGCGACCCTGGAAGTTCTCCACGCTCAGACCCGGCACCAGGCTCAGCGCCCAACGGCTGCCGGCCTGCGTCCCGAGTACGGCTGCGATGCTCAATACAACCAACAGCACCAGCGCCAACAGCGCCAGTGCCGATATTTTCAAACCACGCTTCACAGCTCAGGCCCCATGGAAAAGTGCAGCCGGATGCCGCCGTCGTCGTCCAGCGCGTGGGCCAGGTCGAGGCGGATCGGCCCCACCGGCGAGACCCAGCGCACACCGATACCGATCCCGGTCTTGAGGTTCGGCAGTTCGAGTTTGTTGAAGGAGTTGCCCTGGTCGACGAAGGTCGCGATTCGCCATTTCTCGGCAATCGAATACTGGTACTCGACGCTGCCAGCGACCATGTAGCGTCCGCCAATACGGTCGCCCTTGGAGTTTTCCGGGGACAGACTCTGGTAGTCGTAACCGCGCACGCTCTGATCGCCACCGGCGAAGAAACGCAGTGACGGCGGTACCGAGTTGTAACCATTGGTGGCGCTGCCGCCGACCTGCACCCGACCGAGGAAGCGGTGGTTGTCGAACACCGTGGTCAGGCCTTTGATCAACGCTGTGCCATATAAGAGGTTGTTGTCCGAACCGAGGCCCTCCTTCGCCACCTTGCTTTCAAAGGTCAAGCGATAGCCGTTGTGCGGGTCGATGCGGTTGTCGCTTTTCAGGTACGAGTAACTGATGCCGGGCATCAGCAAGGTACTCAGGCCGGAGTCGTCGCCGAGTTCATATTCTTCGCGCTGCCATTTCAGCGAGATCACTCGCTGCCAGCCGCTGGGCAACTTGCTGTGCCATTCCGGGCCAAACGTCAGCAGCTTGCTCAGGGTGTCGGAGCCGTCGATGTCTTCGTATTGATAACCACCGGCCCAGCGCAGTTTGTCGGTCAGCGGCGGGTCAAGCGGGATGTCATAGAACAATCCGACGTTCTGCCGTGGCGCCGACAACTCGGCTTCCCAGCCGTAACTGTCGCCCTGCGGGTTGACCCAGTGGCGCGTCCAGTTGGCCTTGATCCGCGGGCCGACGTCGGTCGAATAACCGAGACCCAGGCCCATGGTGCGTGGCTTGCGGGTGTCGAGCTTGACGTCGACCGGGATCACGTCGTTTTTCGCCGCCGTCGGCGCCGCATCGACGCGCACGCCTTCGAAATAGCCGCTCGATTGCAGGTCGCGGTTGAGTTCGGCGATCAGCTCGGAGTCATACGGATCGCCAGCCTTGAACGGCACCATGCGTTGCAGCAGGTCTTCGTCGAACGGCGTATCGCCCTCGAAACTGACTTTGCCCAGCGCATAACGCGGGCCGCTGTCGTAGATCAATTCAACGTCGGCCACCCCGGCACGCGGGTCGACCAAAAGTTTCTGGCTGGTGAAATGGCCACTGAAAAAGCCGAAGCGCGAGGCCTGGTTCTGGATCAGGCGTTTGGCGTCTTCATAACGCCCATGGTTGAGCACGGCGCCGGACTTGAGCGTGTCACTGCTCGGCACACGAAAGGATTTGAGGGAGGCGGCAGGCCCGTCGACGCGGATGGTGACGTTGCGCAGACGAATCGGTTCGCCGGGATCGATGTTCAGCACCAGGCGCGGCTTTTCGCCGCCCTTCACGTCACTGTCGATCTGCGGCTGGTAATAACCCAAGGCCTGCGCCGCTTTGCGCGCCTGCTCCTCGGCCCCGCGACTGAAGCGCAGCAAGGCTTGTTCGTCACGATCGCCAAGGCTGCCGATATAACCTTCTATATTGGCCTTGAGTTCATCGTTGGACGGTTTGATCCGCACGTCCAATTCACTTTGCGCCAGCGCCGCGCAGCTGGTTAACAGCATGAGCACGCCACTGGTAAATCTTCCTGGAAACTTCATAGGCGCGGATGCTATCACGGGCTTGGGAGCGTGATAGAACAGGAAATTTCCTGAAAAGTTCTATGGCTAAGCCGTTGCAGTTTGTAACACCTGCGGATTGGCGTGGAAAAACACGTGCTCGCGCACCGGGCCGACGGCCACTTCGCCAATCTCCTCATAACCCTGACGTTTGTAGAATTCCAGGTAGCGCGGGTTGCCGGTGTCGAGCACCACGCCTTGCGAGGTTTCGTCCACTGCGCACCAGTTATGCACGGCGGTCAGCAACTGCTCGCCGAAGTGTTTGCCCTGAAACTGCGGATGAATCCCCAGCAGCGGCAGCATGTGCACCGAATCGCTGGGCACGCAGGCGGCCACCGCATCGTGGTATTCCAGATAACGCCGGGTGCAGCGGAATCCGGTGCTGAGCACCATGCGCAGGCGCCACGCCCAACTTTCGGTGATGCCCAGACGACGCTGCGGCGGTGCGATCAGGGCGATGCCGATCAGCCGGTCGTTGACCAACAGGCCGATGGCCGGCTGATCCTGCAGAAAGTGCTGTTTGACCAGTTCCCGCACCGTGGCCCGCACGCGCTGCTCGTAACCCGGCCGCTCGGCCTCGAACAAGTAACCGAAGGTCGGCTCGTGGCGATAGGCCTGATACAGCAGCGATCGGGCTTCGCGCGAGTAACCGCGGTCGAGCATGTGGATGTCGGCGATGGCGGTCTGGGTTTCAGGCATGACGGTGATTCTCCCCCGGGGCGCGGCTCAAATGACTGCGCTCTTGATGGTACGAACCTTTTGCGGGTGGCGCAGTTCCCCACAGGTATAGACCAAGCCAGACTCTTCATCGACCGGGCGGCCGTCAATCGCGAGCAGGCTCACTCCTACAGGGGTACGCATTCCAAATTGTAGGAGTGAGCCTGCTCGCGATGGCGTCAGCTCGGGCAACCCACATCCCACAGACAAAAATGATTTCTCCCACCCCACACTGGCCCCCATCCCACATGTCAGCTAGCATCGCCCTTTTGCCAGGACTGCCGACCATGAAGATTGTTTCCTTCAACATCAACGGACTGCGCGCCCGTCCGCATCAGCTGGCAGCGCTGATCGAAAAGCATCAGCCGGACGTGATCGGCCTGCAGGAAACCAAGGTTCACGACGACCAGTTCCCGCTGGAAGAAGTGCGTGCGCTGGGCTATCACGTTTATTTCCACGGTCAGAAAGGCCATTACGGCGTCGCCCTGCTTTCGCGCAAAGAACCGCTTGCGATCCACAAAGGCTTCGCCAGCGATGAAGAAGACGCACAGCGCCGCTTTATCTGGGGCACCTTCGCCGACGCCAATGGCGTGCCGGTGACCATCATGAACGGCTACTTCCCACAGGGCGAAAGCCGCGACCACCCGACCAAATTCCCGGCCAAACAACGCTTCTACAGCGACCTGCAAACCCTGCTGGAAAGCCAGTTCCACAACGAACAGCCGCTGGTGGTGATGGGCGATGTGAACATTTCCCCGGAGGACTGCGACATCGGCATCGGCCCGGACAACATGAAGCGCTGGTTGAAAACCGGCAAATGCAGCTTCCTGCCGGAAGAGCGCGAGTGGATGGCCCGCCTGAAAAACTGGGGCCTGACCGACAGCTATCGCCACTTGAACCCGGACGTGACCGACATGTTCAGCTGGTTCGACTATCGCAGCCGTGGTTTTGAAGACGAACCGAAGCGCGGGCTGCGGATTGACGTGATCCTGGCGTCCCATGGTTTGCTGCCAAGAGTCAAGGATGCGGGCGTGGACTATGAACTGCGCGGCATGGAAAAACCGTCGGATCATGCGCCGATCTGGCTTGAACTGGCCTGATTCACAACGCTTCTCCCTGTACGAGTGAGCCTGTGGTGAGGGGATTTATCCCCGATGGGCTGCGAAGCGGCCCCAGTCGTCTCTAGTAGATCGAAATGAAGATTTTGGGTCGGCTTCGCCAACCATCGGGGATAAATCCCCTCACCACAGGCTCACTCCTACATTGGATCACTGTCATGTTTTGGTCATGCGCCTGACTTAATCTCCCCGGCAATCCCCTTGGCTTGATTCGGTGCCGGCATGACCCTGCGTGTTCTGTTCGCTTTTCTGTCGAGTGCATGGCTGACGGTCAGTGCCGCCACCCTGCCCATCCCTGAAAATGGCCCGGCATTGCGCATCCAGGGTTCCAACACCATCGGTGCCGATCTCGGCCCGGCGTTGGTTGAAGGTTTTTTGCAGGACCAGGGCCTGCTGAAGATCCACCGCGAAAACCCCGACACCGCCAACGAACAACACATCGTCGCCCAGACTGCCCAAGGCAAACGGGTGGTGATTGAAGTCGCCGCCCACGGTTCCAGCACCGGATTCACCGCGCTGAAAAGCGCCAGTGCCGACCTCGCCGCCTCCTCCCGCCCGATCAAGGACAGCGAACTGCTCAGCCTGCAAGCGCTCGGCGATCTGAAAAGCGCCGCCGCCGAGCAGGTGATTGCCATCGACGGTCTGGCGATCATCCTTCACCCCGACAACCCACTGCAGCAACTGGACACCGAGCAACTGGCGCGGATCTTCAGCGGTGAGGTGAAAACCTGGGAAGACCTCGGCGGTCGCGGCGGCGCGATTCATTTATATGCGCGGGATGATCAGTCCGGCACTTACGACACGTTCAAGGAACTGGTGCTGGGTCGGCGTGGGAAAAGTCTGAGTTCCAGTGCGAAACGCTTCGAATCCAGCGAGCAATTGTCCGACGCGGTGAGCAGTGATCCGCAGGGTATCGGTTTTATTGGTCTGCCTTATGTGCGCCAAGCCAAAGCCGTGGCAATCGCCGATGGCGCATCGCAATCGATGTTGCCGCTCAACAGCCTGATTGCCACTGAGGACTATCCGCTGTCGCGGCGCCTGTTCTTTTATCTGCCGCCGGGCAACCAGAATCCGTGGGCATCGGCACTGGTGGCGTTTGCGCAAAGCCCACAGGGCCAGAAGATTGTCGCGGCCAACGGCTTCATCAGCCAGACCGTGCACGCGATGACCGTGACACCGAATGCGCTGATGCCCGAGGGTTATCAATCCCTCAGCCGCCATGCCCAGCGTCTGACGGTGAATTTCCGTTTCGAAGAAGGCAGCGCCAGCCTCGACAACAAGGCGCGGCAGGATCTGGCGCGGGTGCTCGACTATATACAGCGCCATGACAAGACCGAGCGCGCGGTGACGCTGGTGGGGTTTGGCGACGAGAAAGACGATCCGGCCCGCGCCGACCTGCTGTCAAAGCTGCGGGCGATGGCGGTGCGCCGTGAATTGGTGAAGAACGGCGTGGTGATGCGCGAAGTGCGCAGGTTTGGCGCGTTGATGCCGGTGGCGGCGAACAGTGCGGATGAAGGCAGGATCAAGAATCGGCGGGTTGAGGTTTGGGTGTACTGAATCTGATGCAGGTGTGCTGGATGCATGGGCCCCTTCGCGAGCAAGCCCGCTCCCACTTTTGATCGCATTCTTCTAGTCGGGATGCGGTCGAATGTGGGAGCGGGCTTGCTCGCGAAGCCGGCGACGCGGTCTTAATGACCGCTGCGCAGCATTTCCTTCGGCACATACTTGCCGATCTCGAACTTGCCGATCGCCGCGCGGTGCACTTCGTCCGGGCCGTCAGCCAGGCGCAGGGTGCGCTGCATGGCGTACATGTAGGCCAGCGGAAAATCGTTGGAGACCCCGGCCCCGCCGTGGATCTGGATCGCCCGGTCGATCACCCGCAGCGCCACGTTCGGCGCGACGACCTTGATCTGCGCGATCTCGCTCTTCGCCACTTTGTTGCCGACGGTGTCCATCATGTACGCCGCTTTCAGGGTCAGCAGACGGGCCATGTCGATTTCCATCCGCGAGTCGGCGATCTTGTCGACATTACCGCCCAGACGCGCCAACGGCTTGCCAAACGCGGTGCGACTCACCGAGCGCTTGCACATCAATTCCAACGCACGTTCAGCCATGCCGATCGAGCGCATGCAGTGGTGAATCCGCCCTGGACCTAGGCGACCCTGAGCTATTTCGAAGCCGCGACCTTCGCCGAGCAGGACGTTTTCGTAAGGCACGCGCACGTTGTCGAACAGCACTTCGGCGTGGCCGTGCGGTGCATCGTCGTAGCCGAATACCGGCAGCGGGCGGACGATTTTCACCCCGGGGGTGTCGACCGGCACCAGGATCATCGAGTGCTGCGCATGGCGCGGTGCGTCAGGGTTGCTCAGGCCCATGAAGATCAGAATCTTGCAGCGCGGATCGCAGGCGCCGGAAGTCCACCATTTCTTGCCGTTGATCACCCATTCATCGCCATCACGCACGGCGCGGGCGGCCATGTTGGTGGCGTCGGACGAGGCCACATCCGGTTCGGTCATGGCGAACGCCGAGCGGATCTCGCCGCGCAGCAGCGGTTCGAGCCAGCGCTGTTTCTGCTCTTCGTTGGCGTAGCGCACCAGCACTTCCATGTTGCCGGTGTCCGGCGCCGAGCAGTTGAACGGCTCCGGCCCCAGCAGCGAACGGCCCATGATTTCTGCCAGCGGTGCGTATTCAAGGTTGGTCAGACCGGCGCCGAGTTCCGACTCAGGCAGGAACAGATTCCACAGCCCTTCAGCCTTGGCCTTGGCTTTGAGCTCTTCCATGATCGCGGTCGGCTGCCAGCGATCACCCTCGGCAACCTGGCGTTCGAACACGGCTTCGGCCGGGTAAACGTAAGTGTCCATGAACGCGGTCACGCGCTCACGCAGTTCTTGCACCTTGGGCGAATAAGCGAAATCCATGAGCAATTACCTTCTTTAGGCAGAGGTTGTTCAGATCATGCAATCGATGCTAGAACAGCGCTGATAATTTACCTAGCCTATTCTCGGCGTGTATAAACATTCATCACCGATATATGATCCGCTGATCGTCAGCCCCTAGAACAAGAGAAGCCGCGTTATGAATCTGAGTAAGGTCGACCTCAACCTTTTCATCGTCTTCGACGCGATCTACACCGAAGCCAACCTGACCCGCGCCGGGCAGATTGTCGGGATTACCCAGCCGGCGGTGTCCAACGCGTTGGCGCGGTTGCGCGAGACCTTCAACGATCCGCTGTTCGTGCGCACCGCCCAGGGCATGGTGCCGACGCCGATGGCACAGAACATCATCGGCCCGGTGCGCAACGCGCTGTCGCTGCTGCGGGTGTCGGTCCAGGAGAGCCGGATTTTCAACCCGGCGCAGGCGGTGAAGACTTATCGCATCAGCATGACCGACCTCACTGAAGCAGTGATTCTGCCGCCGCTGTTCCAGCGTTTGCGGCGTCTGGCGCCGACGGTGATCATTGAAAGTTTCCTGTCGAAACGCCGCGAGACCACCAAGGAACTGGCGGCCGGACGCCTGGATTTTGCCGTCGATGCCCCGCTCAACACCGACCCGCAGGTGCGCCACGTCAAGCTGATGGAAGACCGTTACGTCTGTGCGATGCGCAAGGGCCATCCGCTGGCGGGCAAGGAGAAACTGTCGCTGGATGACTATCTGTCGCTGACCCACATCCATATCTCCAGTCGCCGCAGCGGGCTGGGCTATGTGGATCTGGCGCTGGGCAAAATGGGCATTCAGCGCAAGATCGCCCTGCGCTCGCAGCATTATCTGATGGCGTCGCAGGTCATGCAGCAGACCGACATGGTGATGACGGTGCCCGAGCGCTTTGCCCGGCGTAATGACTTGCATGCGTTCAACCTGCCGGTCAACGACGTGCCGCCGCTGGAGACTCACCTGTACTGGCATGAAAGCACCGACCAGGACCCGGCCAATCGCTGGATGCGCGAGCAGATCATCGAGTTGTGCCAGCAGGTGGCAGCGCAGGAGAAGAAGCTGGACAAGGTGTAAGTCTTTGCACCGAGTCGCTGGCATCGCGAGCAGGCTCACTCCTACATACGACCGCGTTTCAATTGTAGGAGTGAGCCTGCTCGCGATGAGGCCCACAAGAACACCGCAGATCATCCTTCTTGACGTAAACGTCAACTCGCCATTAGCTTAGCGCCAAGACCTTTTTCCGAGCGCTTTCATGAGCAGCCAGACCTACAGCATTTCCGACCTCGCCCGCGAGCTGGACATCACCACCCGGGCGATCCGCTTTTATGAAGAACAAGGCCTGCTCAGCCCCGAGCGTCGTGGCCAGGAACGCATCTACTCGCCGCGCGACAAGGTCAGCCTGAAGCTGATCCTGCGTGGCAAGCGCATCGGTTTCTCCCTGGCCGAATGCCGTGAGCTGATCGAGCTCTATGACCCGTCCAGCGGTAACACCAAACAGCTCAACAGCATGCTGGCAAAAATCGGCGAGCGCCGCGAACAGCTTGAGCAGCAGTTGCTCGACATCGAACAGATGAAGCTGGAACTCGACACCGCTGAAGAACGCTGCGTGCAAGCGTTGGAGCAGACACTCAAGGGTCAGCAGGCGAGCTAGTAAACAACACAAATTCCTTGTAGGAGTGAGCCTGCTCGCGATAGCGGTGTGTCAGTCGAGCAAATATTAACTGACTCACCGCTATCGCGAGCAGGCTCACTCCTACAGGGGATCTCCTCGAATCCAGAAGAGCAGGTCAACCCATGTCCCTCCCCTCCCAAGTACGCCTGATCGAAGTCGGCCCGCGCGATGGCCTGCAGAACGAAGCCCAACCGATCAGCGTGGCTGACAAGGTGCAACTGGTCGACGCCCTGAGCGCCGCCGGCCTTGGTTATATCGAAGTCGGCAGTTTTGTCTCGCCGAAATGGGTGCCGCAGATGGCCGGATCCGCCGAAGTGTTTGCGCAGATCCAGCGCAAACCCGGCGTGACCTACGGCGCACTGGCGCCGAACCTGCGCGGTTTTGAAGATGCGCTGGCTGCCGGCGTGAAAGAAGTCGCGGTGTTCGCTGCGGCGTCCGAGGCGTTCTCGCAGCGCAACATCAATTGCTCGATCAGCGAAAGTCTGGCGCGCTTCGCACCGATCATGGAGGCCGCGAAACAGCACGGCGTTACCGTGCGCGGTTACGTGTCCTGCGTGCTCGGTTGCCCTTATGAAGGCGAGGTCGCACCGGAACAAGTGGCGATGGTCGCCCGCGAGTTGTCTGCGATGGGCTGCTACGAAGTGTCCCTCGGCGACACCATCGGCACCGGCACCGCCGGCGCGACCCGGCGGTTGTTCGAAGTGGTGTCGGCGCAAGTGCCACGGGAAAAACTCGCCGGGCACTTCCACGACACCTACGGCCAGGCGATGGCCAACATCTATGCCAGCCTGCTGGAAGGCATCGCGGTGTTCGACAGCTCTATCGCCGGCCTCGGCGGCTGCCCGTACGCCAAAGGCGCGAGCGGTAACGTCGCCACCGAAGACGTGGTGTACCTGCTCAACGGCCTGGGCATCGAGACCGGTATCGACCTCGACGCCCTGATTGCGGCGGGTCAGCAGATCAGCGCGGTGCTCGGTCGCCCGAGCGGTTCGCGTGTGGCCAAGGCCCGTAACGCCCAGTGAGGGCGAAGGTGTTACCGCTGTGTCCGAAACGTGGGCGTAGTCGAGTAACACGGAAACAAATTGTCTGGTTTGCCCTGAAGGAAAAATCCTTCAAAAATCTCAAGGCATTGATTTACAAGGGATTTAAAAAGTTGGCACGGCTTCTGCTATCTCTATGGCATAACAAGAATAAAAAGCAGCAAACCAATAAAAATAAGACGTACCGACTCTGACATAACAAAAACAACACGGCAGAGACGCAGCTAACAGATTTTTTTGGAGAAGGTGTGCTTTTCAGGGTGCTCTCAGGAGTGACCCGCAACCGGGCAGAGAACAATAAAACTACCTTCAGGTAGCTCCCGAATCGGTTGGATCGTTTAACGAGAAAGCAGATCAGCGCTCAAAAAAATACGTTTGCTCTTGACCCCGGATGGGGGTCGCCAAAAACAGCGGTAAAGGGCCACGGTTGCCAAAAACAACAACAGACCGCCCCTCAATAATAAAAAAGAGCACGCGACGACAAAATTAAAGGGGAGCTTCGGCTCCCCTTTGTGCTTTCTGTGATTCCTGAAAACATCACAGATTCCCTGTGGGAGCGGGCTTGCTCGCGAATGCTGAGTGTCAGGCGACAAATTTGTATCTGATACACCGCATTCGCGAGCAAGCCCGCTCCCACATTTGATTGTGTCAGGCCTGCTTTTCGCGGAGCTCCTCGATACTGATCTCACGCATCCGAAATTTCTGGATCTTGCCCGTCACCGTCATCGGAAACTCCTCCACAAACTTGAAGTAACGCGGCGTCTTGAAGTGGGCGATGCGCTCCTTGCACCAGGTTTGCAGTTCCAGTTCCGACTCACTGTGGCCGGGATGGAATTTGATCCAGGCGACAATCTCCTCGCCGTAACGCGAGCACGGAATGCCGATCACTTGTACGTCCGCCACCGCCGGGTGGGTGAAGAAAAACTCTTCCAGCTCACGCGGATAAACGTTCTCGCCACCACGGATGATCATGTCCTTGTTGCGCCCGGCGATGTTCACGTAACCCTCATCGTTCATGCTCGCCAGATCGCCGGTGTGCATCCAGCCGGCCTCGTCGATGGCTTCGGCCGTGGCTTGCGGGTTGCTCCAGTAACCGAGCATCACACTGTAACCGCGGGTGCACAGCTCACCGATGGTGCCGCGCGGCACCAGGTTGCCCGCCTCGTCGATGATTTTGCTTTCCAGTTGCGGCTGGGTGCGGCCGACGGTGGTGACGCGCAGTTCCAGCTCATCGTTCGGCCCGGTCTGCAGCGACACCGGACTGGTCTCGGTCATGCCGTAGGCAATCTGCACTTCGCTCATGTGCATCTCGCTGATGACCCGGCGCATTACCTCGATCGGGCAAGTGGCGCCGGCCATGATCCCGGTGCGCAGGGTCGACAAGTCGAACTCGGCCCGCTGCGGCTGATCGAGCATGGCGATGAACATGGTTGGCACACCGTACAGGCCGGTGGCTTGTTCTTCGGCGACAGTTTGCAGGGTCAGCAGCGGGTCGAACGCGTCGTTGGGATAAATCATGGTGCTGGCGTGGGTGATGCAGCCGAGGTTGCCCATGACCATGCCGAAGCAGTGATACAGCGGCACGGGGATCACCAGGCGGTCGCTCGGGGTCAGGCCGATGCTTTCGCCGACCATGTAACCGTTGTTGAGGATGTTGTAGTGACTGAGGGTCGCGCCCTTGGGGAAACCGGTGGTGCCGGAGGTGTACTGGATGTTCACCGGTTGATCGAAGTGCAGACTGTCGCTGCGTTCACGCAGTTGTTCGGGCGAAACTCTGCTCGCCAGATCGGCCAGTTGCGACCACGGCAGGAAGCCCGACGGTGGCTGTGCGTCGAGGCTGATCACCCCGCGCAAATCCGCCAGACGTTCGCTGCACAAATGGCCGATGGATTGCTCTGCGAGTTCCGGTACCAGCCCTTGCAGCATGGCGTGGTAGTTGGAGGACTTGAAAGCGCCGGCGCACACCAGCCACTGGCAACCGGACTGCTTGAGCACGTATTCCAGTTCGGAGCTGCGGTAGGCCGGGTTGATGTTGACCAGGATCACGCCGAGCTTCGCCGTGGCGATTTGCGTGATGCACCACTGTGCACAGTTCGGCGCCCAGATACCGAGCCGATCTCCCGCCTGCAAACCCAGCGCCAGCAAGGCTCTGGCGTGCAGGTCGACGCTATCGGCCAGTTGCTGCCAGGTATAACGCAACTGCTGATGCCTTACGACCAGCGCCTCGCCGTGTGGGTGTTGCGCAACAGTCTGATCGAACTTCTGCCCGATGGTCATCGCCAGCAAGGCTTTTTCCTGGGAGCCTCGGGTATAGCTGCGCTGCGGGTTTGCACTGGGTTGATCCATGATGACCCCTATTGTCTTTATTAGTGGGTTTACCGGGATTTTGCTTCGGGTGGGAGCGGGCTTGCTCGCGAATGGGGAGGATCAGTCGCCAGATGTATAGGCTGACACACTGCATTCGCGAGCAAGCCCGCTCCCACCAAAAGCACTCCGCTTCAATCCTGAACTGGTCCTACTCTCGCCTATGTTGACGTTAACGTAAAGGGTGATTGACAGCCATTCGTCACAGGCTTACGTTAACGTAAAGGTGAGAGCCGTTCGACCGCCCTCCCCACCCTACAAAAAAGCCAAAAGGTGACCCATGAGCTACCCATCCCTGAACTTCGCCCTCGGTGAAACCATCGACATGCTGCGCGATCAGGTTCAGTCCTTCGTCGCCGATCAGATCGCCCCACGCGCCGCGCAGATCGACCGCGACAACCTGTTCCCGGCCGACATGTGGCGCAAATTCGGTGACATGGGCCTGCTCGGCATCACCGTGCCGGAAGAGTACGGCGGCGCGGGCCTGGGTTACCTGGCGCACGTGGTGGCGATGGAAGAAATCAGCCGCGGCTCGGCTTCCGTGGCGCTGTCCTACGGCGCGCACTCCAATCTCTGCGTCAACCAGATCAACCGCAACGGCAACCACGAACAGAAATCCAAATACCTGCCGAAGCTGATCAGCGGCGAACACGTTGGTGCACTCGCCATGAGCGAGCCGAACGCCGGTTCCGACGTGGTTTCGATGAAACTGCGCGCCGACAAACGCGGCGACCGCTTCGTGCTCAATGGCAGCAAGACCTGGATCACCAACGGCCCCGACGCCAACACCTACGTGATCTACGCCAAGACCGACCTGGAAAAAGGCCCGCACGGCATCACCGCGTTCATCGTCGAGCGCGACTGGAAAGGCTTCAGCCGCAGCAACAAGTTCGACAAGCTCGGCATGCGCGGTTCCAACACCTGCGAGCTGTTCTTCGATGACGTCGAAGTGCCAGAAGAAAATATCCTCGGCGTGCTCAATGGCGGCGTGAAAGTGCTGATGAGTGGTCTCGATTATGAACGCGTGGTGCTGTCCGGCGGTCCGACCGGGATCATGCAGTCGTGCATGGATCTGATCGTGCCGTACATCCACGATCGCAAGCAGTTCGGCCAGAGCATCGGCGAATTCCAGCTGATCCAGGGCAAAGTCGCCGACATGTACACCCAGCTCAACGCCAGCCGCGCCTACCTGTATGCAGTCGCTCAGGCCTGCGAGCGTGGCGAAACCACGCGCAAGGACGCCGCCGGGGTGATCCTCTACACCGCCGAGCGCGCCACGCAAATGGCCCTCGACGCGATCCAGATTCTTGGCGGCAACGGCTACATCAACGAATTCCCGGCCGGACGTCTGCTGCGTGACGCCAAGCTGTACGAAATCGGCGCCGGCACCAGTGAGATCCGGCGCATGCTGATCGGCCGCGAACTGTTCAACGAAACCCGCTAAACGGAGCTGCACATGGCTATCCTGCATACCCAGCTCAACCCCCGCTCAGCGGAGTTCGCCGCCAACAGCGCGGCGATGCTTGAACAGGTGGACGCGCTGCACACCCTGCTCGCCCAAGTGGCGCTGGGCGGCGGCGCGAAAGCCCAGGAACGTCACACCTCGCGGGGCAAGTTGCTGCCGCGCGAACGCATCAACCGCCTGCTCGATCCGGGCTCGCCGTTTCTCGAGATCAGCCAGCTCGCCGCCCACGCCGTGTACGGCGAAGACGTGCCAGCCGCCGGGGTGATTGCCGGGATCGGCCGGGTCGAAGGCGTCGAGTGCATGATCGTCGCCAACGACGCGACGGTGAAAGGTGGCTCGTACTACCCGCTGACCGTGAAAAAACACCTGCGCGCGCAGACCATCGCCCAGCAGAACCGCCTGCCGTGCATCTATCTGGTGGACTCGGGCGGCGCCAATCTGCCGCGTCAGGACGAAGTGTTCCCGGATCGCGAGCACTTTGGCCGGATCTTCTTCAACCAGGCCAACATGAGCGCGATGGGCATTCCGCAGATCGCCGTGGTCATGGGCTCCTGCACCGCAGGCGGTGCCTATGTGCCGGCGATGGCGGACGAAGCAATCATGGTGCGCAATCAGGCGACGATCTTCCTCGCCGGCCCACCGCTGGTGAAAGCCGCGACCGGTGAAGTGGTCAGCGCAGAAGACCTCGGCGGTGCCGACGTGCACTGCAAGATTTCCGGCGTGGCCGACCATTACGCCGAGAGCGACGAACACGCCCTCGCCCTCGCCCGCCGCAGCGTCGCCAACCTCAACTGGCGCAAGCTCGGCGAAGTGCAGCAGCGCACGCCGATTGCGCCGCTGTACGCCAGCGACGAGTTATATGGCGTGGTTTCGGCCGACGCCAAACAGCCATTCGACGTGCGCGAAGTGATTGCGCGGCTGGTCGACGGTTCGGTGTTCGATGAATTCAAGGCGCTGTTCGGCACCACGCTGGTCTGCGGTTTTGCGCACCTGCATGGCTACCCGATCGCGATCCTCGCCAACAACGGCATCCTCTTCGCCGAAGCCGCGCAAAAAGGCGCGCACTTCATCGAGCTGGCCTGCCAGCGCGGCATTCCGCTGCTGTTCCTGCAGAACATCACCGGGTTCATGGTCGGCCAGAAATACGAGGCCGGCGGCATCGCCAAGCACGGCGCGAAACTGGTGACCGCCGTGGCCTGCGCCAAAGTGCCGAAATTCACCGTGATCATCGGCGGTAGCTTCGGCGCCGGTAACTACGGCATGTGCGGGCGCGCTTACGATCCGCGTTTCCTGTGGATGTGGCCGAATGCGCGCATCGGCGTGATGGGCGCAGAGCAGGCTGCGGGCGTGTTGGTGCAAGTCAAGCGCGAGCAGGCCGAACGCAGCGGCCAGACCTTCAGCGCCGCGCAGGAAGCCGAGATCAAGCAACCGATCCTCGACCAGTACGAAGAGCAGGGTCACCCCTACTACTCCAGCGCACGGCTGTGGGACGACGGCGTCATCGACCCGGCGCAGACCCGCGATGTGCTGGCCCTGGCCTTGTCCGCGTCGTTGAACGCGCCTATCGAACCGAGCCGCTTCGGCGTGTTCCGGATGTGATGCTTTTTTGTGGGAGCGGGCTTGCTCGCGAAAGCGGTGTATCAGTCGACGTATCCGCAACTGACAGACCGTCTTCGCGAGCAAGCCCGCTCCCACAGAAACCGTGGAGACGGAAGAATATGAGCGACTTCAACACCCTCGAACTGCAGAGCGACCCAAGGGGTTTCGCCACCCTGTGGCTCAATCGTGCGGAAAAGAACAACGCGTTCAACGCCGAAATGATCCGCGAACTGATCCTCGCACTGGACAAGGTTGCCAGCGACGCCAGCCTGCGTTTCCTGTTGGTGCGCGGGCGTGGCAAGCATTTCAGCGCCGGCGCCGATCTGGCGTGGATGCAGCAATCGGCCGAACTCGATTACCACACCAACCTGGACGATGCCCGCGAGCTGGCGGAGCTGATGTACAACCTCGCCAAGCTGAAAATCCCGACCCTGGCGGTGGTGCAGGGTGCGGCGTTCGGCGGTGCGCTGGGGCTGATCAGTTGCTGCGACATGGCGATCGGCGCTGACGATGCGCAATTCTGTCTGTCGGAAGTGCGCATTGGTCTGGCGCCGGCGGTGATCAGTCCGTTCGTGGTGCAGACCATCGGCGAACGCGCGGCGCGTCGTTATGCGCTGACTGCCGAGCGCTTCGGTGGGCAGCGTGCGCGGGAAATCGGCTTGTTGTCCGAGAGCTATCCGGCTGCCGAGCTTGATCAAGCCGTCGAACAATGGATCGACAACCTGCTGCTCAACAGCCCTGCCGCGATGCGCGCCAGCAAAGATTTGTTGCGCGAAGTCGGCAACGGCGCACTGACCCCGGCGCTGCGCCGCTACACCGAAAACGCCATCGCCCGAATCCGCGTCAGCCCTGAAGGCCAGGAAGGCTTGCGCGCCTTTCTGCAAAAACGTGCACCTAGCTGGCAAGCCGCAACCACCCCCAAGGAGCCGCGTTGATGAGCGCACCTGTTCTCACCACCCTGCTGGTGGCCAACCGTGGCGAAATCGCTTGCCGGGTCATGCGTACCGCCAAGGCCCTGGGCCTGACCACCGTCGCCGTGCACAGCGCCACCGACCGCGAAGCGCGGCACAGCCGCGAAGCGGATATCCGCGTTGATCTCGGCGGCAGCAAAGCCGCCGACAGTTATCTGCAAATCGACAAGCTGATCGCGGCGGCCAAGGCCAGCGGCGCGCAGGCGATTCACCCGGGGTACGGCTTCCTGTCGGAAAACGCCGGGTTCGCTCGTGCCATCGAAGCGGCCGGGCTGATTTTCCTCGGCCCGCCCGCCTCGGCCATCGACGCGATGGGCAGCAAATCCGCAGCCAAGGCGCTGATGGAAACCGCCGGTGTGCCGCTGGTGCCGGGCTATCACGGCGAGGCGCAGGATCTCGAAACCTTCCGCGATGCCTGCGCACGCATTGGCTATCCGGTGCTGCTCAAGGCCACGGCCGGTGGCGGCGGCAAAGGCATGAAAGTGGTCGAGGACGTCAGTCAACTGGCCGAAGCGCTGGCCTCGGCGCAGCGTGAGGCGCAGTCGTCGTTCGGCGATTCGCGGATGCTGGTGGAGAAATACTTGCTCAAACCACGCCATGTGGAAATTCAGGTGTTCGCCGATCAGCATGGCAACTGCCTGTACCTCAACGAGCGTGATTGCTCGATCCAGCGCCGGCACCAGAAGGTCGTCGAAGAAGCCCCGGCCCCGGGCCTGACTCCGGAGCTGCGCCGGGCCATGGGCGAAGCGGCTGTGCGTTCGGCGCAGGCGATCGGTTACGTCGGTGCCGGCACCGTCGAGTTTCTGCTCGATGCGCGTGGCGAATTCTTCTTCATGGAGATGAACACGCGCCTGCAGGTCGAGCACCCGGTCACCGAAGCGATCACTGGCCTCGATCTGGTGGCGTGGCAGATTCGTGTGGCGCGTGGTGAAGCGTTGCCGATCACGCAGGATCAGGTGCCGCTCAATGGCCATGCGATTGAAGTGCGGCTGTATGCAGAGGATCCATCGAATGATTTCCTGCCCGCCACCGGGCGTCTGGAGCTTTACCGCGAATCGGCTGCAGGGCCGGGGCGGCGGGTTGATAGCGGGGTTGAAGAAGGTGACGAGATTTCGCCATTCTACGACCCGATGCTCGGCAAGCTGATTGCCTGGGGCGAGGATCGCGAGCAGGCGCGCCTACGGCTGTTGAGCATGCTTGATGAGTTCGCGATTGGCGGCTTGAAGACCAACATCAACTTTTTGCGGCGGATCATCACGCATTCGGCGTTCGCCGCTGCGGAGCTGGATACCGGGTTTATTCCGCGTTATCAGGAAACGCTGCTGCCGGCTCCGGGTGAACTGAGTGATGGGTTCTGGAATACGGCAGCGCAGGCTTTCGCGCAGAGTTTGCCGGGTACTGTTCGGGCGGATGATCCGGAGTCGCCGTGGGCCTTGAACAGTGGTTTGCGCGCCGGTCTGCCGGCAGAAGTCACTTTGCATTTGAGCTGCGAGGGCCAGGATCGGGCGCTGACGCTGAATAGCTCAGGCAACGCCACACTGTCCGGTGAAGCACTGGTGGTCGAGCACGATGGCGTACGCCGTGTCCTGCGGGCAATTCGCCAGGGCGATTCGCTGTACCTGCAATGGGACGGCGAGTTGCGGCGCATTCAGGCGTATGACCCAATCAGCGCCGTCGACGCCAGCCACAGCCATCAGGGCGGTCTGACTGCGCCTATGAACGGCAGCATCGTGCGGGTGTTGGTGGAGGCCGGGCAATCGGTCGAGGCCGGTGCGCAACTGGTGGTGCTGGAGGCGATGAAGATGGAGCACAGCATTCGCGCGCCCCATGCGGGAGTGATCAAAGCGCTGTATTGCCAGGAAGGCGAAATGGTCGGCGAAGGCAGCGCTTTGGTGGAACTGGAAGCCGAGTAAATGGGAGATCGATCCTACGCCGAGCGAGGATCGATCTGACTAGAAACGCGCCGTGGCCTGAACCACCACGCCGATGATTCGACACTCATCGGTGAACAGGGCTTTGGGCCAGGTCGGATTGAGCGGTACCAGATAACGCTGGCCGCCCTCTTCGTCGAGCTTGCGAAAGATCGCTTCATCGCAGCCCTGCCACTGGGCGATCACCAGCTTGCCGGGCAGCGCCTCCACCTCCGGATCCACCAGGATCAGCATGCCTTCGGCGATGCTCTGGCCGGAAGGTGCGGTCATCGAGTTTCCCGTCACGGTCAGCCAGAACGCTGCGCCACGGGCGTGATAGTCCGTCAGTTCGAAGCGCTGCTTGTCATGTGACGGGGCGTAAGCGGCGGTTGCACTCTCACGCGATTCGCACGGCGTGTGCCAATCGCTGACCGGATAGCGGAAATACGGGTTGTACTTCTGCGCCAGCGGCATCTCGTCATCGTCGGTCTCCTGCGGCTCGCGAATCACCAGCACCACTTCCAGGAAGTCCATGCCCAGCGCTTGCAATACGCGGTTCATTTCCGTAATACCCGGCTCGCGACGTTTGTTCAGCCAATGGCCGATCCCGCCCTGGGACATGCCGACGCGCTCTCCGAGCTCTGTTTGAGTGATTTTGAGTTCACTCATTTTGGCCTTGACCAACTCAATCCATTTATCCATGTGCGGCACCTTACTTGCCCCGCCTTCGGCCGGCAAAACACATATTGTAGTATTTAAATTCTGGTCACAACTACGTATCGTACTATGCTGGAAGCACGGACTTTCAATCGAACAAGGAGTGACCCTTCACCATGAATATCAGCAGCAAAGACTTGCCCGATCTGCAAATGGACACCACGTTCACCTCCCCTCAAGGCAATGCAGCAGCGCAGCGAGCACTGGACTATTACTTGAAACCAGCTGTTTCAGAACCCGAGGTAGATGAACGTTTTTTTGATGTGAAACGCCATCTCAGCGGCGAAGAGGCCCTCGTGCACGCGTCGGATCTGTTGCGCTGCGCAGCCGCCACCGCCTTCAAGGCAGCCGAAAACCTGCAGGGTGCAAGCCGCGACCTGGCATTTTCGGTGGTGCATATGGTGGATATGGCGCGAGCGATGGTCGACCATTCAATTGATGGCGAACAGCTCTAACGGACACGGGAAGCGGACGGACAGGAAAGAGTTTTCCAATCGCGCAGATAAAAACATTTGACTTGCAAATGATAATGATTATTATTGCAGGCAGCTGGTCGCGAGATCAGTCGATGGACCAGAGACCTTAGGTCGGTCTTCTGGACTATCTCCTCATCAGGCTAATCACGGTTTTTGACCCGGCTTTTTGCCGGGTCTTTTTTTGCCCGTTTTTCGGGCTTATGGCTTCAGGCTAATGAAGTCTTTGGGTGCTGCAAATTCGATGGCGCGGATAATATCAAAAGAATATCGCTTGGCAAGCAAAGCCCGGCCCGATTGGGGCAAACTAATGACAATTAGCACTTGAGAATCAATCGCACAGTCTCTAAGCTGCTTGCGCGTCACGGAAGACGCCCCCCACCGCAACCCGCAATTTCCCTCGGTTTCACCCCAGTCTTGCGTGTAAAGTAGCCGCCATAAAAATCATATTCAGGAACCGATTATGACCGTGGCCAAATCTTCGTTCGACATCAGCGCCAACTTCGACAGCGGCAACATCCAAGTCATCGACATCTCCAACCCGCTCAACCCGGTTCTGGCCATTCGCCCGGATACCCGCAGCGCGCATTTTCAGTGGTTCCACTTCAAGGCCAGCGGCCTGCATGTTCATCAGGAACACTGGTTTCGCCTGGTCAACGCCAGTCAATCCTCTTACAACAAGGCCTGGACTGGCTATCAGGCTGTTGCGTCCTACGACCATGTGAATTGGTTTCGTATTCCTACCAGTTTCGAAGGCGACAGCCTGCGCTTTTGCCTCGAAGCCGAGCAGACTCACGCTTGGTTCGCCTACTTCGAACCCTACAGCCGCGGTCGTCACGACTGGCTGATCGAGCAGGCGCTGAGCAAGGCCGGCACCGAGTTGCTGGCTACCGGCAAAAGCGTCGAAGGTCGTGACATTCAACTGCTGCGCAAGGGCAGGGGCGCCGAAGGCCAGCGCAAAATCTGGATCATCGCGCAACAGCACCCGGGTGAGCACATGGCCGAATGGTTCATGGAGGGTGTGATCGAACGCCTGGAACGCCACGACGACCCGGTGTTGAACAAGCTGCTGGCCAGCGCGGATCTGTATCTGGTGCCGAACATGAACCCGGACGGCGCCTTCCACGGCCATCTGCGTACCAACGCCATGGGCCAGGACCTGAACCGCGCCTGGCAGAGCGCCAGTCAGGAAGTCAGCCCCGAGGTACTTTTCGTACAACAGCAGATGGAAAAGTACGGCGTCGATCTATTCCTCGACGTACACGGTGATGAAGAAATTCCCCACGTGTTCACCGCCGGTTGTGAAGGCAACCCGGGTTACACACCGCGCATCGAGAAGCTCGAAGAGCATTTCCGCACGCACCTCAAGCACACCACGAAAGACTTCCAGACCAAATATGGCTACACCCGCGACGAACCGGGCCAGGCCAACATGACCCTGGCCTGCAACGCGGTCGGCCAGAAATACGATTGCCTGTCGCTGACCCTGGAAATGCCGTTCAAGGATCACGATGACCATCCGAACAAAGAAACGGGCTGGTCGGGCAAGCGCTCGAAACAGTTGGGCAAGGACGTGCTGACCACGATCGCAGACATGATCGACACTCTGCGCTGATCCTTCCCCCGCTCTACCCAAAGATCGCAGCTATGCCTGCGATCTTTTTTTTGCGCAATCACACGCCATGACCAACAAGGTTGCAAATTAAAACCAGAGTGCCTACCTTGATTATGGTTTTAATTTGAAACCCAAAAAGGAATCAGGGCATGCAACCTCAACCTCTCAAAAGCAGCGTGGTGCTGCTGTTTGCCGTCGCCTGCGGACTGGCGGTGGGCAACGTGTATTACGCGCAGCCGCTGCTGGACGCCATGGCCGATGCCTTCGCCATGTCACCGGCAACCATCGGCATCGTCATTACCCTGACGCAGATCGGCTATGGCATCGGTCTGGTGTTGCTGGTGCCACTTGGCGACCTGCTCAACCGTCGGCGGCTGATCGTCACCCAGACCCTGCTCTCGGCCGCCGCGCTGTTGATGATCGCGCTGGCGCCCAACAGTGTGTGGTTGCTGCTCGGCATGACCCTGACCGGTTTGCTCGCGGTGGTGACGCAAGTGCTGGTGGCGTACGCCGCGACATTGGCCGTCCCGGCGCAACGCGGCCGGGTGGTCGGCGTCGTCACCAGCGGCATCGTCGTCGGCATTCTGCTCGCGCGCACGATTGCCGGGGTCATGGCTGATCTGGCCGGTTGGCGCGCGATCTATCTGCTGTCGGCGGGGCTGACGCTGCTGATGGCACTGCTGCTGTTGCGCGTCTTGCCCAAGAATGAAGCCGCGCAGCCCGCAAGCCGTTACGGCGCGCTGATCGCATCGGTGTTCAGCCTGTTCGGGCAAGAGCCGGTGCTGCGGCAACGGGCGATTCTCGCGCTGCTGACCTTCGCCAGCGCCATGGTGCTGTGGACGCCGATGGTGCTGCCGCTGGCTGCCCCGCCACTGTCGCTATCGCACAGTGAAATCGGCCTGTTCGGGTTGGCCGGCGCCGCCGGTGCACTCGCCGCCGCGCGCGCCGGACATCTGGCTGATCGCGGTCTGGGCCAATGGGTCAGCGGTCTGTCGCTGCTGCTGATGTTCGCCTCGTGGCTGCCGATCGCCCTCACCCAGTCCTCGCTGTGGGCGCTGTTGCTCGGCGTGATCACCCTCGATCTGGGCTTGCAGGCCGTACACGTCACCAGCCAGAGCATGATCTACAGCGTCCGCCCCGAAGCGCAAAGCCGCCTCACCGCCGGCTACATGCTGTTCTATTCGATCGGCAGTGCATTGGGTTCGATTACCTCGACGGCGATGTACGCCTGGGCCGGCTGGACCGGCGTATGTCTGCTTGGCGCCGTTATCAACGCATTGGCGCTGGGTTATTGGTGGCTGACCCTGAGAAGTGGCGCACCGCAGCGGTGCGCCACACAAGCGGGTTAATCGCGATCGCGACCGCGCAACATGCTGTCGAGCACCTCGTCGCGGCGCACCCAACCATGGAACAGCGCCGCTGCCAGGTGCAACAGCACGGTGAGGAACAACAGGTACGCCAGATAGCCATGCGCCTTGCGCAGCAGGGCAAACACTTGCGCATCGGCCGGCAGGATCGACGGCAACTGCAAGGTATTGCTGAGCATCACCGGCTCCCCGGACGCACTGATCATCGCCCAACCGAGCAGCGGCAGCACCAGCATCAACGCGTACAACAACACATGCGAAGCCTTGGCCGCCATCACCTGCCAGCCCGGCAGATCGGCCGGCAGCGGCGGCTGTCGAGTGGAAAACCGCACCAACAGACGCACGACCACCAGCAGCAGAATCGCAATCCCCAGCGGTTTGTGCAGATGAATCAGCCATTCATGCCGCTGTGAAACCGAAGTGACCATGCCGGCGCCAATGAACAACATGGCGATGATCATCAGCGCCATCAGCCAGTGCAGCAGCCGCGCCAACAGCGCGAAATGAGTCGGTTGCGTGCTCATGGGCGAGCCTCCTGTCTGGCGGCGGGCAATTGGCTGACTTCACTGGTTCGCCGTAGATAGGAATCGGCGTAACCGGCGGAACGCGCCGCGAGCAGCGGGTCGTCGGAGCCTTCGATCCCGGCTGGCAGCACCAGCGGATCGTAGTTGATGTCGCGGCATTCGCCGCTGAGCTGCGGCTGAGTCTTCTCCAGCACCAGCGTGCCGGCGTTGATCACCTTGCGGCCCTCGGGCCAGGTTTTGCTGGCATCGTTCACCGGATCACCGGGGTTGGCCAGGGTGATATTCAGCTGCCAGCGCAACGGCCCTTCGGCCAGACGCTGCACCAGATCCTTCTCGAGAAAATCCGCCCCCTCCGGCGCCGAGGCTCCGGCGGCATCGCGCGCCAGTGGCGTGAGACTCCAGCGCACCGCCTGCTTCTGCCCACTGGCGTTGACCAGATAGAACGCATTCACGCTGTTGTAGGTTTCAGTGGCATAGCTGGCCGACGGTTTGGCGGTCTTCACCCACGTCAGAAACGGCACGGCTTCCGGGTGGGCGGCGAAGAATGCCGGCACTTTCGACGGATCCGGTTTGCCCGTGGCCGGGTCCGGCGACTGCGCCTGCTGCAATTGATAGAACGCCTCGGGAGTGCCAACCGGGAACACCGGCATGCTGTTCATCCCGGTGCGCCATTGCTGACCGTTGGCCTGGGTAAAACGCAGCGCCAGACTGCGGATCGGCACACTGCTGTCCGGGGCGTAGGGATTGCCCGCCGGCAATGCGAAACGCCCGACAACCGGCGTCTGCGCCTCGTTGAACACCTGCGCGGAAGAGAACGCTCGCGCCTCGCCACTGCTCTCGAAATGCCCGATTACGCACACGCCCTTGGCGTGGTTGCGCCGGAACCCGGGGTGCACGCCGTTGTTTTTCTCCAGCACATCGACCAGCGCCTTGGGCGTCAGACGTTGTGGATCAAGATTACCGTGCACGTAGGCAAACGCCCCGGCGACAGCGGCAACCACCACGGCAATCGCCGTCAGGCGCAACACTGTGCTCGCGGCACTCAAGGGCGGGCGCGACGGCCTGCCCGGCGGTGAAGTGCGATCAACCATGAATAACTCCAGGGCCATCGGCCACAAGTAGGAAGAATCAGCAAGACGCACCCCAGCGGGATTTATTCCATGGCCCGGTATTTATTTTTCCGAACGTGGAATAACCTCGAACGGCAGACGTCTCCCTAGTCCACAGCGTAGTGACTAGCAGAAATTCATGAGCGAATTCGACGAACAGTTGAGAGAAATCATTCCCAGATTGCGCCGCTTTGCCGTGTCATTGACCCGCAACAGCAGTAGCGCCGACGATCTGGTGCAGGCCAGCCTCGAGCGGGCCCTGTCCGGCTGGGGTGCGAAACGCGCCGAGGGTGATGTGCGCGCGTGGCTGTTCGCGATTCTCTATCGGCAATTTCTCGACGCCCATCGGCGCTCGCGTCGTTATGCGCGGATGCTCGAATTCTTCACCGGTCGCGACGACGCCGAACCCTCGGTCGAGCGCACCGTGATCGCCCAATCGACCCTGCAAGCCTTCGATCGCCTGCCCACCGAACAACGCGCGCTGTTGCTGATGGTCTCGGTCGAAGGCCTGAGCTACAAGGAAGTCGCGGACATCCTCGACGTCCCCACCGGCACGGTGATGTCGCGCCTGTCCCGCGCCCGCCAGGCCTTGCGCCAGCTCAGCGACGGCGAAATCAGCAGCCCTTCTTTGCGGATACTCAAATGATCAGCATGCCTCCCAGTGAGCGTGACCTGCACGCGTACGTCGACCATCAACTCAACGAGGCCGACCGGCGTCTGGTCGACACCTGGCTGACCACTCACCCGGAAGCCGCCGCGCAGGTGCGCGCCTGGCAGCACGACGCCCAGTTGTTGCGCGCAGCCCTGGGCGGTGCCTTGCAGCAACCGGCCAATCCGGAACTCGATCCCACGCTGATTCGCCAGCGCCTCAAGCGTCAGTCGCGACGTCATCTGGCCAGCGCGGCGGTGTTGCTGATCGCGGTCGGCATCGGCGGTTTCAGTGGCTGGCAGGCGCGGGAAATGACCCTGGTGCGCTCATCCCCACTACCGATGACCGATGCCTTGCAGGCCTATCGTTTGATCGCCCAGCAAGGGATATTACCGGCGGACTACAAGGTCGACACTGACGGCGACATGCAGCATTGGCTCGACCGTTATTTCACCCAGGCCAGTCGCTTGCCGGATCTGAAATCCGCCGGTTTCGAACCGGTCAGTGGCCGCCTGCTCAGCACCGATGAAGGCCCGGCGGCGATGGTGGTGTATGAGGATCGCAGCGGCCACAAGGTCAGTTTCTATGTGCGACCACCGGGACCTGAAAACACCTTCCTGCCACGCGGCAGTCGCAGCGACGGCGATCTGCAGGCCGATTACTGGTCCGGTGGCGGGTACAACTATGCGATGGTCAGCCCGACGGATTCGCCGGCGGTGCAGCAATTGAGGCAGTCACTGCCATTGTGAAAACTGCGCAAATCCCCCCTGTGGGAGCGGGCTTGCTCGCGAAAGCGGTAGATCAGCCACCATCATTGTTGAATGACACACCGTATTCGCGAGCAAGCCCGCTCCTACAGGGGCTCATCGTATGAGTCAGAACCCTACATCGAGCACCACATTGTCCAGGTACGTCCCCGCCGGCGGCGTGGTCTGATCGGTGTAGATCTTCGCGTTGTAGTTGAAGATCTGACTTCCGGTACCCAAGCCATTCCCCGGATTCACCTCGGCATCGGTGCTCGACCGGCGCGCGCTGCCGACACTGCCCCAACGAGTAGTCCCGGCGCTTTTGAAGATGTCGTAGGCCAGATAATTACTTCCGGAAATCATCCGCCGCCGACCGCCGACACTGACCGGGTTCTGTCCGTCGCTCAAACCGACGGTGTAAGCACTGCCCTTGGTGCAGGCCAGATTGATGGTCTGCCCGGTCACCGGGGTAAAGGCACTGATTACCGGTGCACTGCCAAAGGCAATGTTCGGCGCAGTAATCGTGCAGTCGTTGGACACGGTCAGGTTCACCGTCAACGTCGCGGTACCGCTATTGATGTCGCGCCCCAGACAAACACTGCCGATACCGATCCCGGAGCAGTAATTCCAGTTCCAGAAAATGCTCAGGGTTTCCGTATAAACCCCGGCGGCGACGTTACTGCCAATGGTCGTGCCCAAGTACAGCGGCACGGTTTTCGGGGTGGTGCCGTTGAGCAGCCCCAAAGCATCGATGATGCCGTTGCGGGCGAAGTCGAAGGCGGTGCCACGGGTGACCGGGTAGCTGGTGCTGTTGTTGGCATAGATCGTGTAGCCGATGACGTCACCGGTCGGCCCGAGCAAGCCGCTCTGGGTCGAGGTAATGGTGGCGTAGAAATGGTCGTTGCTGGTCAGCAATGACAACAGCGAACCGGTACAACTCAACCCGGCATTGAGCGTGGAACTGGGCTGCGTCGTGGTGCGCACGGCAATCGAGCTGATCGAACCGAACGCCGCCGGCGTGGTGCTGACCACCGAACACAAGGCCTGCGCCATCCCCGGCAGCAGCAACGCCAGACACAGGCAGATCCGCGCCGCGCTCATTGGCACACCAACGGGCCGATCAGCGGCACCTGGCTTTGCCGCATATCCACTTCGAATTGCGTCTTGCAGGTTTTGCCGTCGGCCAGCGTCACCTGCAACGAGTTCTGCGCCTGCAGGTTTTCCAAATAGACCAGCCCGTCCCAGCCGACCACCGTGCGCGCCCCACTCTGCTCGTGCAGCACGCCGGCGCCCAATGGCAGTTCGCGTTGCTGCGCATCTACCAGCACGATGCTCGCGGCGATCACCCGGGTCAGAGGAAACTCCAGCAAATAGCCGCTGCCACGGCGCACGGCGATGCGTTGTTCGACGTTGGGGCTGCGCACGTTGGCCGGCAGATTCAGCGGATCGATTTCGTATTTGCCGCGGTAGTAAGCGCTGCTCCACGGCACCAGCAAGTGGCCGTTTTTATCGGTTTGACCGACCTGCTGGTTTTCGTAGCGCACCGGAATGTCGGCGAAACCGTCGGTGCTGACCACCACAAACGCGTCGTCGATGCGATTGGCGGCGAACACCTGGCGGTCCATCCACACCAGCGAGCCACTGGCATCGGCCCAACGGGTCTCGGCGTCTGAGGTGCCGTAAACCCCGGCCTGCAACTGCACCGATTGCAGACGCCAGGTCACATCAGCCTGACGATAATTGGGACCATCACCCTTGGCGTAACCCAGATTGAAACCCACCCCGCCCTCGGTCGGCACCGAGCGGCTGTAATTGACCCGCTGCTGACTCTGCCCGGTCTTACTGCGCTCGCTACTGATCGCCAGGCTGCCGCGCAGATCGAACGGGATCACCAGTTGCGCCTGCACTGCCCAGTTGCTGTCGCCGATCTCGCGGTTGGCCGACAGATAGAAGCTGCTGTTGCGCCATAGCGGTTTGCTCCAGCTCAGGTTGAGCAGACGCGTGCGCGAATCGTCCGCCGCGCGCACATCGAAATAACCGGCACCGAGGCTGCCCCAGCGCTCGAGGTTGACGCTCAGGGTCGCTTGCTCGCTGCGCCGGCTGAGGCTGATGTAAGGGCTGTCGATCACGCTGAGGTCGGCGTACTGATCGCGGCGTTGCAGGCGCTGCCAGGAAAAACTGTAGCGCTGGCTGCTGTACTGATAACCGAGACTCACCTGCTCGCCGCCGTCGCCGTCGAATCGGCTCTGACTGATGGCGCTGTTGAGTACGCCGAAATTGCCCAGACGCCAATTGCCGCCGATCCCGCCGAGGGTCAGCGAGTCAGCCGCTTCGGCGTGGCTTTCCAGGGTGAAGCTGTCGCTGACACCGTAGCGCAGGCTGCCGGAGGTCATGCCAGGGCCATAGCTGAAGTCCTTCAAACCGTAATCGCGGCGCAACGTACCGGCCGCCACCGAGAAATCACTCAGGCCTTTTTGCAGCAGACTGCTGGTGACATAGAACGGCACCGTGGTCGACACCTGCCGCCCCAGCGCATCGGTGGTCACCACCACGGCCTCACCGGCGCCGTTGATGAAAGGAATGTTGGTCAGGGTATACGGACCCGGTTGCAGGTCGGTGCTGCTCGACTTGTAGCCGTTGATGAACAGATCCACCGACGACGGCACAGCGGCCTCACCGGCGAACTGCGGCAACGGATAGGTGACCAGATCCGGACGCACGGCAAAGTCCCGCGAGAACTGCACACCGCCCAGACGCACCGAGTTGCTCCACGGCAAGGCGTCGCTGATCACGTCCCCGCCCTCGTAGGTGAGCATTCGCTCGTCGTCGGAGTAACGCCAGGTGGTGTCGTAGCGCAGGTAGCCGTTGCCCAGTGTGCTGACCGAATCGCCGGACAAGGTACGCCGGTACTGCCCGGTGTTGGACAACGTGCCCCAGCTATCGAACAGCCGCACCTCGTTCCACGCCGCCAGATAAGTGCCGGCATCGTCGGTGTCGTTGAGGTACAGGTCATAGTTGAACAACGCGCCGAAACTGCTCAGCGCCGGGGTGCGCGGATAGTTCTCGCGATTACCGATGAACTGATCCGGCAGCCACTGCGGTGGCACCACCAGCAGCAGGCGCTGGCCGACACTGTCGTATTCGCTGTGCAGTCCAGGCAGGCCGTCGAGATCAACTTCAGCACCAGGATTGCCCGGCAGTTTCATCCCGGTTTCAGCCAATACGCTGGCCGGCAAAAACAGATGCCCGTCACGTTGCTGCACCGCCACCACCCGCCCGGTGTTCATCTGATTGACCACCAACTCCAGAAACAACTGTGCATCACTCACGGCCTCCATGCCGCTGGGCGGTGGCGGCAGTTCGCCGGCCTGGGATGGTTGCACGAACATCAGGCACCACGCGCCGGTCATGAGCCACAACGGACGCTGAATACGACGAGCCCATCCCGGGCTCATACACGCTTTACGTCCGTCAATGGACTCGATCCTCCTGATGCCACTCTTGCCAAAGCCAGATATCTTTCTGTGGAATTTTGACGACACGATGCATTCATTGTGGCGAGGGAGCTTGCTCCCGCTCGGCGGCGCAGCCGTCGTCAGAATTGTTTAAGCGGACTGCCTGACATGGCTTGGGGCGGCTTCGCAACCCAGCGGGAGCAAGCTCCCTCGCCACAAAAGTCCACTCGGCATGGCTCCCTTTTCAGCGTCCCGGCGCAATGCTCTGCACCTGGACCCCGCCATTGACTCGCACTTGCAACGCCGACTCACTCGCCAACGCCCCAGGTGCCGGCCAGCGCATCACCGCGCCCGGCAGCACATAACCCAGCAACCCCTCGGCTAATGGCTTGCTCTGTCCACCCTGTTTGATCGCCACGTCGGTCAGCCGCGCATGCACCGCGCCCTGATTGCGCACTTCGATATACGGTCGACCGTCCACCGCCACCGTGCGCCAGCTCAGCTGCGGCACACCGATACCTTTGGGGTCACGCGGGCGGGTGCTGTCTTCCTTGCTCCACAGCCCCGCGCCGTAGGCAAACAACGGCACCGAATAGCGCATCTGAAAGCGGATCGCGGCCGCGGTTTTGCCGCCCTCGGCAGCCGGCGGCTGGGCGGAAGGGATTTCGTCGATGATGATCCGGTAGGCCAGTTCCTGCCCCGGTGGCACATCCTTGGTCCGGGTCAGGCGCACCAGTTGCTTCTGCCCCGGTTCGATCTTCGCCACCGGTGGGCTGCCGATCACGTCGCGCTGGTTCTGGTATTGCTCCTCAAAGCCGCTCTGGCTCCAGCCGAACACGCGGATCTGCAGGTTGGCGGTTTCCGTGCCACGGTTTTCCAGCCATAGCGCACTGGCCTGTTGATCGGCCTCCAGCACCGGATCGATCGGCCAGATCAACACCGAACTGGCGGCCTGCGCATGGCCGGCCCCGAGCATGACCAGTGCCAGCAACGCGCCCTGCAACAACGAATGCCCAGACGTAACTGCCCCCATGAACCTGCTCCTTGTCGGCCATTCAAATTTCGCTTTACCACGACAGCTGCACCTGCAACACGTCGCTGTACGTCCCCCCGGGCTGATTGCCCGGCAATTGCACCTGACCGTAAATCGGCAGGCTGATGTTGTTCGCATCGCTATAGGCCACCGCCACGCTCTGGCCGATGCCCAGGCTCTGGCTGTAAGCCGCATCGCGGAACAGCGCATACGCCACCCGCGCACTGCCGCTGTTGATCTGCATGTGGCGACCGCTGCTGTTGTACTGGCCGCCATCGACCGTCATGTTCACTGCCACCCCCGGCGTGCATTGCAACTGCACGCCGCCGGTCAATGCCACTTGCACCGTGCCGGTCGCGAGGGCCGAACTCGAACCGAAATTCAGTCCGCCGTAATTCGACACCCCGCCGACTACCAGACACCCCGGCGTGATGGTCGCGCTGACCTGAAAGCTCTGGCTGGTCGCCGCCCCCAGCGGCAGCGGCACACTGCCCGCACAGAGCAGGAGCAGCGCGGCACAGCCTTGGCGGCGCATGGCATCAGAACGTCAGTTCAACAGCGACGGTGTCGGTGTAAGTCCCTGCCGGCAGCCCGGCCTTGCCCACCGCCTGACCGTAGATATTCACCGTCTGCGCCACGCCAGTGCTGGTCGCCAGATTGATCGTGCCGTCGATCGGCAGCAGCTGCGAATGCCCGGCATCGGTGTAGAAGTCGTACGGCACGTAGTTGGCGACACCGTCATACAACGCACGAGCGCCGCCCGGCGACTGTCCGTCGTGAGCACCGGCGCGCACTTTGACCACCGGGGTCGTGCCGCTGGAGCAGAGAATCGACAGCGCCCCGCCGCCACCGCCCAGTACCTGCCCGCTCGCGGTGGTGAACAGACTGTTGGCGGTGCCGAAGTTCAGCGCACCGAAGTTCAGCCCGGTGGAACCGCCGGCACCGTTGACCTGACAGCTGCTGATCAGGGTCAGGCTGGCGGTGATCTGGCCGGTGACCGTGGTGGCGGCGTGGGCACTGGAAACCAGCGTCAGGCCGAGCAACGACAAACCTATCCTTGATGCAAACTTGCGCATGGTGTCCGTCCTCTACGGGGTTACCAGTCGAGCGTCACCGTCAGCGTGTCGGTGTAGACACCTGCCGGAACCGCGCGGGTATTCGCCACCACCGTGCCAAACACCGGAATCGGTATCTGCGCACCGCTGGTGACAGCGAAATTGTGTTGTTGGCCAATGCTGTAGCGTTGGCTGCCGGAGGCATCCAGAAAGAGTTGATAAGGCAGGGTCTGGCGCCCGTTGCTCAGGCGGCGGGTGGTGCCGTCACCGTGGCTGCCGCCGTCGATGGTGACGGTGAAACCGGTGACCGAGGGATTGCAGGCGACGTTCAGCTTGCCGCTGCTGTCGCCGTCGAGACTGGCCTTGATCGGCGCGTTCCAGGTCGGCCCCTGCTGACCGAAATCGAGGGTGCCCAGATTGCTCACCGGGATCGCCGGGGTGGCGCTGTTGGTGACTTCGCACCCGGCGATCAGGATCAGCCGCGCATTGATCTGCCCACTGATCGCCGCCTGTGCGTCGTCAGCGAGCAACAGCAACGTACCCGTGGCGATAACCATCCAGTGCTTGCCTGTCATTGCGTCCGTCCTACTCCTTCAGGATGCCTGCGTACCTTGCGTTCAGCATTGAACGCCCCTTCCCTGCGCAACCCGCCTCCAGCGGATTGCCTGAAATCCTGCACTCACCAGGTCACGGTGACTTTCACCAGATCCGAATAGCGGCTGACCTGCGGCACCTGCGCCAGACGCTCGATCCGCGCGTACAGCGGCAGCTCCACCGTGCCGGTGTCCGGCACCCGGCCGCTGACTGGCACGTTCACCACCAGCGGCACCCGGCGCGCCGCGTCCTGATACAGCCGATATGGAATCGGCTGGCTCCCCGCCGCCCCCGCCATGTAGCGAACCTCGCCAACGCCACCATGCAGGCCACCGTCGACCCGCAGTTGATACGGCGTGTCAGGGTTGCATTCCAGACGTGGCAACCGTTGGTTGGTCAGCGCCGCACCCAGTGGCCCGGCCGGGTCGTCGAGACGCGCAATACTGCCGAAATCCAGCACGCCCAATTGTTCGATACCCGCCTCGCGCTGCTGGCCGATCAACTGGCAGCCACGCTGCACGTCAACGCGGACTTCGACCTGAAGATCCGCCGCATGCACCGAGGCCCCAAGCACCCCGAGCAGGCCCATCACCACACGTACAATCACTGTCCCATTCCTTGTGAGGGAACATCCTGGATGACGTTACTGTGTTTCAGGGTAGCAACGGACGACGAATCCGCCAGTCGATTGGATCCATGGTCCTGCCGGGATATGTTTCGAAAGTTTGGCAACACGGCGAATTACATCGCTGAAAATAGCTGTACGTCCCGCACAAATCTGTTCAGTGATCGCCCACAGTCGACGAGCCGCGATGGAAGCCGGGCGCAGCCTCTGGTTACACTACGGCGCCGCGCTCCCGGGCGCCGGTCTGATGAACACGGAGTGACTGCACTGTGCCCTCACGAGCGCCCAAACGATCGCCACTGACCCTGCGCTGGTCGGCGCTGCGCCGCTGGTTCGCCAAGGGCCGGCCCGCGCATGCCGGGCATGACGCGAATGCCCAGTCGATCCGCGACTATTTCCGGCACAAGGCCCATAGTCAGGGTTACACCCTCAGCCACAGCCAACAGCGGGTGATCGATTGCATGGCGCAGCAGGCCAGCCTGTTGTTCGGCGCCAAGCCGCAAATGCCGCCGAGCCTGTACCTGCATGGCGCGGTCGGACGCGGCAAGAGCTGGCTGCTCGACGTTTTTTTCCAGGCACTGCCGACCGCGCAGAAACAGCGCGTGCATTTCCATGAATTCTTTGCCCGGTTGCATCAGGGCATGTTTAACCATCGCGAACAGGACGACGCTCTCGGCGTCACCCTCGACGAGCTGTTAGCCGATTGCCGGGTACTGTGTTTCGACGAATTTCATGTGCATGACATCGGCGATGCGATGCTCATCACCCGCCTGTTCAAGGCCTTGTTCCAGCGCGGGACTCTGCTGCTGGTGACTTCCAACTATCCGCCGGAAGGCTTGCTGCCCAACCCGCTCTATCATGCGCGCTTCAAACCGGTGATCGAATTGATCAACGCCCGAATGCAAGTGATGGAGGTCGGCGGCCCGCACGATTACCGCAGCCAGGCGAGCAACCATGCGCATCAGGTTTTCACGCAGGGCCACTATGTGTGGCCAGCCACCGCAACCCAGCGCCAGGCGCTGAACCTGCCGCCCGAAGGTGCCCCGGCCATTGCGTTGCCGGTGGGCAGCCGACACGTTCAGGCGCGCCTGTGCGATGGCAGCCGGGTCGCTTTCACCTTCAGCGACGTGTGCGAGCAACCGACAGCGGTGATGGATTATCTGGAGCTGTGTCGGCGTTTCGACCAGTGGATCATCGACGACCTGCCGGAACTCGGTGAGTGCTCGATCGCCGCACAACAGCGCTTCATCAACCTGATCGACGTGCTCTACGACCAGGACAAGCACCTGACCCTGCTCAGCCGCTTGCCACTGCGCGAGGCCCTTGGCGGGAATGCCATCGATCTGGCGCGCACCCGCAGTCGCCTGGGGCAGTTGCAGGAAATCCACTGACAACTCGGATCCCCTGTGGGAGCGGGCTTGCTCGCGAAAGCGGAGTGTCAGTGACGAATCGCTGACTGACAGAACGCCTTCGCGAGCAAGCTCGCTCCCACAGTGGATCAGAGTGTTCTTCAGTGCAAATCCCGGCTTTGCCGTTATCATGTCGCCCATTCCGAGCGCCCGGCGCTTCTTTCCTTTGATAGTGAACATCCCCATGCACACCCTTGCTCAATTGCGCGCCGGCGAGTTGTCGGGCATTACCCGGCTGGATCTGTCTTGCGGCCTGACCGAGTTCCCCCGGGAGATTTTCGAACTGGCCGATACGCTGGAGGTGCTCAACCTCAGCGGCAACGCCTTGAGCAGTCTGCCCGATGATCTGCACCGCCTGACCAGGATGCGCATTCTGTTTTGCTCGGACAACCACTTCACCGAGGTGCCGGAATGCGTCGGAAAATGCGCGGCGCTGACGATGATCGGCTTCAAGGCCAACCGCATCAGCCACGTGCCAGGCGCAGCACTGCCGCCGCTGCTGCGCTGGTTGATCCTGACCGACAACTGCATCGAAAGCCTGCCCGTCGAACTGGGTGAGCGCCCGTATCTGCAAAAACTGCTGCTGGCCGGGAATCGCCTGCAAGCGCTGCCCGCCTCAATGAGCCAGTGCCATCGCCTGGAGCTGATCCGCATCGCCGCCAACCAGATGCGTGAACTGCCGCAGTGGCTGCTGACCCTGCCGAGCCTGACCTGGCTGGCGTATGCCGGCAATTCGCTGGAAACCGAAGCCGATGCCGCCGCGCTGGAAGCCACGCCGCTGATCGACTGGTCGGCGCTGCGTCTGGAACAGCGCCTGGGCGAAGGCGCCTCGGGGGTGATTTCCCGGGCGCAGTGGCAGCGCGCCGACGGCTCGCAGGTGCCGGTCGCGGTGAAGCTCTATAAAGGTGAAATGACCAGCGACGGTTCGCCGCTGCACGAAATGAATGCCTGCATTACCGCCGGCCTGCACCCGAACCTGATCCGCGTGGAAGGCCGTATTCACGGGCATCCCGATGGCCAACAGGGGCTGGTGATGCAACTGATCGACCCAAGCTTTCGCAACCTGGCGGCATTGCCGAGCCTGGCGAGCTGCTCGCGGGATGTGTATGCCGAGGACTGCCGCTTCAGTGCCGAAGTGGCGCTGAACATTGCCAAGGGCATCGCTTCGGCGGCCGAGCACTTGCATCAACAGGGCATCACCCACGGCGACCTCTACGGCCACAACATTCTGCTGAACGATCAGGGCGATTGCTTGCTCGGGGATTTCGGCGCGGCGTCGTTCCATGCCACCACCGACAACCTGGAAACCCGGGCACTGCAACGCATCGAAGTGCGGGCGTTCGGGGTTCTGCTCGGGGAATTGCTGGCGCGCGTCGACTCGGGGTTGAGCGATGAACAGCGCGAGGTGCTGGAGGCGCTGGAACAGCGTTGCTGTCAGCCGGACGTGCTGGCGCGGCCGGGGTTTGGCGAAGTGATTGAGATGCTGGAAACGCTGTAACTGACGCAAATCCTGTGGCGAGGGAGCTTGCTCCCGCTGGACGGCAAAGCCGTCCCAAAAACAACGACTGCCGCGCAGCCGAGCGGGAGCAAGCTCCCTCGCCACAGTTTATCTTTGCAGCAAATCAGCCCGCCAGACCGACAAACATGTCCTGCACGTCGTCGTGGTTGTCGAGGCCTTCGAGGAACGCTTCAACTTCAGCCATCTGCTCGGCGCTCAGGCCGCTGACCGGGTTCTTCGGCTGGTAGCCGAGTTTGGCCGACAGCACCGTGAAGCCTTGCTCAGGCAGGGCTTTCTGCACGGCGTCGAGGTCGGTCGGATCGGTCAGGAACAGGGTCGCGCCCTCTTCGCCCGGCTCGAAGTCCTGGGCTCCGGCCTCGATCGCGGCCATTTCCGGATCGGCGTCCGGGGTGTCCGGCGACGCTTCGATCATGCCGACGTGGTTGAAGTCCCAGGCCACCGAACCGGAAGCGCCCAGTTGACCCTTGCGGAACGCCACGCGGATTTCCGCGACGGTGCGGTTGATGTTGTCAGTGACGCACTCGACGATCAACGGAACCTGATGCGGTGCGAAACCTTCGTACGTCACGCGGTGGTACTGCACGGTTTCGCCCAGCAGGCCGGCGCCTTTCTTGATGGCGCGGTCCAGGGTTTCCTTGGGCATCGAGGCTTTCTTGGCCTGCTCGACCACCAGACGCAGGTGTGCGTTGGTGGCGGTATCGGCACCGTTGCGGGCAGCGATGGTGATTTCTTTCACCAGTTTGCCGAAGATCTTGCCCTTGGCGTTGGCTGCCGCTTCTTTGTGTTTAACCTTCCACTGTGCGCCCATTACTCACTCTCTTGATCTGTGGCGCCGAGACATCTATTGGCCGACGCGTGGCGCCAAGTTTATACGGCCTAAAGTCGGCAATCGACCAAAAAAATCATTGTTGAATCGACATCGTCACCACGACTTGTAGGGCGATTCTGAAAAGCCCACCAGCCATGACCATTCGTGCTCGCGTTTTCGTACCCTCTGCCGTCCGTATTGCCCACAGAGCCCGTACGAATGCTCAATGATAAGGAAAGCCCGTTCACCCTGACCCTGATCGACGGCCCGCTGTGCCTGCCGGTCTTGCGTTTCAGTGGCAAGGAAGCACTCAATCAGCCGTTTCGCTTCGAGATTGAAATGATCGGTCTGGCACCGGCGTTGCCCCCAGGCAGTCTGCTGCGCCAACCGGCGTTCCTGCGCCTGGGCGCCGATCACGGGATCCACGGTCTGATCCACAGCGTCAGTTGCGAGCATCGCGCCAGCCACCGCATCGGCTACCGGCTGATCCTCGTCCCGCTGCTGCTGAGTCTGGACCAGCCGCCCCGGCGCCGGGTCTTCGTGCAAACGAGCGTGCCGACGATCCTCGCGCAATTGCTCGGCGAGCATGAGTTGCCGGCGGACAGTTACCGGATCGAAATGAGCGTCGGCCAATACCCGCCGCGGCCCTTTTGCATCCAGTACGAAGAAAGTGACCTGGCCTTCGTGCAACGGCTGTGTGAGGAGGAAGGCATCCACTATCACTTCGAGCATCACCCGAACGGGCATGTGCTGGTGTTTGCCGATGACAACCTCAGCCTGCCGCAGGAACCGTTGCCGGTGCCGTTTGGCATCACCGACGACACACCATCACCGCGCGTCAGCACGCTGTTTCAGCGCCATGACGCGCCACCGGTGATGGCTGCGCACGGCATTCGCAACCGCGGGCAGGAGGCCATCGCCACCGACGCGGCCAACCATCCCTTGCCCGCACTCGCACCGCAGAACCTGTCGGGCGAACAGCGTCACGCCGAACAACGCAGCCGTCGCCATCTGCAGCGCCAGCGCTGTCAGTCGCGCTCGATCCGGGGCAACTGCGATTGCAGCGCGTTGCGCAGCGGGCATCTGTTACAGATCAGCGAGCATCCGATCAATACCTTCAATGAACAATGGCTGATCACCGAACTGCATCACCAGGGCCAGCACCCCTCGATCCTCGACCCGACCACTGATGTGCATCGCTATCGAAACGACTTCACTGCCCTGCCCTGGTCAAGCGATTTTCGCCCGCCATTGGCACAGCCGCGCCCGAACATCGGCGGCTACCATCTGGCACAAGTGCTGGGATCGCCCGGCCAGCCCGCGCAACTGGATGATCGCGGGCGCATCGGCGTCAACCTCTGGCCGGCGCAGACAACTGAGTCTGCATGCCTGTGGCTGCCAATCGCACTGACCGGCGCCGGCCGGCTCGCCACCCGCCAGTTGCCCCGCGCCGGCAGTGAGGTGTGGGTCAGCTTCCTCGACAGCGACCCGGATCGACCGATCCTGTGCCTCGCCAACCCACGCCCTGCGCCACCGAGTGAAACACCACCACCGCGCGACAACAGCCTGTTGCTCGATTGGCTGCTGCACGGTGCCGATCCCTAAGCGCCGCAGACATTGGCATTGAGTACACCTGGAAGAAACTGGGTGGTTGTGAGGTCGCTATCGCTGGCAAGCCAGCTCCCACAGTTGGATTGGGTGCGGGCTGTTGGAGGTGGGTCGGCTCGCAGGCCGCCTTCGCGAGCAAGCCCGCTCCCACAGTGGATTGGGTGTGAGCTGTTGGAGATTGGTCGGCTGGGAGATTGCTATCGCTGGCAAGCCAGCTCCCACAGTTGGATTGGGTGTGGGCTGTTGGAGGTGGGTCGGCTCGTAGGCCGCCTTCGCTGGCAGGCCAGCTCCCACAGGGAGCTAAAGCCAAGCGCATGCTTTTCACCACTCAAATGGCCGAGTGTCAGCTCGCCGAAAGCTCTTGATCTTGCCGTGCCGGCCCCATCGGCAGGCTGAGTGGAGGGGTTTATCCGGGGGTGGGAGCGCAGCGACCTTTTGGCGCAGCCAAACACAGCGAGAGGAGGTGCAGCGAAGCAAACCGTAGGCGCTGCCCCCCGGATGAATCCCGTAACGAAGGAACCCGAGCCTAAGCGAGGGCCGTACGCCGGGGCCCAGCCTTTTGGTTACTTTTGGGCGTCTGCAAAAGTGACCCGCCGTAAGGGCGGAACCCTAAGCAGCCGTTACCGCAGCAACGGATATGCCCCCATAAATCAAAGCCCCCATTCACCCCTTGTCAGCCTTCCCCGCCGCCGCCGCAAACCTCGCCAACCGCACATCCAGATGCCGCGGCCGCCGCCCATGATCCTCAGCCCGCTCCTTGCGCCGAATCGCATTACGCACCATCAACGACCCCAGATACCGAATCGGCTCCGGCGGAAAATACCCCAGCGGCCCGTTCACCAACGGCGAACGAGTCCAGGGGTTATCGAGCCCCTGCACCAACGAGGCAAGAATCTGCCCGCCCATGTGACACGGCCCGACGCCACTGCCGGAATAACCAAAGCCATAAAACACATTGCCACTGGCACTCATCTGCCCGAAAAACGGCAACCCGGTGACCGATCGATCCGACGGCCCGTTCCACGTTGCGTCGATCTTTACATCGGCAAACGCCGGGAAGAAGTCGCCGAGACTGCGCTTGAGCAAATCCGCATAGGGCGATGGCTGATCGAACACCGGCAACATCCGCCCACCATACGCAAACGTGTTACCACCCTTGCCAAGCATGATCCGGCCGTCCGGCGTGTTGTGGTAGTAGTGCACGAAAATCCGCGAATCGAGCACCGTGACACCGCTGGTCAAACCGATTTCCTGCAGCAGATCCGGGCGCGGCTCGGTGATCAGCATGTCACTGGAGACAATCGCCACGCTGCGTTCGAACTGCGGAAAAGCGCGGGCCATCCACGCGTTCATCGCCAGTACCACGCGGTCGGCTATTACGCAGCCCCCAGCGGTGTGAATACGCGCCGGACGGCCCTCCTCCAGGCCGGTCATCGCCGTGTTCTCGTGGATCTTCACGCCCAGTTGCAACGCCACCCGACGCAGCCCGCGTACCAGTTTGCCCGGCTGCACACTGGCCGCCGCTGGCGAGAACCAGCCCTCCAGATGCTTGCTGGAACCGGCCATGCGCTGCACATCGGCCACCGGGCGCTGCGTGAACGAGTTGATGCCGTTACGCTCCAGCGCCGCGATCACGGCGTCGGTCGAACCGACCTGCGCCTTGTTGGTGGCGGTGTACAGCGTGCCGTCGAGGCGGTAATCGGCATCGACGCCGTACTGTTCGCAGAACTCGCCAATGGCGTGGATGCTGCGCTCGGATTCCTTGACCAGACGCACTGCCTCCTCGACACCGAACAGGCGCTCGAGGGTGAAATACTTGGCCGACCACGACAACGCGCAACCACCGTTGCGCCCACTGGCACCGGCGCCGCAGATGTCGGCTTCGATCAGCAATACGTCGAGTTCAGGGTTCTGCTGCTTGAGCATGATCGCCGTCCACAACCCGGTGTAGCCGCCGCCGACGATGCACACGTCGGTGCGCACTTCGCCTTGCAGCGGCGGACACGTCGCGGATGGATCGGCCTGCAAGGCCTGTTCGAGCCAAAACGGTCGCATGGGATTCTCCAGTCAGATGGCCACGACACAGCCTGCCGCGAACGCCGCAGCAGGCCGCGAGGCGAGGGTTTTCAGTTACGCAGGGGTTTGATGGTCAGCGGGCAATTGGGAATGGCCGCGCGCGGTTCCATCACCCCGACCGGGCGGCTGTTCCAGTGCGGAATCAGCACCAGCGCCGAGAACAATGCGCAGCCGGCGAAGACGATGAACACCGTCACCGAATCGAAGTAACCCGGCAGCAATCCGCCGAGCACCGCACCGACCGAGCCGCAGCCGTTGACGAAACCGGCCGCGGTGGCGCCGGCCTTGGCCTTGCCGAAGTCGATGGCGGCCGCGCCGCTGATCATCGAATCCGGCCCGTACAGGGTCAGGCCCATGACGAACAGCAGCGCCACCACCAGCATCACGCTGCCGGTGTGCAACGCGCCCATGAACAGCGCCAACGTTACGGTCAGTGCCAGCAGACTGAGGACGCAGGCCGGCATGCGCCGGGCGCCGAACAGTTTGTCCGAGGCCAGACCGATCATGATCGGCCCGAGCAACCCGGCCAGTTCGAACGAGGTGGGAATGATCGCCGCGCCGACCTTGCCGACACTTGGCATCTGCTCAAAGACGATCACCGGGCCCCACAACAGAATCGCGTAACGCGCCGGTTTCAACATGAAATACGCCAGGCCCAGCACCAGCACCGTGCGGTTGCGCAGGATTTCCTTCAACGGCTCCCAGACGCTGAGCTTGCTGTTGGCTTCGGTTTCCGCGGCACTGAGTTCCGGCTCCGGTTCCACCGCCGGCAGGCCGACGTCTTCCGGTTTGTTGCGCTGAAAAATGAAGAACAACAGCGCCACCACCGCGACCACTGCCGCGCTGGAAATGAACGCCGCGTGCCAGGTGCCCATCAGCGTATACGCCCACCAGCCGGCGAACGGCGAGGCCACCAGACCGCCAAACGCATAGCAGGAGCTCCACAATCCGAGCACCCGCCCACGCTGCTGCGCCGGGAAGAAACTCCCAAGGTTTTTACACAATCCCGACCAGCCGGTGGACTGCGCCAGCCCCTGGATCAGCATGCAAGTGGCGAAGATCGGCAAGGTCGCGAAACTGCCCATCACCAATGCCGCACCAGCGGAAATCAGCAGCCCGCCAAGCACCACGACCCTCGGGCCGAAACGGTCGGCAAGCATGCCCCAGGTGAATTGGCCGATGGCGTAGGCCGCCAGATAGATCGCATCGAGGTTGGCCATGGCCATCTTGTCGAGCATGAAGGTCGGGTCTTCGGCGATGCCCAGTTTGGCCACCGAAAACGCTTTGCGGGTGAAATAGAAAGCGGCGTACGCGAGCCAGGTGACAGCGAAAATCTGCATGCGCCAACGCGCAATGGTGCCGATGTGCTTGTTCATTGTGGTTCTGACCTCAGGGTGTGAGTGTGCCGGCAGAATCGTTAAGTAAACGCCTGTGTTTTTTATTGTTGAGCACTGCGCCAGCGCCCCATCCCTGATGGCGATAGCGGTCAGATGAGTCCTGTTGTTGCACGCACAGGCTCATCGCCGACGCTGCTGCCCGAGCGGACAGTCAGCGCTGGCGTGAGCGGATCAAAGCAATTACTGTTTAATAAATAAAATCGATTTATCGTATTTCACACATAAGCTCAGCTTGTTACTGGAGGCTGCATGTCGGTGTCCCACGCCCAGCTCAAAGCCTTCCACGCCGTGGCCGTCCATGGAAGCTTTACCAAAGCCGCCGAACGGCTTTTTCTCACGCAACCGGCAATTTCCGACCAGGTGCGCAAACTCGAAGAGCGTTTTGGTGTGTTGCTGTTCCATCGCAACAAGCGTTCGGTGCGCCTGACCGATCTCGGTGAGCGGCTGCTGGCGATTACTCAGCGGCTGTTTGTGATCGAGGCTGAAGCCCAGGAACTGCTGCAGGAATCCCAGGCGTTGCAGACTGGCAGCCTGATTCTCGCAGTGGACGCACCGATACACGTGCTGCCGCAAATCGCGCGGTTCTGCGAGCGGTATCCGGGGATCAGCGTGAAGATCGAGACCGGTAACACCGATGAATCGCTGTTTCGCCTGTTCAACTATCAGGCCGATCTGGCGCTGCTCGGGCGCGATGTCACTGATGAACGTCTGCTGTGCGTGCCGCTACGCAACGACCCGATGGTGGCGTTCGTCTCGCGCCATCACCCGTGGGCCGAGCGCGAGTCGATCTGTCTGGCCGATCTCGATGACACGCCTCTGGTGCTGCGCGAGCACGGCTCGGTAACCCGCCAGACTCTGGAAGAAGAAATGGCCCGCGCCGGTTTTCGCATTCGTCCGGCAATCCAGGTCGAGGGCCGGGAAGCCGCGCGCGAGGCGGTGGTGGTGGGGATCGGTGTGGGGGTGGTGTCGGCGGCGGAGTTTGGCGCGGATTCGCGGGTGTGTGCGTTGCCGATCACCGATTGCACCCGGCGGTTGACCGAGACGTTGGTGTGCTTGCGCGAGCAGAGTTCGCGGCGGGTGGTGGCGACATTTCTCGATATGGTTCGCGAGAGTCTTGGGTAAACCGGTCTGGCCCCTTCGCGAGCAAGCTCGCTCCCACAGGGTTCTCGGTCGTTCACACATTATGTACACGCCACAATACCTGTGGGAGCGAGCTTGCTCGCGAATGAGGCGACGCGAATTGTCAGACTGTCGCCAGACCGAAGAACGCCTGAATCAGGCGCAACTCCCGCCGCCGCTCCATGCAGCCAATCATGTGCCGATTGACCAACCCGTCGCCGACAATCGGAATCGCCACCACCCTCGGGTCATGGCTGACCTCCACCGACGACACCACACCCACCCCCAGCTCCGCCGCCACCGCTTCGGTCACCGCCTCACGGCTGTCCAGCTCCAGCAACACTCGCGGATGCACCGCCGCCTGATTGCAGGCCTGATCAAAGGTGCGCCGGGTGATCGAACTCGGCTCGCGCAACACCATGATCACCTGATCCAGCTCCTTGAGCTTCACTTCGCCGGCACGCTGCGCCCACGCATGCGCCGCCGGCACCAGCGCACATATCCGCGATTCGCTCAACGCTTGCAGATGCAGGCCCTTGCGCGGTTCGACCTCGGTCAGCACCGCCACGTCCGCATGCTCGGACAACAGCGCGGCGAGGGTTTCCTGCGCATTGCCCAGACGCAGGTTCACCGTGATTCCAGGATAGCGCGCACGCAGGCTGGCGAGCATCGGCATGACCATGTGCGGACCGTCCGCCGCCACTTCGAGGCGCCCGGTGAGCAATTGGCGGTTGGCTTCGAGCAGGGTCTGGGCTTCTTCGGCCAGACCGAACATGGCGCGGGTGATCGCCGCCAGTTTGGTGCCCTCCTCGGTCAGTTCCACCCGGCGTGCGGTGCGACGCAACAAGGTGATCTGGTAGTGCTCCTCCAGCGCCTTGATGTGTCCGGTGACCGCCGGCTGACTGATGAACAGGCGCGCCGCGGCGCGGGTGAAGCTGCCTTCCCGGGCCACGGCGTCGAAGGCGCGCAGCTGGAACAGATTCATGAATAACCCTCACTGATGGCTGGCATAACAACAAACAATTTGATTGATAGACCGCCGAATTGCAACGTATGCCCCGTAGCTTCATCCCACAGCGCTATCGCGAGGACACACGAATGAGTACTGCCGCACCCATCCTGCTCACTCCCGGCCCGTTGACCACGTCGGCCCGCACCCGCCAGGCAATGATGATCGACTGGGGGTCATGGGATGACCGCTTCAATCAACTGACCGCCAGCCTCTGCGAGCAATTGCTGGCGATCCTCAATGGCTCCGCCACTCACCACTGCGTGCCATTGCAGGGCAGCGGCACCTTCGCTGTCGAAGCGGCCATCGGCACGCTGGTGCCGCGTGACGGCAAGGTGCTGGTGCTGATCAACGGTGCCTACGGCAAGCGTCTGGCGAAGATCTGCGAAGTGCTCGGCCGCTCGTTCAGCACCTTCGAAACCGCCGAAGACGAACCGACCACCGCCGCCGACGTCGACCGCCTGCTGCGCGCCGATGGCGACATCAGCCATGTCGCGCTGATCCACTGCGAAACCAGCACCGGCATCCTCAACCCGTTGCCGGAAATCGCCGACGTCGTGCAGCAACACGGCAAGCGCCTGATCATCGATGCCATGAGCTCGTTCGGCGCGTTGCCGGTGGACGCGCAAAAAGTCCCGTTCGATGCGCTGATCGCCGCTTCCGGCAAGTGCCTGGAAGGTGTGCCGGGGATGGGTTTTGTTTTCGCCCGCAAGGAATCGCTGGCAGCAGCGGCCGGCAACTCGCATTCGCTGGCGATGGACCTGTATGACCAGCACACGTATATGCAGAAGACCGGCCAGTGGCGCTTCACTCCGCCGACTCATGTGGTCGCGGCGCTGCACGAAGCGCTGCTGCAATACAACGAAGAAGGTGGCCTGCCCGCGCGGCATGCGCGCTACGCCGCCAACTGTCAGGCGTTGATGGAAGAGATGGGCAAGCTCGGGCTGCGCAGCTTCCTGCCGGCAGCGATCCAGGCCCCGATCATCGCCACCTTCCATGCCCCGCAAGACCCGCGTTACCAGTTCAAGGACTTCTACGAACGGGTCAAGGCCAAGGGTTACATCCTCTACCCCGGCAAACTGACCCAGGTCGAAACCTTCCGCGTCGGCTGCATCGGCCACGTCAACCCGGACGAAATGCGCCAGGCCGTGGCGGCAGTGGGTGAAGTGCTGCGCGAGATGGAAGTCCTCGATATCTGAAACACCACTAATCCCCTGTGGGAGCGGGCTTGCTCGCGAAGGCGGAGTGTCAGCCGCCATCAATGTTGAATGTGCCGCCGCATTCGCGAGCAAGCCCGCTCCCACAGTTTTGAACCGTATTGCCAACTCAGGAATTGATTGCCATGAACTACACCAACCCAAGCAAACTGCAAGCCGCCATCCTCGACTGGGCCGGCACCGTGGTCGATTTCGGCTCGTTCGCGCCAACGCAGATCTTCGTCGAAGCCTTCGCCGAATTCGATGTGCAGGTGTCCATCGAAGAGGCCCGTGGCCCGATGGGCATGGGCAAGTGGGACCACATTCGTACCCTGTGCGACCAACCGCAGGTCGCTGAGCGTTATCGCAAAGCGTTCGGCCGCACCCCGACCGACGATGACGTGACCGCGATCTACAACCGCTTCATGCCGCTGCAGATCGAGAAGATCGCCGAGCACTCGGCGCTGATTCCCGGCGCACTGGAAACCATCGCCAACCTGCGCCAGCAAGGGATCAAGATCGGTTCCTGCTCCGGCTACCCGAAACTGGTAATGGACAAGGTCGTGGCCCTCGCTGCCACTAACGGCTACGTTGCCGACCACGTGGTCGCTACCGACGAAGTGCCGAACGGTCGCCCATGGCCGGCCCAGGCCCTGGCCAACGTGATTGCGTTGGGCATCGATGATGTCGCGGCCTGCGTGAAGATCGACGACACCGTGCCGGGCATCCTCGAAGGCCGTCGCGCCGGGATGTGGACCGTGGCGCTGATCTGCTCGGGCAACGCGCTGGGCTTGGATTACGCCGGCTACCGGGCGCTGGGCAGCGACGAACTGGCCAGCGAACGCAAACGCATCCACGCGCTGTTCGCCGATTCGCGCCCGCATTACATGATCGACACCATCAGCGACCTGCCGGAAGTGATTGCCGACATCAACAAGCGTCTGGCCAACGGTGAAATGCCGCAATCGAGCTGATTGCTTCTTTTGTCAAAACAACAAAAAACGCCAGGGTCTTCGCGACGCTGGCGTTTTTTTATGGCTGAAGCCTTGAGTCAGCGCAGTGAAACTCCGATCAGCCTCAGGCAAATCCGCCAAAGCGGATTACAGTTAAAGCATGCCGTCGCACAAGAACGGCACGTGGCGACCCTGATCTGTGAGGAAACACCGTATGCCGTGGACAAGTTCCGAATCCCGCTACAGCACCGTGTCCGTGCTGCTGCACTGGCTGATGCTGGTCCTGTTGATCCTGGTGTATGCCAGCATGGAGTTGCGCGGGATTTTTCCCAAAGGCAGTGGCGGCCGCTCGCTGATCCGCGAAGTGCACTACATGCTCGGCCTGACCGTGTTCGTGCTGGTGTGGTTTCGCCTCGTAGCGCGCAGCATCGGCCCGGCACCGAAAATCTTCCCGGCCTCGCCGCAGTGGCAAACCCTGCTGGCGCGGGTGATGCACTGGTTGTTGTACCTGTTCATGATCAGCATGCCGATTCTTGGCTGGCTGATTACCAGCGCCGAGGGGCATCAGGTGATGTTCTACGGTTTCGATCTGCCGTTGCTGGTTCATGAAGACAAGGCATTCGCCAAGCAGGTGGAGCACTGGCATGTGTTGATCGGCAATATCGGCTACTGGCTGATCGGCCTGCATGCGCTGGCGGGGCTGTATCACCATTATGTGGTGGGCGATAACACGTTGCTGCGGATGATGCCCAAGCGCGCGGAACGCTGAGGCCCAGTTTTGTCCATGCTTGTGGTGAGGGGATTCATCCCCGATGGGGCGCGTAGCGGCCCTGAAAGAAAGGGCTGCTGCGCCGCCCATCGGGGATGAATCCCCTCGCTACAAAACCATTCACGCTAAATCCTGGTGAATCCGCGGCGCCCCTGCAAGCCACCGGTATGCACGAAGATCAGCCGTGTGCCGTGCTCGAACCTGCCCGCTTCAACCTGCTGCTTCAGCGCCAATAACGCTTTGCCGGTGTACAGCGGCTCCAGCGGAACGCCGCTACTGCGCTCAGTGCTCTCGATGAACTCAAGCAACACCGGATCGACCTTGGCGAACCCACCGCGGCTCGCGTCGAACAACGCGTAGTCCGCCACAGCAAGCCCCGACTCCTGAACAATCGCCTCAACCTGCGGTGCCACGCCATGATCCTCGGGCACCGCCAGAGCGCCGTACACCGGATGTGCACCCGCCTCGGCGAGCACCAGCCCCGCCAGGGTCGTCCCGGTGCCGCAGGCCAGCCACCAGCCGTGGAAATCGCTCCAGCCCAGATTGTTCAGTTGCGTGATCACCTGCTCCTTGAGCGCTTTGCAGCCCAAGGCACCGGCCAATCCGCCGCCACCCTCTGGCACTGCGTGCAGATTCGGGAACTGCGCCTGCCAAGGCTCCCAGAATCCGGGCTCATGCCGCGCCCGATAGCCACCGTAACCGAGCCAGTGCAGTTGCATGCCGAACGCCTGCAGGTCCTCAACCGTGGGCGTCTGCTGTGGATGGCCACGCAAGAGCCCAACGGTTTCGAAACCCAGACGCTTGCCAGCCGCGGCCAGCGCATGCAGATGATTGGAATGCGCGCCACCAAGGCTGATGATGCCCTGCGCGCCGGCGCGGTCGGCAGCCTTGAGGTGTTCGGTGAGTTTGAACCATTTGTTGCCGCTGATCAGCGGGTCGATCTGGTCCAGACGCAGGATCGCGACCTCGATTCCGGCGTTGGTGAGCCAGTCGAGTTGAAGCAATTCGAGGGGGGCTTGGGGTAGCCAGTTGGCGGGAGGAAGAAGCATGGGCGACTGATCATTCGAGGCAGAGCCGGCATTCTAGTCGCTCACAGGACGCCATCGCGAGCAGGCTCACTCCTACAGGATCCGCGGCATGCATAAATTCTGCGAACACCACAAATCTACTGTGGGAGCGGGCTTGCTCGCGAATGCGGTCTGTCAGTCATTGCATAGGTCAACTGACACGACGCCTTCGCGAGCAAGCCCGCTCCCACATTGGAGATTTGTGGGGCTTAGAGTTCAGCAGCCAGACGCGAACCCTGGTTGATCGCCCGCTTGGCATCCAGCTCCGCCGCCACATCGGCGCCGCCGATCAAGTGCACATTCTGCCCCGCCGCGACCAGACCTTCCTGCAGATCGCGCAGTGGATCCTGTCCGGCGCAGATCACGATGTTGTCCACCGCCAGCACTTGCGGCTCGCCGGTTTCGCCGATACGGATGTGCAGGCCTTCATCGTCGATTTTCAGGTATTCAACGCTGTTGAGCATCTGCACTTGCTTGTTCTTCAAGCCCGTGCGGTGAATCCAGCCGGTGGTCTTGCCCAGGCCATCGCCGACCTTGGTTTTCTTGCGCTGCAACAGGAACACTTCGCGAGCCGGCGCGTGCGGCGCTGCTTTGATCCCGGCCACGCCACCACGGGCTTGCAGATGGGTGTCGATGCCCCACTCTTTCCAGAACGCGGTGCGATCCAGACTGGTGGCCACGCCTTGGTGCACAAGGAATTCCGAGACGTCGAAACCGATACCGCCCGCGCCAATCACCGCGACGCGCTTGCCCACCGGTTTGCGCTCGAGGATCACGTCCAGGTAGCTCAGCACCTTGGCATTCTCCACGCCCGGAATCGCCGGCACACGCGGCGCGATGCCGGTGGCGAGGATGATTTCGTCGTAACCGCCCTCGACCAGCTTCGCCACGTCGACACGGGTGTTCAGGCACACCTCGACATTCGTGGTCTGCAGCTTGCGCTTGAAGTAGCGCAGGGTTTCGAAGAATTCTTCCTTGCCCGGCACACGCTTGGCGATGTTGAACTGGCCGCCGATTTCGCTGGCGGAATCGAACAAGGTCACCTGATGCCCGCGCTCGGCGGCCACGGTCGCGGCGGACAGACCGGCAGGGCCGGCACCGACCACGGCGATCTTCTTGATCTGTTGCACCGGCAAATAGTTGAGCTCGGTTTCATGGCAGGCACGCGGGTTGACCAGGCAACTGGTGAGTTTGCCGCCGAAGGTGTGATCGAGGCACGCCTGGTTGCAACCGATGCAGGTGTTGATTTCGTCAGCGCGGCCTTCTGCAGCTTTGTTGACGAAGTCCGGATCGGCGAGGAACGGCCGTGCCATCGAGACCATGTCGGCATCGCCTTCAGCGAGAATCTGCTCGGCGATTTCCGGGGTGTTGATGCGGTTGGTGGTGATCAGCGGAATGTTCACCGAACCACGCAATTTGGCGGTGACCTTGCTGAACGCCGCGCGCGGCACCTTGGTGGCGATGGTCGGGATCCGCGCTTCGTGCCAGCCGATGCCAGTGTTGATGATGGTCGCGCCGGCCTGCTCGATGGCTTTGGCCAGGGTCACGATCTCTTCCCAGCTGCTGCCGCCCTCGACCAGATCAAGCATCGACAAACGGAAAATGATGATGAAGTTCGGGCCGACTGCTTCGCGCACGCGGCGGACGATTTCCACCGGCAGGCGCATACGGTTTTCATAGCTGCCGCCCCAGCGGTCGGTGCGGTGGTTGGTGTGCGCAGCGAGGAACTGGTTAATGAAATAACCTTCAGAGCCCATGATTTCCACACCGTCATACTCGGCGCTCTGCGCCAGTACCGAGCAGGTGACGAAATCGCTGATCTGTTTCTCGATGCCCTCCTCGTCCAGCTCTTTGGGCTTGAACGGGTTGATCGGCGCCTGAATCGCACTCGGCGCGACCTGTTTCGGGCTGTAGGCATAACGCCCGGCGTGGAGGATCTGCATGCAGATCTTGCCGCCCGCCTCGTGCACTGCGCGAGTGACGATGCGGTGCTTGAGCGCTTCTTCCTCGGTGGTCAGTTTGGCTGCGCCGGAGTACACGCCGCCCTCGTCGTTCGGGCCGATACCGCCAGTGACCATCAGGCCGACACCGCCACGGGCACGCTCGGCGAAGTACGCGGCCATGCGTTCGAAGCCACCCGGTTTCTCTTCAAGGCCGGTGTGCATCGAGCCCATCAGGGTGCGGTTGCGCAGCGTGGTGAATCCCAGGTCCAGCGGGGCCAACAGGTGCGGGTAATGAGCGGCGGTCATCGGTAACTCCACAACGTGCGATCACGGAAATTGCGGGAGCTCTGCGTCCCCCGTCAGTCATGTTCGACAGACTAAGAGTCGCACCGCTGTCACTCAATGACCGAAACTGACAACTTATTGATCCAAATGCGCAGCGCCCCTTGGCAAGCGCAGGCATGCGCCCTACCCTAGTCGCCACACCCTGTACCCGGCTGTTGTTGGTTTTCATGCGCAAACTTCTGTATCTGTTTTTCTCCATGGCCATCGTTGCCGCCCTGACCACCTACGCCATGTGGGCGGCGGACCGGCCGGCGGGGCATTACCTGTCGGACCTGCGCATCAAACTGGCGGTCGATCAGGGCACGCCCGCCGACCGTGGCAATCTGCTGGGCATCCAGCCGGAACTGTTTCCCACCGACTACCAAAGCCCCGAGCGCCTGCACCGCAAACTCGCGGCCTATCTGCAGCAGGCACAGGATCAGGGGCTGCTCAACGAAAAAACCGTGGTGGTACTGCCCGAGCATGTCGGCACCTGGCTGATGATCAGCGGCGAGAAAGACGAGCTCTACCAGGCGCCGACCCTCGTCGAAGCGATGAACTGGCTGGCGGCGAGCAATCCGTTGCTGTTCGCCCGCGCCTGGCTCACTGCCAAGGGCGAAAATCGCCTCGACGACGCGCACCTGCGCATGAAGTCCAAAGCCATGGCCAAGGATTACCAGACGTTATTCGGTGGTCTGGCCAAGGAATTCCACGTCACACTGGTGGCCGGTTCCATCGTCCTGCCCGAACCGAGCATCCGCGACGGCCAGCTCAAGCCCGGCAGCGGCGCGCTGTTCAACAGCAGCGTGGTGTTCGGCCGTGATGGCGTACCGCTGGGCCAGCCACAGCGGCAGATGCACCCGATCTTCGAACAGCGCGATGTGATCGAGGGCGACGACGCCCACGCGATCAACGTGATCGAGACCCCGGCCGGGCGTCTGGGTGTGCTGATCGGCAGCGACAGCTGGTACCCCGACAACTATCGCCGACTCGACGAGCAAGGCGCGCAACTGGTGGCGGTGCCGGCCTTCGTCGTCGGCCACGACGCCTGGAATCAGCCGTGGGCCGGCTATAAGGGTTCGAGTACACCGGGGTCGGTCAGCCTCAAGCCCGGAGAAATCAGTGAAGGTCAGGCCTGGCATCGCCTGACACTGACTGCACAGCCACCGAGCAGCCGTGCGATCGCCGGCATGAGCGTGTTCCTGCGCGGCCAGTTCTGGGACAAGCCCGGTTCGGGGCAAAGCTTCCTCAGCAGCAACGGCCAGCAATTCGCCGATGGCGAAGCCCGTGGCGCGCGTCTGCTGAACATCTGGTTGTAAGCCATGAAGCCGCTGCCGATGCGTCTGGGGGATCTGTCGGTAGGTTTCGTGCACAGCCTCGCTGATGCCGTGCGCAGCCAAGGTGCCGATCCGCAACCGCTGCTCGAACAATATGGGCTGGATGCTGCGCGACTGGCCGAGGCCGGCGCGCGGTTGTCGATTCCGCGCTACATGCGTCTGGGGCACAGCGCGATTCAGTTGACCGGCGATCCGGCACTGGGCTTGCGCATGGGTCAGCTCAGCCGCTTGAGTCAGGCCGGACTCGCCGGGGTCACTGCCGCGCAGGCGCCGACCGTGCGCGAGGCCGCCCGTTGTCTGATCCGCTTCGAGCCGCTGTACGGCTCCAACTATCGCGGGCAGTCGAGTTTTCACGAAGACGCTCATGGCGCGTGGCTGCGCTTCTATTCGATCAGCCCGTACAACGCCTATAACCGTTTTGTAGTGGATTCGATTATCGCCGGCTGGTTGCATCAACTGTCCAGCGTCGGTCGCGAGCCACTGCGCGCCGAGCGCATCGAGATCGAATTTGACGCGCCGGACTACCGCGACGCCTACAACGCGCTGGGCGACTGCCCGATCCAGTTCGGCGCTGAGCGCAATCAATTGCGCCTGAACCTGAACAGCCTCGCACAGCGTAATCCCGAGCACTGTCCGAGTACCTGGCGGCATCTGCTGCAATTGTGTGAACGGGAACTGGAGCAATTGACCCGCACCCGCAGCCTGCGTGAACGCATCACTCAACTGCTGGGGCCGTTGCTCAATGGTGGCCGGGAACCCGACCTGGAAGAAGTGGCGGCGCGCCTGAAGCTGCCGACCTGGACCTTGCGGCGCAAACTGGCCGAGGAAGGCACGCAGTTTCGCGCGATCCTCAATGACACCCGCCGTGATCTGGCGATGACCTACATCCGCGACACCGAACTGGCGTTCGGCGAGATCGCCTACCTGCTGGGCTTTGCTTCAGCCGAGGCGTTTCAACGCGCCTTCAAGCGCTGGAGCGGCCAGACCCCCGGCGAGTTTCGCCGCAGTCACCGCAAAACCGCCTGACACCTTACAACTCGGTGGCGTCTTCGGCCGGCTCTGGCTGATCCAGTTCATACGCCTGGTATTCGAGCAGTTCTTCTTGATAGTCGTCCATCGTGTGATCCCCCTGCTGCCCGTTTGAAAATAGCCCGATCAACTGACCAGTGCCTCGAGCCTATCGTGCCCGTATGAAGGAAAAGTGACATCCCGCCTTCATGAATAAAACGTAGCAGGTGGTCAGGAATTTATCGCAGGATTTTTGTCGGGGGAATGTAACGAGATTTGAGTACACCACAAAACAAATGTGGGAGCGGGCTTGCTCGCGAAAGCGCAGTGTCAATCAACATATACATTGACTGATACTCCGCTTTCGCGAGCAAGCCCGCTCCCACATGGGATGTGTGTGTGTTACTGCATCGCCGGAATCGGCTCCGATGGCGGCGGGATATTGGTCGGGTTGGCCGGCGGCGTGATCGTTTCGGTAGCCGGTGCAGGCTCTGCACTCGGTGCCGGGGTGATCGGCGCTGACTCGGCCGGCGGCACCACTGGCTCAGAACCCGTTGGCGTCGGCGCAACCGGAGCGGGGGCCGGGGTCGCTGCCGGGGCTGCCGGCGTCATGTTTTGGGCAGGCTCGACAATCCCGGCTGGCGGCGGTGCAGGCGTTGCCTCTACCGCCGGTGCAGGTGTAACCGGCGCTACAGCGGCAGGCTTGGGCTCAGGCACACCGAGATCGGTCTTGGGTTTTTCTTCGATGTGCGCGGCTTTCTTCGCATCGGCTGGCAGGAACAACTCAACCAGCGTGAAGAACCGCTCGTAGAACTTCTGCGAGGTCACGGTCTCACTGGCCACCTTGACCATCGAATCGTCGGATGAGCCGATCGGCATCGACACCGAACCCAATACGCCAACCCCGAGACTGGCGGAGTTGTTGGTCTTCTTCAGCGCATAGCGATCCTGCAGGGCATTGGCGAACACCGTGGCATGGTGCTTGGAGCTGCCATCTTCGGTACACACCACATTGAAGCTGATCTCCATGTGGGTTTCACCGGTTTGCTGGAAGCTTTTGTGGCCACTGATCAGTTTCGGGTCACTGCTGGTGATGATGTAGCCCTGGCTGAGCAACGCACGACGGGCCGCCTCGCAACTCGCGGTGTCGGCCACCGGATAATTGCGCGAGAACGTGCCGGAATCATCGAAGTTCTCATGCTCATAGATCGGCTTGTCCTTCGAACAGCCAGCAACAGCGGTCAACAACAGCGCCAACCCAACGACACGCATGGGAGTTGAAATCAACATTGAACATCCTGAGGAAAAACAGTCCGGGGCGTATTGTGCAACAGAACGTGGCCCTGCGGCGCATGGATTGTGTCTTAAAGCCGTTACAACCCTATTGACCCTTGATTGCCGGAAAAAGTCGCAGCGACAAGTGATCGATGAAGACGCGCAATTTGGCGGTGGCATGGCGACTGGAGGGCCACAATACCCAGAACTGACCGGTGTGCTGCATATAGGCATCCAGCACTCGCTGCAAGCGCCCCTGCGCCACATCCTCATGGGTCATGAAATCCGGCAGGCAGGCGATACCCATCCCTGCCAGCGCCGCATGATGGACGGCTTCGATGGAGGTAGTGACCAGCCGCGTCGGCAAGCTCGGCTCCGGCGCGCCCTCCTCGCCAATCAATGGCCATGGCTCCAGCTTGCCAGTGGCATGAAAGGTGTGCCGCAAGCAGGCGTGCTCCGCCAGATCGGCGGGAATTTGCGGCACGCCGTGCTCCCGCAGATACAACGGGCTCGCCACCAGCACCATGTGAAACTCGCCCAAGGGCCGCGCCATCAGCCGTGAATCACGTGGTTGACCGGTACGAATCACCGCATCAAAGCCCTCCTCAACCACGTCGACCATGCGATCAGTCAGGTCCAGATCCAGCTCGATCTGCGGGTACAGCGCCATGAACTCATTCATCACCGGCATTACCAGGCCGTGCACCTGCGGCAGGCTGATGCGCAGTTTGCCATGGGGCTGGGAGGCGGAATCGCAAAGTTCGAACTCGGCGGCTTCCACCTCGGCAAGAATTTTGCGACAGCGTGCGAGGAACAGCGCGCCCTCGCTGGTCAGGGTGATGCTGCGGGTAGTGCGATGAAACAGCCGCACGCCCAATCGCGCCTCCAGCCGGGCGATACTTTTGCCCACCGCTGAAGACGACACGCCCTGCAGCCGCCCAGCCTCGGTAAAACTGCGGGTCTCGGCGACTTGAACAAACACCGAAATACTGCCCAGACTGTCCATTCCGCCCCTCCGATTCACGACATCCATGTCCGATATGTTCGGAACCGTAACCCATTTTTCTCCAATGCGCAGCGCCCTAGCCTATGGCCTTCACCCACTTCGGCACATGGACGCTGACTCATGAACGACGCACAACTGACCTCGGCCCTCACCCAGCCAGTCGACACCCGCGAACGATTGCCCCTCGGCGCCCTGCTGGCCCTGGCCACCGCCGGTTTCATCACGGTGCTGACCGAAGCCATGCCCGCCGGCCTGCTGCCACAAATGAGCGCGGGGCTGAATGTCTCCCAGGCACTGATCGGGCAACTGGTCACCCTGTACGCGATTGGCTCGATGCTCGCCGCCATCCCGCTGACCATCGTCACCCGCAGCTGGCGTCGTCGGCCATTGCTGCTGTCAGCCATCGGCGGCTTCGCCATCGCCAACAGCATCACCGCCGTGTCGGAATGGTACTGGCTGACTTTGACCGCACGCTTGCTCGCCGGGATATTTGCCGGGCTGCTGTGGGCGTTGCTGGCAGGCTACGCCAGCCGCATGGTTGCCCCACACCTGCAAGGCCGGGCAATCACCGTCGCCATGCTTGGCGCGCCACTGGCACTCTCGCTGGGCATCCCGGCCGGCACACTACTCGGCACGCTGGTCGGCTGGCGCCTGAGCTTCGCCATCATGACTGCGCTGACGCTGTTGCTGGTGATCTGGGTGCGCTGGCAAGTGCCGGACTTTGCCGGAGAACACACAGGAAAACGCCTGCCCCTACGTCAGGTCTTCACCCTGCCCGGCGTACGCTCGGTGTTGTTCGTGACCTTGACCTACGTGATCGCCCACAACCTGCTGTACACCTACATCGCACCGTTCCTGCAACCGTCAGGACTGGCCAGCGATATCGACCGGGTGCTGCTGGTGTTCGGCCTGGCCTCAGTGCTGAGCCTGTGGATCGTCGGCAGCCTGATCGATCACTGGCTGCGCGAACTGGTGCTGATCAGCACGCTGCTGTTCATGCTCTCCGCCATCGCCTTGGGCCTGTGGCGAGAATCGGCGACCGTGGTCTACCTCGCCGTCGCCGTGTGGGGCCTGGCGTTTGGTGCGATGCCTTCGCTGTTGCAGACTGCCTCGGCGAAAACCGCTGGAGAGGCTGCCGATACGGCGCAGTCGATGCTGGTGACCCTGTGGAATGTCGGAATTGCCGGGGGTGGTTTGGCGGGTGGTTTGCTGCTGGGGAGTCTGGGGGTTGGGGGGTTTCCGTGGATTGTTGTGGGGTTGCTGGTTTTGACCTTGAGTGCGGTGCTGAGGGCGAGGGGCTATGGGTTTGTGTGATTGGGATGTTTGTCTGTGAGGGGCCGGGCGGCTAGTCGGCCGTCTTCGCTGGCAAGCCAGCTCCCACAATTGATCTGCGGATAGTCAGTTAGAGACAGGCCGGCTCGTAGGCCGCCATCGCCGGCAGGCCAGCTCCCACAGTAGCGCAAAAGCCGAACGCATGCTCTTCACCACTCAAATGGCGGAGTGTCAGCTCGCCGAAAGCTCTTGATCTTGCCGTGCCGGCCCCATCGGCAGGCTGAGTGAAGGGGTTTATCCGGGGGAAGGAGCGCAGCGACGTTTGGCGAAGCCAAACACATCGAGAGGAGGTGCAGCGAAGCAAACCGGAGGCGATGCCCCCGGATGAATCCCGTAACGAAGGAACCCGAGCCACGGCGAGGGCCGAACGCCGGGGCCAAGCCTTTTGGGTTACCTTTTCGGCGTCTGGAAAAGGTGACTCGCTGTAAGAGCGAAACCGCCAGCGGCAGCACCCGAAGCAACGGATATACACCCAAATCTCAACCATAAAAAAGCCCCGACCATAAGATCGGGGCTTTCCTGTTACCACTCAGTCAACCATCAATACCGCTTGATGTCCGCCTGACTCTCCAACTGCTTACGGAACGCCGCAAAATCCTGCTGACCTTCACGCGAAGCCAGGAAACGACGGTACTGCGCCTTCTCTTCATCAGTCGGCGCTACTGCTTCATTCACACCGTCCAGACGCACAATCATCAGACTACCGTCCTGCAAGGTCACGCTGCTGAACGTCGGCTTGCCCTTGGCTGCCGGTTTCGGCATGCGGAACAACGCCTGCAGCACAGTCGGGTCAACCCCTTCCTGAGCACGGGTCGCCGCCGTCACAACCTTCCAGTTCTGGCCGTCAACCGCCTTGTCCAGTGCAGTCTTGCCATCGCGCAGACCAGCAATCAACTGGTCAGCCTTGGTCTTGGCCGCAGCGCTGGCGTGCTCTTTAGTCAGTTGGGCACGGATCGCCGTGTTCACCGCTTCGAGTGGCAACTGCTCAGGCTTCAGATGTTCCTTGGCGCGCAGCACGACCACGGTTTCCGGGTCCAGCTCGATACCGGTGCTGTTGGCGTTTTCTTCCAGCACTTCCTGACTGAACGCAGCCGTCACCACCGCGCGGTTGGCGGCGATGCCTTCGCCACCTTCACGGCCGAACGGCTTGGAGGTGTGCACAGTCAGTTTCAGATCTGCCGCAGGCTGGGCCAGGTCAGACGCTTCGAACGCCGAGTCTTCCAGTTGCTTGGTCGCCTCGACAAAACGCTGCTCGACCTGTTGAGTCTTCAGCTCGCGGGTCAACTTGTCTTTCAGGCTGGCCAGGGTCGGAACTTCCGGCGCTTCAACACCCAGCAGCTTGATCAGGTGGTAACCGAAGTCGGTACGCACCGGCTCGGACACCTGGTCCTTGTTCAGCGAGTACAGGGCTTTTTCGAAAGCTGGATCATAGACGCCAGGACCGGCAAAACCGAGGTCACCGCCATTGTTGGCCGAGCCCGGATCCTGCGAGAACTCCTTGGCCAGCGCTTCGAATTTCTCGCCCTTGGCCAGACGCGCCTGGACTTCTTCGATCTTCGCCTTGGCCTGAGCGTCGGTGGTCTTGTCGTTGACTTCGATCAGGATGTGCGCCGCACGACGCTGTTCCGACAGGTTGGCGATCTCTTTCTGATACGCCGCCTGCAGGTCTTCATCCTTGACCGCAACCTGGTCGAAGAACGAAGACTTCTTCAGCTCGACATAATCGACGACCACTTGCTCAGGGGTCATGAACTCCTTGGCGTGCTCGTCGTAGTAAGCCTTGACCTCATCGTCGGTCAGCTTGACCGCGGCCGGGTCGGCCTTGACGTTCAGCGAAGCGAAATCGCGGGTCTGTTTTTCCAGACGGGCAAATGCCAGCACTTCGGCGTCGGTGACGAAGCCGCTACCGGCAACACCGGCGCGCAACTGACCGATCAGCATTTCCTGAGCCAGCATCTGGCGGAATTGCATGCGGGTGTAGCCCAGTTGACGAATCACCTGGTCGAAGCGCTCGGAGCTGAACTTGCCGTCCACCTGGAATTCAGGGGTCTGCAGGATCACCTGATCCAGTGCACCTTCGGAGAAAGCGAATTTCGATTGTTCTGCGCCTTGCAGCAGCAGCTTGCGATCGATCAGGCCCTTGAGGGCCGATTCGCGGAGCATTTTTTCGTCAAGCAAGGAAGCATCGAAGTCCTTGCCCAGTTGTTGCATCAGCTGACGGCGTTGCATGTCAACGGCCTGGCTCAGCTCGTTCTGGCTGATTTCTTCACCATTGACCTTGGCCGCATCGTTGGTGTGCGTCGTGGCCTTGAAAATGGCATCGAAACCGGTCAGAGCCATCAGTGCAACGATGACCCCGATAATGGTCTTGGCAATCCAGCCTTGTGAATTGTCCCTGATATTCTGCAGCATGCGTCCCCCAGAAACGGTTGAACTTCAAAAATTAGGCAACCGTGGAGCGTGGGTAGAATCCGGATAGAAGAAAGGCGCATCCGAGGATGCGCCTTCTCGTAACTGGCGGAGCGGACAGGGCTCGAACCCTCGATCCCGGCGTTACAGGCGGCTGTTCCAGCGACCTGCTCTACCGCTCCGCTGCCAAGTCAGGCATGACCCCGACCCGGATGGGTAAAAACCTGAAACAAACTAACTTAGTTAACAGCTTCTTTCAGTGCTTTACCGGCTTTGAAACCTGGCTTTTTAGCAGCAGCGATTTGCAGCGTCTTGCCGGTCTGTGGGTTACGACCAACGCGAGCTGGACGATCAGTCACGGAGAAAGTGCCGAAACCAACCAGAACAACGGAGTCGCCAGCCTTGAGAGCGCCAGTGACGGATTCGATTACAGCGTCCAGCGCACGGCCAGCAGCAGCTTTCGGGATATCAGCGGATGCAGCGATAGCATCAATCAGTTCCGACTTGTTCACTCTAAGTCCCCTTATATCTATTTTGAGATGATTCTAAGTTTTTTGGTGAAAGCAAAAACGAGTGCTGAATGGCCTACAGACACTTAAGAGCCGCTTTATAACAAGGGCTCTAAAAAGCTGTCAAGGAAGCCCCCCAGGCAAAAACGTATTAATGCGTGCTAATTCTTTCCTTTGAATCAGACTCACGTTTTTCGTCCTTGGAAACTATCTCCGGAGCCACATCCGGCAAGGGCTCCGGCGCGTATTGCAGCGCAATTTGCAGGACCTCGTCAATCCATTTAACCGGTTTAATCTGCAGATCCTGCTTGATATTGTCAGGAATCTCCTTCAGATCGCGCACGTTCTCTTCCGGAATAATCACAATCTTGATTCCGCCACGGTGAGCCGCCAGCAGTTTTTCCTTCAGACCACCAATCGCCAACACTTGGCCACGCAGGGTAATTTCGCCGGTCATGGCAACATCGGCGCGCACCGGAATCCCGGTCAAGGCTGACACCAGTGCCGTGCACATGCCCACACCCGCGCTAGGACCGTCCTTCGGGGTCGCCCCTTCCGGCATGTGAATGTGCGTGTCGCGCTTCTCATGGAAGTCCAGCGGAATGCCCAGGCTTTTGGCACGGCTGCGCACAACGGTCAGCGCCGCAGTGATCGATTCGACCATTACATCGCCCAGCGAACCGGTCTTGATCAGCTGACCTTTACCCGGCACCACAGCCGCTTCGATGGTCAGCAATTCACCGCCCACCTGCGTCCACGCCAAGCCAGTCACCTGACCGATCTGATCCTGTTGCTCTGCCAGACCGTAGCGGAATTTACGCACGCCGAGGAAATGCTCCAGCAGGTCAGCTGTCACTTTTACCGAGAAGCGTTTTTCCAGCGCATGTTCTTTCACGGCCTTGCGGCAGACTTTGGCTATCTGACGTTCGAGGCCACGCACACCGGCTTCACGGGTGTAGTAACGGATGATGTCGCGGATCGCTTCCTCGTCGAATTCCAGCTCACCCTTCTTCAGACCATTAGCGGCAATCTGCTTGGGCGACAGGTACTTTACGGCGATGTTGATCTTTTCGTCTTCGGTGTAGCCCGGCAGACGAATGACTTCCATCCGGTCCAGCAATGCCGGCGGGATGTTCATCGAGTTCGAGGTGCACAGGAACATCACATCGGACAGGTCGTAATCGACTTCCAGATAGTGATCGTTGAAGTTGTGGTTCTGCTCCGGATCGAGCACTTCCAGCAACGCCGACGCCGGGTCGCCACGCATGTCGCTGCCCATTTTGTCGATTTCATCGAGCAGGAACAGCGGGTTGCGTACGCCCACCTTTGTCATCTTTTGAATCAATCTTCCTGGCATCGAACCAATGTAAGTCCGACGATGACCACGAATTTCCGCTTCATCACGCACGCCACCGAGGGCCATACGCACAAATTTACGGTTAGTGGCGTGGGCAATCGACTCTGCCAGCGAGGTCTTACCCACGCCAGGAGGACCCACCAGGCACAGCACCGGGCCACGGATCTTCTTCACGCGCTTCTGCACGGCGAGGTATTCAAGGATGCGCTCCTTGACCTCTTCGAGACCGTAGTGATCGGCGTCGAGAATGTCTTCAGCACGCGCCAGGTCGAGGCGTACCTTGCTTTGCGCCTTCCACGGCACCTGCACCAGCCAGTCGATGTAGGAGCGCACCACGGTGGCTTCAGCGGACATCGGCGACATTTGCTTGAGCTTGTTCAGCTCGGCGGTGGCTTTGGCCAAGGCATCTTTCGGCAGGCCGGCAGCATCGATGCGCTTTTTCAGCTCTTCGATTTCATTGTGACCTTCGTCACCGTCGCCCAGCTCTTTCTGAATGGCCTTCATCTGCTCATTCAGGTAGTACTCGCGCTGGCTGCGCTCCATTTGCTTTTTGACGCGGCCGCGAATGCGTTTTTCAACTTGCAGCAGATCGATTTCGGCATCCAGCAAGGCGAGCACGTGCTCGACCCGGGCCGACAGATCGATGATTTCGAGGATTTCCTGTTTCTGCTCGATCTTCAGCGCCATGTGCGCGGCCATGGTGTCGACCAGACGACCCGGCTCATCAATGCTGTTGAGCGACGACAGGACTTCAGCCGGGACCTTCTTACCCAACTGCACGTATTGTTCGAACTGCGACAGCAGGCTGCGCACGAACACTTCGGATTCGCGCTCGGCGGCGTCGACTTCGTCGATCAGCGAGACTTCGGCGCGGCAATGCCCGTCGACTTCGCTGAAGCGCTCTACAGCACCGCGCTGCTCACCTTCGACCAGAACCTTGACGGTGCCGTCCGGCAGCTTCAGCAGCTGCAACACAGTGGCGATAGTACCTACGCGATAGAGAGCGTCTTCACCGGGATCATCGTCAGCCGGGTTTCTCTGGGCCAGCAGCAGGATCTGCTTGTCGCCCGTCATCGCGGCCTCGAGGGCTTCGATGGATTTCTCGCGCCCCACGAACAGCGGGATAACCATGTGCGGATAAACCACGACATCACGCAATGGCAGGAGAGGCAATTCGATGGTTGTCTTCATGATTTCGCCTCTACGGCGGCCATATGGCCGTAATCAGATGGAATTAAACTTGAAACCAAGATGGGGGCTGCCTTGAAAAAAAACAAGCGCAAAGCGGATGTAAAAAACGACATAAAAAAAAAGAGGCCCGAAGGCCCCTTCTTTGTTCCGGCAGTGTGGACGCTTACGCGTCCGGCGCTGCCTTGGCCGTCGGCTCACTGTTTTCGTAGATATACAGTGGCTTGGACTTGCCTTCAATCACGCTTTCATCGATGACGACTTTGCTCACTTCAGACTGCGAAGGGATTTCGTACATCGTGTCGAGCAGCACACCTTCGAGAATCGAACGCAGGCCACGGGCACCGGTTTTACGTTCCAGAGCACGTTTGGCGACCGATTTCAGTGCGTCGGTCCGGAACTCCAGATCCACGCCTTCCATCTCGAACAGCTTGGCATACTGTTTGGTCAGAGCATTTTTCGGCTCGGTGAGGATCTGCATCAACGCAGCCTCGTCGAGCTCGTCCAGCGTCGCAAGAACCGGCAGACGACCGACGAATTCCGGGATCAGACCGAACTTGACCAGATCGTCAGGCTCGACTTCACGCAGGGATTCACCGACTTTCTTGCCTTCTTCCTTGCTGCGCACTTCTGCGTTGAAACCGATGCCGCCCTTGGTGGAACGGTTTTGAATAACCTTTTCCAGACCAGAGAACGCACCACCGCAGATGAACAGGATGTTACGGGTGTCGACCTGCAGGAATTCCTGCTGCGGATGCTTGCGACCACCTTGCGGTGGAACGGAAGCGACCGTGCCTTCGATCAACTTGAGCAAGGCCTGCTGCACGCCTTCACCGGAAACATCGCGGGTGATCGACGGGTTGTCGGACTTGCGGGAAATCTTGTCGATTTCGTCGATATAGACAATGCCCATCTGGGCCTTTTCCACGTCGTAATCGCACTTTTGCAGCAATTTCTGAATGATGTTCTCGACATCTTCACCTACGTAACCGGCCTCGGTGAGGGTGGTTGCGTCAGCGATGGTGAACGGAACGTTCAGCAGGCGGGCCAGTGTTTCGGCCAGCAGGGTTTTACCGGAGCCTGTCGGGCCGATCAGCAGGATGTTGCTCTTGCCGAGTTCGACGTCGTCAGCCTTCTTGTCACGCTGATTCAGGCGCTTGTAGTGGTTGTACACCGCTACGGCCAGAACCTTTTTCGCACGCTCCTGACCGATTACATACTGGTCAAGGATGCCGCTGATTTCTTTAGGCGAAGGCAATTTATGCGCGCTGCTTTCGGCCTGTGCTTCCTGCACCTCCTCGCGGATGATGTCATTGCACAGGTCGACGCACTCGTCGCAGATAAAGACCGAGGGGCCGGCAATCAATTTGCGCACTTCATGCTGGCTTTTGCCACAGAAGGAGCAATAGAGCAGCTTGCCGTTGTCCTCGCCGTTGCGGGTGTCAGTCATTCGTTCGATCCAAATCCGATAGGCTTGCAACACAAGATGAAGGCTATTGCGGGCTTTTTCAAGCCCGCTGGTGGTCGGACCTGCCGACCCACCTTATTTTGAGCTGCTTATTTTACGCAGGACGCTGGTTGATGACTTCGTCGATCAGGCCGTATTCCTTCGCAGCTTCTGCACTCATGAAGTTGTCGCGGTTGGTGTCGCGCTCGATTTCTTCAAGCGTACGACCGCTGTGCTTGGCCATCAGCGTGTTCAGACGCTCGCGGATGAAGAGGATTTCCTTGGCATGGATTTCGATATCCGAGGCCTGGCCTTGGAAACCGCCCAGTGGCTGGTGAATCATCACACGCGAGTTCGGCAGGCAGAAACGCTTGCCTGGAGCACCGGCCGTCAGCAGGAATGCACCCATGCTGCACGCCTGACCAATGCACGTCGTCGAGACGTTTGGCTTGATGAACTGCATGGTGTCGTAGATCGACATGCCCGCTGTCACCGAACCGCCCGGGGAGTTGATATAGAGATGGATGTCCTTGTCCGGGTTTTCCGCTTCAAGGAACAGCAATTGCGCACAGATCAGGTTGGCCATGTAGTCCTCTACAGGACCCACCAGAAAAATGACGCGCTCCTTCAGAAGGCGCGAGTAGATGTCATAGGCGCGCTCGCCACGAGCAGATTGCTCGACAACCATCGGGACCAGGCCGCCGGCGGCCTGGATATCAGAGTTCTGCTGAATATACGAATTACGGAACATGCTCTGCAGTCACTCCCAAATAGTTATGTCTTGAATACGCATAAGCCAGCTCGAAGGCTGGCTTATGTGTGTACTTCTTAACGCAAAAACAATCAGTCGGCTTTTGGAGCTTCTACCGGCTTGACCGCTTCTTCGTAAGAGACCGATTTGTCGGTCACGCTAGCTTTCTGCAGAACAGTATCCACAACTTGTTCTTCCAGCACAACCGAACGAACTTCGTTCAGTTGCTGCTCGTTCTTGTAGTACCAGGACACGACCTGCTCAGGTTCCTGGTAAGCCGAAGCCATTTCCTGAATCATTTCGCGAACGCGGGCTTCGTCAGGCTTCAGGTCGAATTGCTTGACCACTTCGGCCACGATCAGACCCAGCACTACACGGCGCTTGGCTTGCTCTTCGAACAGCTCGGCCGGCAGTTGGTCAGGCTTGATGTTGCCACCGAACTGCTGAACCGCCTGCACACGCAGACGGTCAACTTCGTTGGACAGCAGAGCCTTCGGCACTTCGATCGGGTTGGTGGCCAGCAGACCGTCCATTACCTGATTTTTTACCTTGGACTTGATGGCCTGACGCAGCTCACGCTCCATGTTCTTGCGAACTTCGGTGCGGAAACCGTCGATGCCGCTTTCCTTGATGCCGAATTGAGCGAAGAACTCTTCGTTCAGCTCTGGCAGCTTAGGCTCGGAAACGGTGTTTACAGTCACGGTGAACTCGGCGGTTTTGCCGGCCAGGTCCAGGTTCTGATAGTCCTCAGGGAAGGTCAGGTTCAGAACGCGCTCTTCGCCCGCTTTAGCGCCCACCAGGCCTTCTTCGAAGCCCGGGATCATGCGACCGGAACCCAGCACCAGCTGAGTGCCTTTGGCCGAGCCGCCAGCGAAGGCTTCGCCGTCAACCTTGCCAACGAAATCAATGTTCAGCTGGTCTTCGTTCTGAGCAGCACGATCGGCCACTTCAAAACGGGTGTTCTGCTTGCGCAGGATGTCCAGCATCTTGTCCAGATCGGCGTCAGCCACTTCAGCGCTCAGGCGCTCGACAGTGATGCCGTCGAAACCGGCAACGGTGAACTCAGGGAACACTTCGAATACGGCAACGTATTCCAGGTCTTTGCCAGCTTCCAGCGACTTCGGCTCGATCGAAGGCGAACCGGCAGGGTTCAGCTTCTGCTCAACCACGGCTTCGTAGAAGGAGGACTGGATGACATCACCAACAGCTTCCTGACGAGCGTCAGCACCGAAACGGCGCTTGATTTCGCTCATTGGCACTTTGCCTGGACGGAAGCCAGCAATCTTGGCCTTTTGGGCAGTCTGCTGCAGACGCTTGTTGACCTGGCTCTCAATGCGCTCAGCCGGCACGGTGACGCTCATGCGGCGCTCAAGAGCAGTAGTATTTTCAACAGAAACTTGCATGGATATTCCTCGTTGCACAGACGTTAGCCGGCCGTTTCCGACCCCAGAATCAAGGGCATGCATTCTAGTGGGTCAAACTCAAGAAGTCACCCTACTGAAAACGGGTAAAAAAACAGCAGGCCATTTATAGGTGTGAATGCAGCAATGCACTCCACCTCGAAGACGAATAAAGACCATCACGCCAAGGCTCTGCTTCAACCGCTTCTATATATAGAAGAGACTGCGAGCCATCTCCCTGACGGCTGATCCCGCGAACATGGCCGGCGGTCGGCACACTGACAGCAAGCCCCTGAACACGACGAAACGCCCTGCCCTTCGACCCGAAACGCTGCGCGACAAACCACCAGCCGTAAAACAAAAAAGGCGCCAGACTGTTAAATCTGGCGCCTTTCGAAATATGGGGTGGACGATGGGGATCGAACCCACGACAACGGGAGTCACAATCCCGTGCTCTACCAACTGAGCTACGCCCACCATATTGCGTCACAAAAAAGCCATTCAACTTCTTTGCTGAACTTCATCAGACCTGCGGCATGAATGAAGCTTTAATTGGTGCGGATGAAGAGACTCGAACTCTTACGCCTCGCGGCGCTGGAACCTAAATCCAGTGTGTCTACCAATTCCACCACATCCGCAGATGAAGCTTTTTAAAGCAAAGGCGCCAGACTGTTACATCTGACGCCTTTCGAAATATGGGGTGGACGATGGGGATCGAACCCACGACAACGGGAGTCACAATCCCGTGCTCTACCAACTGAGCTACGCCCACCATATCGCGCTACTTGTGCCAAAGCTGCCTAATGGCGCACCCGGCAGGACTCGAACCTGCGACCATCCGCTTAGAAGGCGGATGCTCTATCCAGCTGAGCTACGGGCGCCTTATTAATCTGTACTCTTGGAGGACTACAAACTAAATGCTTTCCAGCTTCGCAGAACGCTAATTCCGCTCAACCTTCTTAACCAGTGCTAGGCTGCGCCCGACAAGTGCGACGAATAGTATAGAGCGCTCCCAAGGCCGTCAAATCCTTTTTGAAAAAAATTCATTTAATTAAAGGAGTTAGGGGAATTTGCTGACCAAGCGCCTTTGCCCTCACCGTCTGACATGCGAGAATGCGTTCTCTTTTTTTCCCCTCTCGATGGTTAATCACGCGCAATGACTGCACAACTAATCGACGGCAAATCGATCGCCGCCAGCCTGCGCCAGCAGATCGCCCAACGAGTTGCCGAGCGTCGCCAGCAAGGCCTGCGCACTCCCGGCCTCGCGGTGATCCTGGTCGGCAGCGATCCTGCCTCTCAGGTTTATGTCTCGCACAAGCGTAAAGACTGTGAAGAGGTCGGCTTCCTCTCTCAAGCCTACGACCTGCCTTCCGAAACCACTCAAGAAGCGCTGACCGATCTGATCGATCGCCTCAACGACGACCCGGCCATCGACGGCGTGCTGCTGCAACTGCCGCTGCCCGAGCACCTGGACGCCTCCAAACTGCTGGAGCGCATTCGCCCGGACAAAGACGTCGATGGCTTCCATCCTTATAACGTCGGTCGCCTGGCCCAGCGCATTCCGTTGCTGCGTCCGTGCACCCCAAAAGGCATCATGACCTTGCTGGAAAGCACCGGCGTGGACCTTTATGGTCTGGATGCGGTGGTGGTGGGTGCGTCGAACATCGTCGGTCGTCCGATGGCGATGGAACTGCTGCTGGCCGGTTGCACCGTGACCGTCACCCACCGCTTCACCAAGGACCTGGCCGGCCACGTCGGTCGCGCTGACCTGGTGGTGGTCGCCGCCGGCAAGCCGGGACTGGTCAAGGGTGAGTGGATCAAGGAAGGCGCGATCGTGATCGACGTCGGCATCAACCGTCAGGACGATGGCAAGCTGGTCGGTGACGTGGTGTACGAAACCGCCCTGCCCCGCGCCGGCTGGATCACTCCGGTTCCCGGCGGCGTTGGCCCGATGACCCGTGCCTGCCTGCTGGAAAACACCCTCTACGCGGCAGAAACCCTGCACGCCTGAGACGTTTTTCCGCAATAAAAGAACCCCGCCTTGTGCGGGGTTTTTCGTATCTGAGAAAAAACACTAACCGTTCGCCGGAAACCCCTCTTTTTACAGGCCTTTTCACGAGATTTTCAGGTCATTCAAACAACCATCGACAGATCTTCAGCCATACTCCTAGAATGCGACGCTTTGAAGAAATAACCCGTTACAAACTAACGGAATATCCAACCTTTATGAGTTCGCCCGCGTGAAAATTCGTCTTTCGATCCTGAGCCTGGTTTTTGCTTTTTCAGGCACATTCGTCACGCCAACGGTCAACGCCGCAGAAACTACCGCCGCGCCACGCGACGCTTCACAACTGAAGATCGCCTCCGGCAGCGCCCTGCTTATGGATTTGCAGACCAATAAAGTCATCTATTCGAGCAATCCGGATGTGATCGTACCGATCGCTTCTGTGAGCAAACTGATGACCGGACTGGTGGTGGTTGAAGCGCACCAGAACATGGACGAATGGATCGACGTCGACATCAGCCATACGCCGGAAATGAAAGGCGTGTTCTCCCGAGTCAAACTGAAGAGCGAACTGCCGCGTCGCGAGATGCTGCTGATTGCCCTGATGTCCTCGGAGAACCGTGCTGCCGCCAGCCTCGCGCATCACTATCCAGGCGGTTACGCCGCGTTCATCGCCGCAATGAACGCCAAGGCCAAAGCGCTGGGCATGACCAATACGCACTATGTCGAGCCGACCGGGTTGTCGGAACGCAACGTGTCCACCGCCCGCGACTTGAGCAAACTGCTGGTGGCCGCTAGCAAGCATCCGATCCTCAGCGAGCTGACCACCACCAAGGAAAAAACCGTAGCGTTCCGCAAGCCCAATTACACCCTGGGTTTCCGCAACACCGATCACCTGGTGAACAAGGCTGACTGGGACATCAAGATCACCAAAACCGGCTTCACCAACCCGGCGGGTCATTGCCTGGTGCTGGTGACGCGAATGAGCAACCGCCCGGTTGCCCTGGTGATTCTCGATGCGTTCGGCAAGTACACGCATTTTGCCGATGCCAGCCGTATCCGCAGCTGGATGGAAACCGGTCGTAGCGCCAGCGTCCCGGCAGTTGCGCAGCAATACAAGGCCGAGAAAAACCTCAAGTCGCGCCAGAGCGGCGTGGTCGAAGCCTCCAAGTAATTAGAAATATCCAACTGTGGCGAGGGAGCTTGCTCCCGCTGGGGCACGTAGAGGACCTTCTTTTTTAACAGAAAAGGCCTGCTGCGCAGTCCAGCGGGAGCAAGCTCCCTCGCCACAGAGGTATTCAGCCAGTGGTTAAATACCCGTTATTCAATCATTGGGTAACGGCATTTTGTCGTCGTCCGGAATGCCGTCACCAGCGCTCGGATCTGGCGTCAGCACATTAGGTCGCGCCAGCGGATCGCGCAGCGGGCTGTCCGGATCCAGCACAGGGTCCACGTCGTCCTCAGGCGTGGTCGGCACGCTGTCCGGTTTTTTATCGTCGAAGCTGGAATCGGTACTCATACGCACCTCACTTCATGGTTTCAGATCAGCCAACGGATCATAGGGCTTGGCCGGTCGCTGACTGTCGTCGTCCGGTTGCACGTCTCGCGGCGCCTTGGCGGGGCCGACCGGATCAACTTGCGGATCGTCGAGATCCGGTGAATCCGGATCGAAACCCAGATCATGACCGGACGAATGCTCGCTTGAGTGTGGGCCTTTCGGGGATGGGGAATCTGCCATGCTCGCCTCCTGATTCACCCGCACATTCGGGCTCTATCAGTGAGAGGCCTGCCGGGCGTGAGGGTGCCCGGCAGATGACGAACGGAGCCTTAATGTGCGGCCAAAGCCTTTCTGGCTTGCGCCGCTTCACGTTCCTGCCCGGCCTGCGCCAGCTCGTCCGCGGCCTTGAGCCAGCGCTGGCGGTCGACTTCGGCAGGAATCTGCGACGGTTTCTGGATCAGTACTGCCCAACCGCCGGATTTTTCGAAGGCGGATTCAAAGGAACTGAAACTCATCAGTTCGCGGCGATTCATCCCGGCGCGCAACAGCACCTTCTGTTTCAGCCGGTCATAACCGGAAAGGATCGCGTAACGCGGTTCGGCCCAGAACGCCGAGCCTTCACTGAAGCGCACCATTACCGGATAACCTGCCGCGACCTGGGTCAACAGGGCAGGCAAATTCTTGTCCAGCGGATAGACCACCATGCCGTAATCGCGAGCCAGGCTCTGCAGATTCTGCTGCAACTGCTCTTGTGCATCCGGCAGATGCAACGGTTTTTCCAGCAAGCCCGGGGTGATCATGATGCCTTGCTGCGACAACAGGCTGGCCAGCACTTGCGGACCACTTTGATTGGCTTCGCCGCGATAGAACGTGCCGCTGAGTTCGACCCGTTCCGGCAGACGCTTGACCTGCGGCGCGACACTGCCCGCACACCCTGCCAACACCGCCGCGCAACCGGCCACCAGCAACGCCCCTCGCAATCGAGAAAATACCTGCACCATCATCACTCTCGTCAGACGCCGGTCATCGTGTTCCGGCAACGCCTGCGATCATAGGGCGACGCACGCCTGCGGTATAGCCTTAAACCGCAGACCGATCGTTTGCATAGAGCGAACTGATTGGTCATCACCGACCTTTGGTCAATAGTCTGAAACACCCCATTGTCTAGACTGTCACTGAAACAGAGCGAACTGAAAAAGTGTGTGCCCGATGCAGGGCAAAGAGGAGGCACTGATGAGCCTGACCATGACTATCGTAATGCTGATCGCCGGCTGGCTGGCCGTGGCCACTGCCATGTTGTGGGGCGTGCTGCGAATTTCGCGGCGCCACCATCACCCGCAGCCACCTGTGGCGGTCGAAAAACCGCAAAAGCACAACGCACGGCACGCGACCGCACATTGATACTGCAAACGTTGATACTGCAAACGTTGATACTGCAAACGTTCCGCCCATAAAAAAGCCCCCTGAACGCTTGGCGCTCAGGGGGCTTTTGGCTGGTCAGCGCTTACGCCTGCTGAGCCAGCTTCTTCTGCTTCGCCCGGCGCGACATCATGTTCAGCACCTCAATCGCTGCCGAGAACGCCATGGCCGCGTACACATACCCTTTCGGTACATGGGCGCCGAAGCCTTCGGCGATCAGCGTCATGCCGATCATGATCAGGAAGCCCAGCGCGAGCATCACCACCGTCGGGTTGTCGTTGATGAACTTGGCCAGCGGTTCAGCCGCAAACAGCATCACCATTACCGAGACCACCACTGCGATCACCATGATCGGCAAGTGCTCAGTCATGCCCACCGCAGTAATGATGCTGTCGATGGAGAACACCATGTCCAGCATCAGGATCTGACCGATCGCGGCAGCGAAGCCCAGGGTCACGGTCGATGTTGCGCTTTTCGGGTCTTCCGGCGCCGGGTCCATGCTGTGATGGATCTCGGTTGTGGCTTTCCACACCAGGAACAGACCACCGGCAATCAGGATCATGTCCTTCCAAGAGAACGCCTGGCCCATGATTTCGATCACAGGGGCAGTCAACTGCACGATGAAGGCGATGGTGCTCAACAGAGCCAGACGCAGAATCAGCGCCATGCCGATACCGATTCGACGCGCCTTCTGACGATGCTGCACGGGCAGTTTGTTGGTCAGGATCGAAATAAAGATCAGGTTATCGATGCCGAGTACGATCTCCATCACCACCAGTGTGGCCAAAGCAACCCAGGCGGCGGGGCTGGCGGCGAGTTCTAACAGATATTCCATGGGTCAGTCCTGACTCTGTGTAAGACGGTTTAGATGGTCTTGGAGGAAGATTCGGATTTTTCCGCGTCTTTTTCCGGTGTTTCTTTTTTCTCGATCAGGCCGCCGGTGGCGTCGCTGAGTGCTTGTTCAGCAGCCTTGTGCGTGTCGTCGATCGCCTGTTTGGCGCTTTCGGCGGCCTTGCCCATCAACTGCTGGGCGCTTTTCTCGGCCTGATCGCAACCGGCCATAAGCAGTAAAGACGTAAACATCAACGCTGGAATTGTGTATTTCATGGGACTTCCTTCGAATGAACAGACAGGGTCACAGACCGCCCGTCGATGGCTGGGCATTCTAGGGAGACAAACACTTCAGGAAAATTCGTATTTTTAGCGGCTATACTTCGGTTTTAACGAACACTGCGCAATCCAGTCAGAGGCCATTGCTCGATGCTCAACTACCGACAACTGCATTACTTCTGGGTGGTCGCCAAGACCGGCAGCATCGTGCGTGCCTGCGAACAGCTGAACCTCACGCCACAAACCATCAGCGGGCAGATTTCGCTGCTCGAACAAACATACGGCATCGAACTGTTTCAACGGGTCGGCCGTCAGCTGGAGCTGACCGAAGCTGGACGTCAGGCCCTGCCCTACGCCGAGCAGATGTTTCAGTTAGGCGGCGAACTGGAGCTGATGCTGCGCGCCCAGCCCAACGAGCAGCAGATACTGTTCCGCGTCGGCGTGGCGGACGTGGTGCCCAAGTCCATCGTCTATCGCCTGATTGCGCCGACCATGGAGTTGCACGAGCCGCTACGCATCACCTGCCGCGAAGACAAACTCGAACGCCTGCTGGCGGATCTGGCGATCCAGCGCCTGGACCTGGTGATTTCCGACAGCCCGATGCCGTCGCACCTCGACATCAAGGGCTATAGCCAGAAGCTTGGCGAATGCGGGATCAGTTTCTTCGCCACCACGCAGCTGGCGGCGCAATACGGGCAGGATTTCCCGCGCAGCCTCAACGGCGCACCGCTGTTGATCCCCGGCGCGGAAACCGTGGTGCGCAGCCGTTTGCAGCGCTGGTTTGCCGAGCAACAGATCCAGCCGCGAATCGTCGGGGAGTTCGATGACAGCGCCCTGATGCAGGCCTTCGGCCAATCGGGCAGCGGGATTTTCATCGGCCCAAGCGTGATTGCCGATGAAGTCAAACGCCAGTACGGCGTCGAGGAGATTGGCCAGACCGATGCGGTGACCGAGTCGTTCTATGCCATTTCGGTGGAGCGCAAGGTCAAGCACCCCGGCATCGTTGCGATTACCGAAGGTGCCCGACGCGAGCTGTTTACCGCGTTATGACGCCTGGGCGCACGCGTCGCGCGGCTTGAGCGTCATCAACACCATGGCGAGGAACACCGACAACAGAATGAACCCGGCAGCGGCGAACCCCAGAAAACCCAGGCCAGCACTGTCGATCACCCGCCCGCCGATCATCGCTCCGAGGCCAATCCCGAGATTGGCCCCGGCGATATTCAGCGAGGCGGCAAAGGCTGGCGCTTCCGGTGCGGCCTTCATCAGGCGTACATGGCTGACCAGGAACAACGCAGCCTGGGTGATACCCCAGATGCCCATGGCCACCGCCAGCCCCACCGTCGAGTGAATGTTCGGCACCAGCGAGACCATGCCGGCAATCATGAACGCGCAGAACAACACCGAGGCGCCCAGTGGATGACGATCCACCGCGCGACCGCCCAGTGAGTTGCCGATCAGCCCGACCGCACCGAAGCCCATCAGGCACCAGCCAACCACCGTGCCGTTGAACCCGGCCAGACGCTCAAGAATGTCGGCCAGATAGGTATAAGCGGTGAACATGCCGCTGAATACCAGAATCGACAACAGCACATGGCCGATCATCAGCGGGTTGCGCAGGATCTTGAACTGCGAGGCGAAGCTGACCTGATGCTGGTGCAGACTGGTTTTCGGCAGGTAAACAAACAGCAGCAAGGCCTTGGCGAAAGCGATCACCGCCAGAATCGCAAACGCACTGCGCCAGCCGAACGCATCGGAAATCAACGTGCCCACCGGAATGCCGAACACCGTCGCGCAAACAATGCCGAAGCCGATCTTGGCAATCGCGCGGCCGGCATGATCCGGGCCGACGATGTCCACCGCCGTCTCACTGGCCAAGGCCCAGAACACCGGCAGGCCGAGCGCCGGGATCAACCGGGCGATGGCCATGACCCAGATGTTCGGCGCCAGCGCCGCAACGGTGTTGGCCAGGCCGAACATGATCAAAATCGTGATGAACAACTTGCGCCGCTCGAAGCGGGCGAAATACGCGGTCAAAAATGGACCGAACGTCGCCACCGTGAAAGCGAATAGAGTCACCAGCAAACCGGCCTGCGGAATGGTTACCGCCAGGTCGCGGGCAATGGCCGGCAACAGGCCGACGATGACGAATTCCGTGGTCAGCACCGTGAATCCGGCGGCGGACAACAGAAGAATGGGCAACAGCATGAGCAACTCCAGCAAAACGACGACACCAGCGATGACCAAGAGGCCCGCTGGCAGACTATGAAAATGAGGATGGCGAATCTTAACAGAGTGTTTCCGGGCTGACTTGCACAAACCTGCTGACTTGCCGATCAATCCGGTGGCAGATCGTCACAGGCCTGAAGGATAACGCCTACGCTGTGATAAAGTCCGCGCCCTGAAAAACGTACACCCTGTTCAGCGCCCCGTTTAACAGCGTTGATCGCGCGTCAGCCCTTTCGGTTCGTGCCGGTGACCTGCCCCCCGATGTATCACCGGTTTCACGCAACCTTGCACCCTATAAAAAATCAGAGATGCCGTTATGACCGCTTCATCCCCTTCTCTATTGCAACGCCTGAAAAACCTCAGCCTGGTCACGCAGATCCTGATCGGCCTGATTGCCGGTATCGCTCTGGCGCTGTTCGCCCCGGAAGCGGCGAAAGGCTCGGCGTTCATCGGCAAAGTGTTCGTCTCGGCACTGAAAGCCGTGGCCCCGATTCTGGTGTTCGTGCTGGTGATGGCGTCGATTGCCAACCACAAGCACGGCCAGGAAACCCACATCCGGCCGATCCTGTTTCTTTATCTGCTCGGCACATTCGCTGCGGCGGTGGTGGCGGTTGTCGCCAGCATGGCGTTTCCCTCGCATCTGGTGTTATCCACCGACAACGTGTCAGTCACCGCGCCAGGCGGCATCGCCGAGGTGCTGCAAAGTCTGTTGTTGAGCGTGGTCGATAACCCGGTCAGCGCGCTGATGAATGCCAACTTCATCGGCATTCTCGCCTGGGCGATCGGCATGGGCGTTGCCATTCGCCACGCCGGTGACACCACCCGCGAAGTGCTCGGCGATCTGTCCAACGGCGTGACGCTGATCGTGCGCGTGGTGATTCGCTTCGCACCTCTGGGCATTTTCGGTCTGGTGGCCTCGACCCTCGCGACCTCGGGCTTCGGCGCACTGATCGGTTACGCGCACCTGCTGGGTGTGCTGCTGGGCTGCATGCTGTTCGTCGCGCTGGTGATGAACCCGTTGATCGTGTTCTGGAAACTGCGCCGCAACCCGTATCCGCTGACCCTCAAGTGCCTGCGCGAAAGCGGGATCACCGCGTTCTTCACCCGCAGCTCGGCGGCGAACATTCCGGTCAACCTGGAACTGAGCAAGCGCCTGGGCCTGCACGAAGACACCTACTCGGTATCGATCCCGCTGGGGGCAACCATCAACATGGCCGGCGCGGCGATCACCATCACCGTATTGACCCTGGCCGCGGTGCACACGCTGGGGATTGCCGTGGACATTCCAACCGCGATTCTGCTCAGCGTCGTCGCGGCGATCTGCGCCTGTGGCGCCTCGGGCGTGGCCGGCGGCTCGCTGCTGCTGATTCCGCTGGCGTGCAGCCTGTTCGGTATCCCGAGCGAGATTGCCATGCAGGTGGTGGCAGTCGGTTTCATCATTGGGGTGTTGCAGGACTCGGCGGAGACGGCGTTGAATTCGTCCACCGATGTGCTGTTTACCGCCGCGGCGTGCCTGGGTGAAGAGGCGAAAGCCCAGCGCACTGCGTAACAATTGCTGCAATGAAAAGCCCGCCAAGGTGTGAACCCTGGCGGGCTTTTTTGTGGCCGAGATCTTTCCCCCCTCACCCCAACCCTCTCCCCCCAAGGGGTGAGGGGGAAAGGGAGCCGATCTTTGTCGGATTCAAGTCTTGAGTTCGACTCGATAGATCAAGTCGGCGTATCTCGAACAAACAACGCGATCAGTCCCCTCTCCCACTGGGAGAGGGCTAGGGTGAGGGCTTCTAACGATTTAGTACGCGCCCATGTAATCGCGTTTACCCACTTCAACACCGTTGTGGCGCAGCAGCGCGTAGGTGGTGGTGACGTGGAAGAAGAACTGCGGCAGACCGTAGCTCAGCAGGTAAGCCTGGCCGCTGAAGCGCTTCTCCTTCGGCGTGCCCGGACGGGTCACGATCTCGATGCCTTCCTTGCCGTTGATCTGCTCCGGCTTGATCTCGCCGATGTAGGCCAGAACCTTGGCGATCAGCGCCTGCAGCTCGGCGAAGGTGGTTTCGGTGTCGTCATATTTCGGGATTTCGACTTCGGCCAGACGCGAGGAAACGCCCTTGGCGAAGTCGACGGCGATCTGCACCTGACGCACCAGCGGGAACATGTCCGGGTACAGGCGCGCTTGCAGGAAGGCGTTCGGGTCGATGTTTTTCTCGGTGGCGTGGGCTTCAGCCTTTTTCAGGACATCGCTCAGGGCGTTGAGCATTTGTTGAAAAACCGGGACGGATGCGGCGTACAGGGAAATGGTCATGGCAGTCTCGTGTAGTGGCTGGGTGGAACGTGGAGGCGATTATAGCCATGCTTGATGACCACACGGCTTGCCTTTTGTTAGCCAAGGATTAGGCTAGGCGCCTTCGACTGCAGAGGGAACGCGCGATGACCACCGAACTTGCAACCACCACCGACGAACCACGGCTCAACGCCACGGAAATCCGCATTCTGGGTTCGTTGATCGAAAAACAGGCCACCAGCCCGGAAACCTACCCGCTGACCCTCAATGCACTGGTGCTGGCCTGCAATCAGAAAACCAGCCGTGAACCGGTGATGAACCTGACTCAAGGCCAGGTTGGCCAGAGCCTGCGGGCGCTGGAAAGCCACGGTTACGCCAAACTGGTCATGGGCAGTCGCGCCGATCGCTGGGAGCACAAGCTCGACAAGGCGCTGGAACTGGTGCCGGCCCAGGTGATTCTCACTGGCTTGATGTTCCTGCGTGGCCCGCAGACAGTGAATGAGCTGCTGACCCGCAGCGGCCGCATGCATGACTTCGAAGATGCCGAGCAAGTGGTGCATCAGCTTGAGCGCCTGATCGCGCGCGGACTGGCGGTGTTGATTCCGCGTCAGGCCGGTCAGCGTGAAGACCGCTACACCCATGCGCTGGGCGATCCGGCAGATATCGAGGCGATCCTGGCGGCGCGGCAGAATCCTGGGGAACGCGCGACCAGCGGTGTGTCAGTTGAACGCATCGAAGAACTGGAAGCACGGATTGCCGCACTGGAAGAACGCCTGGCGCGCCTCGAATAATCACCCCCAATCCTATGGTGGGAGCGGGCTTGCTCGCGAAGGGGCTGTGTCAGTCGAATCACTGTGAATGACACACCGCATTCGCGAGCAAGCCCGCTCCCACAGGGTCTGCACCAAGCCGAAGATCTCTATTTATTCACCATCCCAGTAATCCACACCATCCGCCTGCCGCGCCACGGCAACGAAGCCTGACGCATTGCCTTGGTCATCGACTTTGAAGTTGTCCATCACCGCGTATTTGTTGGAGTCCGGGTATTCACAGATATCCGGTTGCTGCTGGGTGCTGACCGCCAGGTAACGCAGTTCCGCGTCGCTGGTGTTGATGATCTGATGCGCCGTTTCCGGGCCGCCCGGCGGGCAGGCGATCACGTCGCCCGCGCGGATCGGAAAGCGTTCGGCCCCCAGCCGCACTTCGCCCTCCCCGGCCACCACATAGAACATCTCTTCATTGACCCGATGGCTGTGAAACGGACTGCCGCGCATGCCTGGCGGCAAGGCGTACAACCGATAGCCGAGTTTCTGCGCACCAAGCTGCTGGCCGATGCGCGCCATGCGTTGTTGATAGCGACCAGCGGTTTCGCCTTCCGGGGCAAGGGCTTCGGGCAGGGATTCGAGTTCGACCTGGTGCAGGTTGAGGATGGGCGGATGCATGGGGAGCCTCGATCAGGTTTTTTATGAGGGGCAAGTCTGGGCTTGCTGAGGCCGCAGTATAGGCAACCGACTAACAACCGAGTCGCGGCCTTCGCGAGCAAGCCCGCTCCCACAGGATTTGTGGTTGCTCACCTGGTTGTGTTGCAACCTGATACCTGTGGGAGCGGGCTTGCTCGCGAAGAGGCCCGATGGATCAGCGCAAAACTCAATGATCAGCTGCGAGCAAATGCCACCGCCGCCGCAAACTGCTCCTCACTCGGCCGCACCCCGGTGTACAGCACAAACTGCTCCAGCGCCTGGATCGCAATCACTTCCAGCCCGGTAATCACCTTCTTGCCCTCAGCCCGCCCACGCACGATCAGCGGCGTCTCGGACGGAATCGCTACCACATCGAATACCGTGTCGGCGGCCTGGATCACTTCAGGCTCGAACGCCAGTTGCCCGGCCTCCGGCCCGCCGTCCATGCCCACCGGGGTGACGTTGATCAGCATCTGCGGCCGCTCTTCGCCCAAATCCGCCTGCCAGCGATAGCCCAGCGAGTCCGCCAGTGCCCGTCCGGCGCGCTCGTTACGCGCAACGATCAAGCCATTCTTGTAGCCACCATCGCGCAAGGCACTGGCCACCGCTTTGGCCATGCCGCCGCTGCCGCGCAGGGCGAACGTCGTGTCTTGCGGTACCGCGTGGGTTTCCAGCAATTGCGCGATGGCGATGTAATCGGTGTTGTAAGCCTTGAGATGGCCGTGGGTGTTGACGATGGTGTTGATCGACTGGATCGCCGCTGCCGACGCATCCAGCTCATCGACCAGCGCGATGCAGGCTTCCTTGAACGGCATCGACACCCCGCAACCACGAATCCCCAGCGCACGAATGCCGCCAACGGCCCCCGGCAGATCCTGACTGCTGAACGCCTTGTAATAGAAGTTCAGGCCCAACTGCTCATACAAATGGTTATGAAACCGCAGACCGAAGTTCCCGGGGCGCCCTGACAGGGACATGCACAGCTGGGTGTCTTTGTTGGGATTCATCTGCATGAAACTTCTCCTTGAAAACGGACTTTCGGATGGACGGAGTTAGCCATTCCATCGGGTTCTGGACGATCATAGGCGCCTGTCTGCAACGGGCTGCGAGCCCCTTTGACCGACCGGTAAAGAAGCCGGTACAGACCTTACACAAAATTTACCCAGCGGCTGTGCTGATTTTCAGAATTTCGCTGTCATAGAAGTATCCCCGCGACAACTTTGGGCCTGGTGCAGGCCCGGACGCCGGGTCGAAGAACCGAGGAATTATCATGATTCGTAAACTCCCCATCGTGGCCTTGTTGATTGGTGCATTCGCTATCACAGGTCAGGCAGAAGCCCACGGCGGTGGCTGGCAGGGTCCGGCAGTGTTTGGTGCGATCGTCGGCTCGGCCATCATCGGCTCCGCCTTGATCAACCAGGACCGGCCGGTCTACGTGCAACAGCCTGTTTACGCTCAACCGGCACCGGTTTACGTGCAACAACCGCCGCCACCGGTCTACTACCAGCCGGCGCCGGTCTATGTGCAACAACCGGTCTACGTGCCTGGCCCGGTCTACTACGGCCCACCACGCGGCTACTACGGCCGGCCACACGGCTACTACGGTGGCCCGCGCTGGTAATCGCAAACAACGAGCCCCGCTTAATAGCGGGGCTTTTTTATGACCGTCGGTCGGGCAGAGTCTGAAAAAATCTCGCCAAGGTCGCTGTGAGGACAGTTCCAGCAGCTAAAGTCGGCATGATGGACTTGACCGTCGGGGGCAAAACACGAAACGGTCATCTATTTGTCATGACGGAACCGCAATCTGAATCCGTCCGTAAACAACAGGTTGATAAAAACAAGGACGACCCATGCCTACACAAAATCCGCACCGCATCGTCGGCCTGTGCACTTCAAGCAAGGTGTACAGCGCGCTGACTGAACTGAAACACCTGGAAGGCCACCGCTGCGCCAAGTTTCTTTCGCTGCTGGCGGAGAATCTCGTGCACAAGGGCCTGCTCAATGAGCGCGAAGTGGTGCACATGCTCGACCAGGTTGTCGACTGATGCAGCCCTCACTGTGATCAATGACCACTATCGAAAGCGTTGATTGTCCCTGAGCGCAGCGAATCCCTAAGGTAGCTCCACAGATTGATGGAGGTACTTGTCATGGCTCAGGTTCAAATCATGTCGGTAGTCGGTAGCGCTGTTCCCGCATCGCTCAGAGCGTCGGGATTGCTCGCCTGCTGGTATCTGGTGCGCGATGGCGAGCCGATCAGCGGCCCGCTCACTTCACTGCCCGCCGCACAGGCCCTGTCACAGAAAATCGTCAGCGGCCCATTCCACGCTTAAGGCAACTGGACTTTCGGTTTGGTCTCGATGAACAACGCCCAACTGGACATGAACAGCGCTGCGATCAGCGGCCCGATCACGAAACCGTTGAGGCCAAACACCGCGAGGCCGCCGAGGGTCGAGATGAGGATCATGTAATCCGGCATGCGCGTGTCCTTGCCGACCAGGATCGGGCGCAGCACGTTGTCCACCAAGCCAATCACAAACACCCCGAACAGCCCCAGCACCACGCCCTGCCAGATCATCCCACTGAGCAGGAAGTACACCGCCACCGGCGCCCAGACGATCCCCGCACCCACCGCCGGCAACAGCGACAGAAAGCCCATCAGCACCGCCCACAGCAACGCGCTGGGAATGTCGAGAAACCAGAAAATCGCCCCACCCAATGCGCCCTGAGTGACCGCCACCACCAGGTTGCCCTTGACCGTCGCGCGTACTACCCGATTGAACTTCAACTGCAAACGGCGTTTGTGGCTCTCTTCCAACGGCACCGCGGTGCGTACCTTGCGCACCAGCTCGGCGCCATCGCGCAGAAAGAAAAACAGCAGGTACAGCATGATGCCGAAGCTGACCACGAACTCGAATGTGCCTTGACCGAAACTGAACGCCTGACTGGCCAGCACCTGACTGCCCTGCATCGACGCCTTGACGATTTTCTCGCGCAGACCGTTGAGTTCGCCCATGCCGAAGCGATCGAGCAAATGCTGAAAATACGGCGGCAAGCTGTGTTTGAACTGTGCCAGATAGGCACCGATGTCCAGCTGGCCGCTTTCGATGTTGTTGTAAACCGTCGCGCCTTCCTGGACCAACAGGATGCTGAGGATGATCACCGGCAGAATCGCGATCACCAGGCAGATGCCCAGAGTGCAGAGCGCTGTCAGGTTGCGCCGCCAGCCAAATTTGAGCTGTAACTTGCGCTGCATCGGCGCAAACAGAATGCCGAGAATCACCGCCCAGAACACCGCGCCGTAGAACGGCAGCAGAATCCAGATGAAGGCGACCGTCACCAACAGCAACAGCACGGTGAGGGATTTGAATTGCAGGGTTTTTTCGTTCATGTCCGATCCATGTCAGTCAGGCGTCTCGCACGCCCCGAACCTTAGTCAGCCGGGGCGCGCGCGAGTGCCATCTTTGTTCATGGAGCATAGATTGCCTGGACGATGCAGCCCGGCTAATCAGCGCACCGGCAGTTTGACGATCTGCGCAGTGCTCAACACGTCGCCGAAGGTGTCTTCGACTTCCGCCAGCGCGGCCTTGTGCAGCGAATCCTTGTCGATAGACACGCCGTTGGCGCGGGTGATGGCGCGGGTCGCCGAGGCATCGGACGCGACAATCACGTTGTAGCCCAAAGGCGCGGCGTCCCGTGCGGCACCCGCCACGCAGGCGTGGGTCATCAGGCCGGAAATGATCAGGGTCTGGATGCCGGCCTTTTTCAGTTGCTGGTCAAGGTCGGTGCTGGCGAACACGCTGACGGTGCTCTTTTGCAGCACCACGTCTTGCGGGCGCGGCTGCATGTCCGGGTGAAATTTGACGGTCTGGCCATCGATGGCAAACACTGGCGAGCCGGCCGGTGCGACGTGCTGCACGTGATACACCGGGATCTTGTGACTGTCAGCGAAAGTGATCAGCTCACGGGTTTTCGCCAGGGCAGCGGCACCGTCCGGGATCGGCATCCGGCCGCTGAAATATTCATTCTGGAAATCGATCACCACCAGTGCGGATTTGCCCGCTGGCAAATGATCAGCCGGTGTCGCGCCGGACATTGCCCGAATGGTCGGGTGGTTGTCGGCCATCGCTGCGCTGCTGGCCATTACACCGGAAAATGCACAAGCGGTGAGAAAGCGGCGAGTAAAGTTCTGCATGGGAAAGTCCTGCCTCGGTTGATTTGACAAGCGAATCTTAAGCAGCCACCGCCGCACCGAACACAGTGAAACCGGCACATGATCTGTGCCCTTTCTGCACAGATAAAGTCCACACACTCAAACGTAGATCCAGATCAATAAACCGCACTTGCCACTGCACTACCCTGCCGCGCTTTTGCGACCGATGCCGCCATGAAGCCAGACCTCCCCCTCGCCGCCCCGGAATTGCTCGCCCCTGCCGGCACCCTGAAGAACATGCGCTATGCCTTCGCCTACGGTGCCGATGCGGTCTACGCCGGCCAGCCGCGTTACAGCCTGCGGGTGCGCAACAACGAGTTCGACCACGCCAACCTCGCCCTCGGCATTCGTGAAGCGCAGGCCCAGGGCAAGCGCTTCTACGTGGTGGTCAACATCGCCCCGCACAACGCCAAACTGAAGACCTTCCTCAAGGATCTGGCGCCAGTGATCGAGATGGCGCCGGACGCGCTGATCATGTCCGACCCGGGCCTGATCATGCTGGTGCGCCGGCATTTCCCGCAGATGCCGATCCACCTTTCGGTGCAGGCCAACACGGTGAACTGGGCGAGCGTCGAGTTCTGGCAGCAACAAGGCCTGAGCCGGATCATTCTGTCGCGGGAGCTGTCGCTGGAAGAAATCGGTGAAATCCGTGAACAGGTACCGGGCATGGAGCTGGAGGTGTTCGTCCACGGTGCGCTGTGCATGGCCTACTCCGGGCGCTGCCTGCTGTCGGGCTACATGAACAAGCGCGACGCCAATCAGGGCACCTGCACCAACGCCTGCCGCTGGAAGTATTCGGCGCAGCAAGCCACGGAAAACCAGCTCGGCGAGATCGTGCAGACCTTCCAGCCGGAGCCAACCCTGGGCATCGGCGCGCCGACCGATCAGGTATTTCTGCTGCAGGAAGCCAATCGCCCCGATGAGTTGATGCCGGCATTTGAAGACGAGCACGGCACCTACATCATGAACGCCAAGGATCTGCGCGCGGTGCAGCACGTCGAACGCCTGACGCGCATGGGCGTGCATTCGTTGAAGATCGAGGGCCGGACCAAATCGCACTTCTATTGCGCGCGCACCACCCAGGTCTATCGACGGGCGATCGACGATGCAGTGGCCGGGCGCGAGTTCGACCGCAGTCTGATGACCGATCTGGAATCACTGGCCCAGCGCGGCTACACCGAAGGTTTCCTGCGTCGCCATGTGCATGACGAATACCAGAATTATCAGAACGGCAGCTCGGTGTCAGAGCGTCAGCAGTTCGTCGGCGAACTCACCGGCGAGCGCCGCGACCGGTTGGCCGAGGTCAAAGTGAAGAACCGTTTTGCCTTGGGCGATCATCTGGAACTGATGACGCCCAAGGGCAATTTCCACTTCGATCTGCACCAGTTAAAGAGTGCCAAGGGTGAAGCGATCGAGGTTGCGCCGGGGGATGGGCACACGGTGTACCTGCCGATTCCGGATGCGGTGGACTTGCGCTTTGGCCTGCTGATGCGCGACTTGACTCCCTGAACCCCTGAATTCCTCCCCTGTAGGAGCTACCGCAGGCTGCGATCTTTTGACTTTATTTTTGAAAAACCAGATCAAAAGATCGCAGCCTGCGGCAGCTCCTACAGGTGCGCGCTGGATGTGATCAGAGGAATTCTTCACGCAACATCGCCACGAACGCCTCACGCGCCGGGTGTACCCCGGCGTTTTCGTGCCAGTAAAACAGGTTGTCGATCGCCGTCAGTTCGGGAAACTCATAGCCCACGCATCCAGCGCCTTTGGCGTATTGCTCGAACACGCCTTTAGGCACCAAGGCCACCCCGGCGCCAGCACTCACGCAACCGACAATCGCCCCGTAACTGGCCAAGCTGACAATCGGCAGCGCCTGCCCCTGACGCAAAAGCCAGTGCTCCAGCGCCGCCCGATACGGGCAGCCCTGCGGCCACATGAACACGGTTTTGTCCTGCAGATCGTGGATGTCGCGCACCGGGCCGAATGATGTCGAGGCAATCAGTAGCAATTCTTCGCGGTACATCGGCGTGCGTTTCAGTTGCGCTCGCTCGACGTCCACCGCGACGATCGCACCGTCGAGGCGATGGCTGACGGTGTCGTCGAGTAATTGGCCCCAGGTGCCAGTGGTCAACTCCAGCGCCACCTGCGGATAGCGCTGGTGAAACTTGGCCAACAGTCGGGGCAAACGCCCGGTGGCCGAGGACTCGATCGCGCCGATACGCAGCGGGCCGGACGGTTCGGCGGCGGGATCCACCGCGCGCTTGGCTTCGGCGGTCAGCGCCAGAATCCGCTCGACATAGGCGAGAAACGTCTGCCCCGCCGGGCTGATCCGCAGCCCGCGCCCCTCGCGCAGAAACAGCGCCACACCGAGTTCCGCTTCCAACGCCTTGATCCGTGCGGTGATGTTCGACGGTACACAAAACAGCTTTTCAGCGGCGCGGGCAATGCTGCCCTCGTCGGCCACGGTCTTGAACATGCGGATCTGCGCCAGCTCCATACTCATCACTCAAAGTGAACATTCAGCACAGTATAAGTCAGTTGTGGAGACTTGTTGGCCGCCCGGATAATCGGCGCATCAACCCTTGCGGTGCGCCGATCATGCCGTCTCCTTCTCCCTTGAAAATCATTCTGGCCATGGCCTTCGTGGTCGGCTGCTGGGCCTATTCACCCACCGGCATTCACATCGGCCTGCAAGCCTACGACCCCGGGCATCTGGCGTTGCTGCGGTTTTTGCTGGCGTCGTTGTTTATGGCCGTGATCGCGGCGTTCAAGGGCATTCGCCTGCCGCAACCGCGCGATGTGCCGCTGTTGTTCGCCCTGGGATTTTTTGCCGTCAGCCTGCATCACGTGGCGCTGAACATCGGCCAGCAAAGCGTCAGTGCCGGCGCCTCCAGCGTACTGGCACAGTCGAGCCCGCTGTTCAGTACGCTGCTGGCGCGTTACGTGTTCAAGGATCAGGTCAGTGTCTGGCGATGGGGCTGCGTCTTGCTGGGACTGGTCGGCGTGGTGATCGTGGTCAGCGCCGATCGGGGCCTGGGGCAGATCGACGCGCATGGCTTGCTGATCCTGCTGGCAGCGCTGTCATGGAGCATTTACTTCGCCCTGCAAAAACATCACGCCCGGCGTTATGACGGCTTCAGTCTGGCTTGTTACGCGGTGTGGTCGGGGACACTGCTGTTGCTGATTTATCTGCCGGGGCTGGGTGCGGCGGTGGTGAAAGCGCCGCTGCAAGTGCAGTGGGCAGTTCTGGCGTTGGGGGTGTTTCCCAGTGCACTGGCCTATCTGGCCTGGGGCTTTGTGCTCAAGCATGTGGACTTGAGCCGGGCGACGATGACGTTGTACCTGATACCACCGACGGCGATGGGGATTGCTTCACTGGGATTGGGCGAGCGACCGACGCTGATGGTGCTGGTGGGGTCGGCGGTGGTGCTGATCAGTGTGCTGGCGTTGAATCTGGAGCGGCGGGTGGAGGGTCGACCGATTGAGGTCTGATCGAGGTTTTTACTGAGGCTATGACCCCATCGCGAGCAGGCTCACTCCTACAGGGGGATGCGTTCTACCTGTGGGAGCGAGCTTGCTCGCGAAAGGGCCGGCGCAGACTATAAATATCTCATGCCGGGTTAGCCTCAGCGCCTGTCATCCGACAACGGCGTCGGCTCATCCGCTGGCGGCACATCATCGTCCGCCGCCGGGTCCTTCCAGTCTTCCGGCCGATCGGCATCACTCAACGGATCGCGCCCCGGGCTCATGCCCGGCGGCGCATCGTGATCGGCCAGTGTCGGCTCATCCGTGCCGGGTACCGGACGGGTTGGATCGGTCGGCAGCACACCACCCTGAAACAGCAAATCATTAGCCATGACACACCTCACCAAGGAGGTCCGGAGAACCCGGGCCATACAGCTTGGAAGCGTGCATCTGCAGGCGGTGCTATCGAGCAGACCAACGGCAATCAGCCTTGAGAACTGAAACGGTCGCGGCTGTTGGTCAGGTGCAGCCACATGGCCGCGCGCGCCGCGTCCGGATCCTGCCGCTTGATCGCATTCAGGATCGCTTCGTGCTCCAGATGGGCCAACTGCCCCAGCTTGCTCAGATCCGCCGCGCCACGCTCGGCGGCATTGAGCCGCTGACGTGGAATCATCGCGCTGCCCAGGTGCTGCATGATTTCGCTGAAGCAGACGTTGCCGGTGGCTTCGGCAATAAGCAGATGAAAACGTCGATCAGCCTCGACACAACTGTCATTGCTGTCCAGCAAACGCTGATAGTCATCCAGCGCCTGACGCATTTGCAGCAATTGCTGCTCGCTGCGACGTGACGCGGCCAACGCCGCAGCCTGCGTCTCCAGGCCCATGCGCAATTCCAGAATGCTGCGCACCCCGAGAGCGGTGTCGACATTCAGGCGCAAGCCCTGCTCGGCAGCGCGCTCGATGACAAAACTGCCGATGCCGTGCCGCGTCTCGACCAGGCCCGAGGCCTGCAACTTGGAAATCGCTTCGCGCACCACCGTGCGACTGACGCCGTGCTCCTGAACGATGGCGTTCTCCGACGGCAGCTTGTCGCCGGGCGACAACTGGCCAAGCAGGATGCTCTGGGTGAGTTTCTCCACCAGATCGTGTGCGAGGTTGTGTGCACGTTTGGGCGCAGGGGCGTCGAGGTCTTCTTGCATGATCGGTTCCGGTCATCGGGGCTTGTCGATCGTAGCACTGCGCGGTGGCTGACGAGATCGATTTTAGCGCTGAAACAGCCAGCAACTTGTATGACAACATTCAATAAAACGAAAAAAACCGCAACAACCAAGCCCTACGCCCTGTTTGAAAATTTGGATCGCGAACCGAAATGCACGTCTGATGGGTGCGATTTGAACCAATGAAAACGGGGACAAATCCCAAAAAGAAATAAAAAATCTGTTCACCAGACAAATTTAATCGCTCCACCCCACTTGTAGGACAAAAAATCCAAGTTGTATGATGTCTATCAACAACGCAGCATCCAGCCCTACCCCGCATAAAAATAATCAGTGGGAGAAAACCAAGTGAAAACCTCCGTCTCCGGGATGAACGAGGGCGTCGATTCGACACTCGCGTCCGCCATCTCGAAAGTGAAACGCCACGTCCTGCCGCTCTTCGTGATCATGTTCATCGTCAATTACATTGACCGGGTGAACATCGGTTTCGTCCGCACTCACATGGAACATGATCTGGGCATCGGGGCTGCCGCCTACGGCTTCGGCGCCGGTCTGTTCTTCATCGGTTACGCGCTGTTCGAAGTGCCGTCCAACATGCTTTTGCAGAAAGTCGGCGCGCGTATCTGGCTCACCCGCATCATGCTTACCTGGGGCCTGGTCGCCGCCGGCATGGCGTTCATCCAGAACGAAACGCACTTTTACATCCTGCGCTTTCTGCTCGGCGTGGCCGAAGCCGGGTTCTTTCCCGGGGTGATCTACTACTTCACCCGCTGGCTGCCCGGCGCCGAACGCGGCAAGGCGATCGCGATTTTCCTCAGCGGGTCGGCAGTCGCCTCGCTGATCTCCGGCCCGCTGTCCGGCCTGCTCTTGCAGATCAATGGTCTGGGCATGCACGGCTGGCAATGGATGTACTTCATCGAGGGGATGTTTTCCGTGGGGCTGTGCGTGTTCGTCTGGTTCTGGCTCGACGCCAAACCCCACGACGCGAAATGGCTGACCCGCGCCGAACAGGACGCACTGGTCAGCGCCATCGATGATGAACAGAAGGCCCGCGAAGCCGCGACGCCGATCCGCCCGTCGATGGGCAAACTGCTCAAGGACCGGCAGATCATCCTGTTTTGCCTGATCTACTTTTTTATCCAGCTGACGATCTACGCCGCGACGTTCTGGCTGCCGAGCATCATCAAGAAAATGGGCGAGATGAGTGACTTCCAGGTCGGGCTGTTCAACTCGATTCCATGGTTGCTGTCGATCGTCGGCATGTACGCCTTCGCCGCCTTCTCGGCCAAGTGGAAGCACCAGCAGGCCTGGGTCGCCACCGCGTTGTTGATCGCCGCGGCGGGGATGTTCATGTCCACCACCGGCGGGCCGATCTTCGCCTTTGTCGCGATCTGTTTTGCCGCGCTGGGCTTCAAGTCCGCCTCATCGTTGTTTTGGCCGATTCCGCAGGCCTATCTGGATGCACGGATCGCCGCGGCAGTGATCGCACTGATCAACTCGGTGGGCAACCTCGGCGGCTTCGTCGCGCCGACCACCTTCGGCCTGCTCGAAGAACACACTGGTTCGATTCAGGGCGGCCTCTACGGCCTGGCCGCAACCTCGATCATCGCCGCGATCATCGTCTTCGCTGCACGCACCACCCCGAAACCGACTGCTGACATCGCCGTGGCCGAAGCCGCGCCGAAGCACGCCTGAATTCGTTTTGAAGAATGCTGACAAGGATAAAAACATGACCGCACACGACACTGCCAAAGCGCCAATCATCACTGACATGCAGGTGATTCCCGTGGCCGGCCACGACGGCATGCTGCTCAACCTGAGCGGCGCCCACGGGCCGTTTTTCACCCGCAATATCGTCATTCTCAAGGACAACGCCGGCCACACTGGCGTCGGTGAAGTGCCCGGTGGCGAGCGCATCCGGCAGACGCTGGAGGACGCCCGCAGCCTGGTGCTCGGCAGCACAATCGGCAACTATCAGAAGATCCTCAATCAGGTGCGCCAGACCTTCGCCGAGCGTGATGCCGGCGGCCGTGGCCTGCAGACGTTCGACCTGCGCATCACCATCCACGCGGTCACCGGACTCGAAGCCGCCCTGCTCGACTTGCTCGGGCAACACCTCGACGTACCGGTCGCGGCGCTGCTCGGTGAGGGGCAGCAGCGCGATCAAGTGAAGATGCTCGGTTATCTGTTTTATGTCGGCGATCAACGCGAGACCAACCTCGCCTACCGCAGCGAACCGGACGCCGATAACGACTGGTTCCGCGTGCGTCACGAGAAGGCCATGAGCGCCGAAGCGGTGGTGCGCCTGGCTGAAGCGGCCCAGGCGAAATACGGTTTCCAGGACTTCAAACTCAAAGGCGGCGTGCTTAGCGGCGACGCGGAAATCGAAGCCGTGACGGCACTGGCCGAACGCTTTCCCGAGGCGCGTATCACGCTTGATCCGAACGGCGCCTGGTCACTGAAAGAAGCGATCCGCCTGTGCCGCGATCAACATAAGGTGCTGGCTTACGCCGAAGACCCGTGCGGTGCGGAAAACGGTTACTCGGGGCGCGAAGTCATGGCCGAGTTCCGCCGCGCAACCGGACTGAAGACGGCGACCAACATGATCGCCACCGACTGGCGCGAGATGGGCCACGCCATTCAGTTGCAGTCGGTGGACATTCCGTTGGCCGACCCGCACTTCTGGACCATGCAAGGCTCGGTACGTGTCGCGCAGTTGTGCCATGAGTGGGGCCTGACCTGGGGCTCACACTCCAACAACCACTTCGATATCTCACTGGCGATGTTTACCCATGTCGCGGCAGCGGCACCGGGCGACATCACCGCCATCGACACGCACTGGATCTGGCAGGACGGCCAGCGTCTGACCAAGGCACCGCTGCAAATTGTCGACGGTTGCGTGCAAGTGCCGCAGAAACCTGGGCTGGGGGTGGAACTGGACATGGATCAGCTGGCCAAGGCCCACGAACTGTACAAAGGCATGGGTCTCGGCGCGCGGGATGACAGCGTGGCGATGCAGTTTTTGATACCGGGGTGGACGTTCGATAACAAGCGGCCGTGTCTGGTGCGCTGAATTCTGATCTGCAGTCCACTGCCGTCCCTGTGGGAGCGGGCTTGCTCGCGAAGGCGGTGCATCAGTCAATATTTGAGTTGACTGACACGCCGCCTTCGCGAGCAAGCCCGCTCCCACAGGAGGGGATTTGTGTCAGGCAGAGATTTGCAGCAGCCAGTTTTTGAACGCCGTCATCGCCGCCGTCTCCGGCCGTGACTGCAAGCGCGTCAGCCAATAACTGCCAGTGGTGATTTCAATCGCAAATGGCTGGCGAATCACGTCCGCCGCCAGTTGTCGGGCGAACATCAGCGGCGGTGCCAACGCCACCCCGCTGCCCTGCAGCGCGGCTTCCATCATCGCCAGCGACGAATCGAAGACAATGCTCTGCGGCGGCGCCGCGTGGGTCGCCAGGCCGGCGGCATGAAACCATTCCGGCCATTCATCGGTGCGATAGGAACGCAGCAAGCGCTGTTGCAGCAGATCGCCCGGGGTATGCAACTGCCGGGCAATTTCCGGCACGCACAGCACCGACAGTGGCGCATCCAGCAGACGCGTTGCCTCGATGCCGTGCCACGCCCCGGCACCAAAACGAATCGCGTAATCCAGCCCCTCGGCCGCGACGTCGACCCGGTTGTTGTGAGTCGACAGCCGCAAATCTATGAGCGGATGTTTCGCCTGGAAGTCTGGCAGCCGTGGCAGCAACCAACCGACCGCAAAGGTTCCGACGGCACCCACGGTCAACATTTCCCGATACTGACCGCCGGCCAGCCGCTCGAGCATCTGCGCGATATGATCGAACGACGTGGTCAAAACCGGCAACAGGGTCTCGCCTTCACTGGTCAGCATCAGCCCGCGGGGCAGGCGTTTGAACAGGGTGACGTTGAGTTGCGCTTCGAGGCTTTTCACCTGATGGCTCACCGCCGCCTGAGTCACGCATAACTCCACGGCGGCACGGGTAAAGCTCAGATGACGCGCCGAAGCTTCGAACGCGCGCAGTGCATTGAGCGGCAATTGAGGTCGAATCATGCCCAGTCCCAAATTTTTCTAATGGCTCATCCGAAATATCATCGTTTGTCGACGAGTGCCAGACTGCCTAAATTGTCGGCGCTGATCAGCTGCCCAACATTGCAATTGCCCGCAGTCTAGCGGGATAACACCCTCAACACTCATGGAGAGTGGTTCATTTATGTCATTCATCAATCCGAGCAAAGTCATTTCTCGCAGCGCTTTCGGCCTGATTTTCGCTGCCACCGCGTGCATGGCTGCCCAGCAAACCGACGATCAGTTGCAGGCGCTGGTCAAGGCCGCCGTGACCCCGGTCATGCAGCAACAGGACATTGCGGGGCTGGCCGTGGCCGTGACCGTCGATGGCAAGGTGCACTACTTTAACTACGGTGTCGCCGACAAAAGCACCGGGCAACCGGTGAGTGAAAACACCCTGTTCGAAATCGGCTCGGTGAGCAAAACCTTCACCGCAACCCTCGCCGCCTACGCCCAGGCCAGCGGCAAACTGGAATTCTCCGACAAGGCCAGCCAGCACTGGCCCGAGCTGAAAGGCAGCGCTTTTGACCACATCAGCCTGCTGCAACTGGGCACTTACAGCGCCGGCGGCCTGCCATTGCAATTCCCGGATGCTGCGGATTCTTCCGACAAGATGCTCGGCTATTACCAACAGTGGAAATCGACTTTTCCGGTCGGCAGCCATCGCCTGTATTCCAACCCGAGCATCGGCCTGTTCGGCTATCTGGCGGCGAAAAGCCTTGGCCAACCGTTCAATCAGGTCATGACTGAAACCCTGCTGCCGAAACTCGGGCTCAAGCACACCTTCCTGTCGGTGCCGGCGTCTGAACAAAAGCTCTACGCCCAAGGCTATGACAAGAACAACAAACCGATTCGAGTCAGCCCCGGCGCCCTCGACTCCGAAGCCTACGGCGTAAAAACCAGCGCCGCGGATCTGCTGCAATATGTCCAGGCCAACCTCGACACCGCCAAACTCGAATCACCCGTGCAAAAAGCCATCGCCCTCACCCACACCGGCTACTACACCGTCGGCGACATGACCCAGGGCCTGGGCTGGGAACGCTACACCTACCCGATCAGCCTCGACCGCCTGCTGGACGGCAACTCGACGCCGATGGCCATGGAAGCGCACAAGGTCAAATGGCTGAATCCGCCACAACCTGAGCCGGCGAACGTGTTGCTGAACAAGACCGGATCCACCGGTGGCTTCGGCGCGTATGTCGCATTCGTACCGTCGAAGAAAGTCGGGATCGTGATTCTGGCGAACCGGAACTACCCGAATGCGGAGCGGGTGAAGATTGCGCACAAGATTCTGGGTGAGCTCACCCGGTAATCGGACCATGAAAAATGGGCGACCTGTGAAGGTCGCCCATTTTTATTTGAGGGGATTGAAAACTACGCCTGTAGCTTCCAGCCCAATACATCCATCAGGTCGCAGCTGTCGCGCAGAGGGATTGCCAGCACCCGGGCGAAATCCTGCAGCAACAAGGCATCGTGGCCGATGCCGTCGCCGAGCGAGAGGGTTTCCAGCAGTTGAGTCACGCTTCGTAATCGGTAGGCGGCGGTGCCGTGGAGTACGTCTACCGGGGCTTCGCGGTCGATCAGGAGACAGGGGATCGGGCAGTCGATGCCGGTGATGGGGATATAGCGGGGTTTGCTTGAACTGGTGGAAATTTCAGGTGATTCGACATCCGTTTTCTTCATGGGTGAAACTCCAATGGGGATTGCTGAAAACGCTACCCATCTCACTTCCACATGAGGGTGGCAGCTGCACGCAGGTGTGGAAGACCGAGCCAATCACCCTAACCCGGCGCACTCAAAAGCGCTCCCGCGTACAGCCACCGTAAGGTCGCGATGTTGACATAAAAGATGTCGCCATGCGCATAACGGAGCTTGGTGAATGAGTCTGCAAACGGACTTCCACATCCGGCCGCTGATTTTGCAGCGGCCCGAAGAGGTTATCGGCGTTCGACCCAAGCCACCAGTTCACCAACGCCGCCGCGCGTTGAAGGAAATATCCGAGGAATTTGAAGGGTGTTGCGCAGCTCATTCTGGTGGGAATATGCGGCAACTATTTTCATGGGTGACCGGGTGAAATGGAGTATCTACACTCCATCGAATCAATCCGTGGCCGGGGATGACATAATGCGCGCCAAAGCTTTTTAACCGACTGACCCTCGAAGGGCGTTGTAATGGAAATCTACAGATTGAGGCTCACGAATGTCGGTCGGTTCGCCGATGTTAACGTTCGACTGGCGCCTACCCAAGAACACCCTTCTAACGTAACCGTACTGGTTGGGAACAATGGCGCCGGGAAAACCACTCTTCTTAAATCCTTAGCAAACTCGCTGAGTTGGCTGGTCGCAAGAGTTCGTAACGAGAAAGGCAATGGCAATCATCTGGCTGAGGAAGACATTCAGAATGGAGCTAACGCAGCATTAGTGTTGGTCTCTGTAATTGACGAATCGTCTACAACGCCCCTCCCTTCGGACTCCGATGGTGACAATAGCCTTTTTGTTTGGGGTATTGGCCGCGGGAGGCAGGGTAGAAAACACTCCATGCACAGCACGTTAGCGGATGCAACTCGCTTGGCAGACCACTATCGCAATCAACTGACTGCCAATGATAAGGCGTCTCTTCCACTGATCGCTTACTACCCCGTCGAGCGTTCGGTTTTGGAAATACCACTTAAAATAAAAACCAAACACACCTTTGATCAGTTGGATGGGTACGACAACTCTTTGAATCGAGGCGTCGACTTCCGGCGCTTTTTCGAATGGTTTCGTGAACGTGAAGATAGTGAAAACGAGACTGGAGTATCCACAAGCGCATTGTTGGAAATCTCCAAAAAGTTCGGTACTGACAGCGACGTTTGGAAAACTCTATCCAAACTGAAAGCTTCTTCCCGCGACCGCCAACTGACCGCCGTCCGCTCCGCCATCGCCGCTTTCATGCCCGGCTTCACCAACCTGCGCGTGCAACGCAAGCCGCGTCTACACATGGCTATCGACAAGGACGGCGTCACCCTCAACGTCGCCCAACTCTCGCAAGGCGAGAAGTCGATGATGGCGCTGGTCGGTGATATCGCCCGCCGCCTGGCAATGATGAACCAGTCGCTGGACAACCCGCTCCACGGGGACGGCATCGTGCTGATCGACGAAGTGGATCTGCACCTGCACCCGAAATGGCAACGCAGTCTGATCCGCCAACTGAGCGAAACCTTCCCCAACTGTCAGTTCGTACTGACCACCCACTCGCCACTGGTCATCAGCGACGCCAAGGATGTGCTGGTTTACGTACTCAATGACGGTGAACTCCACGAACACAACGGCCTGTACGGACTTGATGCCAATCAGGTTTTGCTGGAAGTCATGGACACCGACATCCGTAACAGCGACGTTCAAAAACGCTTGAACGCACTGCTCGAACGCTTGCAGGACGGTGATCTGGAAACCGCACAAAAACTATTCGCCGAACTGGCAGAAGAACTTCCGGACGGTCATATCGAACTGGCGAAAGCTGCGCTGTTGCTGCGCAAACTGGAGTTGCGCCGTGCGTAAGATCACCAAGGGAGCCGAGCCGGAACAACTCATCAGATGGAAACGCGCCAACACAACATTACGTTACCGGGACCTGCCCGGCGAAGAACGCGTGAGCGTGCGCACGGCCTGTATAGCGGAACAGTTCAGCCTTTGCGCCTATTGCTGCCAGTCCATTGCAGGCGACAACTCACATAACGAGCACGTTGAGGCCCAGGATAAAGCTCCCAATCGCACCTTGGAGTTCACCAACATCGTCGCCAGTTGCCAGCGCCAGAATCAATGTGGACATCATCGAGGCACGCGCCCACTAGATCTGACGCCCTTGATGGAGGAATGCGAGTCGGAATTGAAGTTTTATCTGTCCGGCAGAGTGACCGGCAAAACTGAACGGGCAAATTCAGCTCTGGAAATTTTGAATCTCGGTCATACCGAAGAAAGCAATCGCGGACTCATAGGGGCACGGAAACAACTGGTTGATCAGTTGATCTTTACAGGAGGCATGCAACCCGACGACCTTGAAGATGAAGAGCTTCTGGGCATTCTCCTTGATGACATGCTGACTCCCAAGAATGGCCAACTTGCGGCTTTTTCTCCGGTTCTGGTCAATGTCATCCGTCAGCTCCTGCCCTGATGTTCAAAGTATCGTGGTCATTCCCGCGGACAAAAAAAATGGCGATCGTTTAAACCGTTCGCCATTTTTTATTCAGAGCCTGCCTCAATCAATCATCCGGCATTTCCGGTGGTTTGCTCGGTTTCGCCGGTTTACTCGCCTTGGCGCCTTTCTTGGCTGCCGGTTCGGCGGCGGTGGCCTTGGTTTCAGCGACCGTCGGTGCGCTGATTTCCTTTTCGCTGGCCGGCAGCGCGTCAACCGTGTCGAAGATTTTCTTCAGGTCCACCGATTTCGCTTCATCGCCCGAGGCCGACAGTTTGGTCTCGCCGTCCTTGCCCAGCAGGAACACTTTAGGATACGCGCCGGCACCGAGTTTCAGCGACCGCAGCAAAGCCATGGTGTCTTGCTGGCCGAGATCCTTGCCATCAAGTTGTCCGGCCATATTGAGGATGGTGTAGACCTTGATGTTGCGGTCGGCGACGCCCTTCTTGTTCGCCGGATCTTCCAGCGACTTTTTCAGCCCCACCCACACCGGGTCGACGGTGCTTTGTGCGATTACAATCAACGGTCGGGCCCGTCCCATATCCCCGGCTATGGGCGAGTCATTGTCAGCGGCGAACAAGGGGCCGGCAATCGCCAGCAAGAGTGTCAGGGTCAGTGACCTGATGAGCATGCGCATCTCCTTTTGATATCCACGCTCTAATGATTGCGCATCGCGGCGATTGTTCCGGGGTCGTGCCCGGCAAATATGTTTCGCCTTGTCAGAAGCTTAGGTCAGCCGCGTCATTGCGCAACTGCATCGGCGTAATCGTGACGCGGATTTGATTACCTTTTGTGAGCGCATTAGGGTGGTCATTCTGCCCACGAAATGGAGTTCAACCCATGCACATCGACTACCTGTGCGATCACCCGCATTTGATTGAGGAACTCGCCGAACTCAATTTCAAGGAATGGGGCGAATTCCGTGACGGCGATACCCTTGAAGCCCGCACCGAGCGGATGCGCGCGGCCTGCGGCAAGGGTGCGGTTCCCAGCGTGGTGGTGGCCATTGAAGACGACAGATTGCTCGGTGGCGCGCTGCTGATCGACAGCGACATGAAGATCCGTCCCCAGCTGACGCCTTGGCTGGCGGGGGTTTATGTGAAGGCTGAAGAGCGTGGACGCGGGGTTGCTTCGCAACTGGTCAACAGGATCGTCGCCGAGGCGGCGACGCTGGGAGTGACTGAGTTGTATCTGTACACCGACGCTGCGCAATCGCTGTATGCGGGGTTGGGTTGGGAGGTGGTCGAGGATCTGGTCTACGAGGATTTGCCGGTGACCGTCATGAAATTCAACATCCTTAATACCCCAGTGTAGGAGCTGCCGCAGGCTGCGATCTTTTGATCTTGATTGTAAAAACGAAGATCAAAAGATCGCAGCCTGCGGCAGCTCCTACATCAGAACGCCAGTTTATAGCCGATCAACAGCAGCATGGTCGCCAGGCACGGGCGCAGCAATTCATCGGAAATGCGCCCGGTCAGGTGGCTGCCCAGCCAGATGCCCGGCAGCGAGCCCATCAGCAGAAAGCCCAGCACGCCCCAATCCATGTTGCCCATGCTCGCATGGCCCAGACCGGCAACCAGGGTCAGCGGCACGGCGTGGGCGATTTCGGTGCCAACCAGACGTCGGGTCGGCAGCAGCGGATAGAGGATGAACAACGCGACCGTGCCGAGGGCGCCGGCGCCGATCGAGGTCAGGGCGACCATGGTGCCGAGGATCAGCCCGGTGATCACTGTCATCACATTCAGGCGCGCGCCGCTCGGGTTGTAGTTGCCGCCCGCGCGTTTGTGGGCGAATTCGAGCAGGCGCTTCTTGAACAGAATCGCCAGCGCCGTGGCGAACAGCACGAAGCCCAAGGCCTGTTTGATGATCGCGTTCATCGCCTCGGGCGCGGTGTGCAGGGTGCTGAGAAACCACAGGGTCATGGCGACTGCCGGCACGCTGCCGAGAGTCAGCCAGCCAGTGATCGCCCAGTCGATGTTGTTGTTCTTCTTGTGCACCAGCACGCCACTGGATTTGGTAATGGCCGCGTACAACAGGTCGGTGCCCACCGCTGTTGCCGGGTTGATGCCGAACCACAGCAGGATCGGCGTCATCAACGAACCGCCGCCGACACCGGTCATGCCGACAATAAAACCCACCACCAGCCCGGCAATCACCAGGCCGAAATTTGCCAATTCCATTAAGACGTCCAGAAAAAACGACAGGAAAAATCTGGCCCGCAGCATAGCGATTTTTCATATAACCACATATATCGATGCGGTCTATCGTTATGCCTTCCAGCCACACCGCCTTTATCTGAGTGGGAGCGGGCTTGCTCGCGAAGGCGGTGTGTCATTCACGTAGATATCGACTGACACGCCCTTTTCGCGAGCAAGCCCGCTCCCACAGGGGTTATAGGGTGCCAGGTAGATCAATGCACGCGCCGGCCCGCTTTGAAACTGTGATGCCGGTTGATCCACACCGTCGCCAGCGCGATCAGCGACAGGATCAACAATGCCCATGGAAACGACATCGCCCCCGCCCGATCCAGCAGCAACCCGCCAAACAGACCGCCGCCAGCAATCGCCACGTTCCAGGAGGTGGTGAGCATCGCCTGCACCACGTCCACATGCTCGCCAGCCGAATCCGCTGCAGCCGTCAGCAGCAACGTCGCCGAGCCGCCAAACGACAGGCCCCACACGGCCATGCAGGTGTAGATCAGCCACGGTGACGGGGATATCAGCGCCAGCACCAGTGCGGTCACAGCAAACAGCACGAGGCTGATTAGCGTCAGCCAGCGCAACCAGCGGTCCACCAGCAGGCCGATGATCCAGATCCCGATCAGCGAACACAGGCCGAACACCAGCAGCACCAGATCGACGCGCTCGGCCAGCCCGGCCTGCATCAGGAATGGCGCGATGTAGGTGTAGAGAATGTTGTGCCCAAGCATCCAGGTCAGCACCACGAACAGCACCGGCCGTACGCCCGGCAGACGCAGCGATTGCAGCAACGGCAGGCGTTCGGCGCTGGTCTGGCCGGGACGATCCGGCACCGCCAGCACAATCCACGCCGCCAGCACCAACGCCAGCGCCGACATGATCCCGAACGAAGCGCGCCAACCGATCAGGTTGCCCAGCCAGGTTCCCGCCGGGGTGCCCAGCGACAGCGCCACCGGGGTGCCGAGCATGGCGATTGCCAACGCCCGTCCCTGCTGGTGCACCGGCACGATGCCACGGGCGTAGCCGGCCATGATTCCCCACGACAGCCCTGCCGCCATCCCGGCCAAGAACCGCGACGCCAAGGTCAAGCCGTAATGGCTGGAGAACGTAGTCACGGTGTTGAACACCAGGAAGCCACCGACCGTCATCAGCAGTACCCGCCGCCGTGGCCAGCCCCGGGTGGCGACGGTCAGCGGAATCGCCGCGACGATCGAGCCCAGCGCATACAGCGTCACCAGTTGCCCGGCGAGCACTTCGCTGACCCCAAGCCCGGCGCCGATTTGCGGCAGCAGCCCGGCCGGCAGGGTTTCGGTGAGGATGGCGATGAAGCCGGTCATGGCGAACGCCAGCAACGCGGCATAGGGCAATTTTTCTGCACGGGTGGCGTGGTCGAGGCGGGTGAATTCGGTGCTTGCGGAGTCGGTCATGACAGATGCAGCTCCCTTTGAGTCAAATGTGATGGAGGATTGTATACAACCTATCCCTCATGACTGACAACACTTCCCTGTAGGAGCTGCCGCAGGCTGCGATCTTTTGATCTTGATCTTAAAAAACAAAATCAAAAGATCGCAGCCTGCGGCAGCTCCTACAGGGGCAGGGGCGCTTTATTGCACCGGAAGGAAATTCAGGAACAGCAGGCTCTGCGCGTAATTCAGGCCGATGCGCCGGTAGCGCTCATCAAGCATCTGCGCCAGCAGGTCGAGCCGCGCGACGATCTTGCCGAACTCGGTGGCGAAACTCAGGTTGCTGCCCTCCTCCGAGATTTCGTTGGAGAACAGCAGCGGCTGGCCTTCCTTGTTCTGGCGCTGGGCCAGAATCCACGTGGCTTTCTCGATATTGCGCGCGGCGTTGTGGACGAAGGTCGGGTTGATTGCATCGGTCATGTAGAACTCGATGCGATTGCCGTGGGCGGTGACCAGCATGCTGCCGATGGCATAGATGAACGCACCGACCCGATCCCCGAGAAACTCCGGACTCATCGCGTAGCTGAGCGCCGCCAGATCTTTGCGTCCGCCCAACACCGGTAACGGTTGCTGCTGCTCGACGGCAAGGCGCACCTGTTTCACCGCCGTGTTGATGTCGAGGAATCCCGATTTGCGCAGCTCTTCCGGGTTGCGCAAATACAGCTTGCCCATCAACCGATAAAGGCTGTTGAGGTTGTCGCGCATCGCCAACGTGGCCATGCGATCGACGCTGGTCTGCAGGAATTCCTGCGGTTGACCGTCACGCATCTGAGCGATGAAACCGTTGCCGGTCTGGTGCGTGCAACCGCTGACAAACAGCGATGACAGACAGGCCAGCAACAGGCACGGGCGGCGAAAAAATCGGGCGATCGGGTGAAAAACTCTCGGCATGAATTCTCGAACGGGCACATTCCTGTGCGGCGGGCGTCGCCGCATCCTGGCCATGGATAGAGCCGCCAAATCCGGAAAAGTGCAGCGCTGGCACGATCTCCCGACCTTCGGCAACTATTTAGTAAGACTTTATATTTGCACTAAACCTTTAACCGGCTATAAATTCTGAATCAACCCACAATTAGCATGACTATTAGCCTGTTTTGAAAACAACAACAAAAAGGAAGGTCAACCATGCTTCAATCACGTCACCTGCTCTCCGGCCTCGGACTGTCCCTGATGATCGCCACCCTCTCCGCCAACGCGGCCGGCCTCAGCGCCGAACACAAAGCCTTTGGCAAAACCAATGACGGCACGCCCGTCGAGCAATACATCCTGCGCAACAGCCACGGCATGCAGGCGACCGTCATCACCTACGGCGCCACCCTGCAATCGCTGCTGGTGCCGGACAAACACGGCAAAGCAGCCGATGTGGTGCTGGGTTTCGACGATGTTCAGGGTTACCAGAAAGGCACAGCGTATTTCGGCGCGACCATCGGCCGTTTCGGTAATCGCCTCGCGGACGGCGCGTTCGAACTCGACGGCAAGCGCTATCAGGTGCCGCAGAACGACAAGTCCAACGCCTTGCATGGCGGTACTCAGGGTTTCGACAAGAAGGTCTGGAAAGCGCAGGAAACCAAGGACAAGGATTCCGTCGGCGTGACCCTCACCTATCTGTCGGCAGACGGTGAAATGGGCTTCCCCGGCAATCTCACCACCGAAGTGACCTATCGCCTGACCGACAGCAACGAGTTGCGCATCGACTATAAGGCCAGCACCGATAAACCGACCGTGCTCAACCTGACCAACCACAGCTACTTCAATCTCGCCGGCGCCGGCAATGGCGACATCCTCAAGCAGGTGGCCACCTTGCACGCCAGCCATTACACCCCGGTCACCGGCAAACTGATCCCGACCGGCGAACTGGCGCCAGTGGCCGGCACACCAATGGACTTCACCAAACCCACCGCGATCGGCACGCACATCAAGGCTGATCACCCACAGCTGAAATTCGCCGAACCGAAACAGGGCGGCTTCGATTTCAACTGGGTGCTGGATACCAAAGGTGATGTGAGCAAAGTCGCCGCCGAGGTCAGCGATCCGCAGTCAGGGCGGCATCTGCAGCTGTTCACCAGCGAGCCGGGGGTGCAGTTCTACACCAGCAACTTCCTCGACGGCACGGTCAAGGGCAAGGGTGGCAAGGTCTATCCGCACTGGGGCGCGTTTACCCTGGAAACGCAGCACTATCCGGATGCGCCGAATCAGCCGGACTTCCCGAGCACGCGTCTCGATCCGGGGCAGACTTACAGCCACAGCGTGGTGTTGAAGTTCTCCGCGAAATAACACTTGCCTTGTGGTGAGGGGATTTATCCCCGATGGGTTGCGCAGCAACCCTGCTTCTTGGGGGCGCTGCGCGCCCATCGGGGATAAATCCCCTCGCCACAGGTTCATCGACCTCCATTGGAACCCCTGCGCTATCCTGCTGCCCACTAAGGTATGACCATCAGCACAGGAGGTTTGAATGCGTACCCTTGAACTGGCAGGCGTGCAGGTTCCGGTGATCGGCCAGGGCACCTGGCGCATGGGCGAAGATCGCTCGGCGCACCCGCGTGAAGTGTCCGCGCTGCGACAAGGTATCGAGTTGGGCATGACCCTTATCGACACCGCAGAAATGTACGCCGAGGGCGGTGCCGAAAGCGTGGTCGGCGAAGCCATTGCCGGTCTGCGTGATCAGGTATTTCTGGTGAGCAAGGTCTACCCGCACAACGCCAGCCGCAAAGGCATCCCGCAAGCCTGCGAGCGCAGCCTGCGCCGGCTCGACACCGATTACATCGACCTCTATCTGCTGCATTGGCGCGGCCAGTATCCGCTGGATGAAACCGTCGAAGCGTTCGAACGCCTGCGCGAGGACGGCAAGATCGGCCGCTGGGGCGTGTCGAATTTCGATGTCGATGACCTCGAAGAACTGGCCAACCCGGCGTGCGCCACCAATCAGGTGCTGTACAACCTGGAAGAGCGCGGCGTCGAATTCGATCTGCTGCCATGGTGCCAACAGCAGCGCATGCCGTTGATGGCTTACTGCCCGATTGGCCAGGGCGGCGCGATGCTGGCTGAACCGGTACTGAACAAGATTGCCGCTCGTCACAACGTGACCCCGGCACAGGTTTCGCTGGCGTGGATTCTGCGTCAGGATGGTGTGATTGCGATTCCCAAGGCTGTGCGACCGGAACATGTGCAACTCAATGCACAAGCGGCGCAGTTGCAACTGGATGCCGGGGATCTGGCGGCGCTGGATCAGGTATTCATAGCGCCACAACGCAAGCAGCGGCTGGCGATGGTCTGAGTCGCTGCCGGCTGGCGAGGGCTTCGTCATGAGAAGCACTGATCAGTACGACCCGTTCAATCTGCAGCGTTTCGTCCAGGCGCAGGACCCGGTGTTCGAACGGGTTCAGCGTGAACTCGGTGAGGGGCGCAAGCGCAGCCACTGGATGTGGTTTGTGTTCCCGCAGTTCGCCGGGCTGGGCGGCAGCGAGATGTCCCGGCGTTACGCCATTCAATCCGCCGAAGAAGCGCGGGCCTATCTGACCCACGACCTGCTCGGTGCGCGGCTGCGCATCTGCACGCAGTTGGTACTGAACATCCGCCAGCGCTCGATTGCCGAGATTTTCGGCCACCCCGACGACCTGAAATTCCACTCTTCAATGACCCTGTTTGCGCAGTTCAGCGCCGAAGATTGTCCGTTCGCTCAGGCGCTGGAGCGTTACTTCCACGGCATCCTCGACGAATGGACCCTGCAACTGCTGGACTCAAAACAGGCCCAGTTGCCCCCCGATCAAGGTTGAGAAATCGTCGTCGACGAACGGCAGAATCGCGTCCGCCACCGGTTGCAACTGGCGGGTGATGTAGTGGTCGTAGTCGATCGCGGCGCGACGCACTTCCAGCGGTTCCGGCCCGGCCAGGGTGATCACGTAACTGATCCAGCCGCCGTTCTGGTATTGCCGCGGGCGCCCGTGCTGCGCGTTGTAATCGTCGGCCAGCCGCGCCGCACGCACATGCGGCGGCACGTTGCGTTCGTAGTCATCGAGGGTGCGGCGCAGGCGTTTGCGGTAGATCAGTCGTTCATCGAATTCGCCGGCCAAGGTCTTGCGTACGTAATCGCGCACGTAATCCTGATACGGCTTGCGCTGGAAGATCCGCTCGTAGAGTTCCTGCTGGAACTGCCGAGCCAGCAGCGACCAGTCGGTGCGCACGGTTTCCAGGCCCTTGTAGACCATTTCGTCACTGCCATCGGCGCGCGTCACCAGTCCGGCGTAGCGCTTTTTGCTGCCCTCCTCGGCACCGCGAATGGTCGGCATCAGAAAACGTTTGTAGTGGGTTTCGTACTGCAATTCGAGAGCACTTTGCAGGCCGTATTCCTCACGCACATGCTCGCGCCACCAGTCGTTGACGTGCTTGACCAGCGCCTGACCGATCTGTGCCGCTTCCTCCTGACCGTGCGCGCGACGCAGCCAGACGAAGGTCGAATCGGTGTCGCCGTAGATCACCGCGTGGCCCTGCGCTTCGATCAGCTGACGGGTGCGCAGCATGATCTCGTGGCCGCGCAAGGTAATCGACGATGCCAGACGCGTATCGAAAAATCGGCAACCACTGGAGCCGAGCACGCCGTAGAAGGCGTTCATGATGATTTTCAGCGCTTGCGACAGCGGTGCGTTGTGCTCGCGCTTGGCGGTCTCGCGGCCCTCGGCGACCCGCGCGACAATCGACGGCAGGCAATGCCGGGTGCGCGAGAAACGTGCACCGCGAAACCCCGGCACCGAATCGGCGTCGTCCGGGTGTTTTAAGCCTTCGATCAGGCCCACCGGGTCGATCAGAAAGGTGCGGATGATCGACGGGTACAGGCTCTTGTAATCGAGCACCAGTACCGACTCGTACAGCCCCGGCTGCGAGTCCATGACGAAGCCGCCGGGGCTGGCCTGTGGCGGATTGGTCCCCAGGTTCGGCGCAACGAAACCCTGGCGGTGCATCAGCGGCATGTACAAATGGGTGAACGCCGCCACCGAGCCGCCGCTGCGATCTGCCGGCAGGCCGGTGACGCTGGCGCGTTCGAGGAGAAACGTCAGCAGTTCGGTCTTGGCGAAGATCCGCGTCACCAGCTCACAGTCCTTGAGGTTGTACTTGGCCAGCGCCGGTTTGTCCTCGGCGAACATGCGGTTGATTTCATCCATGCGCTGGTACGGGTTGTCGATCGCCTTGCCCTCGCCGAGCAAGGTCTGGGCGACGTTTTCCAGGCTGAACGAGGGGAAACTCCAGGTCGCCGAGCGCAGCGATTCGATGCCGTCGATGATCAGCCGCCCCGCCGCCGAAGCAAAGAAGTGGGTGCGACTGCCGTGTTCGCGCCACTGCATCTCCTCACCGCCACGGCCGATTTTCAGCGGCACACCGAGGCGTCGCGCGTGTTCGTGAAGGATGCGCAGGTCGAACTGCACAACGTTCCAGCCGATGATCGCGTCGGGGTCGTGGAGGGCGAACCAGTCGTTGAGCTTCTTCAGGATCACGGTGCGCGAGTCGCAATATTCCAGATCGAAGTCGACAATGCTGGCGTCACCGTTGGGCGCGCCGAGCATGTACACCTGACGCTGGCCGCAACCTTCGAGGGCGATGGAATAAAGCTCGCCGGTTTCGGTGGTTTCGATATCCAGCGAGACCAGCCGTAGTTGCGGTCGGTATTTCGGATCAGGTTTGAGCTGGGCGTTGAGCAGCACGCCATCGGCGTCGGCGCTACCGCCGAACAGCACCGGTGCGGTAATGAAACGCTCCATGAGGTAGCGCTCGGGCGGGCGCACATCGGCCTCAAAGACGTCGACCCCGGCGCGGTTGAGCGCGGTTTCCAGGCGCATCAACTGGCCGTGTTGTTGGCAATACAGTCCGAGCACCGGGCGATGTTCGAAATCCTGCAGGGCCAGCGGGCGCAGTTCGACGTTCTTTTCATCGTGCAGCAGGCGTTCGGCCGCCTCGCGTTGAGCAGCGGGGATAAACGCCACTGACGTCTGCGGCGCCAGCCGCACACGGCGCGGCCCGGCGTCGGTCGCCAGCCAGAACTCGACTTCGGTGCCGGCCGGGGTATCGCGCCAATGCCGGGTCAGGACGAAGCCCTGCTGTAAATCCACCACTGCAACCTCAGGAATTGAATCAGAGGGGCATTCTACGCTGCCCTTCAAGGGATAACCCCATTCCCTGTGGTGAGGGGATTTATCCCCGATGGCCTGCGTAGCAGGCCCAAAGCCATCCAGTGATATATGTCAGAAAAATCCGGCTTCATGAGTTTGGGGCTACTTCGCAGCCCATCGGGGATAAATCCCCTCACCACAAGGTTTCCCTTTGCACAGGCTCAGGGGTAGGTATTTTCGGAAAATGACGTTTTTTGCGTGCTATCTGCCGCTTTGCCACCTTGCCCTGCGTACAAGGGTCTACGATGCTTGAGTAACAACGACAACACCTGAGTAACCGCCATGAAGACCGTCGCCCAACTGCTCAAGCTCAAAGATCAGAAAAATCAGGAAGTGCACCATATCGATCCCGGTCACATGGTGCTCGAAGCGCTGATGAAAATGGCCGAGAAAAACGTCGGGGCCTTGGTGGTGATGGAAGATGACAAAGTGGTCGGCATCATCAGTGAGCGTGATTACGCACGCAAACTGGTGCTGCACGGGCGCTCGTCGGTGGGCACACCGGTGCGCGACATCATGGTCAAGGATGTCATCACCGTGGACACCCACCAGACCGTCGACACCTGCCTGGGCATCATGTCCGACAAACGCCTGCGCCACTTGCCGGTGGTGGAGAACGGCAAGCTGATCGGCCTGCTGTCGATCGGCGACCTGGTCAAGGAAGCGATTGCCGAACAGGCGGAGCTGATCAAACAGCTGGAGCAGTACATTCGCGGGGAATGATCTCCTTCCGTCCGAGCACCGCAAATCCCCTGTGGGAGCGGGCTTGCTCGCGAATGCGGTGTATCAGTCGAAACATCTCTGACTGACACACCGCATTCGCGAGCAAGCCCGCTCCCACATTGGTTTACCGGGTGTTCAGGACGGCCAATGCCGGGCAAGCACCGGGTGCCGGTCGATGCGCTGCAACCACGCATAAAACCCCGGACGTGTCTGGCGCAAGTGCTCGCGGCTGCCCGCCCAACGCGTCACCACGGCTGCCAGCACGTCCAGCGCGCCGGGTGTTTCGTCGTCCAGGTACAACTCGGCGGAAAACTGGTCGGCAAACACTTCCCAGCTCCAGTGCAAACGCTCCCGCGCGCCGGCCATCAGGTTCTGCCGTGAGGCTTCGTCGGGCATCACCAGCCAGCGCTCGGGGTAATCGATGACGCCGATGGCTGCATAGCAATTGCTGGCGATGTAGACCATGCCGCGAATCGCCTGATCACGATCAGCCGCCTTGGCCGGCAACAGACCGGACTCGGGAAAACTCAGGCCCAGATGAATCAGAATCGCCACACTCTCGGTGATCGCACTGCCATCGGGCAATTGCAGGGTCGGCACCTGCTTCAGTGGATTGAGGCGCGCCAGTGCCTCGGCGGCCTCGCTCGAGGCTTCGATATCGATAAAGCGATAGGCGATCTGGCATAACTCCAGCGCTGCCTCGATGGCTGCGGCACCTGAATTGCGATGTCCGTACAGTTGATACATGCCCCCTCCTCGATCTCGACAGATCTGTGTAGCCCTATTTATAGCGGGTGTATCCGCTTTGGCACGTTTTTCCCATGCATTGGCGACTTGCGAATTCAAACCTCGCATAACAGCGCTGGCGGTGCCCATCCCGCACCAAGAGCAATCATCGAACGCTATCCGCGTTCTTGTAAGGTGCGATACCGAACCAAAAGTTCGCGTATCCGAGCTGGCAACAAGGAGTTCACCGCGTGAATCTTCAAACGCTCTGCCGCATCAGCCTCTGCTTGCTTGTTTATCAACAACGCCGAGTTCATTCGAACAGTCCCGGCGGCCAGTGCCTCTACTTTATTACCTGACTCCATGACCACACACCGTGATTGGCGATGACGCTTCGCTGACAACGGCGTGTTATTTATTTTTTAAATACAACTGCAAAAATTCCCGCACCAGCGCCGTATTAAATGAACGCAGGCGGGATTGTCGGACAATAACTTTCAGCGACTTTGCAAGTGCACCAAAACGGCTCCAGTGAGTTGAATTATTCAGCACTGGAAACATTGATTTCATTTAAACAAAAACAAGGAACATACGTCGTGACCCGCTAAAACACAGACCCGCACCAAAACATTCCGCCGCGCACCAGCAAGTGCCCGGGCCGTTAGCCAAGCCGCCGCTCTATCTCGCCGATCAGCGTGATACCGCGTAGAGCCTGACTCGCCTCTGAAAAAACTCCACTCAATGGAGTTTCGGGAAACTGTTGGCCGGAGAAATACACGACAAAGGCAAAACTTATATAAATGCGACATGGGTAACACTGATGAAATAAGACCTATACATTTCGGCAACATCTGGCACAGCGGTTGCTACATGCAAAAAGCACAAGCATGAGACACCAACACTGATCTCAAGCGATAGAAAAACAACCAGGGAATGGCCAATGAACACTCGAAGTCGATGGCTCTAAGCCAGTAACTGTAAGCAAGCCCTGTTCTATAGATAGTTCAACTATCGGCCTGCGTACACCTTGAAGAAAGTTACACCCACCCACTCGAACATCACCCCAATGTTCGGACGGCACCTTATTGCCCTTCATCAACCCGAGGGAGCTTTAATGAACGATGCGGTAAAGCACAGAACCCTGCCGGGGTCGTTACGGGAAGCGCCAATCCCGCTGTCACCGGACAGGCCCGCCTTCACGGCCAATACCTCGCAGCCCGGCGGGTTGAACAAACAGCAAATGCTGTTGCTGGTGGCGGTATCGGCGCTGATACACGGCGGCGCCTGGTGGTTTTTCCAGCAGACCCGGCCCGAGCCACTGCCGACTCCGCCGCAGATTCCGGAAATGACCGTCGAGCTGAGCAGCCCGACGCCGCCGGCACCGCCCACACCGGAACCGCCACCGCCTCCGCCGCCCCCTCCACCTCCGGAACCGGAACAACCGGTGGAAGACGAAGACGCGGTCAAGCCACCGCCAAAACCGGTAGAGAAACCCAAGCCGATCGAAAAACCGAAACCGGTCGAGAAGCCCAAACCGGTGAAGAAAGTCGAGCCGCCGAAAGCTCCGCCCGCCCCGGCACAACCGGCCGCTCCCGCTGCGCCGGCGACACCGAGCGCGCCACCGGCCCCGGCCGCCGCGCCTGCCCCGGTCAAGGAATCGGCAGCGATTTCCGGTCTCGCCAGCCTTGGCAACCCGCCGCCGGAATACCCGTCGCTGGCGCTGCGGCGCAATTGGGAAGGCAGCGTGGTGCTGCGCATTCAGGTGCTGGCCAACGGTCGCGCCGGCTCGGTGACAGTGACCAAGTCCAGCGGCAAGCCGCAACTGGATGACGCCGCCGTCGCGGCGGTAAAGAACTGGAAGTTCATTCCGGCCAAACGCGGTGACACGCCGATTGACGGCTTCGCCACCCAGACCATCGATTTCAAATTGCCGCAATAACGGCACAACCCGACGAACTCACAACCGACTTAATGCAAGCGAGGTGTAGCGATGAACAATTCACTGTCTTCGATGATTGTCCCCGGTGTGCTCTGGGGCCTGGTGCTGTTTTCCGTGGTCAGCTGGGCGATCCTGCTGGTCAAGTCGGCGCAATACCTGCGCCAGAAAGCCCAGAACAAACAGTTCAGCAAAGCCTTCTGGGGCGCACCGGATCTGCTTACTGCCGCCGAACACGCCAGTCAGTACCCGGGCTCGCTGGCGCGCATCGCCAGCAGCGGCTTCGAAGCTTTGCTGGTGGAAGAATCGCCGCGTACCACGCAACAACTGGCGCACACCATCAACCGTTCCGATCGCCTGGAGCGCAACCTGCGCCAGCAGATTCAGAAGGAACGCCGCTCGCTGGAAAACGGTCAGGCGATCCTCGCCAGTATCGGTAGCACCGCGCCGTTCATTGGTCTGTTCGGTACCGTGTGGGGGATCATGGAAGCCCTGCAAAGCATCGGCGAAACCGGTTCGGCCAGCCTTGAAGCGGTCGCCGGCCCCATCGGTCATGCACTGATCGCCACTGGCGTGGGGATCGCCGTCGCGGTTCCGGCGGTGCTGATTTACAACTTCTTCCTGCGCCGGTTGAAACTCGCCTCGGCGGACATGGATGACTTCGCCCACGACTTCGACGCCCTCGCCTCACGCAGCGCGTTCTCCATCAGCCGCCAGGCCATCGCCAGCAAAACCACAGCCGCCGTGCGGGAGGCCAGCTGATGTCCTTTTCCACCCAAGACAGCGATGAAGTGCTCAGCGAAATGAACGTCACGCCGCTGGTGGATGTGATGCTCGTGCTGCTGGTGGTGTTCATCGTCACCGCGCCGCTGATGACCAATGCGATCAAGGTCAATCTGCCGAAAACCGACGCCGTCGCTCCCGCCGAAAAGAAAGACCCGGTGGTGGTCAGCGTCGATCAGGACGGCAAGTTCTACCTGGCGAAAACCGAACTGGCGCCGGAATCGCTGGAGGCCAGCCTCAAGGAGGTCAAGGCCAAGGACGCCGAAGTACGCGTGCAGCTGCAGGCCGACGCCAACGTCAATTACGGCCAGGTGGCCAAGGCCATGGCGTCCATCGAGCGCTCGGGCATCAGCAAGATTTCGGTGATGACCACCCACTGAGTGCGGTGCCGGGCGCGCGTTGAGAAGCGCGCCCGACACCGCTGAAGCATCCCGTCGCAATCAGCCGACCGAAAAAACGCCACGCGTCTTCGGAGGGGATCGGCTTGCTTGAAGAAAGTGGTTTTCCGCACGCGGTATCACCGATAGCGGAGCAATGAGGGGCTCACAAGGCCAATTCGATAACGTCTAAAAAGTCGGAAATAACCATGCTGATGAACACTCCACGCTTCACGCTCAAACCTTTGGTGGCAACGATCTCTCGCCACCGTTTTGTTCCGTTGTATCTGGTGGCCATGGGGATGGGCGCCGGGACTGTGCAAGCCGCCGAGGGTGACAACGCCACCGTGCCCGCTGCGGCAGCGGTGGTGGCGCCGACCACGCAACTGCAACGGGTGGAAGTGACGGGTTCGGCGATTCGCCGGGTCGATGCGGAAACGGCCGTGCCGATCACCATTCTCAAGGCCGATGAGCTGCGCAAACAGGGCGTGACCACCACCGCCGAACTGGTGCAGCGGATCACCGGCAGCCAGTCGATCAACAACAGCGCCGGCTCGGTCGGCGCCGCCACCGGTGGCGCTTCGTTTGCCGACATGCGCGGCATCGGCGCGAACAAGACGCTGGTGCTGCTCAACGGTCGACGCCTGGCCAACAACGCCCTGTCCGGCACCAACTCGGCCGGCGGCGCGGTGGATCTAAACATGATCCCGTTTGCCGCGATCGAGCGCGTGGAGGTGCTGCGCGACGGCGCATCAGCCCTGTACGGCACCGACGCCATCGGCGGCGTGATCAACTTCATCACCAAGAAATCCATGACCGACGGCCAGCTCACCCTCGGTGGCGAAACCCCGACCCACAGCGGCGGCGGTGCCACCAAAGACATGAGCGCCAGTTGGGGCTACGGCGATCTGGAGCAAGACCGCTTCAACGTCCTCGGCGTGTTCAACTACAACAAGCAGCAGAACCTCGACGCCAACGACCGCTCCTTCGCCCGCGACTATGTGCCCGGCCGTGGCCTGGACCAGACCTCCGGCACCGCGTTCCCCGGCAACTACAGCCAGAACGGCAACGCCACCAACCCGTTGGCCAATAGCAATTGCAACGGGCCGAACCTGGTGGCGCGCGATGGCCTGTGCCGCTTCAGCACCCGCGAATACATCGACCTGATTCCGCAAACCGAAAAGACGTCGTTCTTCGGCAAGACCACCGGCAAGCTGGCGGATGACCACAACGTCAACCTCGAATACTTCTGGTCGCGCAACAACAACGCCACGGCGGTCGGCCCGGCGCCGCTCACCGGCTTGAGCCTGGATTCCTCGTCGCCCTATTACCCCGGCAACGGCATCACCCCCGGCCCGACTGGTTTCGCCCTCGACCCGACGCAACCGGTCGATGTCAACTGGCGCGAGACCGCTGCCGGCCCGCGTGAATCGAAAGACCAGAACACCAGCCAGCGCTTTCTGCTGAGCTTCGACGGTCTGGTCGGCGGCTGGGATTACAACGTCGGCGCCTCGTACAACCAGAACAAAATCGTCTCCAGCGTCACCAGCGGATATGTCAGCGATCAGGCGATGATCAACGGTCTAGCCAGCGGTCTGCTCAACCCGTTCGGCCCGCAATCCGCCGCCGGTCAGCAGTACATCGACCAGGCCATGTATCACGGCGCCTACTCCACGGCTGTCGGCCGCGTGGCCGGTTTTGACGGGCGGATCAGCCGCGAGATCGGTGACTGGTTCGGTGCCGGCCCCGCCGGTCTGGCGCTGGGTGGCGAGTACCGCAAAGAGAAATTCCACCAGGACTTCGAACAGTTTGCCGGTGATATCCAGAGCCTTGGCATCGACCCGGCCGGCAGCGTGGAAGGTGACCGCAGCGTGAAAGCCGCGTACGCCGAAATCAACGTGCCGGTGCTCGACAGCCTCGAACTGTCCGCCGCCGTGCGTCACGACAAATACAGCGACTTCGGCAGCACCACCAACCCGAAATATTCGTTCCGTTATCAGCCGCTCAAGGAGCTGGTAGTGCGTGGCGCGTACAGCGAAGGCTTCCGTGCGCCATCGCTCTACGAGCTGTATTCGCCGCGCAGCATCACCTACACCCAGGGCTACTACAACGACCCGGTGCTGTGTACCGGTGGCGTGGTGCAACCGGGCGGCAACGGCGGGCGCGATTGCGGCCAGCAGTTCCTCAATCAGATCGGCGGCAATGAAGATCTGGCCCCGGAGAAGGCGCGCAACGTGACGCTGGGCTTCGTCTATCAGCCGGTCAGCAACCTGTCGGTGGGTCTGGATTTCTGGTGGATTCACATTTCCAACCAGATCCAGCCGTTCCCTGAATCCACCGTGTTCGATCAGGCCGGCAGCTACCCGGATCGCTTCGTGCGCAACGCCGACGGCACGCTCAACTACATCGTCACCGGCAACGCCAACCTCGGCATCGTCGAAACCAACGGTGTCGATGTGTCGCTGGATTACCGCTTCCCGAACACCCCTTACGGCCAGTTCGGCCTGGGGCTGCAAGGCACCTACGTCGACAGTTATGACTTCCAGAGCACCATCAAAGGCCCGTTCACCGACAAGGTCGGCGACTTCGAAGGGGACGGGGTGATCGCGCGCTGGAAACACAACCTCACCGGCAGCTGGACCTTCGGCGCGGCTCGTGCGTCGCTGACCAACCGCTTCACCACCGGCTACAACGACTACGACCGCGATACCCATGCGCGCGTGGCGTCGTATTCGGTGTGGGACCTGTCGGCCGGCTACACCTTCAACAAGGTGCTGGACGTGGATGCGGGGATGAAGAACATGTTCGACCGCAACCCGCCGTTCACCAACCAGGCCTACAACTTCCAGAGCGGCTATGACCCGCGCTACACCGACCCGCTGGGCCGCACGCTGTTTGCGCGCATGACGTATCACTTCTGACCCCAGGGCTGGACACATCCTTTGTGTGACTGAGCTTTTGTGGTGAGGGGATTCATCCCCGATGGGGTGCGAAGCGCCCCCAAAACCTGAACTGCGGATGACCAGAATCACCGCATGCAATGGGTTTGCGACTGCTTCGCAGCCGGTCGGGGATAAATCCCCTCACCACAGGGCACTCCCACAGTTTTCAGCGTTGCCAGTGAGTTTTCGGGCTTAGAGGAAAAACTTCATGAAATTCATGCGCAACATGGCAGGCCTGCTGCTCGGCGGCGCTTTGCTCTGCGCCGCCGTGCCGGCACTGGCCGCCGGCAGCTACGCACTGACGGTATACGGCGAGGCGCCGAAGTATCCGGCGGGTTTCGAGCATTTCGATTTCGTCGATCCGCACGCGCCCAAGGGCGGTTCACTCAGTCGTGCGTCGATGGAAATCGGCCAGTACAACTACATCACCCCGTATGCCGATCAGGGCATTTCTGTGGTGCAGGTCAACGACTGGGTGTATGCGCCACTGGCGTTCCGTTCGCTCGACGAGCCGTACACCGTTTACGGGCTGGTCGCGCAACAGATGGAACGCGATCCCGATGGCCTCTGGGTGCGCTTCACTCTGAACCCCAAGGCTCGCTTCGCCGATGGCACGCCGATCACCGCCGAGGACGTGCGCTACACCTTCAACCTGCTGATGACCAAGGGCAGCCTCAGTTATCGCCAGCAATACGCCGACGTGCAGGACGTGCTGATCGAAGGCCCACGGCAGGTGCGTTTCACTTTCAAGAACAACCTCAACCGCACCCTGGCGCTGGATCTGGCGACGCTGCGCGTGGTGCCCGAACACTGGTGGAAGACTCGCGATTTCGCCAACGGCGGTGGCTTCGAACCGCCGCTGGGCAGCGGCCCGTACCGCGTGAGCAAAGTCGATGCCGGACGCAGCATCAGTTTCCAGCGCGACCCGGACTGGTGGGGCAAGGACCTGCCGGTCAGTCGCGGGATGTACAACTTCGACACGCTCACGGTGAATTTCTACGGTGACACCGACGTCGCCCGGCAACTGTTGCAGGCCGGGGCTTTCGACTACAACCGCGAGTTTTCCTCGTCCGGTTATGTGGTGGGTTACGACAGTCCGGCGCTGCGTGACGGTCGCTTGCAGCAGGCGATCCTCGCTCCGGAAAAACCCACCGCCGCCCAAGGCTTCGTGTTCAACCTGCAAAACCCGATCTTCCAGGATCGCCGCGTGCGTCAGGCGATCAGCCTGCTGTGGGATTTCGAATGGACCAACAAGCAGATGATGCGCGGCTTCTACGTGCGCCAGAACAGTTTCTGGCCCAAGAGTGAAATGGCCGCCACCGCCCTGCCCGACGCCGAAGAATTGAAGATTCTCGAACCGCTGCGCGGACAGATTCCCGACGAGGTGTTCACCACGGTGTATCAGGCGCCGAAAACCGACGGCAGCGGCTACATCCGCGACAAGCAGCTGCAAGCTCTGAAGCTGCTCGCCGAGGCCGGCTGGACGCCGCAACACAGCCGACTGGTCAACGCCGCCGGTGAGCCTCTGGAGTTCACCTTCCTCGACGGTCAGGGCGGTTTTGATCGCATGCTGCTGCCGTTCAAACGCACCCTCGCGCAGATCGGCATCACCCTCAATTTGCGCCGGATCGACTCGGCGCAATACGTCAATCGGCTCAACGCCCGCGACTACGACATGATCGTCACCAGTTTCCCGCGCAGTGGCGATCCGATCGTCTCCCCCGGACGCGAGCTGTACAGCCTGTACGCCTCGCAAAGTGCCACGCAAGTCGGCAGTTCGAACTCGATGGTGCTGGCCAACCCGGCGGTCGATCAGCTGATCGACGGGCTGGTCGAGGCTGACACCCGCGACGCCATGGTGCATTACGCCCGCGCCCTCGACCGGGTGCTGCAATGGGGTTACTACATGATTCCCAACTACTACTCCAAGGGCACGCCGACGGTGTATCAGAACCGCTTCGGCATGCCGCCGGTGCAACCGGCGTACGACGAAGGCCTCAACACTTGGTGGGAGGTCTCGGCCAAGCCGTTGACCACGCAACAGATGCACAGCCAGCTCGCGGGGGGCCAGTGACATGCTGCGTTATCTGAGTCGACGTTTGCTGCTGATCATCCCCACGCTGCTGTGCATTCTGGTGGTCAACTTCGTGATTGTGCAGGCCGCACCGGGCGGCCCGGTGGAGCAAGCCATTGCCCGCCTGCAAGGTTTCAGCGGGCACGGCATGGGCGGTGGTGGCGAAGTCGCCGCGGTTGGCGGTGCCGGGCGCAGCAGCCGGGGCCTCGATCCGGCGCTGATCGAGGAAATCAAACACCACTACGGCTTCGACAAGCCGATGCACGAACGCTTGTGGCTGATGCTGAAAAACTACGCCCAGCTGGATCTGGGCAGCAGTTTCTTTCGCGGCGCCAAGGTCACCGATCTGATCGTGCAGAAACTGCCGGTGTCGCTGTCGCTCGGCCTGTGGGCAACGCTGATCACCTACCTGATTTCAATCCCGCTGGGCATCCGCAAAGCGATCAGCAACGGCAGTGCGTTCGATGTCTGGAGCAGCACCGCGATCATCATTGGCTACGCGATGCCGGCGTTTCTGTTTGCGATGCTGCTGATCGTGGTGTTCGCCGGCGGCAGCTACGTCAACTGGTTCCCGGTGCAGGGGCTGGTGTCGGATAACTTCGACAGCCTCAGCACCTTGGGCAAGGTCGGCGACTACCTCTGGCACCTGGTGTTGCCGGTTACAGCACTGGTGATCGGCGGTTTCGCCACCCTGACCATCCTCACCAAAAACAGCTTCCTCAACGAGATCAGCCGCCAGTACGTGATCACCGCGCGGGCCAAGGGTCTGACCGAACGCCGCGTGCTCTACGGCCACGTGTTTCGCAACGCGATGCTGCTGGTGGTGGCCGGGGTGCCCTCGGCGCTGATCGAGGTGTTTTTCGCCGGTTCCTTGCTGATCGAAACCATCTTCAACCTCGACGGCCTCGGGCGCATGAGTTACGAAGCGGCGGTGTCGCGTGACTACCCGGTGGTGTTCGGCGCGTTGTTCCTGTTCACCCTGTTCGGCCTGTTGATCAAGCTGATCGGTGACCTCTGCTACACCCTGCTCGACCCGCGCATCGACTTCTCGGCGAGGACTGCCTGATGTTCACACTTTCTCCTCTGGGTCAGCGCCGGGTCGCGCAGTTCAAGGCCAATCGCCGTGGGCGCTGGTCGTTGTGGCTGTTCCTCGGGCTGTGCCTGATCTGCCTCGGCGGCGAACTGATTGCCAACGACAAACCGTTGGTGATCCGCTACCACGGCGCCTACTACTTCCCGATCCTCAGCGAATACCTGGAAACCGATTTCGGCGGCGAACTGCCGTTCCAGCCGGATTACGCCAGCGCTTACGTGCACGGGCTGATCGAGGATCAGGGCGGCTGGATGCTGTTTCCGCCGATCCCGTTCAGCTACGACACGGTCAATTACGACCTGACTGAACCGGCACCCAGCCCACCCTCTTCGAGCAATTGGCTGGGCACCGACGATCAGGCGCGGGACGTATTGGCACGGGTGATTTTCGGCACACGAATTTCGATTCTGTTTGCGCTGATCCTCACCGGCATCAGTGCGTTGGTCGGCATCGTTGCCGGGGCGTTACAGGGTTATTACGGCGGTTGGGTGGATTTGCTTGGGCAACGGGTGCTGGAGATCTGGTCGGGGCTGCCGGTGCTGTATCTGCTGATCATCTTGTCCGGGTTTGTCTCGCCGAGTTTCTGGTGGTTGCTGGGGATCATGGCGCTGTTTTCCTGGCTGGCATTGGTGGACGTGGTGCGCGCCGAGTTCCTGCGTGGACGCAATCTGGAATACGTCAAAGCCGCGCGGGCGCTGGGGCTGACCGACAGTGAACTGATGCTGCGGCACATCCTGCCCAATGCGATGACCTCCACCCTGACCTACCTGCCGTTCATTCTGACCGGCGCCATCGCCACCCTCACCGCGCTGGATTTCCTCGGTTTCGGCATGCCCGCCGGCACCGCCTCGCTGGGCGAATTGATCGGCCAGGCCAAGCGCAATCTGCAAGCGCCGTGGCTGGGGCTGACGGCATTTTTTGCCTTGGCGCTGATTCTGTCGTTGCTGGTGTTCATCGGTGAGGCTTGCCGTGATGCGTTTGATCCACGATCTTGATCCGAGGAGCTGACATGAGCGACAACCTGATTGAAATCCGCGACCTGCGTGTCGCCTTCGCCGGGCAGGAAGTGGTGCACGGTCTGGACCTCGATATTCGGCGTGGCGAATGCCTGGCGCTGGTCGGTGAGTCCGGCTCGGGCAAGTCGGTCACGGCGCATTCGATTTTGCGTCTGCTGCCGGGCAAAACCGTCAGCAGCAGCGGTTCGATTGCTTACAACGGGGTGAACTTGCTGCACGCCAGCGAGCCGCAGATGCGCGGTTTGCGCGGCAACCGGATTGCGATGATTTTCCAGGAGCCGATGACCTCGCTCAATCCACTGCACACCGTGGAGCGACAGGTCAGTGAAGTGCTGGAGATTCACAAGGGCCTCAAGGGCCGCGCCGCCCGTGAGCGCACGTTGGAGCTGCTGGAACTGGTGGGCATTCGCCAGCCGTTGCAGCGTTTGAAAGCCTATCCGCATCAGCTCTCCGGCGGTCAACGGCAACGGGTGATGATTGCAATGGCGCTGGCCAATGAGCCGGAACTGCTGATCGCCGATGAGCCGACCACGGCGCTGGACGTCACCGTGCAGCAGAAGATTCTCGAGCTGCTGATCGAGTTGCAGCAGCGGCTCGGCATGTCGATGCTGCTGATCAGTCACGATCTGAATCTGGTGCGGCGCATCGCGCAACGGGTGTGCGTGATGCGTCACGGTGAAGTCGTCGAACAGGCTGACTGCGAGACGCTGTTTCGCGCGCCGCAGCACCCTTACAGCCGCTTGCTGATCGAGGCTGAACCGAGCGGTGCGCCGGTGCCGAGTCCGTACCAGCACAACCTGCTGGAAGTCGATGATCTGAAGGTCTGGTTTCCACTGCCCAAGGGCTTGTTCAGTCGTTCGCAGGCGTACATCAAAGCGGTGGACGGAGTCAGTTTCCGCCTGCAACGCGGCAAGACCCTGGGGATTGTCGGCGAATCCGGTTCGGGCAAATCGACGCTGGGTCAGGCGATCCTGCGGCTGGTGGAATCCGAGGGCGATATCCGCTTCGGCAACAAGCAGCTGAGCCTGCTCAATCAACGCTTGATGCGCCCCTTGCGGCGACAGATTCAGGTGGTGTTCCAGGATCCGTTCGGCAGCCTGAGTCCAAGGATGTCGGTGCAGCAGATCATTGCCGAAGGCTTGCTGACCCACGGCATCGGCACCGAGGCCGAGCGCGAAGCAGCAGTGATTCGCGTACTCGAAGAAGTCGGCCTTGACCCCAAGAGCCGTCACCGCTACCCCCACGAGTTTTCCGGCGGCCAGCGTCAGCGCATCTCCATTGCCCGCGCGCTGGTGCTGGAGCCGGCGCTGATCCTGCTCGACGAACCAACCTCGGCGCTGGATCGCACGGTGCAGAAACAAGTGGTGGAGCTGTTGCGGCAACTGCAGATCAAGCATGGGCTGACCTATCTGTTCATCAGCCATGACCTGGCGGTGGTGCATGCGCTGGCCCATGACTTGCTGGTGATCAAGGATGGCAAGGTGGTGGAACAGGGTTCGTCGCGGGAGATTTTTGCCGCACCGCAGCATCCCTATACCCAGGAACTGCTGAAAGCCTCCGGCCTCAAGCCCGACGCAAATCCCTGTGGGAGCGGGCTTGCTCGCGAATGCGATATGCCTGTGACATGAATATCGACTGACAGGACGCCTTCGCGAGCAAGCCCGCTCCCACAGGGGAGATCGGTGGAGGTGGAAAATATTTGTCGGGCACTGCATCCAAACGCCTCCGCCACGGGTAGTCCCTGTAACAGCCCTCTTCGGCTGTCAGCGGTCTACCCCTTTCGGAGATAACACTGATGAACATCACTCAACTGATTGGCCTCACCGGTTTGCTCGCCCTGTCCTCGACAACCTTCGCCCAAAGCAGCTACCCCGATGCGATCAAAGTCCCGGAAGGCCACAAGATCGCGATGGAAACCACCGGGGTCGGCGAGATCACTTACGAATGCCGCGACAAGCCCAATGCCGCCGGGCAGACCGAATGGACCTTCGTCGGCCCGAAAGCGGTGCTCAATGATCGCAGCGGCAAGCAGGTCGGCACCTACTTCGGCCCGCCCGCCACCTGGCAGGCCAAGGACGGTTCGAAAGTCACCGGCACGCAATTGGCCGTCGCTCCGTCGAGCCCGGGCAACCTGCCCTATCAACTGGTCAAGGCCAACCCGGCTGAAGGCAAGGGCGCGATGAGCGGCGTGAGTTATATCCAGCGTGTCGCGCTCAAGGGCGGCGTGGCGCCGGGCAGTGAATGCACAGCGGCGAACAAGGGCAAGCAGGAAGTGGTGAAGTATCAGGCCGACTACATTTTCTGGGCGGCGAACTAGTTCCTTGATGTCCCTATGGGAGCGAACTTGTGGCGAGGGGATTCATCCCCGATGGGGCGCGAAGCGCCCCAAAATCCGGCAACTGCGGAGTCAGGCATTCACCGCAACCAACGGTTACGGCTGCTGTGCAGCCGGTCGGGGATGAATCCCCTCACCACAAAGGCTCGCTCCCACAGTAGAAGACTGTGTTGTCTGGATGTTTGAAGAATGTGAGCTAGATTGCACCCCATGTCTTTGCCTGAACCGCTGTTTGATTACGAAGCCCATCTCGCTGCCTGTGCCCGCGGCGAGCAGTCGGCCCTGCGCGATTTGTACGTGCAGGAAGGCCCGCGCCTGCTCGGCGTTGCAAAACGACTGATACGTGACGCGGCGCTGGCCGAAGACATCGTGCATGAGGCGTTTATCAAGATCTGGAACGGTGCGGCGCAATTTGATCCGGCGCGCGGTTCAGCGCGCGGCTGGATGTTCAGCGTGACCCGGCATCTGGCGTTGAACCAGCTGCGTGATCAAAGCCGGGAGGCGCCGTTCAACGAAGAACACGATGCCGAGCCTGACGAGGACGCCTTCGATGTGCAGGGCCATTCGGCGCGGATCCATCGTTGTCTGGAACAACTCGACCCGCAGCGGCGAAGCTGCATTCTCCACGCCTATGTCGACGGCTACAGTCATGCACAGATTTCCGCGCGCCTGGGCACGCCGCTGGGCACGGTCAAAGCCTGGATCAAACGCAGCCTCAACGCTTTGCGGGAGTGCATGGGATGACCACTGAATCGGCGCAGGAACGTGATGAACTGGCCAGCGAGTACGTGCTCGGCACCCTGTCGGCGCCGGAGCGCGAAGCACTGCAACGGCGCTTGCCCCACGAGCCCGAGCTGCAAGCGGCGGTGGATGCCTGGGAGCGACGCTTGCTCGACCTGACCGAATTTGCCGGCACGCAGCAGCCTTCGCCGCACTTGTGGCCGCGCATCGAGCGCAGTGTCGAGCGGTTCGCGCAAAAAGCGCCGGCTGCGCCGTCAACCTCGTGGTGGAATCTGCTGCCGCTGTGGCGCGGCTTGAGTGCGGCCGGCTTGGCCGCCACATTGGTTTTGGGCTCGATCCTGCTGACCCAGACCCCGCCGAAGCCGAACTATCTGGTGGTGCTGGTCGCGCCGCAGGACAAGGCGCCAGGCTGGGTGATTCAGGCCAGCAATCCGCGTGAAATCCAGTTGATCCCGCTGGGCGTGGTCGAAGTGCCGGCGGACAAGGCGCTGGAGTTCTGGACCAAGGCTGACGGCTGGCAAGGGCCGGTGTCGCTGGGGCTGGTCAAACCGGGGCAGACGCTCTCGGTGCCGCTGGATAAATTGCCGCCGCTGCAACCGAATCAGCTGTTCGAGCTGACGCTGGAAGGCGCCAATGGCTCGCCGATCGGTAAACCGACCGGGCCGATTCAGGCCATTGGCCGAGCCGTCAAAGTGCTTTGAACCGGCGTCAACCGGCCTTGGCCATGCAGCGCTTGTAGCGCTCATCCACGCGTTTGGCGAACCACGCCGTGGTCAGCTTGCGGGTGATTTTCGGGCTCTGCAAAACGATCCCCGGCAACACCGCGCGTGGCAAGGTCTTGCCTTCAGCCTTCTCGGCCAGTTCGAACACGCGCTGGTAGAGTTTGGTTTCTTCGAATTCCAGGGTCTTACCCTTCTCCAGTTGATCGCGAATGGTCGGGTTGCGCATGCCCAGCGACTTGCCGAGGGTGCGCACCGCCAGTTCGGTGGTGCCAGGCATGATCGAGTCGTAGCGAATCAAGTCGCCATCCAGCGCCAGCGGGATGCCCGAAGCTCGGCTGACGGCGTTCTGGAACGCGGCATTGCGGCTGGCGTACCAGCCGGCATTGAAGTCGGCGAAGCGGTACAGCGGCTCGCGGTAACTCACCGGGTAGCCAAGTAAATGGGCGATGCCGAAGTACATGCCGCCACGGCGGGTGAACACTTCGTGGCGGATCGTGCCGTCTACCGGGTACGGATACTCCTTGGCGTGCTGCTCGGCGAATTCGATGCTGACCTGCATCGGTCCGGCGGTGTGTACCGGGTTGAAGCCGTCGAACAAGGTGCGGCCCATCGGCACTCTGCCGATGAAGTCGTCAAAAATGGCGCTGAGTTCTTTTTCACTGCGTGCCGCGTTCAGGCGTTCGCTGTAGGTCTTGCCGTTGGTGGAGCGCACTTGCAGAGCGCCACTGACCAACAGACTGGGAATATGCACTTTGGCGGCACGACGGTCGATTTCGTCGCGGGCGATCTTGCCCAGGCCCGGCACCGTGGGGTCGGCCTGGAAGGTGGATTCCTGCTCGGCCACGGCCAGCACCGAACATAGATTCTGCGTGGTTGGGCTGATGTTCTGCGCGGCGAACGCGGCGTAGATGTCGGTGGCCCAGCCTTGACGGTCGGGCACTTTGGCCGGCATCAGCCGCACTATTTCGGCTTTCACTTCGGCGGGTGCGCGCGGAACAGGCTCCTGACTGCGCTGGCCGGCGCAACCGGCGAGCACCAGCAGCGCGGCGAGGGTAACGAGTAATCGAGGGGTGTGCATGGCGCTCCTTGGCGTGCATTGAGACGGGTTCACCATACGATCAAAAGTGTGACGCAGGCTAGGACTGTGACCTTTGTGGTGAGGGGATTTATCCCCGATAGACTGCGCAGCAGCCCTCGAATGTCAAAGCGGCCCGCTCCGCGCGCCATCGGGGATAAATCCCCTCACTACAGGTTTCCATTCGGATCGGGAAATTCAGCAAGATAAACTGATTGCAAAACGTTACTGCGAACTCCTATCATTTGCGCCTGGAGTCGTATTTGCGCAAGGAGTTCCCCGCGCCGTTCCAATTTTCTCACCGGCCGTACGCCTCCAGGTATCGACATGCCCGCTCCAGCTCGACTCGCCGTCCCGTTTCGCCCGACGCTTCTTGCCCTGCTGTGCTCCCTGACTGTCACCGCTCACGCTGCCGACGAAAACGGCAAGGAGCTGGTGCTCGACAACGTCAACATCAACGCCCAGGCACCGACGCCCAACGCCCTGCCCCCGGTCTATGCCGGTGGTCAGGTCGCCCGTGGTGGTCAGCTCGGCGTGCTCGGCAATCAGGACATGATGGACGTGCCGTTCAGCGCCGCGTCGTACACCGAACAGCTGATTCAGGACCAGCAAGCGGAAAACGTTGCCGACGTGTTGCTCAATGATTCGTCGGTGCGTCAGGCCTCGGGCTTCTCCAACCAGGCGCAGGTGTTCATGATCCGCGGCTTGCCGCTCAACGGCGACGACATTTCCTATAACGGCCTGTACGGCGTGCTGCCGCGGCAGATCATTTCCACTGACGCCCTGGAGCGCGTGGAAGTGTTCAAAGGTCCCAACGCTTTCATCAACGGCGTGACCCCGACCGGCTCCGGCATCGGTGGCGGCGTCAACCTGCAGCCCAAGCGTGCCGGCGACGAGCCGCTGCGCCGCTACACCACCGATATCAACAGCGAAGGTCGCATCGGTCAGCACTTCGATATCGGCCAGCGTTTCGGCGAAGACAACCGCTTCGGCGCGCGGATCAACCTGTCCCAGCGCGAAGGCGACACCGGCATCGATCACGAAAACCAGCGCTCGAAACTGTTCAGCATCGGCCTCGATTATCGCGGTGACGCGCTGCGTATTTCCGGCGACTTCGCCTATCAGAAGGAACGCGTCAACGGTGGCCGCAACTCGGTCAACCTCGGCACCGCCACGCACATTCCGGACGCGCCGTCGGCAGACACCAATTACGCGCCGAAGTGGGGTTACACCGACATCGAAGACACCTTCGGCATGCTCCGCGCCGAATACGACCTGAACGACAACTGGACCGCGTACGTCGCCGGCGGCGCCAAGCACACCCGCGAAGTCGGGCGTTACAATTCGACCACGCTGGTGGGCAACAACGGCGCCTCCTACACCACCGGCTCGTTCATCCCCCACGATGAGGACAACACCAGCCTGATGGCCGGCCTGAACGGCAAGTTCAACACCGGCGCCGTCAGCCACAAGCTCAATTTCGGCCTCAGCGGTCTGTGGGCCGAACAGCGCAGTGCCTATGATTTCGACCTGACCAAGTACGCCAACAACATCTACCACCCGGTGGAAACGCCGTCGCCGGTCGGCAATTTTTCCGGCGGCGATCTCAATGACCCGGGCATCGTCGGCAAGACATTCAACCGCAGCCTCGCGCTTTCCGACACCCTGGGTTTCTTCGATGATCGCCTGCTGCTCACCGCCGGCCTGCGTCGTCAGCAACTGGTGGTGCAAGGCTACAACTACGCCAGTTACGGCAGCGGCAGCCGCAAGTCGAGCTACGACGAATCGATCACCACGCCGGTCTACGGCATCGTGTTCAAGCCGTGGGAACACGTGTCGTTCTACGCCAACCACATCGAAGGCCTGGCCCAGGGGCCGACCTCGCCAACCAGCACCGGCGGCTTGCGCGTGACCAACGGCAACGAAGTCTACGCACCGGCCCGCTCCAAGCAGACCGAGGCCGGGGTCAAGGTCGACATGGGCACCTACGGCGCGAGCTTGGGCGTGTATCGCATCGAGCAGCCGAGCGACGGTTACTGCGAAATCAACAGCGCCACCACCTGCACCTACGTGCGTGAAGGCGAGCAGATCAACAAAGGCGTAGAGATGAACGTGTTCGGCGAGCCGATCAACGGCCTGCGCCTGATCAGCGGCCTAACGCTGATGGACACCGAACTGCGCAACACCCAGAACGGCGCCAACGACGGCAACCGTGCCATCGGCGTGCCGAGCTTCCAGTTCAACGCCGGCGCCGATTGGGATGTACCGGGCCTGCAAGGCGTGGCGCTGAATGCGCGGATGCTGCGCACCGGTGGCCAATATGCCGACGCCGCCAACAACCTCAGCCTGCCGACCTGGAATCGCTTCGACGCCGGTGTGCGTTATGCGTTCAAGGTCTCGCAGAAAGACGTGACCCTGCGTCTGGGCGTGGAAAACCTGGCCAACAAGAAATACTGGGAGTCGGCTCAAGGCGGTTATCTGACCCAGGGTGAGCCGCGGGTGGCGAAGTTGTCGGGCACTATCGATTTTTAAAGCTGAGAAGCCCTCACCCTCAAAAGCCCCTCACCCTAGCCCTCTCCCGTAGGGAGAGGGGACTGACCGCGGTGTTCTTTCGAGTCACGCCGACGTGTGCCACCGAGTCGAACTAAGGTTTTGAAAGGCACCCAAATCGGCTCCCTTTCCCCCTCGCCCCCTTTGGGGGAGAGGGCTGGGGTGAGGGGGCAAATTTCACTGTCACCAAATCTCCTGCCAAACACCCGAAAAAAGGCCCCACAGCCCCACCGCTGCGGGGCCTTTTTCCGTCTGACCGATCAACTGGCTACCCTTTCCATCTGATCCATACTTGCTGCACAGCCAACGGAGGACAGGCCCATGAACCGCAGCGACGTACTGATCATCGGTGCCGGCCCGACCGGTCTGGTGCTGGCCCTGTGGCTGAGCAAACTGGGCGTGCGCGTGCGTATCATCGACAAGACCTCCGCGCCCGGCACCACCTCACGAGCACTGGCGGTGCAGGCGCGCACGCTGGAGTTGTATCGCCAGCTGGACTTGGCCGACACCGTGGTGCGCAACGGCCACAAGGTCGCGGCGGCGAATTTCTGGGTCAAGGGCAAACCGGTCGCGCAGTTGCCGTTGCAGCGCATCGGCGAAGGCCTGACGCCCTACTCGTTCATCGAAATCTTTCCCCAGGATCAGCACGAACGGCTCCTGCTCGAACGCCTCGAAGACTACGACGTAGTGGTTGAGCGCAACACCGAACTGGAGAGTTTCGAAGAAACCGGCGACGGCCTCAGCGCGCATCTGCGCTTACCGGACGGGCAGCAGGAAATCTGTCAGGCGTGCTTTCTGGCAGGCTGCGACGGCGCGCGCTCGGTGGTGCGAAAAACCCTCGACACCGGGTTCCCGGGCGGCACCTATCAGCAGATTTTCTACGTGGCGGATGTGCAGGCCAGCGGCCCGGCGCTGAATGGCGAGCTGCACCTGGATCTGGACGAAGCGGATTTTCTCGCGGTGTTCCCGCTGGCCGGTGAAGGCCGTGCCCGACTGATCGGCACCGTGCGTGACGAACGTGCCGACCGCGCCGAAACCCTGCAATTTGCCGACGTCAGCAGCCGCGCCATCGAGCACCTGAAAGTTCACATCGACGAGGTCAACTGGTTCTCCACCTACCGCGTGCATCACCGCGTGGCCGAGCACTTTCGCAGCGGTCGGGCGTTTCTCCTCGGCGACGCCGCGCATGTGCACAGCCCTGCCGGCGGCCAGGGCATGAACACCGGCATTGGCGATGCGATCAACCTGGCCTGGAAACTCGCCGCCGTGCTCAACGGCAGTGCCACGGCGAAGCTGCTCGACACTTACGAAACCGAGCGCATCGCCTTCGCCCGGCGGCTGGTGTCGACCACCGACAAGGTGTTCAGTTTCGTCACCGCCGAAGGGCGCATCGCCGATCTGCTGCGTACGCGCCTGGCCCCGTTTCTGATCCCGAAAATGGCCACGTTCGAGGCCAGCCGCGAATTCCTTTTTCGCACCGTCTCACAGGTCACCCTCAACTACCGCGGCATGCCGCTGAGCCAGGGCACGGCCGGCCACGTCCACGGCGGCGACCGCTTGCCGTGGGCGCATGATGGTGAGGGGGATAACTATGAACCGCTGCGCCAGCCTTGCTGGCAGGTGCACGTATACGGCGACACCAGCGACGAAATGATTGCCTGGTGCAATGAACACCATCTGCCGCTGCACGTGTTCGACTGGCGGCCGGCGTTTGACACGGCGGGGTTGGGGCGTAACGGGTTTTATCTGCTGCGCCCGGATACCTATGTCGCGATTGCCGATAACAGTGCGGATCCGAAGGTAATCGAGCGGTATTTCAGGGATCACGGCATCCGCCCCTACTTCCACTGCCCCTGACCCTACACAGTCCCAATGTGGGAGCGGGCTTGCTCGCGAAGGCGTCGTGTCAGTCAACCTATTCGTTGCTAATACACCGCATTCGCGAGCAAGCCCGCTCCCACAGGGGGTTGTGCGGTATTCGTCAGATCCCGGCCAGCGCCAGATCCATCGCAAAGTAGGTGAAGATCAGGTCCGCCCCCGCGCGCTTGATCGCGCCCAGGCTTTCGCGCACCACGCGATCCTCGTCGATTGCACCGGCCTGCGCGCCGAACTTGATCATCGCGTATTCGCCGCTGACCTGATACGCCGACAGCGGCAGGTTCGAGGCTTCACGAATGTCGCGGATGATGTCGAGATACGCACCGGCCGGTTTGACCATCAGCGCATCAGCGCCTTCCTGCTCGTCGAGCAGCGATTCGCGCAGGGCTTCGCGGCGGTTCATCGGGTTCATCTGATAACTTTTGCGATCACCCTTCAGCGCGCTGCCGCCGGCCTCGCGGAACGGGCCGTACAGCGCCGAGGCGAATTTGGTCGAGTAGGCCATGATCGGAATCTGGGTGAAACCTGCGTCATCCAGCGCGCGGCGAATCGCCCGCACCTGACCGTCCATCGCCGCCGACGGGGCAATCACGTCAGCGCCGGAACGCGCCGCGGCCACCGCCTGTTTGCCAAGGTTGATCAGGGTCTGGTCGTTGTCGACTTCGTGGTTGTGCATCACGCCGCAGTGGCCGTGATCGGTGTATTCGCAGAAGCAGGTGTCGGACATCACGATCATTTCCGGCACCGCGTCCTTGGCAATCCGCGACATGCGCGAAACCAGGCCGTTTTCGCGCCAGGTGTCGCTGCCGTTGGCGTCCAGATGATGGGACACGCCAAAGGTCATCACCGACTTGATGCCGGCACGGGCATAGCGCTCGATTTCGCTGGCCAGCTTGCGCTCGGGAATGCGCATCACCCCGGGCATGCTCTTGATCGGCACGAAGTCGTCGATCTCTTCTTCGACGAAAATCGGCAGCACCAGATCATTCAGGCTGAACTCGGTTTCCTGGAACAGACTGCGCAGGCTCGCATTGCGGCGCAGACGGCGGGGACGTGCTTCGGGGAACTGGCTGGACATGGGGCTTTCCTGAAATCGGAAGATGAGACGAAAGTCGTAGGGGGCGAAGCTTATGCCTTCGGTGGGCGCAGGTACAAACCTGGATCAATCAACAGTGAGTTACCGAGGACGCAATAATCTGCGGGCGTCATCACTATTCCTGTGGGAGCGGGCTTGCTCGCGAAGGAGGTGTATCAGAAAAAACGTGTTGACTGACACGACGCCTTCGCGAGCAAGCCCGCTCCCACAGGGTTATGTGTGGCCTCAGGAAGGAATGGTCAACCCGCGCACCACAGCCGGGCGAGCCAGAAAGCGCTCCAGCACCCGGGTCACGTTCGGGAAGTTGCTGATGCCCACTAGATCCCCCGCCTCATAGAACCCGATCAGGTTACGCACCCACGGAAACGTGGCGATGTCGGCGATGGTGTAGCGCTCGCCCATGATCCAGTCGCGACCTTCCAGACGTTTGTCGAGCACGCTGAGCAGGCGTCTGCTCTCCTCGACATAGCGATCACGCGGACGCTTGTCCTCGTAGTCCTTGCCGGCGAATTTGTTGAAGAAGCCGAGCTGGCCGAACATCGGGCCGATACCGCCCATCTGGAACATCAGCCACTGAATCGTCTCGTAACGCAGCGCACCTTCCTGGGCGAGCAACTGGCCGCTCTTGTCGGCGAGATAGATCAGGATTGCGCCGGATTCGAACAGCGGCAGCGGCTGGTCTTGCGGGCCGTGGGGGTCGAGGATCGCCGGAATCTTGTTGTTGGGGTTCAGCGACAGAAATTCCGGGGACATCTGGTCTTGCGTGTCGAAACCCACGCGGTGCGGCTCGTAGGGCAGGCCGATCTCTTCGAGCATGATCGAGACCTTGACGCCGTTGGGGGTCGGCAGGGAATAGAGTTGAATCCAGTCGGGGTACTGCGCCGGCCATTTCTGGGTGATGGGGAACGCGGACAGATCGGTCATGGGAAACATCCAGTCACATGGAAAGCGCTGATCATAATCCAGGAACCGTAACATTCTGCAGCTAGTGTGCAGAAGCCAGGATCGAACCAAGCGGCCTCAGTGGACTCTGAGCTATGTCTTTGCAAGGGAAGTACGACACGACATGGACAACACCCGGTGCTGGGAGCCCGCGGTGTAAGGGTTGGTCAGCCCCAACCGAATTTGCTGAAGAATCCTATATTCAATGACGAACCTCATGAGTTTCGCCAAACGCTTCAAACATCGCGCCTATGTGGCCCTGCCCTCCCTGCTGGCAGTCAGTGCGCTGACCTTGTCGCTCGAATCGAGCCAGATTCGCGCGCAACCGGTGGACGGTACGCAGACGCTGATCTTCCTGCGCCACGCGGAAAAACCCGAGGGCGGTCTCGGCCAGCTCAACTGTCAGGGCCTGAACCGGGCGATCGAGCTGTCGACCCTGCTGCCGGAAAAATTCGGCAAGGCCGATTACGTGTTCGCCGCCAACCCGACGCGCAATGTCGAGGAAGGCGAACTGGACAATTCCTACAGCTACATCCGTCCGTTGATGACCATCAGCCCCGCTGCGATCAAGCTCGGCCTGCCGGTGAACATCGAGTTCTCCGCCAACGACACCAGTGACCTGGCGCGCGAGCTGACCGAGGACAAGTACCACAACGCGACGATCTACACCGCATGGTCGCACGGCTATTTGCCGGAACTGATCAACAAGGTTGCCGGCAAGGCCGTCGGCGAAAAGCAGACCATCACCGACGACTGGGCGTCGGGCGATTTCGATTCGCTGTACGTGCTGACCCTGACCTGGCACAACGGCAAGGCCAGTTTGCAGAGCCACAGCTACAAGCAGGGGCTGGATAACGGCAAGGCGACCTGTCCGACTTGAGTTTTGCGCTGCCTGTACCGGCCTCTTCGCGAGCAAGCCCGCTCCCACAGGGGATCTGCGCCAGGCAGAAATTTCTGCCCAGTGGAGACCCAATGTGGGAGCGGGCTTGCTCGCGAAGAGGCCCGCAAGAGCACCCTCAAACCCGCTGATTCAGCCGCTCACGCAGATACTCCAGCACCGCCCCGCGCTCCCCGGCAAACTCGATCCGCCCGCCCTTCTTCTCACGCTGAAACGCATACATCGGGTCGTAATACTCGCGCAGCAACACGCTGATCCAGTCACGGAACTGCTCGACCGAACCGCTGCGCGCCTGCTCGGCCAAGGCCTCTTCCATCTGCAGGAACATCCGCTGATGGCGTTCGCCGCCCAGCCGGCGCTGGATATTGTTCAAACTCGCAATCAATCGCTCGGCATACAGCGCAAAGCCCTGCTCGCCATGCACCGCGACAAACTCGGCGTGCAGGTTGATCACGTAATCCTGCAGAATCCGCTCGACCCGCTGCTCCAGGCTGTCTTCGAGCCAGACCATCGGCGCCACTTGCATGCCTCGGTACAGCGGCAATGGCAAGGCACAACTGCCGACTACCCGGCTCTCGTCTTCCAGCACAAACTGCTGGATCCCGCCGGCGCGTTTTTTCAGCACATCAACGGCCAGACGGTTTTCAAAATCGATGTTGGTCGGTTGGCCGGTGGCGCGCTTGCCGAAACTCGAACCCCGATGATTGGCGTGGCCTTCCAGATCCAGACCATTACTCAACTGCACCAACAGTTCGGTCTTGCCGGTGCCGGTCATGCCGCCCAGCAGCACCATATCGCACTCGGCCACGGCCTGATCGATCGTCTCCAGCAGGAACGTACGCATCGCCTTATAGCCACCGCCGACACGCGGGTAATCGATGCCGCCCTGCTCCTTGATCCATTGCTGGACGATCTGCGAACGCAAGCCGCCGCGAAAGCAATACAGATAGCCGTCGGGGTGTGCCCGGGCAAACTCGACCCAGCCTTGAATGCGCTGCTCCCGCACTTCGGCAGACACCAGCCGCTCACCCAGGGCGATGGCGGCTTGTTGCCCATGCTGCTTGTAGCAGGTGCCCACCTGCTCGCGCTCGCGGTCGTTCATCAGCGGCAGGTTGACCACGCCCGGAAACGCGCCGTGGGCAAACTCGATCGGCGCACGGGCATCCATCATCGGCCGGTCGTTGAGGAAAATATCGCGGTAATCGGTGCAGTCGCGTGACATCAGTTCACCTCGACTGCGTGGGTCTGTCGCTCGACCAGCTCGCCGATCGGCGCCAGGTTCAGGCCCAGTTCGGCAGCCACGGCGAGGAATTCGGCGTTGCCTTCCGGTGTAACTGCAATCAACAGACCGCCGCTGGTCTGCGGGTCGCACAGCACGCGCTTGTGCAACTCCTGCAGACGGCCGAGCTTGCTCGAATAGCTGTCAAAGTTACGCAAGGTGCCACCGGGCACACAGCCCTGTTCGAGGTAGTACTCGACGCTGTCCAGACGCGGCACGTGGTTGTAGCCGATACGTGCGGTCAGGTGGCTGCCGTCGGCCATTTCCACCAGATGCCCGAGCAGGCCGAAACCGGTAACGTCGGTCATCGCGGTGACGCCGGCCAGTTTGCCAAAACGGCTGCCGGGTTTGTTCAGGGTGCACATCCAGTCACGGGCCACGCCAATGTCGCTGGAACGCAATTTGCCTTTCTTCTCGGCGGTGGTGAGGATGCCGATGCCCAACGGCTTGGTCAGGTACAGCAGGCAACCGGCGGTGGCGGTGTCGTTGCGCTTCATGTGGCGCTTTTCCACCAGACCGGTCACGGCCAGGCCGAAAATCGGCTCCGGCGCATCGATCGAATGCCCACCGGCTAGCGGAATGCCGGCGGCGTCACACACCGCGCGCCCGCCGCGAATCACTTCCCGCGCCACTTCCGGCGCCAGCACATTCACCGGCCAGCCGAGGATCGCAATCGCCATCAACGGATCGCCGCCCATCGCATAGATGTCGCTGATCGCGTTGGTCGCGGCGATACGGCCGAAGTCGAACGGATCGTCGACAATCGGCATGAAGAAGTCGGTGGTCGACACCACACCGCGCTCGGCGTCGATCTCGTACACCGCCGCATCATCACGCGAGGCATTGCCGACCCACAGTTTCGGGTCAAGGTTCTGCGCACCGCTGCCGGCCAGAATCACTTCCAGCACCTGCGGGGAAATCTTGCAGCCACAACCGGCACCGTGGCTGTATTGGGTCAGGCGAATCGGCTCGCTCATGGGAGAGTCTCTGGCAGTTGATGGGGCGGATTCTAGCAGAGCGCGGGCCGGCTGATTTTTGCGCTGAATGTCACGGCCCCTTCGCGAGCAAGCCCGCTCCCACAGGGGATCGCTGTCATCCACAAATCCTGTGTTCACTGAAGATCCAGTGTGGGAGCGGGCTTGCTCGCGAAAGCTATCGACGGGTCACCACGATTCACGGCCGGGCACAAAAGGTGCCCTGATGAAAAACCAACTGCCACTGCTCACCCTGCCGCCGCCATACCGAACTGCGCAGACTGTCCGCCGGCACCCGCTGGCCGCCAGCTACGGTATGGCAGTGATACGTCACCAGAGCCGAATCTTCCGACAATTGCTTGAGCGTGAACTGACTGACGGTACATTGTGCGAACACTTGCTGCGGTAATGCTTCCAGTACATCGGATTTATTCCAGATGCCGCCGCTGGCGCCGAATTCGACAAAGTCGTCCGCGATCAGTCGCGCCAGTTCAGCGGCATCCTCGCGCACGGCGCGCGACAGCAGGCGGTTTTCCAGATGTAACAAATGCTTCGACAGATCCATCTCGTTCCCACCTCAGTGCATAAATCACTCGCCACAAAGACTTTCGATTGTGCAAAAAAAACCGCCCTTTCGGGCGGCTAAAGTACTTCGACCATGATTCAGAAGCTTTGACTGAAGCTGATGTTGAACGCGCTGTCGTTGTTGTCGCTCGACACCTGGCCCGAGTAGCCGATGCCCAGCTTGCCGGTCGGGGTGACCTGGAAGTCGATGCCGGCTTCGAGCAATGCGCTGTCCTTGGCGATGGGTACGCCCTGGGTGCTGAACGAGGCGCCGCCGTCGATGAAGGTCAGGTCGGCGTCAGGTTTGGTGTCGCCGTAGGCATGCCGCCAGCCGATGGCCGCGCGCGGTGTCAGTTGGCTGCCATTGGCCAGGGTCACCAACTTGCCGATGCGCACACCGAGGGTCGAGTAGGTGATGTCCTGATCGGCGTCGGCCTTCAGGCGCCCCACTCCCCCTTTTTCCTTGCCGGTGTCGCTGTTGTAATTGACGTAGGCAAGCCCGGCGAACGGTTCGATGGCAACGCCTGCCGCGTTGATCGCGTAACCCACTTCACCGAACACCTGTGCACTGCGCGCGTCGTAATCGGCCTTCAGGCGATCGTTGTAAGTACCGACGCTGACATCGCGTTTGGTCTCGATGCTGTGCCAGCTGTAAGCCGCGCCGAGGCGCACCGCCAATGCATCGAATTGCGAGTTCAGATAACCGGCCAAGTGGTAGCTGTCGACCTTGGCATCTGAGTTGCGATCGTGCGCATTGAGGTTACTGCGGGTGTAGCCGGCCGCCATCCCGGCACGCCAGGTGTCATCCAGCGCCTTGTCGGTGCCGAGCATGAAACCGCCGAGGTTGCGATCGGCTTTCGCCGTGTTGCTGTCGCCGCCCATGTCGCCCCAGGCACCGATAGCCCGGATCCAGCCGACCATTTCCCCGTGGCAGCCGTTGCTGCTCAGTTGCGTGTCGCTCGGTGCCAGGGTTTTGCGTGGATCATCCGCGGCGCTGCACGATGGCTGGCGCATGCGGTCATTGACCGCCTCGCGGATGAAGCGCGAGTCCTCCAGCATGGCGCTGGCGGTGCTGGCGTGGATTTCACCCGACAGGCTGTCGAACGCATTGCGCGCACCGGCGACGCTGAGGTTGACGATCTGGTTCTGCAACGCCGCGCCGGCCGCTCCGTTATTGGACAGTGCCGTGGCGGTGCCGCGCTGGTTGCCCGTGGCAGCGACATCGGCGAACGAGTTGCCGTTGCGGCTCACGGCCAGGGTCACCGAATCGGCACCGTAGATCAGCGAGCTGCTAAGGAACGCGTACTGGGGCAGATCGGTGGCACTGAAGGTGCCGGTCACCCCACCGCCCGCAGTGATCAGCGAGTAGGTGGTGTTGCCGGTGAACGGCGCCAGGCTGTTGACCACCAGACCGCCGCCCAATGCCGCCGTACCACCCACCGCCAACGGTGTCGCGGTTGGCGAGCTGACGGTCAGCGCCAGTACACCATCGCTGCTGTTGGTCAGGTTGCCGGCCACGCTCAAGGTGCCGTCAGCGCCACCGGAAGCCACCACACCGTGGTTGACCACCGAACCGACGCTGCCATTACCGCTCAGGCCTGCGCCGTTGGCGACCGTGACTTGCCCGCCCAGTGAAGCACGGGCCGCACGGCTGCCGACTTGCAGCAGGCCTTGATCGACGGAAACCGTACCGCTGAACGGTTGATTGCCGACCATCAACAGGCGACTCACGCCGCGTTTGAACAGCGCGCCGGTGCCGTTGAGCACACCATTGAACTGGCCATCGGTGTTTTGCTGGAACACCAGCGTGGCGTTGTCGGTGATGTTGCCTTGCAGACTCGTGGTGTTACCGATCAGCGTACCGCCACTGACGGTGGTGCCACCGCTGTAGGTATTGGCGCCAGTCAGCACGAGGGTGCCGGAATCGAGTTTCTCGATACCGCCGGTGCCGATCAGCGGCACGTCGATTTCAGCACTGGCTCCGGCATTGACCCGCACCGGCGCCAGGCTGCCGTCGGCACCGTTGACCGGCGTCAGCGTACCGCCAGCGCCCGGCACCAGGTTGTAGCCGCCGGTGAGGAACTGCAGACCGGTGAAGTTCTGATTGCCCTGTACGGTGACCGTACCGGCCTGGCCGCCGAACACCGCGAACTGACCGTTGGAAGCCAGCGCCTGCGTGCCGCTCGGATCGGTCCAGTTGGTGCCCGGGCCCCACACGCCACTGCCGCCACCGATGCTGCCATCAGGGTTGGTAGTGCCGCCGTTCCAGAACTGCACTTCACCCGGTGTGCCCTGCACCAGCAGGTTGACCTGATTGGCGATCGCGGTTTGCAGCGTCAGGTTGGCCGCCGACACCGGCAGGCTGCCGTAGACCAGACCGTTGTCGGTCAGGCTGCCGCCGTAGCGGAACAGTTGATAGACCCCGGTGCCGAATCCGCCGGCATTGCTGATATTCAGCGTGCCGTCGAGGGTCAGGTTGCCGCCGACGTTGACCACGGTGGTTGAGCTGGTGGCCGAGCCGAGACTGAAGTCCAGGTTGGTGCCCGAGGACAACGCCAGCGAACCGACCGACAACGGTGTGGCACTGCCGCCACCGCTCAGCGTCGCACCATTGGCCAGTTGCACGTTGCCGCCCAGTTGCCCGCTGCCGCCGACTTTCGCGCCGCTGGCAACGTTGACGTTGGCGCTGTTGAGCACGCCATTGACGATCAGGTTGCCGGCCTGCACCGAGGTGTTGCCGGTGAAGGTGTTATTGCCGGTCAGGAGCAATTGGCCGGTGCCGATTTTGTTCAGCGTGCCGGCGCCGGTAAGGTTGCCGGTATAGCTGCCGTCGGCGTTCTGCGCGAAGGTCAGCGCCGCGTTGTTGACGATCGCGCCTTGCAGGCTGCTGGTGTCGCCGGTGGTCGTGCCACCGTTCAGCGTGGTGCCGCCGCTGTAGGTGTTGGCGCCGCTAAGCACGAGGTCACCGCTGCCGTTTTTCACCAGGCTGCCGGTGCCGGTGATGGCGCCGAGCAGCGTGGTGTTCTGGTTGCCGGCCAGGGTCAGTTGCGACCCCAGATTGATCGCGTTGGCCAGTTGCAGCGCCGAGGTGCTGTCGAGGCTGCCGTTGCCGGTCACGCTCAGTGCACCGCTGCTGATAGCGCTGTTGTTGCCCAGCACCAGCGTACCGCCAGCGAGCTGAGTACCACCGCTGTAGGTGTTGCTGCCGTTGAGGGTCAGGCTCGAAGCACCAGACTTGATCAGGCTGCCCGCCCCACTGACTACACCGTCGAGGGTCAAGGCGTTACTGCCAGCGACAGTCAGGCCACCGTTCACCACCACATCGTTGCCCAGCGTGACGGCCGCGTTGCTGTCCAGCGCGGTGCCGTCCGCAGCGGTCAACACACCGCTGCCGAGCGCTGCGTTGTTGCCAACGACGATCTTGCCGCCATTGAGCGCGGTGCCGCCGGTGTAGCCGTTGGCGGCGTTGAGCACCAGCGTGCCGGTGTCGTATTTGCCGAGGGTGCCGCTGCCGTTAAGCGCAACGCCGACGGTCGCGGTGGCGTTCGGATCGACTCGAACCGTGGCGTTACCCAACGAACCGTTGACCAGATTCAGCGAACCCGCGGTGCCGTCCTGCAGGCTGTAGCCATCGGTGACGAACTGCATGCCGGTGATGGTTTGTGCGCCGTTCACGGTGACCGTGCCCGCCGTGCCCTGGAACACCGCGAAGTTGTTGGTCCAGGCCTGATTGGTGGTGCCGTTGACGTCGGTCCAGTTGGTGGTGCCGGCGCCCCAGGTACCGCTGCCGCCATCCACCGAACCGTTGGCGACGAGTTGATTGCCGTCCCAGAACTGCACGGTGACGCCCGGTGCGGTAACCAGCAGGTTGATCTGGTTGGCCAGCGCGGTTTGCAGGGTCAGATCGCCCGGAGTGACGCTGCCCGGCACCGTGCCGATCAGCATGCCGTTGTCGGTCAGGCCGCCGGTGTAGTTGATCAACCGGTACACACCGCTGCCGAAACCACCGATGTCGCTGACATTGAGGTTGCCGTCGAGGGTCAGGTTGCCGCCGACGTTGACCAGCGCGTTGCCGCCACCGGAGACCGGCGTGCCCAGTCCGACATCGAAATTGGAGTTGGCGTTGAACACCAGCGAGTTGACCGACAAGGTGCTGCCGGTGGCGCCGGCCAGATGACCGCCATCCGCCACGGTTACCGCCCCGCCGAGCGAGCCGCCGCCGGTCAGGGTGCCGCCGCTGTTGACCAGTACGCTGGCGCTGTCCAGCGCGCCACTGACGTTCAAGGTGCCGGCGTTGACCGTGGTGTTGCCGGTCAGGCTGTTGAGGCCGGTCAGGGTCAGCGTACCAGTGCCGAGTTTGCTCAACTCGCCGGTGCCGGTGAGCACGCCGTCAAAAATGCTGCTGGCGTTGTTGCCGCCGATGCTCAGGGTGTTGCCGCCGCCGATCAGCGCTGTACCGCTACCGGTCAGGCTGGCGAGACTGCCGGAGCCGCCGAGGTTCAGCGTCGCCGCAGCGCCGAGATTGACTCCGGCATTGCTGCCCAATGCCGAGTTGCCCAGTGTCGTGAGGCTGCCCGACTGCACATCAAAGGTGCCGCTGAAGGTGTTGTTGCCGGACAGCGTCAGGTCGGCCAGACCATTCTTGGTCAGGGTGCCCGCCCCGGCGATTACGCCACCGAGCGTCAGGTTGTTGTTGCCAGCCACGCTCAGGTTGGCATTGACGTTGACGTTGTTGGCCAGCACCAGCGGCGCGGTGGTGTCGAGGGTCGACGCACCCGCCACGGTTACCGCGCCGGAGCCCAGGCCCGCCGAGGTGCCAAGGGTCACGGTGCCGGCGTTCAGTGTGGTGCCGCCGCTGTAAGTGTTAATGCCGTTGAGCGTCAGGTTCGACGCGCCGTTCTTGATCAGACCGCCGGTGCCGCTGACCACGCCGCTGAGCGCTACGTCGCTGCTGCCGGTATTGGTCAGATTGGCATTGAGCACCACGTTGTTGCCCAGCGACACCGAGGTGTTGCCGTCCAGCGCCGAGGCACCGGCCACGGTCAGGTTGCCCAGGCCGAGTGCGCCGTTGCTGCCGACGGTCAATGTGCCGGCGTTGAGAGTGACGCCGCCGAGGAAATTGTTAGCCCCGCTCAGGATCAGGTTGGCCGCACCATTCTTGGTCAGGCTGCCGGCGCCATTGATCGCACCGCTCAGTGTCAGATCGTTGCTGCCGACGACATCAAGGTTGCCCGCCAGATTGATCGCGTTACCCGCCGTAAAGGCGCCGCTGGCATCCAGTGTGGTGCCGCTCGCCGCGTTCAGAGTGGCCGAGCCCAGCGCGCTGTTCGACGCCAGAATCAAGCCGCCCGCATTCAGCGCCACCGGCCCGAGGAAAGCGTTGTTGCCGCCGAGGGTCAGGCTGGCCGCGCCATTTTTGATCAGGCCACCAGTCCCGCCGATCACGCCGTTGAGGGTCAGCGCATTACTGCCGACCACCGTCAGATTGCCATTGAGCGTTGCCGCGTTCGCCAAAGTGACCGCTGTGTTGCTATCGAGTTGTGTGCCAGCGTTGGCGGTCAGCGTGCCGCTGCCCAGCGCGGTGTTGCTGCCGACGATGATCTTGCCGCCGTCCAGTTGCGTGCCGCCGGTGTAGCTGTTGGCACCGTTGAGTACCAGGGTGCCGGCATCGAGTTTGTTGAGGATGCCGCTGCCGTTGATGTCCACGCCGACCGTGGCGGTCACGCCCGGATCGACCCGCATCGCCGTGGTGCCGCCGGTGCCATTGACGGCGGTCAGCAGACCCGACGTGCCGTTGACCACGTTGTAGCCATCGGTGAGGAATTGCATCCCGGTGAACAGTTGCGTGCCGTTGACCGACACTGTGCCGGCCGTGCCCTGGAACACCGCAAAATCGCCGGCCCAGGTCTGGTTCAGCGTGCCGTTGGAATTGGTCCAGTTGGTGCCGCCGGCAGTCCATGTACCGGTGCCGCCGTCCACATTACCGTTCGGGATGGTCTGGCTGCCGTCCCAGAAACGCAGGTTGGTGTTCGGTGCCGACACCACCAGGTTCACCTGATTGCCAAGGGTCTGCACAAGGATGTCACCGAGGCCATAACCCACCGGCACACCGGCCACGGTCAGGCCGTTGTCGGTCAGTGCGCCGATGTAGTTGAACAAGCGATAGACACCGACGCCAAAGCCGCCGGCATCGGTGACGTTGAGGTTACCGTCGAGGGTCAGGTTGCCGCCGATGTTCATCAGCGAGGAGGTCGATGGCGTGGCGAGGCTCGCGTCGACATTGCTGTTGGCAGTGAGAATCAGCGACGAGGTGGACAAGGTGTTGCCCGAGGACAACGCCAGATGACCGCCGCTGTTAATGGTGATGAAGCCAAGCGCCGAACCGGTACCTGTGAGCGTGGCGCCGTTGTTGATATTGAGCTGGGTGCTGGCCAGCGAACCGGTGAGATTCAGCGTACCGCCGTTGACATTGGTGTTGCCGGTAAGGCCGTTGCTGCCGGTGAGGTTCAGCGTCCCGGTTCCGACTTTGGTCAGCGCACCGCTGCCGCCGAGGTCGCCGTCGAAGGTGCTGGTGCTGTTCACGCCGCCCACCGTCAGGGTATTGCCTCCGGCGATCTGCACACTGCCGCTGCCGCTCAAGCCGTTGAGGCTGGCGCTGCTGTTGAGATAGAGATTGGCACCGGCGCTGATGTTGGCGCCGGAGGTGTTGCCCAGCGCCCCGCTGCTCACGGTGGTGACGCTGCCGGAGGCGATGTTCAGCGCACCGGTGAAGGTGTTGTTGCCGCTGAGCGTCAGATCGCCAAAGCCGTCCTTGGTCAGGCTGCCGGCGCCATCGATCACGCCGCTGATGTTCAGGGTGTTGCTGCCGGCCAGGGTCAGGCCGGCGTTGAGGGTGATGTTGTTGCCGACGCTCATGCCGGTGCTGGTGTCCAGCGTCGAAGCGCCACCGACGGTCAGGCCGCCACTGCCCAACGCAGCGGCCGAGCCCAGTGTCAGCGTACCCGCGTTGAGCGTGCTGCCACCGCTGAAGGTGTTGGTGCCGTTGACGGTCAGGTTGGCGCTACCGTTCTTGACCAGTTGGCCGGCGCCGCTGATCACGCCGCCGAGGGTCAGGTCCTGGGTGCCGCCGACGCTCAGCGCCGCATTGAGCACGACCGCGTTGGCCAGGCTGACCAGCGGCGAACTGCTGTCGAGCGTTGCCGCGCCGCCAACGGTCAACGCACCGGTGCCGAGCGCCGAACTGTTGCCGGCGGTCACCGTACCGGCGTTCAGCGTGGTGCCGCCGGCGTAGGTGTTGGTGCCGTTGAGGTTCAGATTGGCCGCGCCGTTTTTCACCAGGCTGCCGGCTCCGGCGACAGTGCCGGTGAGGGTCAGGTCTGCGCTGCCACCGATGTTCATCGCACCGGCCAGGTTGACCTGATTGCCCAGCGTGACGGCAGTGTTGGTGTCCAGCGTGGTGCCGGCTGCCGCGTTCAGCGCACCGCTGCCCAGCGCGGTATTGCTGCCGACGATCAGCTTGCCGACGTTGAGTGCGGTGTTGCCGAAGTAGGTGTTGGCGCCGTTGAGAATCAAATCAGCGGGGCCACTTTTGGTCAGGCCGCCAACTCCGGAAACCACCCCTGCAAGCGTCAGCGCATTGCTGCCGCCGATGGTCACGTTGCCGCCGAGGTTGACGTTGTTCGCCAGGCTGGTCGCGGTGCTGGCGTCCAGCGTGGTGTTGTTGCCAGCGTTGAGCACGCCGGTGCCGAGCGCGGTGTTGGAGCCGACGATCAGTGTCCCGGCGTTCAGCGACGTAGAGCCGGTGTAGGTATTGGCGCCGGTGAGGGTCAGGGTCGAAGCGCCAGTCTTGATCAGGTTGCTGCTGCCGCTGATCACGCCGCCGAGGGTCAGCGGGTTGGCACCGCCGGCAGTCAGGTTGGCGTTCAGGGCAATCGCGTTGTTCAGCGTCACGTTGGCGCTGCTGTTAAGCGTTGCGCCCGCACCGCCCACGGTCAACGTGCCGGTGCCGAGTGCCGCGCCGTTGCCGACGGTCAGGCTGCCGGCGTTGAGCGCGGTGCCACCGGTGAAGGTGTTGGCGCCGTTGAGGGTCAGGTTGGCCGTGCCGTTCTTGATCAACTGGCTGGCGCCGCTTAGCACGCCGCCGAGGATCATGCCGTTGCTGCCGCCGATGGCCAGGTTGCCGTTGAGGGCGACGTTGTTGTTGAGGATGACCGAGGTGTTGCTGTCGAGGGTCGCGGCGTTCGCGACGGTCAGGTCGCCGCTGCCCAATGCGGCGGCGTTGCCAACGGTCAGGGTGCCGGCATTCAGCGTGGTTCCGCCACTGAAGGTGTTGGCGCCGTTGAGAATCAGGTTGGCCGCGCCGTTCTTGGTCAGCCCGCCACTACCGCTGACTATGCCGCCGAGAGTCAGATTGGCGTTGCCGGCGATGTTCAGGTTGCCGCCGAGGGCGACCGCGTTGCTCAGCGCCACGGTGGTGCTGGCGTCGAGGGTGGTGCCCGCCGCCGTGGTCAGTGCGCCGGTGCCCAGCGCGGTGTTGGAGCCGACGATCAGCGTGCCATTATTCAGCGCGGTGCCACCGGAGAACGTGTTGTTGCCGCTGAGGGTCAGGTTCGCAGTGCCGCCCTTGATCAGGTTGCCGGCGCCGCTGATGACACCACTCAAACCAAGCGCCTGAGTGCCACCGATGGTCAGCCCGCCTGCCAGCGCGACGGCATTGGCTAACGTCACGGCGGCGGTCGCATCCAGCGTGGTGCCGGCCGCCGCGTTCAATGCGCCCGTGCCGAGGGCGGTGTTGCTGCCAACGAGCAAGCTGCCGCCATTGAGTGCGGTGGTGCCGCTGTTGGTGTTGTTGCCGGTCAGGGTCAGGCTGGCGCTGCCGCTCTTGGTGATCGCACCGGTGCCGGAGACGATGCCGCCCAGGGTCAGCGCATTGCTGCCGAGCACGTTCAGCGCACCGGTGATGCCGACGTTGTTGCCCAGTGTCACGTTGCCGGTGCTGTCGAGGCTGGTGCCGTTGCTGGTGTTGAGCACACCGGTACCCAGTGCGTTGTTGTTGCCGACGCGCAAGGCCCCGGCACTGAGACTGGTGATCCCGGTGTAGGTGTTGATGCCGTTGAGGGTCAGGCTGCCGCTGCCGGTCTTGGTCAGGTTGGCGGCGCCGCTGATTACCCCGCCCAAGGTCAACGCACCGGTGCCGGTTGCGGTGAGGGTGCTGTTGAGCGTGATCGCGTTAGCCAGTGAAATCGGTGCCGTCGCTGAAATGCTCGAAGAGCCGCCAACCGTGATGCCACCGGTACTGAACGACTGGTTGTTGCCCACCAGCACCACACCGCCATTGAGCACGGTGTTGCCGGTGTAAGTGTTGATGCCGTTGAGGTTGAGCTGGCCGCTGCCGATCTTGGTCAGGCCGCCTGTGCCGGAAATCACACCGTTGAGGGTCGTGCCGTTGATGCCCTGCAGGGTCAGGCCGCCGGCGCCCAGGTTGATCTGGTTGGCCAGCGTCAAACCGGCATTGCTGGCCTGGAGGATCCCGCCGTTGGACGTCAGCACGCCGCTGCCGAACGCCGCGTTGTCGTTAAACTGCGCGACACCGCCATTGAGGGTGGTCGCACCGCTGACCAACGGCCCCTGCAAGGTCCAGGTGCCGCTGTTGAGGGTCAGGTTGTTGAAGTTGACGTAGGTGGCGCTGGACGCCGTGCCCGTCCCGGTGGTGCCGCCGCCAAGGCCGATCGGGTTTTGCAGGATCAGCGTGTTGGTGCCGGCCGCGCCGCCATCGATCGTCCCGGTCGGGGCGAAGGTCAGGTTGATGCCGATCAGGCCACCGAGGCCGACGGAGACTTGCACACCGTCGCCGACGTTAACGCTGGAACCGGTGATCGCGTAGAAGGTGTTGGTGCTGCCCGCCCCCATCGACACACCGCCGGTGATGTTGCCGGCGTTGGTGAAGGTGTTGCCCGCCACTGACGTTTCGAACGCAATCCGGCCATTGATGGTGCCGCTGGCACTGTTGGTCATGTTGACTTGCGAACCGCCATACACCCCGACCACCGGGGTATCGGCCAGGGTGATGCCGCCGACCGACAGCCCGGTGGAGGTGATGGTGCCGTCGTTGGTGATGGTCGTGGTGCCCGACACCGAGTTGTTCACGGCAATCCCCAGCCCGTCGATGCTGGTCAGGTTGAGCCCGAGCAACATGCCGGTGCCGCGAATCAGCCCGGTGGCGTTGTTGACGATGCTCACCGTGCTGGTCGCGCCGGTACCGATGAACGCACCGCCACTGAGGATCGACACCAGGCCCAGCAAGGCCGGGTCGAGGGTGCCGGAGTTGTTCAGGTTGATGTTGGCCCCGGTCAGGTTGAGCACCTTGCCGCCCAGGGTGGCGTTCATCTGCGCTCCGTTGGTGACGTTGACCGTCAGGCCGCTGGTGGCACTGCTGTAGTCATTGAGAAACAGCGGCAGCGTCGGGACGCCCGAACAGGTAATCGTCGAACCTGCCGCCGAGCAGGTCGCGAGCGCCTGCTCGCTGACGCCGCCGAACAACAGTCCGGCAACGCTCAGGTGCACAGCAAGGGAAAGTGGGGAAAAACGCGAAACGAGGGCGACACCAAACCTTGCTTCCACGGGCTACTCCTTGTCGTGGCCAAATTCTTCCTTGAAGGCGTGGGAGACGTGCTTATTCCACACGCGAATCAAGACTGCGACGGTCATCACAAAACCGCGTCTTGGCTGACAAGCTAGTAGACGCCCCGCGATGGGGCACTGATTAAATGGTGTTAATACTTTAATACTAGGGCCTTCTAAACCGCGGGTTTCGGCCAGTAAACACTGGGTTTGGCGACACCTGACTAACCCTGTGGTGTATCTGTGAAGGATGTGTCAGCTGACCCGACGCCTTCGCGAGCAAGCCCTCTCCCACAAGGAGAAATGGGGACATCTGGAAAACTGGTACGCCTTGTGCAAACGTTTGCGACCTGCCTATAACGGCTTTTTCGTAACAAAACCGTACAGACCCGCAGAATCCGGGCCTCGATCCGCAAAAAAAGGACTTTGAATGCACGCTGCTTCCCGTCTTCGCGCCCCGTTTGCGCGCACGTTTGCTGTTTCCCTGCTACTGACCGGCGTTACCGGAGTTCTCAGCCACAGCGCATTGGCGCAACCGGCGCTGCCCGACGAATCCGCTCAGGGCGAAGCCCTCAGCCCGGAAGCTGCCCCGCCGAAAAAAGGCGCTTACCTGTCGGACTGGTACAACCAGGACCTGACACTGATCGGCAGCAAGGACATCAGTTTCGGGCCGCAACCAGCCGACGATATCTATCTGGAATACGAGTACTTCGGGCGCAAGGGTCCGTTCGAGCTGTACGGCTACGTCGACATTCCGAAGATCTTCAACATCGGCAACAGCCACGACAAAGGCGTGTGGGATCACGGCTCACCGGTGTTCATGGAACACGAGCCGCGCATCTCTATCGACTACCTCGCCGGCCGCAGCCTGGCCATCGGCCCGTTCAAGGAATGGTATGTGGCGTTCGACTGGATCTACGATCACGGCAGCCGTAAAGAAAACCGCGCCAACACCCTGTACAGCGGCTTCGGCACCGACATCGACACCCATTCGCGGGTCAACCTGTCGGCCAACCTGTACGGGCGCTACCAGTGGGAAAACTACGGTGCGAGCAATGAATATTCGTGGGACGGTTACCGCGCCCAGCTCAAGTACATCGTGCCGATCGACAAATTCAGCAACGGCGCGTCGCTGACCTACATCGGTTTCACCAACTTCGATTTCGGCTCGGACATTCACAAGGACAACCCGGCACGCACCGCCAATGCCACGGTGGCGACCAACGTGTTGCTGTATTCGTTCACCCACCTGCGCTTCACCCTGGTCGGCCGTTACTTCCATAACGGCGGCAACTGGGAGGACGGCAGTGAGTTGAACTTCGGCGACGGCAATTTCCGCGCGCGCTCCAACGGTTGGGGTTACTACGCCGGCATCGGCTACCAGTTCTGAAATCAGGAGATTCTCATGCAAGCAATGACGCGTCTGACCCTGGCCGCTGCGGCCCTGCTCTCTTCCACGGCGTGGGCGGCTGAAGCGCCGATCCAGCCGAAAGTCGTACTGATCACCATGTTCGCCCCCGAGGCGCAGAACTGGATCGAGCGCCTCGACCTAAAACAGGAAATCCGCGTACCGGGGCTGTCCGCCGAGTACCCGAGCATTCGCTGCAACAGCCAGCAGGTGTGTCTGCTGACCACCGGCATGGGCCAGACCAACGCTGCCGCCTCGACCCTGGCCCTGGCGCTGTCGCCGAAATTCGACCTGCGCAAAAGCTACTTCCTGATCGCGGGTATCGCCGGCATCAGCCCGAAGCACGGGACCATCGGCACCGCCGCGTGGGCGCATTACCTGGTGGAATTCGGTACCCAATGGGAACTGGATTCGCGCGATGCGCCGGCGAGCTGGCCGACCGGTTACCTCGGTATCAACACCAAGGGTCCGAACGAAAAGCCGCCGCTGGACTACAAGACCGAAGTCTTCGAACTCAACCCGACACTGCAGGCCAAAGCCTTCGCCCTGAGCCACAAGGTCGAACTGAGCGAGAGCAAGGAGTCGGCGGCGTGGCGCCGGAAATACCCCTCGGCCCCGGCCAATCAGCCGCCCGTGGTCACGCGCTGCGACACGCTGGCGGGCAACACCTGGTTCTCCGGTACACGCCTGAGCGAACGCGCCGAGGTCTGGACCAAACTGCTGACCGATAACAAGGGTGAATACTGCACCACACAACAGGAAGACAACTCCACCTATGAAGCGCTGCTGCGTGCCAGTCGCGAAGGTCTGGTGGATGTGCAGCGTCTGGCCGTGGTGCGTGCCGGCTCTGACTTTGATCGGCCGGCACCGGGCGGCAGTGAAGTGGATAATCTGCTGAAATACGCCGATCAGGGCGGGTTCGTGCCGGCGCTGGAAAACCTCTATCGCGCCGGCAACCCGCTGGTGCAGGACATTCTGAAACACTGGTCGGCGTGGGAAAACGGCGTTCCGCAATCCTGAGTACAACACGGTAAAAATGTGGGAGCGGGCTTGCTCGCGAATGCGGTGTATCAGCCAATACTTGCTTCGCTGACACACCGCTTTCGCGAGCAAGCCCGCTCCCACAGTTGTTTTGCGGTGTCAGGGAATAAGGATAATCTTGTCGCCACTGCCCTGATTCACCTGCGCGTAGCTGTCCACCCCCTCCGCCAATGGCACCTGCACCAACCCCTGCGGCAACGGCAACAGATCCTCATCAAAGAACCGCCCAAACTGCTCGAGCATCGCCGCACAGGCTTGCACGCCGTACAGCAGCGAGTTGATCCCGACCACCGAACCGCCCTTGCGGTACAACGCCAGCGCCGGCAACTGCACATGGCCGTCGACCGGTGCGGCGATGATCGCGATGCGGCCGAACGCGGCCAATGCCGCCACCGAGGCCGGCAGCCAGAAGCCGGTGGTGTCGAAGATCACGTCAGCGCCACCGCTGTACACCGCGTTGACCTGCGCGCCGAGGTCTTCGGGTTTATCCAGCTGAATCGTCTGGAAGCCCTGCGCCTGCAACTCCTTGACCTGCTCCGGCCGCCGCGCCGCTGCCAGTATCTGCGCACCGCGCACCTTGGCCAACGCCAATGCCGCCGTGGCCACCGCGCCGCCACCGATCACCAGCAAACGGGTTTCAGCCGTCACCAAGCTACGCTCCAGCGCATCCCACGCCGTGGTGTACGGCACGCCGAGGCTGGCCGCCTGGGCGAAACTCAAGTGCGACGGTTTGTGCGCCACGCCATTGGCTGGCAGTTTGACGAACTGCGCGTGCGAGCCATCGGCGAAAAAGCCCAGCTCACGCCCGGTGCCCCAGACTTCCTGACCGAGCAACGCCTGCGGGCCTTCGACCACGACACCGGCAAAATCACGCCCGGGAATCCGTGGCAACGTGGTGTACGGAAATCGCCCGAGCACGTTCTTCACATCGCTGGGGTTCAGACCGGCCGCCTTGATCTCGACCAGCACTTCATCAGCGCCGGGCAGCGGGGTCGGTACGTCGACGAAATGCAGGGAAGACAGATCGCCGGTTTTATCGAATTGCAGTGCTTTCATGAGGACATCCATCAAAGGGAAAAAGGAATTCAGGACAGCCAACCGGCGACCAGTTGCCGGCCCATCGGCCACAGCTGCTCACCCGCGAGCATGCCCAGCAGCCCCACCAGCGCGATGGCCGGAGGTGCCGGGGAACGAAAATCCAGCGCGCCATAGAGCAGGCCGACACCGAGACCGATGGCCAGCGAAATCAGGTAATTCATGGAGGAAACTCCGCCGCGTGAAAGGAATGGGCAAAGTCTAGGGAAGGATCGGCAGAGGTGTCGGCCAAGGACTTCTGAATTTCGGCCAATTCCCCGCGTTCACTGCCGTCCCCTGTGGGAGCGGGCTTGCTCGCGAAGGCGGCGGGTCAGTCACTTTATGCTTCACAGACAAACCGCTTTCGCGAGCAAGCCCGCTCCCACAGGGATTGCGTTCAGGTGGCCGTAAATTGCGAAGGCGCCACGCCCAGCTCGCGCCGGAACATGTCACTGAAACTGCTCGGCGAATACCCCAGCTCCCGAGCAATCGCACTCACTGGCACGCCCTGAATCAACTCGGCCACCGCCGTCGCCAGTTGCACCTGCCGCCGCCATTCGGCGAAGCCCATGCCGAGGCTGTCCTTGAACAACCGCGCCAGCGTGCGCACACTCGCCCCGGCGTTTTCCGCGTGCTGTTCGAACGGGATCTCCAGCGACGGTGACGCCATCACCGCCTGGCACAGATTCATCAGGCGCCGGTCGGAATCGTCCGGCAGCGGGATCTTTAATTGCGAGCGCCTGGCACGCTTGAGCTCCAGCAACGCCAGCCCGACCAACGCGTCGTAATAGGCCGGCTCACCGCTATCGCCCTGCTCCACCAGCCCGACGATCAACTCGCGCAACAGCCCTCCGACTTCAATCACCTGCACTGTCGGATCCAGCGTTGCCGCCAGCACCGGGCGCAGGTAGATATTGCGCATCTGCAAGTCCGAGACCACGCGAATTCCATGCGGCACCCCGGGTGGCAACCACACCGCGCGCTGCGGCGGCACCACCAGTGCCTCATGCGGGGTTTCAACCCACATCACCCCGCTCATTGCATACAGCAACTGCCCCCAGACATGCTCGTGCGGCTCGATGAACAAACCACGCGGATAGGTACGCGCCAGCGGTTGCACCGGCACATCGGTATCCGTGAGATCGGGGGGTGCGGCGAGGGCCATGGCGAGCATTCATTGGGGTTGGCGGAAGGCGCATGGTAACCAGTCGGTCACAGCGTCGACAACGATAGATACCGTCGGACAATCCGAGTGAATTTTCCCGACGCGCCGCGATCCTTCTAATACCACAGGGAGGATTACGGGCTTTATGAACAACGCAAAACTGTTTGTCATCGATTACACCCTTCACGGCACGCCTAAGTCGTTCATTATCCGCTCGGACAGAATGGACAACGCCGAGGCGTGGCACTGGGCAAGCTGCGACGCCGGTGTGGGTCGCATCCCGCGTTTCGGCCGGGAAAAAGTGCAAAAGACCAGCAAACCGATGGCGGAGAAATTCGGCGTGGAAAATGTCACATGGCGACCGGCGAGCTAGACTCTCGTCAGGCGATGGGGACTCTTTGGGGGCGTACACAATGACCAGCATCTTCAGCCCGGCGCATCTGGATTACGGACTGGACACCCTGTTCGGACGTATCACCAAAAGCGTGGACTGTCGGGTGGGTCTTGAGGCTGTCGAAGACGACCCGTATAGCTTCGCCCTGCGTGTGCCGGCGCCGTTACCGGAAGACCTCGACCAGGCGAAAACCGTGGTGGTCAGGGTTGACGGGCGACGACTGCAAGGCACGGTGCGCCGTACCGAACGGCTGGATGATGAAAGCCTGAAACTGCAAGTGGAGCCTGATTAGGCTCCACTTTTTTTGCGCGCGGTTATTTGGGGTGGGCGCAATGGCAGCCTTTGCTTGAACACTCTTCACCGCCCTTGTGGTGGTGAGCGCAGGCTTCACAGCAATAGTGTTTGCCGTGCACGGCGTAGGCGTGGTCGCCTTCCTTGATCGTGCATTTGCAGTTGGGGCAGTCGCATTTTCTATCGGGCATGGGGGCAGACTCCTTTTTTTGGTGGTTGTCTGGGCTTTTGGGATAAGCCGTAAATACCAGTGTAGGAGCTGACGAAGGCTGCGATCTTTTGATTTTGCTTGGGTGCGATTTGGATACTTGGTTTTTGGGTGTATATCCGTTTTTTCGGGTGCTGCCGCTGGCGGTTTCGCTCTTACAGCGAGTCACCTTTTCCAAACGCCGAAAAGGTAACCCAAAAGGCTTTGCCCCGGCGTACGGCACTTCGCTTAGGCTCAGTGTTCCCTCGCTACGGTGTCCATCCGGGGGCATCGCCTCCGGTTTGCTTCGCTGCACCTCCTCTCGATGTATGCGGCTCCGCCGCATGGCGCTGCGCGCCTACCCCCCGGATGAACACCTTCGCTCGGCCTGCCGAAGGGGCAAAAGATCAAAAGCCAAAGCCACATCAAAAGCCAGATCAAGAGCCCCTCACCCTAGCCCTCTCCCGGAGGGAGAGGGAACTGATCGCGGTGTTTGGGAGAGGTGCGCCGACGTGAAACACCCAGTCGAACTCAGGTTCTGAAAGGCTCAAAAATCGGCTCCCTCTCCCTCGGGAGAGGGCTGGGGTGAGGGGTAGATCCAACACAGAACACAAGCCGACCGCATGCTTTTCCACCACTCAACAGGATGAGCGCAAGCTCGGCTGCAGCTTTTGATCTTGATCCACGGGCGACGTCGGAAGGCTGAGTGGAGGGATTCATCCGGGGGTGGGAGCGCAGCGACCGTTTGGCGCAGCCAAACACAGCGAGAGGAGGTGCAGCGAAGCAAACCGTAGGCGCTGCGCCCGGATGAAGCCCGGAGCGAAGGGACCCCGAGCCCCAGCGAGCGGGCCGAACGTAGGAGCAAGCGTTTTTTTGCTTACTTTTTTTAGGCGTTTGTAAAAAAAGTGAGTCGCCGTAAGGGCGAAACCCTAAGCCGCCGTTACCGCAGCAACGGATATACACCCAATCTCAATCAGAACGACGAACACTGCTCCGATACATAAAAACCAAAGCCAACCCCAGACACACCATCGCCAACACCCGAGAAGACGAAAGCTCGATCGCCGGATTCCCCAGCCAGCCAAAATTGTCGATCAACATCCCCATCCCAAGTTGGCCAACAATCACCGCAACAGTCGCCACCGCAGTCCCCACAACAGGCACCGCGCCAACCATGACCATCATGTAAACCACGCCAAACAGCGCACCGCAGACCTGCCACTTCGGCACATCGAGCAAACTCACCGCATGCGCCGGTTCAAAAAACACGATCAACAACCCGGTGACCACAGCCCCGACGAAAAACGTCAGCAAACTGCTGCGCAGCACCCCGACGCTTTCACCAAGGCGCCCATTGATCGCCGCCTGCACACTCAACACCGCGCCAGCCAACACCACCACCGCCAACAAAATAACCAGACTCATATTCTCAACCCCGCGCAATCAGAACCAGTGCCACCACAATCAACACCAATGCCAGCCAGCGCTCGGCATTGACCTTCTTGCGCGTCGCGCCGAACCAGCCGAAATGGTCGATCAGCACACTCTTGCCGACCTGCCCGGACAAAATCGCGATCATCGTCATCGCAATCCCGATATGCGGCGTTGCCAGGGTCAGCACCACCACGTACATCGGCCCGAGAAAGCCGCCGATCAATTGCCAGCGCGGCAGATCGGTCAGCGCCGGGCCTTTCTGCGGGCCGGCGAACAACAGCAGCAAAAACAGAATCGCCGAACCCACGCCGAAGATGCTCAAGGTCGCCCACAGATGCCCGACCTGCTCCCCCAGCGGCCCCAGTAATCCGGCCTCCACCGACAGGCCCATGCCGGCCAGAATCACCAGCGGCAGCAACAACAGGCGCAACCACGACCGGGTCGCCGGCGCCGGCACACTCACTTCATCCAATGTCTGCATCATCCAAAACCCAAGCAAGTAAACGATGGCGCGGATTATCGGCTGGCGTAGCTGTGCGATAAATGGGAGCATCCGGACAACACTTTTGCGCAATGCGCACAGCAGGACGATCCATGCACGGGCTGAACGAACTAGGATTCAAGGCGCTGAGGCTGTTTGTGGCGGTGCTCGACCACGGCAGTTTTTCCGAAGTCGCCCGGCGCGAGGGCGTGGCGCCCTCTTCAATTTCACGGCAGATCCAGTTGATGGAGCAGGCGCTGAACCAGCAATTGCTCTACCGCCACACCCGCGCCGTGACGCCGACCGAGGCCGGGCGCATGCTCGGCCACCATGCGCGGCTGGTGCTGGTGCAACTGGAAGAGGCCGAGCAGGCGTTGCAGGAGCAGCAAAGCGAACCCACCGGGCTGGTGCGGATCAACGCGCCGGTGGTGTTCGGCCAACGGCATCTGACGCCGTGGCTCGGTCAGTTGTGCGCGCGCTATCCAAAGCTGCAACTGGACATCCAGCAGACTGACCATTACGTCGACCCGTTGCAGGAAGGCGCCGACCTGCTGTTTCGCATCGGCCCGATGCACGACTCGAGCATGCAGGCGCGGATTCTCGCGCCGCACCGCTTTCAGGTCGCGGCCAGCCCGACTTATCTGAAGCGCCACGGCACACCGCAACATCCCGACGAACTCGCGCAACACCAGTGCCTGGCCTACAAAGGTGCGACCGGTCAGCAACGCTGGTTTTTCCGTCAGGATCAGGACGACTGGACGCCTTACTCGGTCAAAGGCCCGATCACTGGCAACCACGCCGACACCCTCACCCAGGCCGCCGAACAAGGCTTGGGGCTGGTGATGTTTCCGTCCTGGTTGATTGGTGAAGCGGTGCGCGAAGGCACGCTGGTGCCGGTGTTGCGCGAGTATCAGGTGTCGAACAGCCTGGAGCCGCAGCAGATCGCAGTGCTGTGGCCGGGGAGTCGAAGGTTGTCGGTGAAGGTGCGGACGGTGATTGATTTCTTTGTTGAGTGCTTCGGCGAAGTGCCGTACTGGGACAGACCTTGAAGCTGAAAATCAAAAGCCCCTCACCCTAGCCCTCTCCCAGAGGGAGAGGGGACTGATCGGGGGATAGTCAAGAGATACGCTGACATGAGCGATCGGCTTTGAATCCATAATCGACTGGTTTTTTCAGGTCGATGTATGACGCGAGACGCTGCGGTCGGTTCCCTCTCCCCCCGGGAGAGGGCTAGGTTGAGGGCCCGCTTGAGGATTCACACAATTATCAGATGCGGAACTGGCCCACCAGCTTGCCCAATCGCTGGCCAAGTTCGGCCAGGCTGCGCGAAGTCTGCGCGCCCAACTGGGTCTCATCCGCCACGCTGTCCACCGCCACCGCGATCTGATGCACGCTGCGGTTGATCTCTTCGGCCACCGCGGTTTGTTCCTCGGCTGCGCTGGCGATCTGCGCGTTCATCGAGTTGATCGTCGCGATCAGGTCAGCCATGGCATCCAGCGACGCCCCGGCCTGATTGGCCTGCGCCGAAGTGCCATCGCCCGCTTCACTGGAACGGCGCATCGCCTCGACCGCCGACTGCGTGCCGGCCTGCAGGCGATCGATCATGCCCTGAATTTCCTGAGTGCTGATCTGCGTGCGGCTGGCCAGTGCCCGCACTTCGTCCGCCACCACTGCAAAGCCGCGCCCGGCCTCCCCGGCGCGTGCCGCTTCAATCGCCGCGTTCAGCGCCAAGAGGTTGGTCTGCTCGGCAATCGAACGGATCACCCCAAGCACGCCGACAATCGACGACACGTCCTGCTGCAGGCTGTCGAGCGACACGCCGCTGCTGCGAATGTCATCCACCAGCGCATGAATCTGTTTGATGCTGCCGGCCACCACGCGTTTGGCGCTCTGGCCTTCTTCGTCGGTCTGCTGCGCGGCGACCGCAGCGTTCTGCGCGCTCTTGGCGACTTCCTGGGCAGCGGCGGACATCTCGTTGATCGCCGTGGCGACCTGATCGGTCTCGTGGCGCTGACGCTCCATCGCCTGATCGGAACGCTGAGCCTGATCGGAAACCTGGGTCACCAGGCCGGTCAGTTGCGTGGTCATCTCGGTGATCTGCCGCACCAGACCGTGGATCTTGTCGACGAAGCGGTTGAACGAGCCGGCCAGTTCGCCGAGTTCGTCCTGGCTGGTGATGTTCAACCGGCGCGTGAGATCGCCCTCGCCCGCCGCGATGTCGTCGAGGTTGGCTTTCATCAGGTTCAACGGCCGCAGAATGGTGTTGGCCAACAGCATCCCCGCGATGGCAATCACCAACAGCACCAGCACCGCCACGCCGACGATACTGAGGATCACGCCTTGCATGCGCTCCTGCACTTGCGCCTCAACCACTGCCACTTGCGCTTCAATGCCGTCGAGGTTGACCGAGGTACCGACCGCCATGTCCCACTTCGCCAGGTACTCGGTGTAGCCGAGTTTCGGCACCAGCACGCTGGCATTGCCCGGCAGCGGCGAGCTGTATTGCAAATAGTGGGTGCCGTCCTTCGCCACTTTCACCAGGCCGAGGTTGACGTAGACGCCATTCGGGTCGCGGTTGTCCTTGAAGCTTTTGCCCACGCCTTCAGGATCGTTGGCCTTGAACAGGCGCACGGTCTCGGAGTCGTAGCCGAAGAAGTAGCCGTCCTTGCCGTAGCGGATGCCCGACAGCAGCTTGATCGCCTGCGCCCGCGCCGCGTTGTCGCCGGGGGCGGCAGCGTCGTACAGCGGCTTGATCGTGGTCATGGCCACGGCGACGTAACTTTGCAACGTGGCCTTGGCGTCGGCGAGCAGGCGCTCACGGGTCTGCTCGACTTCGGTGTGCGCCTGTTGCTGGAGGATGAATAGCGTGGTCAGGCTGATGACCAGCGCAAAGAGCAGCACCGGCAGGACGGCAAGGGACAGGACTTTGGCCTTGAGACTCAAGCGCATTGGGGGGCTCACTCTTTTGGTTTTATTGGCGTGGTTAAAGGCGTTAACGGCACGCGAAAGCAAAAGTTGAGCGGGGGATTCACCGCATTCCCCTGTGGGAGCGGGCTTGCTCGCGAAGGGCGTCGTGTCAGTCAACATTTATGTTTCTGATACACCGCTTTCGCGAGCAAGCCCGCTCCCACAGAGGATTGGCGGGTTTAGAGGACCATCGCGGCCACCCAACCGAACGCCAGCAGCGGCAGGTTGTAGTGCAGGAAGGTCGGGACCACGGTGTCCCAGATGTGGTGATGCTGGCCATCGACATTCAGACCGGAGGTCGGGCCCAGCGTCGAGTCCGAGGCCGGCGAGCCGGTGTCGCCCAGCGCCCCGGCGGTGCCGACGATGCACACGATGGCCATCGGGCTGAAGCCCAGCTGCACGCACAGCGGCACGAAAATCGCCGCCAGAATCGGCACCGTGGAGAACGACGAGCCGATACCGATGGTCACCATCAGGCCCACCAGCAGCATCAACAGCGCGCCGATCGCCTGGCTGTGATCGATCCACGCCGCCGCGCTTTCGACCAGCGAGCGCACTTCGCCGGTAGCCTTGAGCACTTCGGCGAAACCCGAGGCGGAGATCATGATGAAGCCGATCATCGCCATCATCTTCATGCCTTCGGTGAACAGGTCGTCGGTCTCACGCCACTTGACGATGCCCGAGGCCGAGAAAATCAGGAACCCGGCCAGTGCGCCGATAATCATCGAATCCAGCAGCAACTGAATGATGAACGCGGCGGCAATCGCCAGACCGGCAATGGCGATGGTCTTCGGGTTGTACGCCACGCTGACTTGCTCGACTTGTTCGATCTTCTGCAGATCGTAAACGCGCTTCTTGCGATAGCTGAAAAACACCGCCAGCAACAGGCCGAAGACCATGCCCAGCGCCGGAATCGCCATGGCGTGCATGACGTTGATCTGGCTGATATCGACCCCGGCCTTGCTGACGTTGGCCAGCAGGATCTGGTTGAGGAAAATGTTGCCGAACCCCACCGGGAACACCATGTACGGGGTGATCAGGCCGAAGGTCATGACGCAGGCGATCAACCGGCGATCCAGCTGCAACTTGGTCAGTACATAAAGCAGCGGCGGCACCAGCAGCGGAATGAACGCAATGTGGATCGGCAGGATGTTCTGCGAGGCAATCGCCACCACCCACAGCAGGCCGATCAGCAGCCACTTGACGCTGCCGCCGCCGGTCGAATGCTGACGATCGACCATCGCCAGGGCCTTGTCGGCCAGCGCATGGGCCAGGCCGGACTTGGCAATCGCCACGGCGAAAGCGCCGAGCAACGCGTAGGACAACGCCACCGTCGCCCCGCCACCCAGGCCGCTGTTGAACGCCTTGAGCGTGGCGTCGATGCCCAGACCACCGGTCAGGCCACCAACCAGCGCACCGACGATCAGGGCGATCACCACGTGCACACGGGACAGGCTGAGGATCAGCATGACGCCGACCGCAGCAATCACTGCATTCATTTCACTACCTCAAAAACACTGCGATGAAATCATCACCGCCAGACAGGATGAGTCCGCCAACGGTTAACCGGCGGATTTGCAAAGAGGGTCTTATTAGAAGGGCGCGCACTGTGCCGCAGAGTGGCGGCGGTGTCAAAGCGAGCGGCTGAACTGAAATGTAACGGGCAATGGAGGACCCTGTGGCGAGGGGATTTATCCCCGATCGGCTGCGCAGCAGTCGCCAAACCTGAATATGCAATTTCTCTGAACGATTGTGAGGGCGGCTTCGCCCCCCCCCATCGGGGATAAATCCCCTCACCACAGGTATCTGATCGCCAGCATGCGGCAATTGGTCATATTGCGCTTGAACAATAAAGAAAGCCGAAACGCGGCCGTTACAGTGCAAAGTCTCAGATATTTATCGAATAAGGACGTCTCCATGTCGCTCAGACAACTTTCCATTCAATGGAAAATCACCCTGCTCGCCGGCCTGTGCCTGGCGGGCATCGTGACCCTGCTGGTGGGTCTTTCGCTGTATCGCATGGAGCACAGCTCCGAGCTGGTGAAGGCTTCGAGCATGGAGATGCTGACCGAGTCGGCCCAGGCGCGCATTGAGTCGCAGGGTGAGGTGCAGGCGGCCGGGATTCGCCAGCAGTTCATGGACGCCTATCAATACGGTCACGGTTTCTCGCGGCAGGTGCTGTTCCTGCGCGAACAGGCCGAGAAGCGCTTCCTCGACGCCTTCGACCTGCGCGAAGACATGACCCGCCAGGTCAAGTCCGCCCTGCAAGCCAACCCGGATCTGCTCGGTCTGTCGCTGGTGTTCGAAGCCAACGCGCTGGATGGCAAGGATGAACTGTTCGCCGGTCAGGCCGAGCTGGGCAGCAACGACAAGGGCCGCTTCGCCCTGTACTGGTCGCAGCCGACGCCCGGCAAAGTCACCTCGATGGCCCTGCCGGAAAGCGACATGGCCGACACCAGCACCGGCCCCAGCGGTCAGGCGGCCAACGCCTGGTTCACCTGCCCGCGCACCACGCTCAAACCGTGCGTGATCGAACCGTACTTCTATGTGATCGACGGTCAGAACGTGCTGATGACCAGCATCGTCTTCCCGCTGATGGTCAACGGCAAAGTCATCGCCTCGCTGTCGGTGGACATCAATCTCAACAGCCTGCAGGCGATCAGCCAGGGCGCGAGCAAAAAACTCTACGACGGCCAGACCGCCGTGAGCATCATCAGCCCCACCGGCCTGCTCGCCGGCTACAGCCCGGACGCCAGCAAGCTGAGCAAGCGTCTGGATGCCGTGGACACCGTCAGCGGCGCTGAACTGCTGCGTCAGCTCGCGGCCAGCAGCAGCGTCAGCAGCCTGCACAGCAACGGCCAGTTGAAAGTGCTGTCGCCGTTCCAGCCGATCCCCGGTGGGCCGTCGTGGGGCGTGTTGCTCGACGTGCCGGAAAAGGTGCTGGTCAGCCGCGCCGAAGCGCTCAAGCAGCAACTGGATGCGAGCAACAACTCCGGCACCCTGATCGAGCTGAGCCTCGGCGTGCTGGCGGCATTGGTCGGCCTGCTGCTGGTGTGGCTGATGGCGCGCAGCGTGACCAAACCGATCCTCGGCGTGGCCCACATGCTCGAAGACATCGCCAGTGGTGAAGGTGATCTGACCCGGCGTCTGGCCTATGACAAGCAGGATGAACTCGGTCAACTGGCTGGCTGGTTCAACAAGTTCCTCGACAAGTTGCAGCCGATCATCGCCGAGGTGAAGCACTCGGTGCAGGATGCGCGCAACACCGCCGACCAGTCCTCGGCCATCGCCACCCAGACCAGCGCCGGCATGGAGCAGCAATACCGTCAGGTCGATCAGGTCGCCACTGCCTCCCACGAAATGAGCGCCACCGCGCAGGACGTTGCACGCAGCGCCGCGCAAGCCGCTGAAGCAGCCAAGGACGCCGACCGCGCCACCCGTCAGGGCCTGACCGTGATCGACCGCACCACCGCGAGCATCGACGCCCTCGCCGCCGACATGAACGCGGCGATGGTTCAGGTCGAAGGCCTGGCTGCCAACAGCGAGAAGATCGGCACCGTGCTGGAAACCATCCGCGCCATCGCCGAACAGACCAATCTGTTGGCGCTCAACGCGGCGATCGAAGCAGCGCGTGCCGGTGAAGCCGGGCGTGGTTTTGCCGTGGTCGCCGACGAAGTGCGCAACCTCGCCCGCCGCACGCAGGAGTCGGTGGAAGAAACCCGTCAGGTCATCGAGCAATTGCAGACCGGTACCCAGGATGTGGTCGGGTCGATGGGCAACAGCCATCGTCAGGCGCAGGGCAGTGTCGAACAGGTCGGGCAAGCGGTGACCGCACTGCGCCAGATCGGCGATGCAGTGACGGTGATCAGCGACATGAACCTGCAGATCGCCAGCGCGGCGGAAGAACAGAGCGCGGTGGCCGAGGAGATCAACAACAACGTCGCGACCATTCGTGATGTGACCGAATCGCTGTCCGGACAGGCCAATGAGTCGGCGCGGGTGAGCCAGTCGCTGAACAGCCTGGCGAATCAACAGCAGAGTCTGATGGATCAGTTCCGGGTCTGAAAACCATCACCGTCCCTGTAGGAGTGAGCCTGCTCGCGATAGCGGTTTGTCAGACACATTGATTTCGAATGTATCGGCGCAATCGCGAGCAGGCTCACTCCTACAGTTCTTTGGCAGGCAGGGGTTAGCGTTTAGGCAACTCGATCACCACCTTCAACCCGCCCCACTCACTCTCGCCCAGCACCAGCAACCCGCCCCACGTCTCGACAATATCGCGCACAATCCCCAGCCCCAGACCATGCCCGTCAGTCTGCTCATCGAGCCGCGTGCCACGGCTGAACACCTGAGTGCGTTGCTCTTCAGGAATTCCCGGGCCGTCATCTTCAACGCTCAGGGCGTAACCGTCAGTACGTTCGATCACACTCAGACGCACCTCGGCGTCCGCCCATTTGCAGGCGTTGTCCAGCAAGTTGCCGAGCAGTTCCAGCAAGTCCTCGCGGTCCCACGGCAGTTGCAGCCCCGGCGGCGCGACGTAACTCAACGCCAGATGCTCGCCGTGGATCATGTTCAGCGTTGCCAGCAATCCCGGCAGTTCCGCGTCACAATCAAACAGCGCGCCGGGCAGCGCATCACCTGACAACCGCGCGCGATTAAGCTCGCGATTGAGCCGCTGTTGCACCTGCTCCAGTTGTTCCTTGAGGATCTTGCGCAGCTCCGGGTGGGCATCGAGTTTTTCGCTCGACGCCAGACTCAAAAGCACCGCCAACGGCGTCTTCAGCGCATGCCCCAGATTGCCCAGCGCATTGCGTGAACGCTTGAGGCTGTCCTCGGTGTGCGCCAGCAGATGGTTGATCTGCGCCACCAGCGGCTCCAGCTCGACCGGCACCTGATCGTCCAGTTGCGAGCGCTGGCCCTGCTGCAACTGGGCGATCTGCTCGCGCGCGCGTTCCAGCGGCTTCAACGCGCGGCGCACCGTCAGCCGTTGCAGCAGCAGAATCAGCAGCAAACCGGCCAGGCCCAGCCCGAGGCCGATCTGGCGCATGCGCTGGAAACTCTCGCGCACCGGGGTGTAATCCTGGGCGACGCTGATCGAGATCGACTGCCCCAGACGTCGATAGTCCGAGCGCAATACCAGCAACTGCTGACCGTCCGGGCCCAGTTGCAGGTTGCTGTGCAAACCCGGGTGCTCCAGCAGCGGCAGATCCTGATCCCACAGCGAACGCGAGCGCCAGTGGCTGTCGGCAAAATCGATGCGGAAGTAATGCCCGGAAAACGGTCGCTGATAGGCCGGTGACAGATGCCGCTCATCCAGTTGCAAACCTTGCGGGCCACGCACCAGCGCGACCAGCAGGCTTTCGCTGTCGTTGCGCAGACCGGCCTCGAGATAACGCTGCAACCCGACTTCGAACAACCACAGACTGGTTTGCGCCAGCACCAGACCGACGATCACCATCACACTGATCAAGCCCAGGCTCAAACGGCGCTGGATCGACCTCACGAAGCTTGCCCGCCGAACAGGTAACCCTGGCCGCGACGGGTTTCGATCACCGCTTTACCCAGCTTGCGCCGCAGGTGGTTGACGTGAACTTCGAGGACGTTGGAATCGCGCTCGGTTTCGCCGTCGTAGAGGTGCTCGGCGAGGTGGGTTTTCGACAGGATCTGTTCCGGGTGCAGCATGAAATAACGCAGCAGACGGAATTCGGCGGCAGTCAGCTGAATCTCGCTGCCGTCGCGGATCACGCACTGGCGACCTTCATCCAGATGCAGGCCGGCCGCCTTGAGCGTCGGCTGATTGGCCTGGCCCTTGGAGCGACGCAGCAACGACTGCACCCGCAAATGCAGCTCTTCGGGATGAAACGGTTTGGTCAGGTAATCGTCGGCGCCGGCCTTCAGGCCTTCGATGCGCTCGGCCCAGGAATCGCGGGCGGTGAGGATCAGCACCGGGGTCGACAGGCCACCGGCACGCCATTGCGCCAGCACCTCCAGCCCGGGAACGCCGGGCAGGCCGAGGTCGAGAATGATCAGGTCATAGGGCTCGCTGCTACCCTGATAGACCGCATCGCGCCCGTCCGCCAGCCAGTCCACCGCGTAGCCTTGGCGCTGCAGGCCGGCGATCAGTTCGTCGGCGAGCGGCACGTGGTCTTCCACCAGAAGCAAACGCATCGGTCAATCTTCCTTGTCTTTGAGTAATTCGCCGCTGTCGGCCTTCAGGTGCAGCTCGCGCGCCACGCCCTCGACCGTCAGCAACTCGACTTCATAAACATAAACGTCGTGCTTTTCCTCCAGCTCGACCTCCAGCAGTTTGGCCCCCGGATAGCGATCCAGCGCCTGTTGCAGCACCTGCTCCAGCGGCAGGATCACGCCCTGCTGACGCAGCTTCAGCGCCTCGTCCTGATCGAGGTCGCGGGCCATCGCCGCCGAGCAAACAATCACAAGCGCCAACGCCGTGCGGCTGGTGGCGCGAACATTAACCTTCATTACGTATCCTGATGATCCTTGAGAACCTGCCCAGTGACCGCGTCTAATTCCAGATCCCACTCCAGCCCTTGCGGATCACGCATTTCGACCTGGTAGACGTACTTGCCGTACTCCTCTTCCAGCTCGGTTTCGGTGATGGTCGAGCCCGGGTGTCTGGCCAGCGCCGTGGCGTTGAGCTTCTCGAAGGAGACGATAGTACCAGCGTCGCGCAGGCGCAGGGCTTCATCGGGGCCAAGATCGCGGGCGTGGGCGAGGCTGGCGGTCAGGCCGATGATCGAGGCAATGGACAGGGCAGTCAGGGTTTTCATGGGTGTCTCCGTGTTTTTATGTGCAGCTACGGTCGGCACCATAGCGGTGCGAACTTAACTGAAACTGAATTGCCATCATTGCCCCTGACACCAACCTCATTTGCAGATTCATGCAAAACCCTGTGGGAGCGGGCTTGCTCGCGAATGCGGTGGGTCAGCAGTAATGATGGCGACTGATACACCGCTTTCGCGAGCAAGCCCGCTCCCACAGGGTCAAGTAGTGCGCCTATAATCCAAAGCTTGCTAACGATCGAGACCGGTATGACAGCCATCCACATCAAGTTCCCTGCCCTTACCCTCAAGGCCGGCCCACGGGCCATGGCGCGCATTCGTGCCCAAGGCCTGAACGCCGCTGACGTCGGCACCCTGCCCGGTGCGGCCGGCGGGCCGAAGGCATTGGGGATTCAAGGGCTGGATCTGGCGTTGTTCGGTGAGTGGCTGCCGAGCGCGCCGCGTGAGCGCTCGCTGATCGGCGCGTCGGTCGGTTCCTGGCGCTTCGCCAGCGCCTGTCTGCCGGACGCCGCTGAAGGCATCCGCCGCCTCGGTCAGTTGTACGCCGAGCAGAACTTCAACAAAGGCGTGACCATGGCCGAGATCAGCCAGAGCTCGCAGCGCATGCTCAATGACCTGCTCGACGGCCGCGACGCCAGCATCCTCAACAACGCCGACTACCGCCTGAACATCATGGTGGTGAAAAGCCACGGACGCCTGGCCGACGATCATCGTGGCCGCCTCGGTCTGGCGCTGGGCTCGGTGATTGCCGATAACCTGCGCGGTCGCGCGCGGCTGTCGCGGCACTTCGAACGCCTGATCATTCACGACCCGCGCCTTGCCCCGCCGTTGAATGCGCTGAATGACTTTCCGTCGCGCTTCGTCGCCCTCGACGCCGGCAATCTGCGCCAGGCGCTGCTGGCCTCGGGATCGATCCCGATGGTCATGGAAGGCGTGCGCGACCTGCCGGGCGCCGGTACCGGCACGTTCCGCGACGGCGGGCTGCTCGACTATCACCTCGACCTGCCCTACAGCGGCGACGGCATCGTGCTCTATCCGCACTTCACCGACCGGGTGATTCCCGGCTGGTTCGACAAGACCCTGCCGTGGCGCCGTGCCTCGGTGGAGCGCTTGCAGGACGTGCTGTTGCTCGCACCATCGAAGGAATATCTGGCGCGCCTGCCCTACGGCAAACTTCCCGACCGTAACGACTTCAAGCGCTTCATGGGCGATGCGCCGAGTCGGCAGAAATACTGGCACGCGGCGATGGACGAAAGCCGCCGTCTCGGCGACGAGTTTCTCGAACTGGCGGCCAACGGTCGCCTCGCCGAGCGCTTGCTGACCCTTTAGTCAGTGTTTTCCCGCATCGCCAAACACAAGCTGGTAAACTCGCCGCCTGCCCGAATCGCTGCGGCGAACGCCACCTGAACAGAGCCGAAAATACTGTGGAAATTTTCAAAGAGTTTACTTTCGAATCCGCCCACCGCCTGCCGCACGTACCGGACGGCCACAAGTGCGGGCGCCTGCACGGTCACTCGTTCAAGGTGGCGCTGCACCTGAGCGGCGACCTCGATCCGCACACCGGCTGGATCCGCGATTTCTCCGAGATCAAGGCGATTTTCAAGCCGCTGTACGAGCGTCTGGACCACAACTACCTGAACGACATTCCCGGTCTGGAAAACCCGACCAGCGAAGTCCTGGCCAAATTCATCTGGAATGAAATGAAGCCCCTGCTGCCGGAACTCAGCGCGATCCGCATTCACGAGACCTGCACCAGCGGTTGCATCTATCGCGGTGAATGATCCAACACAATCCCCCCTGTAGGAGTGAGCCTGCTCGCGATAGCGGTTTGTCAGACACATTGATTTCAGATGTGCCGATGCCATCGCGAGCAGGCTCACTCCTACAAAGGATTGATGTTTTGTCAGGAAAATAGAGAACAGCCCCCGAGGCTGTTTTTTTATGCCTGTGCTTTTTGGCTTACCGCGACATCCCCGACATCTGCCCCCCACACAGTTCAAAACTGTGGGAGCGGGCTTGCTCGCGAAAGCCGTGTATCAGTCGCCATCTGCATTGGCTGACCGGGCGCATCCGCGAGCAAGCCCGCTCCCACATTGGGCCTGTATGTGTTCTGGTGCACTGCTTTCGCGCCGAAATCCCTGACTCGGCTATACATAATCCGCATAACGGTCTTTGGCACGACCACTGCAACTTGCTTCGCGTCTCCCCAATCCAGCAAGGAACGCCCCATGACGCAGAACGATCCCGGCAACGACTACCCCCTCAGCGAAGTCCCGATGCATGCGCGAAAAGGCCTGGCCTCGACCGCCATGGTGTTGCTTGGTTTCACGTTTTTCACCGCAACCATGTTCGCCGGCGGCAAGCTCGGAGTGGCGTTCAGTTTTGGCGAGATGATGGCGGTGATCATCGTCGGCAACCTGCTGCTCGGTCTGTATGCGGCAGGCCTCGGTTATATCGCCTTCAAGAGCGGGCTTAATTCGGTGCTGATGGGGCGGTTCTGTTTTGGCGAAGTCGGCAGCAAGCTCAGCGACCTGATCCTCGGTTTCACCCAGATCGGCTGGTACGCCTGGGGCACTGCGACCGCCGCCGTGGTGCTCGGCAAATACTTCGATCTGGGGCAAGGCACAGTGCTCGGCTTGATGGTGCTGTTCGGCCTGGTGTTCTGCGCCACGGCGTATATCGGTTATCGCGGCCTGGAGATCCTGTCGTACATCGCGGTGCCGGCGATGATGTTGCTGCTGATGCTGTCGATGTGGGTCGCGACGGTAAAAGTCGGTGGCCTCGATGGTTTGCTCAGCGTGGTGCCGACGGGTTCGCTGGACTGGTCGACCGCGATCACGCTGGTGTTCGGCACCTTCGTCAGCGGCGCGACCCAGGCGACCAACTGGACACGCTTCTCGCGCTCGGCACGGGTTGCCGTGCTGGCGAGCCTGATCGGATTTTTCATCGGCAATGGCTTGATGGTGTTGATCGGTGCCTACGGCGCGATCGTCTATCAGCAGCCCGACGTGGTTGAAGTGTTGCTGCTGCAAGGTTTCGCCATGGCCGCAATGGCCATGCTGCTACTGAATATCTGGAGCACCCAGGACAACACCATCTACAACTTCGCCGTCGCCGGCTGCAACCTGCTGCGCACCGGGCGGCGCAAAACCGTGACCCTGGCCGGCGCGGTGATCGGCACCCTGCTCGCCCTGCTGGGCATGTACGACATGCTGGTGCCGTACCTGATTCTGCTCGGTACGGTGATTCCGCCGATTGGCGGGGTGATCATGGCCGACTTTTTCTTCCGCTGGCGCGGGCGCTATCCACGTCTGGCCGACGCACGGCTGCCGGCGTTCAACTGGCCGGGGCTGGGGGCTTACGCGGTCGGCACGCTCACTGCGTTCCACTCGCCCTGGGTCGCGCCGCTGGTAGGGATTGCCGCCGCCGCGCTAACGTATGTCATCGTCACCAGCCTGCTCGGCGCCCGTCGCGCCAGTGCGCCACTACCAGACCTATAAGAAGGATTCGCCTGATGCACATCATCAACGCCCGACTGCGCAACCAGGACGGTTTGCACGAATTGCACCTGGAAGACGGCCTGATCCGCAGCATCGGCCGCCAGACCGAAGCCCCGACCCTCAACCCCGGCGACCTCGACGCCGGCGGCAATCTGGTGGTGCCGCCCTTCGTCGAGCCGCACATCCACCTCGACGCCACGCTGACCGCTGGCGAGCCGCGCTGGAACATGAGCGGCACGCTGTTCGAGGGCATCGAGTGCTGGGGTGAGCGCAAAGTCACCATCACCGAAGAAGACACCAAGACCCGCGCGAAAAAGACCATCCAGGCCCTGGCCGCACACGGCATCCAGCACGTGCGCACCCACGTCGACGTCACCGATCCGCAACTCACCGCGCTCAAGGCGATGCTCGAAGTGCGCGAAGAATCCCGGCACCTGATCGATCTGCAAATCGTCGCGTTCCCCCAGGAAGGCATCGAGTCGTACCGCAACGGTCGCGAGCTGATGGAAGAAGCGATTCGCATGGGCGCCGACGTGGTCGGCGGCATTCCGCATTTCGAGTACACCCGTGATCAGGGCGTCAGTTCAGTGAAGTTTCTGATGGATCTGGCCGAGCGCACCGGGTGCCTGGTCGATGTGCATTGCGACGAGACCGACGACCCGCACTCGCGCTTTCTTGAGGTGCTCGCCGAAGAGGCGCGCAGCCGCGACATGGGTGCGCGGGTCACCGCCAGCCACACCACGGCAATGGGTTCTTACGACAATGCCTACTGCGCCAAACTATTCCGCCTGCTCGGGCATTCCGGGATCAGTTTCGTCTCGTGCCCGACCGAAAGCATTCACCTGCAGGGGCGCTTCGACAACTTCCCGAAACGCCGTGGCGTGACTCGCGTGAATGAATTGCTTGAGGCCGGGATGAACGTGTGTTTCGGCCAGGACTCGATCGTCGATCCTTGGTATCCGCTGGGCAACGGCAACATCCTGCGGGTGCTGGAAGCCGGGTTGCACATCTGCCACATGCTCGGTTACCGCAACCTGCAGAACGCGCTGGATCTGGTTACCGATAACAGCGCCAAGGCCATGCACCTGGGCGAGCGTTATGGCCTGGTAGAGGGGCGCCCGGCGAACCTGCTGATTCTGTCGGCGGACAGCGACTACGAAGTGATCCGCAGCCAGGGCCTGCCGCTGTATTCGATTCGTGGCGGCAAGGTGCTGATGCAGCGGCAGATGCCGGTGGTGGAGTTCAGCGGCGGACAAATCTGAAACTTTTGTCAGGCTGATGGCCTCATCGCTGGCAAGCCAGCTCCCACAGTATCCAGCAGTGAACGCGTGATTTGTGTTCACCACATAACTCTGTGGGAGCTGGCTTGCCAGCGGAGGCGATTGCCGCTTCAGTCGATCAATCGAGCCGTACCAAACAGCCTGACCCGCACCAATTCGCCCTGCTCTTCTTCGAGCAACACCGGCGCCGTCCCGCCCGGCATGACGACGTGCACTTCGCCGCTCGCCACCCAACCCACCGCCCATGCGGCACACGCCACCGCACTGGCGCTGGTGCCGGAGGACGCTGTCGGCCCTTCGCCACGCTCGAATACTCGGGCGACGATGCGCTGCGCTGACTCAAACGCGGCCCATTGCAGATTGATGCCCGCCGGGCATGGCTGGCCGGCGCCGGTCGGCATCGCGTAGGCGATTCGGGTCAGGCCTTCGGCCCAGGACGATTCGCGCATTTGCGGGTTGCTCGGCAACACGGCAACGTCGGTGAGCAAGGTCACGCAATGCGGATTGCCGATGCGCACGAACTGGCTGTGCTGCCACGCGGGATCGAGCTGCGCCAATGGTTTTACATGGCTCACTTCATGACCATTGAATTCGCGGTTTTCAACATTCCGGGCGGTCACCGCTGAAGGCCCGAAGCCCGGTTGACCGAGGTTCAGCCAGAAGCCGTGAACGCCTTCGACTGCAGCTGGTTTCACCGAAGTTTCCACGGCGTCGCCCTTGTCGTGATGCACTCGCAGCGACGCCCCTTCCGCCGGCATCAGCCCCTGCTCCAGCAACGACTGGGAAAAGATCGTCAGGCCGTTGCCACTGCGCTCGGCCAAGGTGCCGTCGGTGTTGACGATCAGCACGTCGAACGGCGCTGCCGACTGAAACGGGCCGATCAACAGACCATCGCTGCGGTGCGATTTGCTCCCCGCCGGACGCTGGCCCTCCGGCCAGTCGCAGCACAGCGCAATGGCGGCCTGACTCCATGCCTGTCTCGACACAGCACACTGCGCGGCACCGACCGGCAAATCGATCCCCGCCTCACGAAGTGCCTGGGGCGAAATCACCCCGTAAATATTGCCCCGCGCATCGTAGAACTGCGTCATCACCGGCCTCACTCACCTTGTCGAAGCCATCACTGTAAACCGCGATCCCCTGTAGGAGTGAGCCTGCTCGCGATAGCGCAGTATCAGGCGCCCTGGTCATTGCCTGAGCCACCGCCTTCGCGAGCAAGCCCGCTCCCACAGTGATCTGCGCATGACAGCAAATTTGTGAGCGCCCGCCATTTAATGTGGGAGCGGGCTTGCTCGCGAAGGCAGTGTGTCAGTCACTATATTCTTTAGCTGACACAGCACTATCGCGAGCAGACTCATCCCTACAGGTTAGGATGTCGACTGCACTTCCCCGAGACTTGCGATCGAACCTCGACGCGCTATCACTGTCATTCGGGGACGCGACGTTTTTTGCCAAGGATCGATATGACCAGCCTCAACCCCCAAGACACCTTCGTCCCCGGACACCTGCAACAGATGTCGACGCGCATCGCTTTTTTCATCGCCGGCCTCGGCATTGCCGCGTGGGCACCGCTGGTGCCGTACGCCAAGGCCCGCGCCGGACTCGATGAGGGAACGTTGGGCCTTCTGCTGCTGTGCCTGGGGGTCGGCTCGATTCTGGCGATGCCACTGGCGGGGATTCTCGCCACGCGCTTCGGCTGCCGCAAAGTCGCCACCGGCGGCACCCTGCTGATTTGCGCGGCGCTGCCGTTGCTGGCGACGGTGTCGTCGATACCGGCGCTGATCGCCACGCTGTTCATGTTCGGCGCCGGGTTGGGCACGGTGGATTCGACCGTCAACCTGCAAGCGGTGATCGTCGAACGCGCCAGCGGCAAGCACATGATGTCCGGCTTTCATGGCCTGTTCAGCCTCGGCGGGATCGTCGGCGCGGCCGGTGTCAGCGCCCTGCTCGGCCTCGGGCTGACACCGCTGGCAGCGATGCTGGTCGTGGTGGCGGTGTTGATCGGCGCACTGTTCAAAGCGGTGCCGCACATGTTGCCCTACGGCAGTGAAAGTTCCGGCCCGGCATTCGCCATTCCCCACGGCATCGTGCTGTTCATCGGCGGGATGTGTTTCATCGTGTTCCTCACCGAAGGCGCGGCGCTCGACTGGAGCGCGGTGTTCCTCGCACAGGAACGCGGGATCGACACGGCGTATGCGGGCTTGGGTTACGCCGCATTTGCCCTGACCATGACGGTGGGACGCCTGCTGGGTGACCGGATCGTGCGCAGTGTCGGGGCTACGCGGATCATTCTGTTTGGCGGGCTGCTGGCAGCGGCAGGCCTGTTTCTGGCGACCTTCGCCCCGAGCTGGGAAGCCGCGCTGCTGGGGTATGCGCTGGTCGGCGCCGGCTGTTCGAACATCGTGCCGGTGCTGTATACGGCGGTGGGCAAGCAGACGGTGATGCCGGAAAGCATTGCGGTGCCGGCAATCACCACGCTGGGTTACGCAGGGATTCTGGCGGGGCCGGCGGTGATCGGTTTTGTCGCGCATGCCAGCAGTTTGAGTTTTGCGTTTGGCTTGATGGCGGTGTTGTTGGTGGCGGTGGCCATCGGCGGCAAGACCTTGAAAGTCTGAACATTGGCGCGGTACCTGTCAGGTTTGACAGTAGACAAGCCCTGCCCCCAATCATAGGGTTGATTTCCAGCTCAGGAGGAAAGGAAATCCGGCATGAACATTGGAACAGGATCAGTTATTGCGCTAATCACTATTCTCCAGGGATGCGCTTCCGTTAATCGATACGACTGGGGCGAAGGCACTGCCAATTTTGCGCCTGCTGAGCGGCTGGCCAATGCCAGCGGGAACTATGCGCATTGGCAAGCCATTGGCCGTGTTGAAGTTGAAGGCGGCATGACCTGCTCCGGCACGCTCATTGACACACGAGAACCCGGTACAGTGTCGCAACCCGCCTACGTACTGACCTCCGGACACTGCACACACCCGGAGATAGCTAATAACGAGATCATCGTCAATCAACCGGCAAAGGGTCGGGTGACGTTCAATTATTTTTTTGACACGCAACCGCAAAGCCATTCCTACAGCGTCAGTCGCATTGTCTGGAGCACGCTACGCGGTCAAGACCTCTCTATCGTTGAACTTCAACAGCCTCTCGAACAGTTGATCAGAGACGGTATCCAGCCGTTGAAATTGGCGCAGACCCCGCTGGTCGCCGAAGACAATATTCTGATCACCGGCGCGCCCATGAGCGGTTTCATTCAGCGCATGGCCTGCAAGCAGGAACACTCGGCAGCGATCATTGAAGGCCCATGGCGTTGGGTCGGACAACCAAGCAACCGTTGCCTCGATGTTGTCAGTGGGCTTTCAGGCTCGCCATTGCTTGCGCGTTACACCAATGAAGTTGTGGGTGTGCTGGGCACCACCACTCGCGGGAGTGAGCGCGATCGCTGCAACAAAGGCGCGCCCTGCGAAGTCTCGAGGGGACAGGTCGATAAACGCAGCGACACCAACTACGCCTCCACAACCGATGGACTGGGCGCCTGTTTCGCCAAGGGGCATTTCAATCCACGTCTGGGCGGTTGCCCGCTTGGAGAGAACTGGTCGTTTCCTGGTTCGCCGAAAAACAGCGGTTACATTAAGGTCGAGCGCGACGAACATGGACAAGTCGTGCCTTGGCGATGGCTGCAAACTTTCACCACAACCGCGCCTTACTACCGCTATCGCTTTACGCGCAGTCTGGACGAATGTCAGAACCTTGATGGCTACAGCCCAGTGCAAACGGCTGAACCGGACGCTGATAATCAATTGAGTCATGAACTCAAAGACGGCTCAGGCCTGTACTTTCTCTGCCTGATTGGCCAACAGCGACCTACGGACGCACCCGGGCAGTGGGCCGGAAGAACCCCTAGCGTCTATTGGCGCTGGTTGATGGAGGCGCCCGCACCGCTGGAGCCTGCCTATCATGTCGAATTTGTGGGTGGCGACGAATACGACATCAGAGTATTTCCGGTTGTACCGGATCTGGATCCCTCCCGATTTCAATACAAGTATGGCCAGCCCGGAAGCATCAATTGCAATAATGGGCAGGGATTTCAACATGTATCACCCTCCACAGGTGTGTTCCATGTTTCCGTCGCCAATGGCCGGCAAAACGTCTGCCTCAAAGGCGCAGACCTGGCGGGGAATCCCGGACCGACCATCGACATTCTGATTCCTCAATAGCTCAGGCCTGATGTAGCTGAGCCGTGTGAAACCGGTTCAGCGCCCCCCAGCGCTAGAATCCGACGCTGGCCTGCACAAAGAACGTGCGCGGTGCGCCCACATACATCCCCGAATTGTTGTCGCTGGAACGGGTGAAATACTGCTTGTCGAAGACGTTTTTCACCCCGGCGCCGAGCTTCAGGTTCGACACCTGCGGTCCGAAGTCATACCCGCCGCGCACGTTCCAGGTCACATAACCCGGGATGTCGCCGTACTGCCCGTCGGCCGTGCCTTCGGTGATGTAGTTGCCGTTGAAGCTGCCATCGGCGTTGACCCCGGTGCCCGGCGAGCGCTGTTTCGACTGGGCAAAACCGTCGATGTTGTAGGTCCAGCGATTGACGTCGTAGCGCAAGCCCACGGTCGCCACCTGCCGCGAATAGAACGGCAGATCACGGCCCTTGAAGCCCGGAATCTCGCCTTCGTAAGTCGCACGGGTGTAGGTGAAACCGGCGTTGGCAGTCAGACCGTCGAGACGCGGATCGAGCGCTGCCATGTCGTAGTGCACCGAGGCTTCGATGCCCTGGTGCTTGGTCGCGCCAAGGTTGGTCCAGCCGACATCGTTGCTGATGTATTGCAGCTCGTCATCGAAGTCGATGTAGAACAGCGTCACTTCCCCGCCCCACACGTCATCGTTGTAGCGCGTGCCGATTTCGTAGGTCTTGGCCTTTTCCGGCTCCAGGCCGTTGGCGGTCTGGTCACCCGAGCCGCCCTGGCCGAGCTGGAAATACTGCAGGCTGCCGAACGAGGTTTCGTAGTTGGCGAACAGTTTCCACGCGTCCGACAGGTGATACATCACGCTCAGCGCTGGCAGCGGTTCGTTGCTTTCGATGCTGCGGTTTTTCTCCGGCACGCGTTTGCCTGCGGTGTCGAGCACGGCGCGGTCATGCCAGTCAGTGCTGATGTGTTCGAAGCGAATGCCCGGGGTGATGGTCCAGTTGCCGACGTCGATCTTGTTGTCGACGTACACCGAGTTGGCCTCGGTGCCACCGGTGCGATCCTGGAACACATGGCCGTCGGACGTCGGGGTGACCACCGGCTGATTATTGACCAGCGCCAGACGGCTCGACTGTTCGTGCATTGCCTCTTTCAGGTAGCGATAACCGACGCTGACTTCCTGCGTGGTCGGGCCGACGTCAAACACCCGCGACACACGCGGTTCGACACCGAGGGTGTAGTAGGAACGCGGGTAAGAGCTGAGGGTTTTCTGGTCGCGGGCGGCGATGGTGCTGCCGCGAAAGCTGTCGGTGTAGTAGGTGAGAATTTCTGCTTGGGTGCGCTCGTCGATCTGCCGGATCCACTTGAACGACACGTCTTTGCGCCGACCGCTGAAGTTGTCGTAATCGCGCACCGAATCATACGGTTTGTCGTCGTACTGCTTCTGCGTCAGGCCGCCGGGCATGTCGGCGCTGGCGTCGTAGTAATGGAAGTTGAGGCTGAAATCGTCCTGATCGGTCGGCGCCCAATGGGTCTTGAGCAGCACGTCGTCGATGTCGTTACCGTTGTTGCGCTCGCGGTAACCGTTGCCGTTGACCCCGGAGTACAGCAGCGCCACGCCCATGCCGTTGTCGGCGGTGCCGCCGAGGAACGCCGTGTCGATGTGCTTCCAGCCGCCGTACCGGGTGGTCTCCAGCGTGGTGCCGATTTCCCCGGTGGCTTTTTCCGGAATGGCGCGGGTGACGAAGTTGATCACCCCGCCGACGTTTTGCGGGCCGTAACGCACGGAACCGGCGCCGCGTACCACGTCGATGCTGTCGAGGTTGCCCGAGGAGATCGGCGCCATCGACAGTTGTGGCTGACCGTACGGCGCGAACGCGGCCGGCACGCCATCGATCAGCACCGTGGAGCGTGGCGACAGGCGCGAAGTCAGGCCACGCACGCCGACGTTCAGCGCGATGTCGCTGCCGCCGGTGCCGTTGGAGTCCTGCACCTGCACGCCCGGCACGCGCTTGAGCACGTCACTGACGTTCATCGCGCCCTGCTCGACCATGGCTTCGCGGCGGATCACCGTGCGTGCGCCCGGGTGGTTCTGTACCACGGCGGCATCGGCGTCGCCGAGCCAGTCGCCGACCACTTTGATGTCGGTCACGCCCAGTTCCAGCGGGCCGTTGCTGGCGGCGGTCGCGACTGGCGCCAGAGTCACCGAGCCTTCGTTGATCTGATAGTCGAGGCCGCTGCCCTGAAGCAATTGGCGCAGCGCCTGCTCGGGGGAAAGATTGCCGTCAACCGCCGGCGCCTGTTTGCCGGCGACCAGATCCGGGCTGAAAAACACTTGCAGCGAAGTTTGCTGGCCCAGTTCGCTCAGGGCCTGACCCAGCGGCTGGGCGCGGATGTGGATGGCTTCAGCGGCGAAAGCCAGCGGCACGGCGGCGTTGACCGCCAACGTCAGGGCCAGCGGTAACCAAGGGGATTTTTTGTTGTTGGTTGAGGTGTTTTTCACGTCGAACGTAGTCCTGTGGAGCGCAAGAGTGTGCGTCTGTTAATGCAAACCAGTTGCAGTTGAACAGGAAGACGATGAACTCGAAAAAAACCTGAATGTTATTTTGAAATTATTTCCTGACTGCCATCGGCCAGGGTGCGAACGGCCACCGGCAGGATGTTTGGCAGGGCCTTGAGCAAGGCGTCGGTGTTGTCGGATTTGAACACGCTGGTCAGGCGCAGACTGGCCACGGCCGGGTTGCTGACCGTCAGCGGCTTGTCGCGATAACGCGAAACTTCCGCTGCCACTTCGCCGAGGCTGGCGTTGTTGAACACCAGTTTGCCGCTGCGCCACGCCGTCAGTTCGGCGGGGTTGACCGCATATGCGGCGGCGACGCGACCCTCGGCATCGACGTGGGTACCGAGACCTGCCGTCAAGTTGATGAACTCGTTGTCCGGCGCATTGCGCCCCTGCACCTTGACCGTGCCCTGCTCCACCGCGACCCGGGTTTGCATGACATCGCGGCGCACATCGAAACGCGTGCCGGTGACCGTGACCTTGCCGCTGCCGGCCTCGACCACGAACGGCCGCGCCGTGTCGTGCTGAACGCTGAACAGCGCCTCGCCTTCACTCAATTCGATCAACCGCCGGTCCTTCTCATAACGCACCTGCAGACGGCTGCGGCTGTTCAGGTCGATCACCGATCCGTCCGGCAGCGCCACATGCTTGCGCTCACCCAGCGCCGTCGCGAACTCGGCGCTGTAGCCGTCGGGGTGATTCAGACCGCTGAACAGACCGAGGCCGAGCGCCACCGCCAGCACACTGGCGGCCACGGCATAGCGCAGCAGCGGGCGACGTTCGCGACGGGCCGGCGGGGTTTCGACGAGGGCCTTGAGGCGTGGCGCCGGCAGCAGATCCGCCGCCGTCCACAGGCCTTGCAGCAACTGGAATTCGTCACGGTGTTGCGGATGCTGGTTCAGCCAGGCGTCGAAGCGCTGCTGTTCGTCGGCACTGATCAGCGGTTCCTGCAAACGCACAAACCAGCGTGCCGCCTCATCGCGCACCGTTGTTTGCCCGCACGCGCAATCACGGGTATCCATCATGGAATGTCCTGTCGGGCTGGGGATGAAACGCGGTGGCCGCTCATGACTGCATGCCGTCGAGGCGATCGCGCAAGTGGCGCAGGGTGCGGATCATATACTTTTCGACCATGTTCCTCGACAGCCCCAGGCGTTCGGCGATTTCCGCCTGGGTCAGCCCTTCGATCTTCTGCCAGACGAAAATCTTCCGGCAGTTGAGCGGCAGCTCCTGCAGCGCCCGTTCGATGGAGTCGGCCAACTGGATCGCCTGCATGTAATGCTCCGGGTCGCCGGTTGACGACACACTGTGATCGATCGCCTGCGACTCCATGGCTTCCCGTCGATCCTCACGCCGATAACCGTCGACCGCGATGTTGCGTGCGGTCTGGTGCAGATACGCCCGTGGCTGCTGCACCGCTGCCGAATCGGATTCGAGCACCCGCACAAAGGTGTCGTGCGCCAGATCCTCGGCCTGCGCGCGGTTGCGCAGACGCCGAGTCCAGGTGCCGATCAACTCTTCGTAATGCTCGAAAAAGCCGGGTCTGCGGGGCAGCATGGGGTTCATGACAGCGTGCTGGGGAAAGAGCCGTGAATAGTAATGCTTCCTATTAAGGCCGGCAATTCATTCCTTGGAGACCCGATCCGCCGTTCATCTCCAGGTCATCGTGCTTTTGCAATCACCTCACTCATGTATTGATGCAGATCGCGAAAATCCTGAACGCTCCAGGCGTGCGGCGCGATCTTCACGCCGTTGTCCTGCAAGGTTTTTGGAATCAGGTTTCCATTGGGACGAAGGATGATCGAGGACACGATGACGCCCGGATAATCCTTAAGGCGTTTCTTGAAGGTGGCTGTTGTCAGGTCAGGCGTTGGCGGATTGCTTTTATTGGCCAATGGCCCGGTTGCCTTGATATCGGCGCCGTGGCACACAGCACAGCGCTGGACATAAAGATTTTTGCCGTTGGCATTTTCCGCAACGGACAGGGAGGTCTGAATGACTGATAACAAAGCGAATAAGGTGACGAGGGTTGTTTTCATTTTTATAGAGCAGAGGCTGAAACGGACGACGCACAGCTAAGCACACATCAGGAAGCCAATTTCCACGTATCGAGAAATTGCCGGGCAGCGACCCACGTCGTCGAGTTTTTCGCAGCCGTCCCGCCTATTGTGTAAAATGCCGCCCGGGTGCCACCGCAACAACGCGGCAGGGCAGGTTTAATTCAGCGCAGGTCGGGCCGCCGCGCGGAGTTGCTGTGCCTATGAGCCACGATCCGTCACGCCTGCAGGCTGCCCGTCAGGAGTCGCCTTCTGCCCTGGCCTTTCTCTCGCGATTTTTCGCCGCCGAGTCCGCCGGTGGCCTGATTCTGATGGCCGCTGCCCTGGCCGCGCTGCTGGTCGCCAACTCGCCTTGGGCGGCCACGTATTTCTCGACCTTGCACATCAAGATCGCCGGTCTGTCGATCGAGCATTGGGTGAATGATGGCCTGATGGCGATCTTCTTCATGCTGGTGGGCCTGGAGATCAAGCGCGAAATGCTCGCCGGTCAGTTGTCGACCTGGGGTCAGCGCGCGCTGCCGGGCTTCGCCGCGCTGGGCGGGATGCTGGTCCCGGCCCTGATCTACGTCGCGATCAACTGGGGCAATCCGCAGACCCTGAGCGGTTGGGCGATCCCCGCCGCCACCGACATTGCTTTCGCCTTGGGCGTGCTGTCGCTGCTGGGCAAACGAGTGCCCGTCTCGTTGAAAATCTTCCTCTCGGCGCTGGCCATCCTCGATGACCTGGGCGCAGTGGTGATCATCGCGATTTTCTACACCAGCGGCCTGTCGGTGAGCATGCTGCTGGCCTCGTTGGCGGTGATTGCACTGCTGGTAATCCTCAACCGCTGCGGTGTCAGAAAGCTTTGGCCATACCTGATCGCCGGCGCCTTCCTGTGGTTCTTCATGCTGCAATCGGGGATCCACGCGACCCTCGCCGGGGTGATTCTGGCCCTGTGCATTCCGCTGGGAAATCCCGAAGACGAGCACAACTCGCCGCTGCTCTACCTCGAAGAAAAAATGCATCCGTGGGTGGCGTTCGCCGTGGTGCCGATTTTCGGCTTCGCCAACGCGGGTGTGTCGCTGACCGGCATTTCTCCGAGCAACCTGCTTGAGCCGGTGCCGCTGGGCGTCGCGCTGGGGCTGTTGTTCGGCAAGCAGATCGGCATCCTCGGCCTCGGCGCCCTGGCGATTCGCAGTGGTCTAGCACAACTGCCGCAAGGCGCGGGCTGGCTGCAGCTGTATGGCGTCGCCCTGCTCTGCGGGATCGGCTTCACCATGAGCCTGTTCATTGGCGCACTGGCCTTCCCGGGCGCGCCGCATCTGGTCGACTCGGTGAAGGTGGGTGTGTTGCTGGGTTCGATTTTGTCCGCGCTGCTGGCGGTGGTCGTGCTGATGAGTGCGGGTAAGGCGAAGGCTTCGAGCTGACCGCCAGATCGGGTCGAGACAGAAAACCAATGTGGGAGCGGGCTTGCTCGCGAAAGCGTCAATTCAGTCAGCTAATTTATCGACTGAACCACCGCCTTCGCGAGCAAGCCCGCTCCCACAGTTTTTACAGCGGTGCTGCTCAGCCTTTTTCGTCGATCCCGGCCTGTAGGGTCTGGCTGTCCAGATTGCCGCTCAGGGTCACCGGACCGACTTTCAGATTGCCGTTATCGAACGATACCTTCGGTGCGTTCTCCTCGGTTTTCTGCGGCAGGTCCAGTCCGGCTTTCACCCCATATTCACGGTTGACCAGATCGCTGCCAACGACCTTCGAAGCGCCCAGATCGACCTTGCCGTCCGTCGATGAAATCCGTGCGCCGGTCAGCTGCGTACCACCACCAACGTTCAACTTCACACCCTGATTGCCACTGATGCCGGACGCCTGCACCACGCTGTCCTTGTGCGCGTATTCGCCTTGCGCTTTCAGCGTCGGTTTATAGTCGGTGCCGGCGAGTTTTTCCTTGTCGCTCGGTGGATTTTTCTTCGCCGTCAGGCCCAGATCAACATCGACCTTGGCCTGCGTCTTCGAGTCCTGACGGCTTTCGACGGTCAGATCACCGGCAACCTTGCCGCCGACAGTGTTCGCGTCGATCCGCGCGCCAGACAGTTGTGCATCGCCTGCGCTATTGAGTACCACGCTGTCAGCCTTGATCTGGCTGTTCTGCTGGGTGGTGCCTTGCAGGTAATCGACGCCGACCTTGGCCCCGGCGTTGAAGCCGTGGTCACTGCTGGCCTTTTCATCGGCTGCGGTCGGGGTCTTGCTGCTCAGGTTGCCGCCGGCATTCAGCGCGACGTTCCAGTTGTTGCGGCTCTCGGTGGACTGCGCCGATTCCTGAACCAAACCGCCCTTCTGCGCATCGATGCTGACGTTCGGCGCGCTGACTTGCGTGCCTTGCAGGTGCACCGCGTCACCGCTCAAGGCGACGTTGCTCTGGCTGTTGAGCTGGCCACCGGTCAGGGTTTGCGAGTTTTCGTTGACCCGACCAATGTTGAAGTTACCGCTCAGATTACCGCCCTGATCGCGACTCTTCTCGCTGCTGGATTTGCTGCCGCCGCCCTTCAAGCCGCCGCCGAGATTGCTGCCAGTCGCGGTGTGGGTATCAACGGCCGCTTGCAGATCGAGTTTGCCGTCAGCGTGCAGCTCAATGCCGCCGACGCTGTCGATCTGCGTGCCTTGCTGAACCTGATTGCCACCGCTGCTCAGTTGCACCGGGCCGTTGCCGCTGATGCTCGCCACGTGAGCCTGGGTGTCATTGGTCTGCTTGCCGGTGTGATCAAGCTGGAAGCCAGCGCCGAGGTCGACGTTGGTGCCGTCGGTGCCCGGCAAGGTGCCGACCGTCAGCGAGCCGTTGCCGCGCAGGCTGGAGTCGCTGCTGCTCTGGCGGTCGGTAGCCTGATTCAGCGCCAGATCGCCGCCGGTCTTGATGTTCACACCGCCCTGCCCGCCGTCGAAACGGCTGCCAGCGAACTGCGCATCACCGCCCACCTTGATGTTCACGCCTTGGCTGCCGGCAAAACCGCCGACCACTGCGGTGCTGCTGTCCTTGCTGCTGTAGCTGTTGCCACCCGCGCCGCTGCCGGCGACGTTCACGTCCTCGCCGGTCTTGGTGTAGACGCGCACGTCGACCTTGGCGTCCACCGAGTTATCGGTGCTGCTGTGAGTGTTGCTCGCGGCATCGGCAACCAGTTTGTCAGCGCTGATGTTGACCATGCCGTTGCTCGCACTGTACTGGGTGCCCTGGTCGTGCAGGTTGCCGGCGGTTTTCACGTCGACACTGCCGCCGTCGAAACGGCTGACCACAGCGTTGCTGCTCTGCTCGGTCTTGTCGGCGCTGCCGTGACCGATCGCCACGTCGAGGCCGACGTTCGGCTGGCCGAGATTGCTCAGGGCTTCCTTGTCCGGCACCTTGCCGTTGAGCACATCCTTGACCGCACCGGCAATCGGGCGGGCGATGTCCTTGTACTCGACGTTGGCGCCGATGTCCGCCGACCACTTGCTCTGGTTGTGAGTGCTGCTTTCGGTGTTGCTGGCGGCGCGGTTGTCGACCTCGTTGGCCGCGACGTTCAGACCGTTGCCAGCCTTGACCTGCGCGCCTTCGGTCAGCAGTTTGTCGGCATTGATGTTCAGGCTGCCGCTGCTTTGCACGTGGGTGGTTTGCGCGGTGGTTTTGCTGCTGCTGTCTTGCGTGGTGCTGTGGGCAAAGTCGACGCCACTGCCAGCGCGGTCGAGGCCACCGGTGTAGTAGAAACCACCGCCGGTGCTGGAGGTGTCGGTCGAAGTTTTGTGGCTGTCCTGTTCGGCCAGCAACGACACGTTCTTGCCACTCAGCGTGGTATCGCCAGCAGTGGATTTGACTTCACCGCCCCTGATCGTCAGGTCGCCGCCCGCCTTCACCTGCACGCTGCCGCCGCTGAGGCTCGAGCCTTGCTGGTTGACGTCGTTGCGGGTGACGGTCTGCTGCTTGTCTTCGTAGTGCACCCCGGCGCGGTATTGCTCCGGCGTTTGCTCTTTGGCGTAGGCATCGAAGCCACGGGTCTCGGTGGTCGAACTGCTGTCGTGGGTGTTCTGCGTGGAATGCACGTTCACATCCCCCGCAGCGTCCGCCGTCAGCGCGCCGCCAGCCTTGACCGTGGAGCCGGCCACTTCGATGTCCTTGGCGCTCTTGAGTTTGAGGTTGCTGTCGGAAACCAGCTCGCTGCGCACCGTGGTGCTGTCCCTGGAATTCTGCCGCGACTCGTCCTTGGTGATACCGAAGAATTTGCTGTCCTTGTCGTGGTTGTTGCTGTGCGAAGTGTCCTGCACACCGTCGATCACCAGCGAACCCTGATCGCTGATCACGCTGGCCTCGGTGCCGCCACGGACCTGGCTGCCGCTGATGCGCACGTCGTCAGCCTTGACGATCAGTTTGCCGGCCGCATTGATTTTGCTGCCCTGATGCCGGGTCTGGCCCTTGTCGGCATCACCGGTCTTGCCGAAGAATCCGCCGCCAACCAGGTCGCCGGAGTAACTGTTGTTATTGCTGCGACTGGTGCGGGTGGCCGTGGTGACGTCCACTTGCTTGCCCGCCAGTTTCACATCGCCGGCACTGTTCAGTTCGGCACCTTCGGAGCGCAGCAACGCGGCGGTTTGCAGAGCGATATTGCCGCCCTTCAACTGACTGCCGATGCTGCGCTGCTCTTCGCTGCTGTTGTTCCAGTCGGCCTTCCACAGATGCTTGCGATGGTTGCCCTGATCAGTCTGGGTGTGGCTTTCGGTGGCCGCGGTCAGGCGCAGATCGCCGCCGCTTTGCACATCGAGATTTTTCGCCGCTTCAACTTTGGCCGCTTTGAGTTCGGTGTCTTTGCCGGAGGTCAGCCTGGCGTCGCGACTGGCGACGATCTGGCTGCCGTGCTGGCGAGTTTCACTGTCGGTCTGGGTGCGATCGTAGGTTTCCCAGGTGATGCCGATGGTGCTGTTGCTCCAGTTCTCGCGTTTTTCCTGAAGCTTGCGGCTTTCTACGGTGCTCAGGGTCAGATTGCGCTTGGCATTGACGTTGACGTCGCGACCACTGACATCGGTGGCGGCCAGCGTCAGGTCGTTGCCGCTGTGCAGGCCGACATCACCCTGACTGCTGCGAATGCTGGCACGCGTCACTTCGAGGCTGTTGGGGATGGCTTCACCGCTGACGCTGAGATCGCCAGCGGAACGGATCTGCACGCCGTCACGCCCGGCCACTTGCACCGCCCCCACACGCACGCCCGCGCCTTCGGCGGTGCTGACGATATTGATGCGCCCGGCCTGCATCGCGCCGAACAGGCTGGCGTCGATGCGCTGATCCTGGGTATTGCCCGCCGGGTCCACGGCTTTGACCTGACCGCTGGCGTAATCGACCTGATTGCGCCCGACGGTGAGGTTCAACTGATCGCGGGCATCGATGCGGCCCTGGCTGTCGATACGCGGGGCGATCAGATTGACCGAACCCTCGGCGTTACGCAGGCCGCCACTCTGGATCTGCAACTGACCGCTGGCGTCGCGGGTGTTCAAGGCTTGCAGTTTGCCGTCGTTCAACTCCGGACGACCGACCAGCAGACTGGCGTTAGGCGTGTTGATGAAACTGCCGCCGTTCACCGAAATGCCGTTGGGGTTGGCCAGCACGTAATCGGCGGCGCGGCCGAAGATTTCCTGGGCGCCGTTGATGGCCGAAGGGTTGCGGCTGATCACCTCGTTGAGGATCACGCTCGCCGCCTGGCCCTGCAGTTGCGGGTTGGCTGCCAGTTGCCCGGCGAGCTGCGATTGCCCGGCCTGCAAGGCGTTGTTCAGCACCAAGCCCTGACGGTCGACGTTGTAGTCGAGGAACTGGTTGTGCGACAGGCCCGAGCCGTTGGGCGCGACGATATTGACGATGGGCACGCCGCCCTGGGTCTGCAATTGCGCGGTGCCGCCGGGGCCGGGAGCGACCACCACACCGCCGGCGATGGCGCTGGGCAGGTGCACGGCGAAGAACAGGCTGGCGATCGCCCAGCGCAGTTTGCCCCGAGGAGAAAGATGGAATGCAAAGGTGTGTGCTGGCATAAAAACGTCTCCATGTAAGTACGGCATCACGGCGCGCGATTTAGTCTTGGCCGTGGCTGTCGCGCTCAGATCCGACGGCGGTTTGTTCACTGCTTGATGAGTCTCGCTGGTGCTCATATCTGCAACCCCACGCGCATCAGCCAGGTCTCTGGCTCGTGCTGCAAACCGTTGGGGGTGTTGAGGGCGCGTTGGTAATCGACGTCCACTTGCAGATTCTTCCAGCCCAGATTCAGCCCGACGCTGGCGCCGCTCAGGCGTTGACCTTGGGCGCCGTGGTCGGCCTTGAGCCAGCCGTTGTCCAGGCCCACGCGCGGGGTGATCTGCACCGGCCAATCGCTACGCAGCGGCAGACGCAAGGTGTTGCGCCAGATCGCGCCGCTGGCCCCGGATGCGCTGCTGACCCGATAGCCGCGCACCGCCGAATCATCGGTGCCGAGCAACTGTTCGATGGCCGGTAACGGGTCGGGGCTGTATTGCAGATTGAGCTGGCTCTGCCACTGCCACGCTTGCGCGCCGAACTGGCCGTTGCGCCATTGGCTGAGGCCAGCGCGGTACTTGCGAAACTGCGCTTTGGGCAAATTGTTGACCGCATGATTGGCGTCGTCATCGGCGCCCAGCCAGCGCAGGCCTTGCGAATAGGTGAAGTCGAGGTTCCACACCGCACGGTCGAGCCAGAACAGATTGAGTCCGGCTTCGGCCACGGTCAGGGTCGGGCTTTGAATGCCCAGACGGACATTTTCCAGATAGCTGTCGACGTCCTTGTGCGCCAGTTGCAGGTTGGCGCTGAGCTGACGGCTCTGGTCGCGCCACAAAACGCGGTCGGCGCGCAGGCTCAGTTGATCGGTGAGGCCGGTGCTGTACAAGGTCGCACTGGGCAGTTTGAACGGCGCGCGGTATTCGGCGTGGCTGGCGAACGCGCTGTAGGTCCAGTAGCCGTAGGGAATCGCGTAATACAGGCTGGCGTTGCGACTGTAGCGGTCGCCCTGATTCAACGTGTCGCTGGCACTGAGGCTCAACAGATCGTTGAGTTGCAGCGGGCTGTCGAAGCTCAGGCTGACGGTATTGCGATCCCGCCCGGTGCTGGCGCTGCCAAGGTTGTCCATGCCCAGGCCCAACGCCCAGCGCGACTGCCCGGCCGTGCGCGAGCGCAGGATGATTCGCGACGCGCCGGGCTGGCTGCCGGGGGCGATGTCGGCGGTCAGGTCGATCGAGCGCAAGCGGTTCAATTGATCCAGGCCCTGCTCCAGATCGCGCAGGTTCAGCGGCTGGCCGAGCATATGCGGGAACGCGCCGCCCAGCGAAACGGGGAGGCTCTGATCGGCCAGTTCGATGGACTCGATGTAGCCCTCGTCGATCATGATGTCCAGCGACTGCCCCGCCGCCGGCGCGCTCAACAGGTACGGGCGGCTGGCGATGTAGCCCTGCTCGACGTAGCTCGCGGTGATGGTCGCCAGCAGATGGTTGATCTGGCCGACGCCCATGCACGGCGCCAGCAGCGGTTTGATCCGGGCGTTGAGCTTGGCGCTGTCGATCAGCGTGACGCCACCGATACGCGTGCCACTTAGCGGCCAGCAGCGCTCATCGGGGGTGACGGTTTGCGGGATCGCCGGGGTGACCGGTGCCGGGCCGAACGCACCGCGCTCCAGTTGGCGCTTGCGTTGTTCCATTTGCAGTTGTTGCAGATCGCGCTGTTGCTGTTGCTGCTGGCGCAGCACTTCCTGGCCCGGCGCAACAGGATCAGCCGCTTGAATCGAGGAGGCACACACACTCAACACAAAGGCCGACAACAGCGGGCAAAGCGTGGAACGACGACGGAAAACAGCGCAAAGCAAATACGGCACGCAACATCCTTGCAATCATAAAGTAGCGTAATGCCACCTCATCAATGCGAGTGATAGTCAGAGCCTTCCTACACAAATGCAAGACGCTTCCTACAACGCTTACATTTCTTAAACATTTGATTTTGCTGTGTTCAACGTCAGTCCCTCAGGGGTTCCCCGAGGGCTTTCATCGAGTTCTCGAAGATTTGGCCCCGTATTACGGGCGCTGTCGTTTGTCGAAACCGCTCCAAACCCCGAGGCCGGGTAAGCAACTGACGATCGGCACAAAAACATAATTGCCACAAAATATTACTTACGTCATATTACAGCCGTAATAACAGCCCGTTTCCGCAGGTATTACGCCATGACCAGCATGCCCACCCTTGAGCCCGACCTGTCTGCCCCGGTCACCCCCGCCAAGCCGCCACTGCGCAAACGCCTGCTGCTGACCGGCTCTGGCTTGGTCGCGCTGGTCGTGGTCGGCGTTTACGCCAGTCATTGGTGGGGCACCGGGCGTTTTCTCGAAGAGACCGACGATGCCTACATCGGTGGCGACGTCACGGTGATCGGCCCGAAGGTCGCCGGCTACATCGAAGAAGTGCTGGTCAGCGACAACCAATCGGTCAAGGCCGGCGACGTGCTGATCCGCCTCGATGCGCGCGACTATCGTGCCAATCTCGCCAAAGCCGAAGGCGCCGTTGCCGCCGAGGAGGCGCTGCTGGCCAACCTCGACGCCACTGAACAACTGCAGCAAGCGGTGATCGGCCAGGCCCGCGCCGGCATCGATGCCGCCGGTGCCGAAACCGCCCGCTCGCGGGATGACAATGCGCGTTACAAACGTCTGGTCAGCACCAATGCCGTGTCGGTGGAAAGCGCCCAACGCGCCGACGCCACCTTCAAGACCGCCCAGGCCCTGAGTGCCCGCGCCCAGGCCGAATTGCTTGCCGCACAGCGCCAACTGGCGGTGATCGACACCCAGAAACAACAAGCCCGCGCCGCCCTGCAACAAGCCCGCGCCGAGCGTGATCTGGCGCAACTGAACCTCGGCTACACCGAGCTGCGCGCGCCGGTTGACGGCGTGATCGGCAACCGCCGCGCGCGGGTCGGCGCCTATGCCCAGGCGGGTTCGCAACAGCTGTCGGTGGTGCCGGCCAGCGGTCTGTGGGTCGATGCCAATTTCAAGGAGGATCAACTGGCGCGGATGAAACCCGGGCAACGGGTGAGCATCCGTGCCGACGTGCTCTCCGGCCAGGAATTCCACGGCCGCCTCGACAGCCTCGCCCCGGCCACCGGCTCGCAATTCAGCGTGCTGCCGCCGGAGAACGCCACCGGCAACTTCACCAAAATCGTCCAGCGGGTACCGGTGCGAATCCTCCTTGATCCGGCTGACGGCGTGCTCGGCCATCTGCGGCCGGGGCTATCGGTGACCGCTGAAGTCGACACCCGCGCGCAAGCCGAAACCAGCGCCGTGGCCGTCGCGCCATGAGCACCGCCCTCACCGCCCCGGCGCAACCGTTCAGCGCCGCCGACATGGCCACCGCGACCAAAGTGTTCGCCTTCGCCACCATGTGCATCGGCATGTTCATTGCGCTGCTGGACATCCAGATCGTCTCGGCCTCGCTGCGCGACATCGGCGGCGGGCTCTCGGCCGGCACTGATGAAACGGCGTGGGTGCAGACCAGTTACCTGATCGCCGAAATCATCGTGATTCCACTGTCGGGCTGGCTGTCGCGGGTGTTCTCCACGCGCTGGCTGTTTTGCGCCTCGGCGGTCGGCTTCACCCTGGCCAGCCTGCTCTGCGGCGTGGCCTGGAACATCCAGAGCATGATTGCCTTTCGGGCGCTGCAAGGTTTTCTTGGCGGCTCGATGATTCCGTTGGTGTTCACCACCGCGTTCTTTTTCTTCACCGGCAAACAACGGGTGATCGCCGCCGCAACCATCGGTGCGGTGGCTTCGCTGGCGCCGACCCTGGGTCCGGTGATCGGCGGCTGGATCACCGACATTTCCTCATGGCACTGGCTGTTCTACATCAACCTGGTGCCGGGGATTTTCGTCGCCGTGGCCGTGCCGATGCTGGTGAAGATCGACCAGCCGGAACTGGCGCTGCTCAAGGGCGCGGACTACCTGAGCATGGTGTTTCTCGCGCTGTTTCTCGGCTGCCTGGAATACACCCTCGAAGAAGGCCCGCGCTGGAACTGGTTCAGCGATCAAACGATTCTGACCACGGCATGGATCAGCGGTCTGGCGGGTCTGGCCTTCATCGGACGCACCTTGCACGTGGCCAACCCGATCGTCGATCTGCGCGCACTCAAGGATCGCAACTTTGCCCTAGGCTGTTTCTTTTCCTTTGTCACCGGGATCGGTCTGTTCGCGACGATTTACCTGACCCCGCTGTTTCTCGGACGGGTGCGTGGTTACAGCGCGCTGGACATTGGTCTGGCGGTTTTTTCCACCGGGGTGTTCCAGATCATGGCGATTCCGCTGTATGCCTTTCTCGCCAATCGCATGGATTTGCGCTGGATCATGATGATCGGCCTGGGCCTGTTTGCCGTGTCGATGTGGGAATTCAGTCCGATCACCCACGACTGGGGTTCCGGCCAGTTGATGCTACCGCAAGCGCTGCGCGGGATCGCCCAGCAACTGGCGGTGCCGCCGGCAGTGACACTGACTCTGGGAGGTTTGGCACCGGCGCGCTTGAAGCACGCTTCGGGGCTGTTCAACCTGATGCGCAATCTGGGCGGGGCGATCGGGATTGCCGCGTGCGCGACCATTCTCAATGACCGCACCAACCTGCACTTCACCCGCTTGGCCGAGCATCTGAACAGCAGCAACGAGGCGATGAATCAGTGGCTGGCGCAGGTCGGTGGCAATCTGGCGACACAGGGTCAGAGTGGTGACGTCGGCGTCACCGCAGGCCTGCGTCAACTGTGGCTGCTGACCTACCGCGAGGCGCAGACCCAGACCTACGGCGATACCTTTTTGATGATCATGCTGTGCTTCATCATTGCCACGGCGATGGTGCCCTTGATGCGCAAGGTGCAACCACCGGCCGCGCCGAGTGCGGATGCGCATTGATCACCCTTCTGAAGTTTTGCACTTTTCACTGTGGGAGCGGGCTTGCTCCGGGCGGCGATCCGACGAAGGCGGTGTGTCAGATAACCACTAAAGTGACTGACACGACGCCTTCGCGAGCAAGCCCGCTCCCACAGTTTTCGACCGTGAACTGTCAGAGCTGTGGGGTTTTGCGGAAGCCCACCGCCAGACGGTTCCAGCTGTTGATGGTGCTGATTGCCACGCTCAGGTCGACCATTTCCTTGGGCGTGAATTGCGCCGCGACGATGTCGTAGTCTTCGTCCGGGGCGTGGGTCAGGCTCAGCTGGGTCAGCGATTCGGTCCACAGCAGCGCAGCGCGTTCGCGCTCGGTGAAGAACGGCGCTTCACGCCACGCGGTGACGGCGAACAGTCGACGCGGGGTTTCGCCGCCCTTGATCGCGTCAGCGGTGTGCATGTCGATGCAGAAGGCGCAGCCGTTGATCTGCGAAGCGCGCAGCTTGACCAGTTCGATCAGGGTCTTTTCCAGCGGCAGTTTCGAGACCGCGGTTTCCAGGGCGATCATCGCTTTCAGGGCGTCTGGGGAGGCGGTGTAGAAATCGGTACGAGCTTTCATGATTGAGTTTCCGGGGCCAGTGAATGTGTGACTAAGGTAGTCCCGCACTTGCCCCGGACAAATAGCCAATCTCCCGGAAGACGAGTAGACCACCCTGTCACACGCGATTGCGCAACCAGTGCAGGAACCCGGTTTTCGCCACCACGGTCGGCACGTCCTGCGTCAGGGTCTGGGCCTTGTGCAGGCGATAATCGAGCAAGGCTTTCATCGCCTCATTGATGTCGTGGCGGGCATCCAGACACGGCTTCAGGTAGGTCTTCTCGATGCGGTACAGCGCACAGAAGGTTTTCGCCGCGAAGGTCGCCGGCACTGATGAATCGGACAGAATCCCGGCCTCGCCGATCACCTCCCCCGGCCCCATGCGCCCGGATTCGAACGGGCTGCCATGGCGAGTCAAGGTCACGCTGACCACGCCCGATTCGATGATGAACAAATGATCGCTGACCTCCCCGGCGTCGAGGATCGTCTCGCCGGCACGGAAGGTTTGCAGGGTCATGTTCTGGCTGAAGGTGTCTTTCTCTTCCTGGCGCAGCGTGGAGAAAATCGGCGAACTGTCGAGCAGCGCCCGTGGCCGCGAGAGGTTGCCGGCGACGATCGGTTCGATACTCGACAACAGATTGATCCCGGATGCCTGCAGATGCCGGTAAGCCAGATCGAACAGCTGATTGCGCACTGAGCGCTTCTGATCCATCGACGAGACAAAACCGCTGATTTCATATTCCGCACCGGCGCTGCTGGAGCTTTTCAGCGCGACGCTTGGCGAGGGATTGTCCAGCAGCGGACGGCAGCCCTGCATCGCCCGCTCCAGCGCATCGATCACCGTATTGGGCCGGGCATGCGGGCTGACCTGGACACTGACGGCCACCCCGAACATGTTGCTCGGACGGCTGAAGTTGATGATCTTGGCCTTGGCCGCCAGCGAGTTGGGAATCACCGCCATGCTGCCCTGACTGGTCTGCAGACGCGTGGCGCGCCAGTCGATGTCGATGACCCGGCCTTCGGTGCCATCGATCGAGATCCAGTCATCGATCTGATAGGGCTTGGTGGTGTTGAGCACGATCCCGGAAAACACATCGCTCAAGGTGCTCTGCAACGCCAGACCGACAATGATCGCCAAGGCCCCGGACGTCGCCAGCACGCCTTTGACCGGCAGATCCAGCACGTAGGCCAGGGCCGCGATAATCGCGATCAGGAAAATCACCGCACCGAGCAGATCCTGCAACAGCCGCCCGGTGTGCCCGACGCGCTGCATCATCACCGCACCGATCAGCACGGTCAGGGTGCGCGCGCCAAACAGCCACCAGCCGATCTGCAAGCCGGTCGCCGCCAGGTGCAGCGGCACGTTGTCGGCCCACGGCGCCGGCTCCATCGGATTGAGGCCTTCGTTGAACAACAGCACGCTGAACAGGCTGAAAATCAGTACCCGCACCAGCAGCTTCCACTCGCTGCCACGGGAGCTGATCAGGCGCCACAGGCCCAGATCGAGGAGAATCAGGATCAACGCGCAAAACAACGGATGTTCGGTCAAAAAAGACAACATCAAAGCACTCCGACAGGGCCCGGTCGCGAGAAGATCGCACAGATTGGGCAAGTGTAGGAGTAATTGATTTCAGAGGCAGAACACCAGCGCAAAAACACCGGAAAGCCCCTGTGGAAGCGCGCCTGCTCGCGAAGGCGGTGGATCAGTCAGACATGCATTGACTGGCACTGCGCTTTCGCGAGCAACCCCGCTCCCACAGGGGTGAAATTTACCCGTGCATTTGGCCAAAACGCCCGGACTGGAAGTCGGCGAATGCCTGATGAATTTCCTGCTCGGTGTTCATCACGAACGGGCCATGGCCGACAATCGGTTCGTCGATCGGCTCGCCGCTGAGCAGCAGCACCACTGCGTCTTCACTGGCCTCAAGGGTCAACTGACGACCGTCGCGCTCGAACAGCACCAACTGCCCGACACCCGCCGTTTGCGCACCGTTGATCTGCACCGAACCTTTCAACAGCACCAGCGCGGTGTTGCGTCCCTCGTGCAGATCGAGCGTCAGCAATTTGCCGGCGTTCAGCCGCAGGTCCCAGACGTCGATCGGCGTGAAGGTGTGCGACGGGCCTTTATGCCCCTCGAACTCACCGGCAATCAGCCGCAGCCGGCCGGCGTCGTCCTTCAGCGCGATATTCGGAATATCGCCGTCGAGAATGGTCTGGTAGCCAGGCGCAGCCATTTTGTCCTTGGCCGGCAGGTTGACCCACAGCTGCACCATTTCCAGCTTGCCGCCGGTTCTGGCGAAATCATCCGAGTGGAACTCCTCGTGGAGGATCCCGGACGCGGCGGTCATCCACTGCACATCGCCGGGGCCGATGGTGCCGCCGCTGCCGGTGGAGTCGCGGTGCTGCACTTCGCCGTCGTAGACGATGGTCACCGTTTCAAAACCACGGTGCGGGTGCTGGCCGACGCCACGGCGCTCGGTGGTCGGGGTGAATTCGGCCGGGCCTGCGTGATCGAGCAGCAGGAACGGGCTGATGTGTTTGCCCAGGTTGTCGTAGGAAAACAGGGTGCGCACCGGGAAACCATCGCCGACCCAATGGCCGCGAGGGCTGGTGTAGATACCGATGATGTTTTTCATGGTTGCCTCCAGAAAAGGTGGGTGACGCAATGGATTAAGCTTAAATCCATAGCGTTTTGAGCACTAGACGGCAAAAACCGGCTTTAGTGTTCCATTTATAGAACAGTCCCACCGTTGAGTCTCGATCCTTGCGGGAGCGGGCTTGCTCGCGAAGGTGCCAGTCCGGACAACACAACTATCGGGAAAGATTCATGACTTCTGCTCAACAGTGCTTTGCCCCAGCAGCGGTTTTTCCCAAGCACGCAGACGCGGATACTCCTGCCCATTCCCACTGCAACCCTGGAGTCATCAATGTCTGTTCCCGCTTTTGGTCTGGGTACGTTTCGCCTGCAAGGTCAGGTGGTCATCGATTCGGTGCGCACCGGCCTTGAACTCGGTTACCGCGCCATCGACACCGCGCAGATCTACGAGAACGAAGCCGAGGTCGGCCAGGCCATCGCCGCCAGCGGCATTGCTCGCGAAGAGCTGTTCATCACCAGCAAGATCTGGATCGCCAACTTCGCCAAGGACCGTCTCATCGACAGCCTCAAGGAAAGCCTGCAGAAACTGCAGACCGACTACCTCGACCTGACGCTGATCCACTGGCCGTCGCCGGAAGATCAGGTGCCAGTCGCCGAATTCATGGGCGTGCTGCTCGAAGCCAAGCGTCTGGGCCTGACCCGGCAGATCGGGGTGTCCAACTTCACCATCGACTTGATGCAACAAGCCATCGCAGCGGTTGGCGCGGAAAACATCGCCACCAACCAGATCGAACTGCACCCGTACCTGCAAAACCGCAAAGTGGTCGAGTTCGCCCGCAGCCAAGGCATCCAGATCACCTCCTACATGACCCTTGCCTATGGCGAAGTGCTGAAGGATCCGGTGATCCGGCAGATTGCTGAACGCCTGCAAGCGACCCCGGCGCAAGTCACCCTGGCCTGGGCGATGCAGTCGGGTTACGCGGTGATTCCATCGTCGACCAAACGCGCAAACCTGCAAAGCAACCTCGGCGCCACCACGCTGACCCTGAGCGAATCCGACATGGCGCTGATCGCCGGTCTGGAGCGCGGCCATCGTTTGACCAGCCCGAAAGGCATTGCCCCGCAGTGGGATTGATCGCTCAGTCCTGAAGCCGCTGCGCGAGGTCGTGCATGGCCCTGCGCAGCGTGTCCACCGAGCGGTGGACAGTCAGGGTTTCGGCGTCGCGACACGCCTGTTCGAGATCGCTGCACGCCGCCGCCACTCGCGCCGCACCGACCATTTGCGCACCGCCCTTGATGTGATGCGCCAAGGTGCTTAATTCGCTCAGATCCTGTGGCTGGCGCGCAGCGTCCAGCCGTTGCAGATCGTCGTGCAGACTGCGCAACACTTGTTCGCGCAGGCGCTGCATCACTGCAGGATTGTCCCCGGCCATCTGTTCAAGCGCGCTCAGGTCGATCTCGGGCAACGGCGGTGCCGGGTCCGACAGCTGGTCACCGTCACCGCGACTGGCCGCCTTCAATGCCTGTTGCAGATCGTGCAAGCGAATCGGCTTGAACAGACAATCGTCCATGCCGGCCTCAAGACAACGGACTTTCTCCTCGACCTGCGCGTTGGCAGTGAAGCCGAGGATCAGGCAGCGTGCCCGACCGCTCGCCGCCTCTTCTTCACGAAGTGTCCGAGCGAGTTCGTAACCGTTGCGCCGGGGCATGTTGCAATCGGTGATCAGCACATCGAAAGCCTGTGTTCGCCAGCGCTGCAAGCCCAGCTCACCATCCTCGACATCGACCGTAGCGTGGCCCAGTTCACCCAGTTGCCGGCACAGGAGCAAGCGGTTGACCGGATGATCGTCCACCACCAGCACGCTCAGCGAACGCGCTGGCGTGTCCGCCACTTGCGGGCCTGCCGTCTCGGGTTCGAGCGCGGTCAACAGCGGCAGCTGCAGGTTTACCTCAACCCGCGTTCCATGCCCCGGCTCGCTGTCCAGGCGCAGTGTGCCGCCCATCATTTCGCAGAGGTTACGGCTGATCACCAGGCCCAATCCCGAGCCGCTACGCGCTGACTGGCCCTGGTTAGCGGCCTGGACGAACGGACTGAACAGGCGTTTGCGGTCATCGGCACTGATGCCGATTCCGCTGTCTGCAATCGCTAGTTTCACGGCCAACTGGCCAAGCGCTGTCCTGGTTACCGACAGTTGCAGACTGACCTGCCCGTGCTCGGTGAACTTGATCGCGTTGCTCAACAGGTTTGACAGCACTTGCTTGAAGCGTGTCGGGTCGAGCATGACGTCGACGTCACTGTGCGCATCCAGTTCGACCTGCCACAGCAGGCGTTTCTCCCGCGCCAGCCCTTCGAATACGCGGCACACCGCGATCACTTGTTCGCGCAGATTGGCCCGCTCCGGCGCGAGGGACAAATGCCCGGACTCGATGCGTGCGATATCGAGAATATCACCGATCAACGCCAGTAATTGCTGGCCGGCAGCGGACGCGACCTCGATTGCCAGCTTGTCGGTGACGCCCTCCTCGGCACGCTTGAGGGCCATTTCGAGCATGCCGATCAGGGCATTCATGGGGGTGCGGATTTCATGGCTCATGGTTGCCAGAAACGTAGTCTTGGCCCGATTGGCGTCGTCGGCGGCAGCCTTGGCCTGCTGCAACTGTTGCAGCCACTGTTGACGCTGACGCAGCTGCGAGCGCTGAAAACCGATCCAGGCCAAGGCCAGCAACAGCAGCCCTGCCGCACCGGCAAACGCCAGCAGGATTTCGCGGCGATGACGCTGCCAGTAGCTCTCTTCCACGACCACGTCATGGCTCCAGCGCTCGACCAGTTCGTCCATCTGTTGTGGCGCGATGCTCAGCAGCGCCTTGTTCAGAATCGTGTGCAGCGCCGTATCCTGCGTTGCGGTCGCCAGGGCAATGCGTGCCGGCTGATCGCCGATCGTGTTGGTGATGCGCAGGCGCTCGCGGTAATGACGGGCAATCAGAAACCGCGCCACCAGCAGTGAGCTGACGGTCACGTCGGCCTGGCCTTTGGCGATCTGCTCCATGCCCTCGGCCGGGCTGCGCACCTCCACCAGGCGAATCCCGGGCACCTGCTGCAGAATAAAGTCGTGCAATGGATGACCGCGATAAATCGCCAGCCGCTTGCCCGGCAGATCGGCGAGGCTGCGTGGGCTGCCGGCCGTCGTCGCGCTGACCAGCACAAACGGATTGTTCAGGTAGGCACGGGTGAATTGCAGCTCGGTTTCCCGTTCGCTGCTCGGGGTCACCACCGGCAACACGTCGAGTTCACCGGCCTTGAGCTGCTCAATCTGACGATCCAGCGAACGCCCCCGAACCACTTCGAATTGCAGCCCGGTACGCTGACTGATCAGATTGAGCAACTGCGCCGACAGCCCGTTGAATCGTCCGTCGGCATCAAAAAACGTCAGCGGTGCGAAGTCTTCGATCACGCCGACCCGCACCCGCGGATGTTGCTCCAGCCACTGCAGCTCGCTGGCACTGAGGCGCACCTGCGACTGCGCGGCCATTTGCGCGCGCCCTGCGCTCCAGCGCTGCTCGATCAGTTGACGACGCTCCATGGGAATCGCCGCCAGCGCCTTGTCGATAATGCGTTTGAGGCGTACGTCACTGCGCAGCAGGGCGAAACCGAAGGGATTGGCATCCAGCCCCGACGGCCCGGCCAGTTGCAGGTCATTGCGGTAATTGGTGTTGATCAGGTAATTGGCACTGATCAGATCGCCGAGATAGCCGTCATCGACACCAAACGCCACCGCACCCAGCGCATCCATTGCCGAGGAGTAACGCTGCACCTTCGCGTCGGGGTAGAACGCCTGCACGCTGGTCAGCGGCAGATAGTCCTCGACCATGGCGATGCGTTTGCCTGCCAGGTCGGCCGGCAACGTTTCGTCGAGCCGGGTCACCAGCATCGGTTGGTCTTCGGCGTAGGGGCGCGACAAGATGAAATCCGCATCGGCCAGCTCGAAATTGTTCGAGGTGCCCAGCAGATCGAGTTCGCCGCGCTTGAGTGCGCTCATCACCGCGTCGCGGTTGGCGTAGCGTTGCACCTCGATCCGCACCCCGAGCAGTTGCGCCAGCAACTCGGCATAGTCGGCGGTGAGACCTTCCAGTTCCTGCCGATTCCGCGTGATCTCGAACGGTGGATAATCGGGCCCGGAAATCCCCATGCGCAACGTCGGATGGCGGCGTAGCCACTGTTGATCCTGGGGGTCGAGCGGGACTTGAATGTTCTCCAGTGCTGCCTGGCTCAACAACTCCAGAGGCTGCGGCGACTCACTGGCCCAGCAGGTGGCCGTGATGCTCAACCAGAGCACGCACCACCAGCGTCGCAGATTCACTGTGCTACTCAGATCAAATCGTTGCGCTTGGCGAATTCGCGCAAGTACACCGCTGACTTTGAGTGCAGACCCAGCTTTTTTATCAAGCGGGTTTTGTAGGTGCTGACGGTCTTGTGGCTGAGGAACATTTCAGCGGCGATTTTCTTGTTGGGCTTGCCCAGGGCCAACTGCACGAGAATGTTCAGTTCTCGGTTGGAGAGCTCGTCGATCAGCTGTTTTTCGCTGCGGTGCGACGGGGTCGACACAGAGCCGCTATCAGGCAGTGCAGCAAAATAGGAGTAGCCCGACATCAGCGCCTGGACAGCCTTGTGCAATTGCAGCAACTGGTTGGTTTTAGCCACGTAACCCATGGCGCCACTACGCAGACAGCGATCCTGATAGTGCAGCGGATCCTGAGAAGTAAAAATCAGCACCCTGCATTCGGGGTCGTTGGCCTTGAGCCGCTCCAGCGCTTCCAGTCCACCCACCCCCGGTAACTTGAGATCGAGTATCACCAGTTCCGGTTTGTGCTCACGGCTAAGCTCCAGGGCTTCGCTGGCGCTCGACGCTTCATGAATCACCCTGAACCTTTCGGCTTCGAGCACAAGTTTCACGGCAGCCCGCACCACCGGATGATCGTCGACGATCAGCGCTGACTTCATGACCGCTCCCAGGGCAAAAACAAAACGATGGCGCCACCGGTAGCGGCTGTTCCGCCGGGGTGGCTGCGCAAGAACTGTTACACGGGAAGCCAGTCGTATCTACCTGTCAGATCTGACAGTTGCGCAAAAACGTAATTCGTGCTCAAGCCCGGCGTTGCAAGGCTGGCGCCGGGTTCCAGGCATTAGCTGCACACACCGGGGCAACGTCGACCCGCGCCATCAGGTGCTTGATCGCGGCCGCATTGGGCAAGGCGACGGGGCTGATCTGCAGGTTTTCCTGAGCGAAGCCGGCGGGTGTCAGCGCAGGCGCCGAGGGCTCGTTATAGATCAGCGCGTGGCGCACATGCGGGTTGTTGAGGAAAAACCCCGGCAGGTCCAGCGATCCGGCCGCCAGCTCGGCGTTGATAACCACCGCATCGAAGGGTTCACAGCCGTACTCCACCAGGGTCAGCAGCTCAAGCAGACTCTGTACCGGAGCGATGCGGAAGTATTCAAGGCCATTGAACAGGCGCTCGATTTTCATCCGGTGAAAATGCTGCGGATCGGCAATCAGGATGCGCAGGGTTTTATTGATCATGCTCGATCTCGTGGAGGTGGACGGGTGCGCCAAGACTACGCAAGCCTCAGGAGCAGTTCTGTAGGACTTTTCCTAAAAAACCGGTCATTCATCCGCACTCATGAGCCACGCCGAGTGGCGGCTCGAGGTTGTTGCCTTATTCCGTGGTACTCGGACTCCAGAACGCCTGCACCACCAGCGCTGAAGTCGAAATCCGCGCTACCAGCGCATCGAGTTCATCGCCGTCGACCGAAGTCGTCGCCAGCGTCGCTTCGATCTCGATTTCGTCGGCACCGAAGGCGTGTACATCGACGTCGCTGGCCGGGTAATTGCTGCGTTCCAGCTCGGCTTCGAGCAGGGCGAACACGGCTTTCTGCTGTGAGCGCCGGGCGATGACATAGACAATGTTGGTGACTTCGGCCGAGACCACGTCCAGTGGCTGACGGTTGATGTTGTTGACGATCGGCCGCAGCAAGGTGTTGGCGGCGAGGATGAACAGCGTGCCGAGCACCGCCTCGGCCAGCAGGTCGGCACCGGCGCAGGCGCCAACGGCGGCTGACGTCCACAAGGTCGCGGCGGTGTTGAGGCCGCGCACGTTGCCTTCTTCGCGCATGATCACCCCGGCACCGAGAAAGCCGATGCCGGAGACCACGTAGGCGACCACCCGCACCGCGCCTTCAGCACCGCCGAGGCGGTTGGCCATGTCGACGAAAATCGCCGCACCGACCGCCACCAGCACGTTGGTGCGCAGGCCGGCGGTGCGTTGCCGGTACTGGCGCTCGAACCCGATCAGGCCACCGAGGATGAACGCCGCGCTGAGGCTGACCAGGGTGTCGAGCAAAGAAGTCAGGTTGAGGTTGTTGATGGCTTGCATAGTCTTGTCCTTGAAAACATCCGAATCCCCTGTAGGAGTGAGCCTGCTCGCGATAGCGGTGTGTAAGTCGTTGAAATTTTGACTGACAGATTGCTATCGCGAGCAGGCTCACTCCTACAGGGAACAGTGTTGCCCCTGCTGTTATTGCCAGCCGAACCGGCGGATGTAGAAGCCTTTCACCGCCTGGGTCAGCGCCATGTACGCCAGCAGGATCATCGGCAGGAACACGAAGTACATCGACGGCAGTGCCTGCAATTTGAAGTAGTTGGCCAGCGGCCCCATCGGCAGGAAGATCCCGACCGCCATGATGATCCCGGTCATCACCAGCAGCGGCATGGCTGCACGGCTTTGCAGGAATGGAATCTTCGGCGTGCGGATCATGTGCACGATCAGCGTCTGGGTCAGCAGCCCCACCACGAACCAGCCGGACTGGAACAGCGTCTGGTGGTCCGGGGTGTTGGCATCGAACACATACCACATCAAGGCGAACGTCAGGATGTCAAAGATCGAACTGATCGGGCCGAAGAACAGCATGAAGCGCCCGACATCAGCCGGCTGCCAGCGCTGCGGCTTCTTCAGCATCTCCTTGTCGACGTTGTCGAACGGAATCGCGATCTGTGAAATGTCGTAGAGCAGGTTCTGTACCAGCAGGTGCATCGGCAGCATCGGCAGGAACGGAATGAACGCACTGGCCACCAGCACCGAGAACACGTTGCCGAAGTTCGAGCTGGCGGTCATCTTGATGTACTTGAGCATGTTGGCGAAGGTGCGGCGCCCTTCGAGCACGCCCTCCTCCAGCACCATCAGGCTCTTTTCCAGGAGGATGATATCGGCGGCTTCCTTGGCGATGTCCACCGCGCTGTCCACCGAGATCCCGATGTCGGCAGTGCGCAGCGCCGGCGCGTCGTTGATGCCGTCGCCCATGAAGCCGACCACATGCCCGTTGCCTTTGAGGATGCGCACGATGCGCTCCTTGTGCGACGGCGTCAGCTTGGCGAACACGTTGGTTTTTTCTACCGCCACGGCCAGCTCCGCGTCGCTCATACGCTCGATGTCGTTGCCCAGCAGCAAGCCCTGTTGCGCCAGACCGACTTCGCGGCAGATCTTCGCGGTCACCAGTTCGTTGTCACCGGTCAGCACTTTGACCGCCACGCCGTGCTCGGCCAGCGCCTTGAGCGCCGGCGCGGTGCTTTCCTTCGGTGGATCAAGGAACGCCACGTAACCGATCAGCGTCAGTTCCTGCTCATCGGCCAGGCTGTAGGTGTCGCGACCTTCCGGCATCGAGCGGGCAGCCACTGCCACCACGCGCAAGCCTTCAGCGTTGAATGCTGCGGTGACCTGACGAATCCGGGTCAGCAATTCATCGCTCAAGGCTTCCTCGACGTCACCGTGCTGCACACGGGTGCACACCGCCAGCACTTCTTCCACCGCACCTTTGCAGATCAGTTGATGTGGCTGGCCACGCCCTTCGACCACCACCGACATGCGCCGGCGATTGAAGTCGAACGGAATCTCATCGACCTTGCGAAATGCCGTGCCGACTTTCAGTTCACGGTGAATTTCCACATGTTCCAGCACCGCCACGTCGAGCAGGTTTTTCAGCCCGGTCTGGTAGTAGCTGTTGAGGTAGGCCATTTCCAGCACGTCATCGGAGTCTTCACCCCAGACGTCGACATTGCGCGCGAGGAAGATCTTGTCCTGGGTCAGGGTGCCGGTCTTGTCGGTGCACAGCACGTCCATCGCGCCGAAGTTCTGGATCGCGTCCAGACGCTTGACGATGACCTTTTTGCGCGACAGGAACACCGCACCTTTGGCCAGGGTCGAGGTGACGATCATCGGCAGCATTTCCGGGGTCAGGCCCACGGCAATCGACAGCGCGAACAGCAGCGCTTCGGTCCAGTCGCCCTTGGTGAAACCGTTGATGAACAGCACCAGCGGCGCCATGACGAACATGAAGCGGATCAGCAGCCAGCTGACTTTGTTCACGCCCAGCTGGAACGAGGTCACCGCGCGGTCAGTTGCGCCCACACGCTGTGCCAACGCGCCGAAATAGGTGCTGTTGCCCGTGGTGAGAATCACCGCCACCGCCGTGCCGGACACCACGTTGGTGCCCATGAACAGAATGTTCTCCAGCTCCAGCGGATTGCGCGTGTCGCGGTCGGCCTGACGGGCGAATTTTTCCACCGGCATCGATTCACCGGTCATCGCCGCCTGGCTGACGAACAGGTCCTTGGCGCTGAGCACCCGGCAGTCGGCGGGAATCATGTCGCCGGCGGACAGCACGATCAGGTCGCCCGGCACCAGCTGCTTGATCGGCAGTTCGATGCGCGGCTCGTCGCGGCGCATCACCGTGGCGGTGTTGCTGACCATCGCCTTGAGCGCGTCGGCGGCCTGGTTGGATTTGCTTTCCTGCCAGAAGCGCAGCAGCGTCGACAGCACCACCATGGAGAAAATCACCGTGGCGGCTTTCAGGTCTTCGGTCAGCCACGAAATCACCGCCAACAGGGTCAGCAGCAGGTTGAACGGGTTTTTGTAGCAGTGCCACAGATGGGTCCACCATGGCAGCGGCTGCTCGTGTTCGACTTCGTTGAGGCCGTACTGCGCACGCAGGGCGTCGACTTCAAAATCGGTCAGGCCGTCGGTGTGAGTACCCAGTGACGACAGCAGTTCACCGCTGTCGCGATGGGCTGCATCGACCAGGGTGTTGGCCAGGGTGGGCGGGACTTCACGGCTGACCGTGGTGTCGGTGATCGATTCCAGCAGCGCCAGACGGCGGAAGTGCCGGGCGATGTGGCGTGTGCGCAGGAAGCCTGCGAAAAATTCCTTGAGCGTAAGTTTCATGGCTGTTGCCCCTATGGTCAGCCGGGAAACCGTCGAGCAGGTACGACCGCGCCTCGTACGCCGGAAAATCCGGCACGGCAAGGCTTGGCGCGCCGATCACAAAGGACAGGCGTGTCGATAGGTTTGCGATCGCGACCACACGGTCGAAATCACATACTTTCAGTGTCGATGAGAAGGACGTCGGGACATGGTCTCAACTGACCATGATCGGGATGCCGCTGCTCGCTTTACGGCGAGACAACGGCAGAGAAAGGCTGCGCGTTATCTTGCCGAGAATCTGCCGGTTACCGAGACCGGCCGACAACTGTCACTCGAACAAGTACCCACTGTGGGTCTCCGCTATTGATGAAAACGCGCGAAGCTTACGCCTCGATGATGGATGAGTAAACCCGTGTAAGAAGGTGTGTCGGGGATGTTCAGGAAGGGTTCAGGTTTCGGATTTTCAGCATTTCTGATGGCCCTATCGCGAGCAGGCTCACTCCTACAGTTGTCCTGCGTGCACAGAACATTGTAGGAGTGAGCCTGCTCGCGATAGCGGTATAACAGACGACGCAAAACTCAGCTGGCCGTCGCCAACAACAGATCCGCTACCGAACGATGCCCACGGTTCTTGCCATGCTCATACAGCGAACCGGCAATCTCGTCGGCACGCACCGGCAACACCGACAGCAATGTATCACTCAGGCCATGGCTGGCCTGGCAGAAGCCCTGCATGTACAGACCGGCCTTGCAGCGTTCGTCGGTGATCAGTTTGTAGTTGCGATCGACCTCGAAATCACCGAGGTATTCTTCCAGCGGTGCCAACAGTTTGCGGTGCATCTGCCGCTCGTAACCGGTGGCCAGGACCACGGCGTCATAGATACGCACGGTGACTTCGCCGGTGGCGTTGTTGCGCACCGCCAGTTCGATGCCGCGTTCGGTGGCCGTGGCGCTCTCGACGGTGGTCAGGGTACGGAACGCATGACGGGCGATGCCCGAGACTTTCTGGCGATAGAAGATGCCGTAGATGCGTTCGATCAGGTCGATGTCGACCACTGAGTAGTTGGTGTTGTGGTACTCGTTGACCAGGCGCTCACGCTCGGCGCTGTTTTGCTGGAACACCAGATCGGTGAACTCCGGCGAGAACACTTCGTTGACGAACGGGCTGTCATCCGCAGGCTTGAGGGCCGAACCGCGCAGGATCATGTCGACCTGCACCGACGGGAACGAATCGTTCAGATCGATAAAGGCTTCCGCCGCGCTCTGCCCGCCGCCGATGATCGCGATGCTCATCGGTTGGTTGTTCACACACGGCTGTTTGGCCATCTGCGACAGATACTGCGAGTGGTGGAACACGCGGCTGTCACCCTTCAGCGCCTTGAACGCCTCCGGAATACGCGGTGTGCCGCCGGCGCTGACCACCACCGAACGCGCAGTGCGCACCAACTGCTGGCCTTCGCTGTCGCGGGAGATCACGCGCAATGCTTCAACCTGATGGTTGTGCAGCACCGGTTCGATGGTCAGCACTTCTTCGCCATAGCGGCTCTGCTCGGTGAACTGCCCGGCAACCCAGCGCAGGTAGTCGTTGTACTCCATGCGGCACGGGTAGAAGGTGCCGAGGTTGATGAAGTCCACCAGACGGCCGTGAGCCTTCAGGTAATTGACGAACGAGTACGGGCTGGTCGGGTTGCGCAGGGTCACCAGATCCTTGAGGAAGGAAATCTGCAATTCGCTTTGGGTCGACAGGGTGTTGCCGTGCCAGCTGTAGTTGGCCTGCTTGTCGAGGAACAGCACATCCAGCTCGCCGTGGGTCGGGCCGCGCTCTTGCAGAGCGATGGCCAGCGCCAGGTTCGAAGGGCCGAAACCGACGCCGATCAGGTCGTGAACGATGGGCGATGCAATTGCCTGAGTCATTTCCAGTGTCCTCTGGATGAACCCCTCAACAAGGGGAAAGGAGAGCCTAAGTGACCCGACTGGCCTTGAGCAGGACAGCAGGTCGTCTGTTGAGTAGGAACGAGGACAGTGAAATAAAATTTAGCGATGGCGGCTCAATGGGCATCCCATTGCTTGATGCGCAGACGGCAATGCTTCATCGCATTGACGATGTGTTTTTCCACCAGTGCCTTGGAAATTCCCAGCTGTTCGGCAATCTGCGGGTGCGACAGGCCTTCGATCTTGCGCAGCAGAAAACTGTCGCGGCACAGCGGCGACAATTCCGCCAGTGCACGCTGGAGCATCTCCAGACGCTGGCCGTGATCGAGAGTGCCATGGGGCGACGGGGTGAAATAGCGCTCTTCGCTGTCGAGCACTTCCAGTGGCTCGACCTGGCGCAAGGCGTTGCGCCGATGATCGTCGATCACCAGATTCAACGCAGTGCGATAAAGAAAGGCCCGGGGCTGCTCGATGGGCGTGTCGCTGGAGCGTTCCAGAACCCGCACATAAGCGTCATGCACCACATCTTCGGCGACCTGACGGTTGCCGAGCTTGGCGTTCAGGAAACACACCAGCTCGCGATAGTAGTTTTCCAACATGACTCCCGGCCGCTTCGATGCGGATTCGATCCTTGAGCACACTGATCGACGGCCCGCGAACACGGGTAGCAAGATAGTGGCAACTGAGGTGCGTAATTTATAGTAATTCTCATATAGATTTAAAGTGGCGTTTGTCGTTGCCCGCTAAATAGTGCCGTTCCATACCTGTAACATCCTGTGTCTTCGCTTAAATTCCCCCGCGTATTCATCGTTTACAGGACAGCTCCCCGTGTCTGTCGCGCCCTGCGACAGCGTTCAACGGCTGCGCGCTGTGGCGTGCAGCCGGACGACGGGCCGAATTCCACTGGCCGGAACCCTGCATGAAACGTCCCCGCCCCGCTCGACGCGCCCTGCTCGCAGTCCTTTGTCTGATTCCTGTTGTTGCCTACGCCGCGTGGCAAATCATGCCTCCGGGACGCGACCGTTTTGCCACCGTGCAAGTCAGTCGTGGCGACATCGAAAGCAGCGTCACCGCACTGGGCACTCTGCAACCGCGCCGATATGTCGATGTCGGTGCGCAGGCCTCCGGGCAGATCCAGAAAATCCACGTCGAAGTCGGTGACGTGGTCAAGGAAGGTCAACTGCTGGTGGAAATCGATCCGTCCACGCAGAAGGCCAAACTCGACGCCGGACGCTTCTCCATCGAAAACCTTAAGGCGCAATTGCAGGAGCAACGCGCCCAGCATGAACTGGCGCGGCAGAAGTATCAGCGCCAGCAGAATCTCGTGGCCGGCGGCGCCACCCGTGAAGAAGACGTGCAGACCGCCCGCGCCGAACTGAAAGCCACTCAGGCCCGCGTCGACATGTTCCAGGCACAGATCCGCCAGGCTGAAGCGAGCCTGCGCAGCGATCAGGCTGAACTCGGCTACACGCGGATTTATGCGCCGATGGCCGGCACCGTGGTTGCCCTCGACGCCCGCGAAGGCCAGACCCTCAACGCGCAACAGCAGACGCCGCTGATCCTGCGCATCGCCAAGCTGTCACCGATGACCGTGTGGGCCGAGGTTTCCGAGGCCGACATCGGCCACGTCAAACCGGGCATGACCGCCTACTTCACCACCCTCAGCGGCGGCCAGCGGCGCTGGAGCAGCACCGTGCGGCAGATTCTGCCGGTGCCGCCCAAGCCGCTGGACCAGACCAGCCAGGGCGGCGGCAGCCCAGCCAGCAGCAGTAAAAGCGGCAGCGCCCGCGTTGTGCTGTACACGGTTTTGCTCGACGTCGATAACGCCGACAACGCCTTGATGGCCGAGATGACCACCCAGGTGTTTTTCGTCGCCAATCAGGCCAAAGGCGTGCTCACCGCGCCGGTCGCCGCGTTGCAGGGCAGCACCACGGCCAACCTGCAAACTGCGCAGGTGGTGGCGGCCAACGGCGACATCCAGCAACGCGAGGTACACACCGGCATCAGCGACCGGCTCAAGGTGCAGATTGTCGACGGCCTCAACGAAGGCGATCATCTGCTGATCGGCCCGGTCGACGGCAGCGGAGGCTGAATGCAAACGCCTCTGATCGATCTGCAGGACATTCGCAAATCCTACGGCGGCGGTGACGCTCCGCAAGTTCACGTGCTGCGCGGCATCGACCTGTCGATCCACGCCGGTGAATTCGTGGCGATTGTCGGCGCTTCCGGCTCCGGCAAATCGACCCTGATGAATATCCTCGGCTGCCTCGACCGCCCGACCTCCGGCGAGTACCGCTTTGCCGGGGAAAACGTCGCCGGCCTCGACAGCGACGAGCTGGCCTGGCTGCGCCGCGAAGCCTTTGGATTTGTGTTCCAGGGCTATCACCTGATTCCGTCCGGCTCGGCCCAGGAAAACGTCGAGATGCCGGCGATCTATGCCGGTACCCCGGCCGCCGAGCGTCACGCCCGCGCCGCCGCCCTGCTCGACCGCCTCGGTCTGGCCTCGCGCACCGGCAACCGCCCGCATCAGTTGTCCGGTGGCCAACAGCAACGGGTGTCAATTGCCCGGGCGCTGATGAACGGCGGCCACATCATCCTCGCCGACGAACCCACCGGCGCCCTCGACAGCCACAGCGGCAAAGAGGTGATGGCGCTGCTCGACGAACTGGCGAGCCAGGGCCACGTGGTGATCCTCATCACCCACGACCGCGAAGTTGCGGCCCGGGCCAAACGCATCATCGAAATACGCGACGGCCTGATCATCAGCGACAGCGCCCGCGACAACCCAGAAGTCCAGACCAGCGCCAACCCCGGCGCCCTGCAAGCGGTGGATCTGCGCCAGCGTCTGGCCGACGGCGCCGAAGCCACCGGCGCCTGGAAAGGCGAGTTGGTCGATGCCCTGCACGCCGCATGGCGAGTGATGTGGATCAACCGCTTTCGCACAGCGCTGACCCTGCTCGGGATCATCATCGGCGTGGCGTCGGTGGTGGTGATGCTGGCGGTCGGTGAAGGCAGCAAACGCCAGGTGATGGCGCAGATGGGCGCCTTCGGTTCAAACATTATTTACCTCAGCGGCTCAGCGCCCAACCCGCGCACGCCGCCGGGGATCATCACCCTCGACGATGTGCACGCGCTGGCCAGCCTGCCGCAAGTGCAGCGGATCATGCCGGTCAACGGCGCCGAGGCCGGCGTACGTTACGGTAATGCCGACCACCTGAGTTACGTCGGTGGCAACGACACCAACTTCCCGGCGATCTTCAACTGGCCGGTGGTGCAAGGCAGTTACTTCACCGAGGCCGATGAGCAGAATGCTGCAGCCGTCGCGGTGATCGGCCACAAAGTCCGCAGCAAACTGCTCAAGGATGTGCCGAACCCGATCGGCCAATTCATCCTGATCGAGAATGTGCCGTTCCAGGTAGTCGGCGTGCTCGCCGAAAAGGGCGCCAGCTCCGGCGACTCCGACAGTGATAACCGCATCGCCATCCCCTATTCGGCGGCCAGCGTGCGGCTGTTCGGCACGCGCAATCCGGAATACGTGGCCATTGCCGCCGCCGACGCGCGCAAGGTCAAGGACACCGAGCAGGCCATCGAGCAACTGATGCTGCGCCTGCACAACGGCAAGAAGGATTTCGAACTGACCAACAACGCCGCGATGATCCAGGCCGAGGCCCGCACCCAGAACACCCTGTCGCTGATGCTCGGTTCGATTGCGGCGATTTCGCTGCTGGTCGGCGGCATCGGCGTGATGAACATCATGCTCATGACCGTGCGCGAGCGGACTCGCGAGATCGGCATTCGCATGGCCACCGGCGCCCGCCAGCGCGACATCCTCCGGCAGTTCCTCACCGAAGCGGTGATGCTCTCGGTGGTCGGCGGCATTGCCGGGATCGCCCTGGCCTTGATTGTCGGCGGCGTGCTGATCCTCAGCGAAGTGGCCGTGGCCTTTTCCTTGATGGCGGTACTCGGCGCCTTCGGCTGCGCCCTGGTCACCGGTGTTGTCTTCGGCTTCATGCCTGCCCGCAAAGCTGCCCGGCTCGACCCGGTCACAGCCCTTACCAGTGAATGATCGATTTATGAAACCGCGCCTCAGCCTGTTGACCGTGTGCCTGATCCTCAGTGCCTGCGGCAGTCCCGTTCAACGCCCGGACAGCGGTGTGCAGGCGCCTGCTGCCTGGCAGTCGCCCCATGGCGCCAGCGTTGCCCGCAATAGCCCGCAGTGGTGGACGCAATTTGGCAGCCCGGAACTGGATCGTCTGATCGAACAGGCTCGCGTCGGCAGTTTCGACCTCGCGGCCGCCGTCGCTCGAGTGCGTCAAGCGCAGGCAGGCACTGTCATCGCTGGCGGCTCTCAGTTGCCGGAGGTCAAGGCCGGCCTGAATGCCAATCGGCAGAAACTGCTGCGCGGCAATGGCTACAGCCAACTCGATGCCAACAGCAGCAACAAGGCTGTGGACTATTTCGATACCAACCTGAGCGCCACTTACGAAATCGATTTCTGGGGCGGCAAACGCGCCTCGCGCGACAGTGCGCAGTTCGCCCTGCAGGCCAGCGAATTCGACCGGGCGACGGTCGAACTGACATTGCTCAGCGGCGTTGCCAGCACGTATGCGCAAACCTTGTCGCTACGCGAGCAGAGCCGCATCGCCGAACTCAATCTGGCCAACGCGCAAAGCGTGCTGAAACTGGTGCAGACGCGGTTTGATTCAGGCTCAGCCACTGCGTTGGAACTGGCGCAACAGAAGAGCCTGGTCGCCGCCCAGCAATGGCAATTGCCGCGCGTGCAACAGCAAGCCCAGGACGCGCTGATCAGCCTCGCCGCCCTCCTCGGCCGACCGGTGCAGCAACTGTCGGCGACAGAGTCCTTCGAGCACCTGCAATGGCCAGACATCGCCGCCGGCGTGCCCAGCGAGTTGCTCACGCATCGTCCGGACATCGCACGCGCCGAAGCCCAACTGGCCGCCGCCGAAGCTGACGTCAAAGTCGCTCGCGCAGCCATGTTGCCGGCACTGACCCTGACCGCCCAACTCGGCTCGGGCGCCAATCAGTTCGACGATTTGATCCGCAGCCCTTTCTACAACCTGACCGCCGGACTGGTCGGACCGATTTTCAATAACGGTCGCCTCGGCGCGGAACGCGACAAGGCCTCTGCGCGCCAACAAGAGCTGCTGGAAACTTACCGTGGCGCAATCATCAACGGTTTCGCCGATGTGGAAAAAGCGCTCAATAGCATTCGTCGCCTGGATGAGCAGCGGTTGTGGCAGAACGAAGAACTGAATCAGGCGCAGACCGCTTTCAACATCGCCCAGAGCCGCTACCAGGCCGGCGCTGAAGACTTGCTGACGGTGCTGGAAACCCAGCGCACGCTGTACGCGGCCCAGGATCAACATGCACAACTACGGCTGTCACGAGTGCAGGCGAGCATTACGTTGTACAAGGCGTTGGGTGGGGGTTGGCAGGCCCGGTAATTGCAGCGTTTGACAGATTGCTTTCGCGAGCAAGCCCGCTCCCACAATTGAACGCGTTCCATCAGTAAGAATGCGTTCTCATGCAGGGGTCAGCCCGAACATTATTGTCTGACACATAACCCTGTGGGAGCGGGCTTGCTCGCGAAGAACGATAACGCAGCCCTCAAGTCGGGCTGGTTTTAGGCTTCAGATTGCGCGCATACCATGGCCGTTGCGGCACGCGGCGGAACAGGCCGGCGAGTTTTTCCTCGTCGGTGATGAAGGTGATGCGCAGCGCCAGCTTCATGGTTTCCGGATCCATCTCCACCGACTTGCCCATCTGCAAACCCGGCGTGGTGCTGCAGCCATGGGTGATCGGCCCGAGCCACGGGTCGTCGACCTCGACCCAGCGCCCCGGGGCAAACCATGGCACGCCATTGACCTGCAGCCGCGTGACTTCGCCCGGATGGAAACGCTCATGGGCGCGGAACCAGTCCTCGATGCGATCATCGATCCAGCCATGGAAATGCCAGAACGTCGGGTTGACGTGGGATGAAAACGGATCGCCGAGGAAGTCGTTTTCGGCGTTGTACCAACGTGCGGCGAAGTCCGCCGGATCGCGGGCAAACGGCACCGGCTGACCGTTGGACGGATCGCGTGGCACGGAGGCCCAGCGCATGTGCAGCCAGTCATGCAGGCCCAGCTCGACTTCGGAGCCGAACTGGCCGAGGGTGAGCCGGGCCAGATACGCCGGATCGCGGTACTGCGACTCCCAGACCTGGAAGTTGCTTTCGTAGGTTTCGGCAGTCTTGATGTCACTGACCCACTGACTGAATTCGTCATCACCCGCCGCCGTCCAGGTCGGCGGCAAGGCCGTGCCGTCGTGGTTGTCGAAATAGCGGGCGAAGCCGACGCGGTCGCGGATCAGCTCCGGCTGCGGCAGCGGGAAAAACGCCCAGGACGGCAGATCCTGCATCGAGCGCGCCGTCCCGAGCATGTGCCGGTGCATGAAGAAAAAGTCCACACCCGAGCCATTGCGATCCTTGCGCGGACCACGGGCATCGCGCTCCTTGTCGCGCGGGCCGGGCTGCCAGCCAATGCCGCGCAAGGCTTCGCGTTTGTCCTCGGGCAGTTTGTGCCACTTGTCCCGGGTCGCATGCCACAACTGGTGAAACAGGCGATGCTCGGGAGAGATAAGCCACGCCAGCAACGTCGGGTTGAGCGGCGTGCGCTCGCGCGCTTCGGGAAACAGCCGCTTGACGGCGACGAAGCGATTGTCCTGCGCCGGCAAGGCCAGCGACCGGTCCAGGCGCAAGGCCTTGCCGCTGAGGGTGCCACTGCCGGCATTGCCGAAGTCGGCCCAGACCTCATCGAGGATCATCTCCAGCTCATAGCTGATCTGACCGTCAGCGCCGATCAGGCGCCAGCTCAGCTTCGCCGCATCGGCTTTCGCGAGGTCGCCCAGAATTCGATAACGCGGTGTTTCAGCGGAGCGCAGGCGCTCGGGCGTGTCGAGAAAACCGCACACGCCGCGTCCCTTCTGGCCGATGTCGAGAAACACTTGCAGACCCTTGAGCGGCAAGCCCTCGAGGCCGGCATCGGCACCTTCGAAACGGATATCCCACACCCCGCGCAACGCATTCGCCAGGCGCTGCCCGGCCATGTCGGCGACGTCGAAAGACGCTTCGCCCGGGGTGATCGTCGGGTCCGGCTTCGTCCATTCACGATGCCCGAAATACGCCGCAGGCACGGCAGCGCCGGTCAGCGCCAGGCCCGCCATGAACCATCGTCGAGAAATCTTCATTGCCCTACCTGTGTCAGCCATGAAGCAGGCTTTATCCAAGCTAGAACGTTTGTTGCCCCGGCAAATTTAACGCGCCCGGCGATGATGACCCGTGGCGAGGGGATTCATCCCCGATGAGTTGCGAAGCAACTCCCGTCCGACGCTGGCGGCGACACCAGAAGGGACGGCGCTCGCAGGCCTTGCGAGCGCTTCGCCCTCGATCGGGGATAAATCCCCTCGCCACAGTGTCAGGCTTAAATTTTGCCGCCAACCACTCGTTCCTCCCAGATAGCGAAGGCCTCCGCGCCTGCAACTCGATGGCGAACCTGACTGAGATGGCAATGACAAAACCACGTTCGAAAAAGGCTCTATTCATCGGCCTGCCGTTGGCCCTGGCGATCAGCGCCGGCGCAGGCTTTGCCGTGTGGCATCACTGGTTCAAGGAAGACCTCGGCTACCCGGCCAAAGTCATGAAGCAGGCCGATGAGCTGCACGAACGCATGCTCTCTTTCGACAGCCATGTCAGCCTGACGCAAAATTTCGGCACCGACGGCCACGAAGCCGACAAGGACGGCGACGGCCAGTTCGATCTCGCCAAGGCCAACCGTGGACGCCTGTCCGGCGCCGCCCTGACCATCTTCGGCTGGCCGGAAATGTGGAACGGCCCGAACGCCCCGCACAAGCCAACACCCGGCTTCGTCGACGAGGCGCGCAACCAGCAGGAAATCCGCTTCAAGATCATCTCCGGGATGGTTCGCGACTATCCCAATCAGGTGGCCATCGCCTACACCCCCGACGACTTCCGGCGCCTGCACGGCGAAGGCAAATTCGCGATTTTCATCAGCATGCTCAACGCCTATCCGCTGGGCCACGACCTCAACCTGCTGGACCTGTGGACCGCGCGCGGCATGCGCATGTTCGGCTTCAGCTACATCGGCAACAACGACTGGGCGGATTCGTCGCGGCCGCTGCCATTTCTCAATGATTCGCCGGACGCCCTCGACGGCCTCTCGGATCTGGGCAAGCAAGCGGTCAAGCGCCTCAACGATCTGGGCGTGATCATCGACGTCTCGCAGATGTCGACCAAGGCCCTCGAGCAAGTCGCGCAACTGAGCCGCACACCGTTGGTGGCCTCGCATTCGGCGCCGCGTGCGATGGTCGATATCCCGCGCAACCTCAGCGACAAGGAAATGCAGCTGATCAAAAACAGCGGCGGCGTGGTGCAGATCGTCGCGTTCTCGCAGTACCTGCGTCCGCTCACCCAACAAACCCAGGACAAGCTCAACGAGATGCGCAAGGACTTCGACCTGCCGCCGCTGCCGAACCTGGCGATGGCGTTGATGCCCGGCGACCCGATCATTGCCGCGTGGTCCGAGCAGAAGTTCGGCCAGTACGCCAGCCGCCTCTACGGCATCCTCGAAGAAGAGCCGAAAGCCAGCCTCAAGGATCTGGGCGATGCCATCGATTACGCGGTGCGCAAGATCGGCATCGACCATGTCGGCATCAGCTCCGACTTCAACGAAGGTGGTGGCGTCAAAGGCTTCGAGAACGTCGGCGAAATTCGCAACGTCACCGCCGAGCTGATCTCACGCGGTTATTCCGAAGCGGACATCGCCAAGCTCTGGGGCGGCAACTTCCTGCGGGTCTGGGATCAGGTCGAGAAAGCCGCGAAACCGGCACTGGCCGCCGCGCCGGGAACTGCCCAGCCATGAGCAATCGTCGTGAGTTCTTGAAGCAGGCGGGGATTCTCGCGGCGGCGCTGCCGTTGGGTGCGAGCCTGCCGAATGTCGCCGGTGCCGCGAACGCCGCGCCCGTGACCGGCAACAAGTGGACGCGGTTGCAGCAGCTGTTCGACCAGGATCCGGCGTATCTGCACTTCTCCAACTTCCTGATCACCTCGCACCCCAAACCAGTGCGCGAGGCGATTGAGCGGCACCGCGCCGCCCTCGACAAAAATCCCGGACTGGCGATGGATTGGGACCTCGGCGTGATCGAACAACGCGAAGAGAACGTCCGCGTCTGGGCCGGACGCTACCTGCAAGCCGACGCCAAACAGATCGCCCTGACCGGCAGCACCACCGAAGGTCTGGCGATGATTTACGGCGGCGTGCACGTGCGCCCCGATCAGGAAATCCTCACCACCGAGCACGAGCACTACGCGACCCACACTATCCTCGCCCTGCGTAGCGAACGCGACGGCACCCGGGTGCGCAAAATTCGTCTGTTCAAGGATTCGTACAGCGCCAGCAAAGCAGAAATCCTTGCCGCGATCGACGGCGCCATCCGCCCCGAAACCCGGGTGCTGGGCATGTGCTGGGTGCATTCGGGCAGCGGCATGAAACTGCCCATCGGTGAGATCGGCGCCATCGTCGACCGGCACAACCGTGGTCGCAGCGACGCCGACCGCATCGTTTACGTGGTCGACGGGGTGCATGGCTTCGGCGTGGACAACCTGAACTTCGCGCAAATGAACTGCGACTTCTTCATCGCCGGCACCCACAAGTGGATGTTCGGCCCACGTGGTACCGGCATCGTCTGCAGTCGCTTCGCCGAGGTCAGGTACATCACCCCGATCATTCCGACGTTCTCCGAAGCCACGACGTTTTCCACCACCATGACACCCGGCGGCTATCACTCGTTCGAGCACCGTTGGGCGCTGGACGAAGCGTTCAAATTGCATCTTGAGCTGGGCAAGGCCGAGGTCGAGGCGCGCATTCACGCGCTCAACAGCTACCTGAAACAACGCCTGCAGCAACGGCCGCAGATCGAACTGGTGACGCCACTGAGCCCTGAGCTGTCCGCCGGTTTCACCTTCTTCCGGGTCAAGGGCAAGGACAGCGACAAGATCGCGGCGCACCTGATGGCCAACCGCGTGGTGGCCGATGCCGTGCACCGTGACGTCGGCCCGGTGATCCGCACCGCACCGGGGCTGCTCAACGACGAAGAGCAAATCGACCGCTTGCTGGCCGTGCTCGACCAGGCCCTGTGAATCCGGGCGATCCCTTTTTCCTTTTAGCGAGACTCGCAATGAACAGTGAACTGCGTCGATTTTCCTTGAAGGCGCTGCCGGCGCTGATGCTCACCGCCCTCGCCGCCGGCCTGCTGCCGGGCGCCGCGCAGGCCGCCACCCCGCCTGCGCCGGGCAAGGTGTTCAAGGACTGCAAGGACTGCCCGGAAATGGTCGTGCTGCCCACCGGCACGTTCACCATGGGCACCCCGGAGGATGAGGTCGGCCGCGAGCCGGATGAAGGGCCGCTGCACCCGGTTACGTTTGCCAAACCGCTGGCGATCAGCCGTTTCCAGATTCTGCGCGGCGAGTGGGACGCCTACCTCAAGGACAGCGGCTACAAAATGCCCGACGGCGACACTCGCCCCGGTCGCGCCTGCAAGGCCGGGATCCCGGATTATCAGGGCAGCGACCCGCGCAAGCAGTACACCGACAAGCACCCGGCGGTGTGCATGGATTTCCCGGAGGTCGAAGCTTACGTGGCCTGGCTGTCGAAGAAGACCGGCCAGCAATACCGGCTGGTCAGCGAGTCGCTGCGTGAATACGCCGCCCGCGCCGGCAGCTCCGGGCCCTTCCCCTTCCCGTTCGACGAGGGCAAGGAATACAGCATCGCCAAACACGCCAACACCTACGGCGCCGCCGATGGCTACAACTTCACCGCGCCGGCCGGCAGCTTCCCGGCCAATGCCTTCGGCGTCTACGACATGCACGGCAATATTTATGAGTGGACCGCCGATTGCTACAACGAGAACTACGTCGGCGCGCCAAGCGATGGCAGTGCCTGGTTAAGCGGCAAGTGCGACGTGCGGCGTATCCGTGGCAACGACTGGGGCGAGGCCCCGGTGTTCTCGCGCTCCGGCAACCGCAACGCCACTTACACCGACACCCGTGGCGACTGGATCGGCTTCCGGGTCGCCCGTGATCTGTAACGCCATCGCCCGGCTAAATTAGCCGTCCTGCCAGTCGTTCTAAAAGTGGGCGCGATCCTCCATGGCGCGCCCACCGCCCTCTACGTCATCCAGGCGAACCCACGCGCAGTGCCGGTGTTCGCCGCTCCTTCAAGCAGGGAACCTCCATGAGCAAACCAACACGCGGGGTGATCAATGAATTGTTCGCCCTGCTCAAACCCTTTCGACTGATCGTCAGCGTGTCGATCCTGCTCGGCATGGTCGGTGGCCTGAGCGTCACCGCGCTGCTGGCGACCATCAACAACGTGCTGCACGCCGAGGGCGCACTGACCAGCACGATGGTCGCGGTGTTTGCCGGCCTGTGCCTGCTGGCGCTGACCAGCTCGATCTTTTCCGACATCGGCACCAATTTCGTCGGCCAGCACATCATCGCCAAATTGCGCAAAGAGCTGGGCGAGAAAGTCCTTTCGGCGCCGATCGAGCAGATCGAGCGCTATCGCAGCCATCGGCTGATTCCGGTGCTGACCCACGATGTCGACACCATCAGCGACTTCGCTTTCGCCTTTGCGCCGCTGGCGATTTCCCTGACCGTGACCCTCGGTTGCATGGGCTACCTGGCGATGTTGTCGTGGCCGATGTTCCTGATGATGGCCGTGGCGATCCTGATCGGCACGGTCATTCAGTACATTGCGCGCGGGCGTGGCATGCAGGGTTTCCTCAAGGCCCGCGACTACGAAGACGAGTTGCAGAAGCACTATCACGCAGTCGCCGAGGGCGCCAAGGAACTGCGCATCCACCGCCCGCGCCGGCATCGCATGTTCGTCTCGGGCATCGAAGGCACGGCCGACAAGATCTGCGACACGCAGGTGCGTTCGGTGAACATTTTCGTGGTCGCCAAGACCCTGGGTTCGATGCTGTTCTTCGTGGTGATCGGCCTGGCGCTGGGCCTGCAATCGCTGTGGCCGAGCGCCGACAAAGCGGTGATGAGCGGCTTCGTGCTGGTGCTGCTGTACATGAAAGGGCCGCTGGAACACATCATTGGCACCTTGCCGATCGTCAGTCGTGCGCAAATCGCGTTCCGCCGGATCGCCGATCTGTCCGAGCAATTCTCCTCGCCCGAGCCGCACCTGCTGCTCAGCGACCAGGGCCATCAAAAGACCCCGGTGCACAGCCTGGAGCTGAACGATGTCTCGTACAGTTTCCCGACGGTAGAAGGCGCCAAGCCGTTCCGGTTGGGGCCGGTGAACCTGAAAATCGAACAAGGCGACATCATTTTCATCGTCGGCGAAAACGGCTGCGGCAAGACCACGCTGATCAAGTTGCTGTTGGGCCTGTACGCGCCGCAGCAAGGCGAAATCCGCCTCAACCAGCAGCTCGTCGATGCCGCCAACCGCGACGATTACCGCCAGTTGTTCACCACGATCTTCGCCGACTATTACCTGTTCGACGACGTGGTTCAGGGCGATACGCATATCCCGGAAGACGCCAACCAATACCTGGAGCGCCTGGAAATTGCGCACAAGGTCAGTGTGCGTAACGGCTCGTTCACCACCACCGACCTGTCCACCGGCCAGCGCAAGCGTCTGGCCCTGATCAACGCCTGGCTGGAAGAGCGTCCGGTGCTGGTGTTCGACGAGTGGGCCGCCGATCAGGACCCGACTTTCCGGCGGATTTTCTACACCGAGCTGCTGCCGGACCTGAAGCGTCTGGGCAAGACCATCATCGTCATTTCCCACGACGATCGCTACTTCGATGTCGCCGACCAACTGGTGCGCATGAGCGCCGGCAAAGTGGTCACTGAGCTGCAACCCGCCTGACTGTGAAAATTTTGTAAAAAAATTGCGTTGAGCTTTCCGGTTTTCGGAAGGCTCAACGTCTTACTAACAGTTAATAGAAATAGTTCTCAGTCAACACTTTGAAGAGTAGAAGAACAATGCCCGCACCGCACGGACTCCACCCGCTCGCCAAGGCCCTGCTGATCCGCCGCTCCTTCCGTTGCACCTTGCCCGCGTTCTGCGCCATGGCCCTGACTGTGCCGATGATCGGCCAGGCCCAGGCCGCCGCCGTGGCGATCAATATTCCTGCACAGTCGCTGGGGAGCGCCTTGCAGGAATTCGGTCGCCAGACCAACCTCCAAGTGCTTTACAGCCCGGATGAAGTCAGCGGCCTGCGCAGCAGCGCCGTCAGTGGCAACCTGGAACCGACCGCCGCCATCGCGCAACTGCTGCAAGGCACCAACATCGCCTACAGCGTCGAAGGCAACAACGTCGCCTTGCGTTCACGCAGCAGCGGCGGCGCCAGCCTCGATCTGGCCCCGACCAGCATTTCCGCCACCGCCGAATCGGCCTGGGGCCCGGTAGACGGGATCGTCGCCAAGCGCAGCGCCACCGGTTCGAAGACCGATTCGTCGCTCAAGGAAATCCCGCAGACCATCAACGTCGTCACTCAAGACGAAATCAAGATGCGCGGCTCGAAGACCGTCACCGAAGCCCTGCAATACACGCCGGGCATGACCGGCGGCGGTTTCTCGGACCGGGTGAAGATCTTCGACGAACCGACGTCCCGTGGTTTCTCCCCTACTCCGCTGTACCTCGACGGCCTGCACATGCCTTACGGCGGCGGCAGCACCGGCGGTTCGCTGCAGATCGACCCGTACACCCTGGAGCGCGTCGAAGTGCTCAAGGGTCCGGCCTCGGTGCTGTACGGCCAGAACCAGCCGGGCGGTATCGTCAACATGGTCAGCAAGCGTCCGACCGCGACCCCGCTGCACGAAGTGAAGCTCGGTGGCGGCAGCTATGACCGCAAGTACGGTGCCTTCGACCTCGGCGGCCCGATCGACGATCAAGGCGAATTCCTCTATCGCCTGACCGGCGTGGTCAACGACAGCGGCTCGGCCATCGACTACGCCAGCCAGAACCGCATGCTGCTGGCGCCAAGCCTGACCTGGCTGCCCAACGATCAGACCACCATCACCGTGTTCGGTCAGTACCAGAAAGACCACGATGTACCGGAAGCTCAGGGCCTGCCCGCCAACGGCACCGTACATCGCAGCCAGGCCGGGCGCATCAGCCGCAGCCTGTTCCTCGGCGAGCCGGACGTGAACAAGTACCACCGCGAGCAGTTCGTCGTCGGTTACGAGATCGCCCACGAACTCAATGACGTCTGGACCCTGAAGCAGAACGCGCGTTACGCCGACATCAACGACCAGTACGTGGCGCCGCTGCACGGTTATGCGTTCCCGACCAACCCGGTTACCGGCCTCAACGACGGCAGCTACCAGAGCCGTTATGCGGTGGACTGGTCGCAGCACAACAAGGTCTACGGCATCGATAACATTGCCCAGGCCAAGTTCCACACCGCCGACGTCGAGCACACCGTGCTGCTGGGTGTGGACTACTACCACTACAATTCGAAATTCCTCGGCCTGTACGACCGCACCGCTCCAGGTCTGGATCTGTACAACCCGGTGTATGGCAGCCAGATCAATTTCCGTCAGCCGTACAAATGGGACAACACCATCACCCAGACCGGCCTGTACGCTCAGGATCAACTGCGCTGGAACCAGTGGTTCCTGACCCTCGGCGGTCGTTATGACTTCGCCGAAACCGACAACAAGCAACCGCTGAGCGGCGGCCACAGCAATCAGAAGGACGAGAAGTTCACCGGGCGTGCCGGCCTGGGCTACGAGTTCGACAACGGCATCACGCCGTACGTCAGCTACGCCGAATCGTTCCTGCCGCAAACCGGTACCGACATGAGCGGCGGCGCCTTCGAACCGACCACCGGCAAGCAGTACGAAGTCGGCGTCAAGTACGAGCCGAAGGCCATCGACGGCTTCATCCAGCTGTCGGCGTACCAGATCGACCAGGACAATATGCTCACCACCGACCTCAACAACCCGGGCTTCAGCACCCAGAGCGGCTCCGTGCGTTCGCGCGGTATCGAGCTGGAAGGCAAGGTCAACGTCACCCGCAACCTGCGCGTGCTGGCGGCGGTGTCGCGTAACCAGACCAAGTGGGAGAAAGACAACGACGGTCGCGAAGGTCGCACTCTGGCCATGCGTCCACCGCTGACCGCCTCCGCGTGGGTCAACTATGACTTCGACATTTCCACCGCCCTCGCCGGTTTCGGCATGGGTCTGGGCGCCCGTTACGTGCGCAGCAGCTACGGTTCGGATTACGAGTCGGACTCGTTCCAGATTCCGTCCTATACCGTGTATGACGCCATGGTCTCTTACGACCTGGAGAAATCGCCGCTGCATGTCAAAGGCGTGAAGCTGCAAGCCAATCTGCAGAACCTCACCGACGAGAAATACGTTGCCGCGTGCAACGGTACCCTCGATTGCTACTACGGCGAAGGCCGGACCATGACTGCTGACGTGACCTACAACTGGTAATACGTTTAGCGCGCTCTGAAACGCCGGCATTTGCTGGCGTTTTTTTTGGGGGGCTGATTGGGGCTTGGCGGCCTTTGGGCCGACCAGGCTCTTGGGGTTTTGGGTGAATATCCGTTGCTGCGGTAACGGCCTCCTATGGTTCCGCCCTTACGGCGGGTCACTTTTTCCAAACGCCGAAAAAGTAACCAAAAAGGCTTCCCCCGGCGTACGGCACTTCGCTGAGGCTCAGTGTTCCCTCGCTACGGTGTCCATCCGGGGGCATCGCCTCCGGTTTGCTTCGCTGCACCTCCTCTCGATGTATGCGGCTACGCCGCATGGCGCTGCGCGCCTAACCCCCGGATGGACACCTACGCTCGGCCTGCCGAAGGGGCAAAAGATCAAAAGCCACATCAAGAGCCAAAGCCAAAGCCAAAGCCAAAGCAGATCAAAAGATCGCAGCCTTCAGCAGCTCCTGCGTGGGATTGGGTGTTTTCAGTTGGAGTTTGGTCGGCTGGCAGGCCGCCTGCGCGAGCAAGCCCGCTCCCACAGTCGGATTGAGTGCATTCAGTTGGAGTTTGGTCGACTGGCAGGCCGCCTTCGCGAGCAAGCTCGCTCCCACAGGGGGATGGGGTGTGGTCAGTTAGAGACTGGTCGGCTCGCAGGCCGCCATCGCCAGCAGGCTGGCTCCTACAGAAAAGCAAAAGCCGAGCGCTCGCTTTTCCACCAATCAACACAATGAGCGTTAGCTCGAGTACCGCTTTTGATCTGAGGGCCCGTCGGCAGGCTGAGTGCAGGGATTTATCCGGGGGTGGGAGCGCAGCGACCGTTTGGCGCAGCCAAACACAGCGAGAGGAGGTGCAGCGAAGCAAACCGTAGGCGCTGCCCCCGGATGAATACCGGAGCGAAGGAACCCGAGCCTAAGCGAGGGCCGAACGTCAGGGCATAGACCTTTTGGTTACTTTTGGGGCGTTTGCCAAAAGTGACCCGCCGTAAGGGCGGAACCCTAGGTGGCCGTTACCGCAGCAACGGATATTCACCCGCCCACCCTCCCACCCCGTCAAGCCAAATCAAACACCTCTACCAAGCGCCCAGCAATCAACCCCAGCGCCTCTTCAGCCTCATCAACAATCGCCCCCATCCGCATAAAGTCATGGGTCATGCCCGAGTACACCTGCAAATCCACAACAACCCCCGCCGCCTGCAAATGCCAGGCATACGCCACCCCCTCATCATGCAACGGATCACACTCGGCCAACACCATCAGCACCGGCGCGACATCGGCCGGAACTTCGCCGAGCAACGGCGAGAAACGCGGATCGAGACGATCGCTGGCATCACGCTGATAGTGCGCGTAGAACCACTGCAGCGAAGCCTTCTCCAGCAGATAACCTTCGGCGAAACGCTCGATCGAAGGCGTGCTGCGACTGGCATCGGTGACCGGATAAATCAGCACCTGCAAACGCGGCTGCACAGCGGCATCCGTCAGTTGCGCAGCCAGCACCGTGGCCAGGCTGCCACCAACGCTGTCACCGGCAATCGCCAGCCGCGCCGTGTCGATGCCCAAGTCAGCAGCACTCGCCACCAGCCAGTCCCAGGCATCGCGGGCGTCGTCGGCCGCTGTCGGGAAACGATGTTCCGGTGCCAGTCGATACGCCACCGACAGCACCACACAATCCGCCAGCAAGGCCAGCGCGCGGCACAGCGAATCATGCGAGTCGAGGCTGCCGACCACATAGCCGCCGCCATGGAAATACAACAGTGCCGGACGTCCGGCGCCCGCCTGCAACGGATGATTGCTGTAGATCCGTGCGTTCAACAGTGCACCGTCACGCACCGGCAATTGCAGCTCATCCACCACGGCCAGTTCTTCACCGCCGGCGTCCATCAGCAACGATGACTGATCGAATTGTTCACGGGCCTCGCTCGGGGTCAGCTCATGCATGCCGACGCGTTTGCCACTGGCCCGGCCGTTGCCGACCAATTGCAGAAATGCGGCGATATCAGGATTCAATGACATTCAAATCTCCAAAGCGATCGGGCGCCATCAGCGCCCGATCGGTTTTGCTTGGGTTTCACAGCAGGTTTCAGGACATGACTACTGATTCAACGATCTGGCCGAGCATTTCTTCAGCCTCGGACAGGAAAGTTTCATCGCGCGGGATCTGGAAGTGCTCGCAATCCAGCCATTCACCGCCCATGCCCGGCTGGTCGAGTTGCGCCGCCAGCTCCAGTGCCTCGGCTTCGCGACCCAAGGTCCACCAGCACGTCGGGTCGACGGTCAGCGGCGCACAGCGCTCAAGCTTGAGCGACAACTGCTTGAGCCGGCGCGCCACGCTGAACACCTGCGCCAGTTCTTCGGCACCCAGCGCCACATAAGTCGACGCCCCGCGCTCGGCGCTCATGGCACGCTGGAACAGCGCGCGCAGGTTGTGCGGCGTTTCCTCACCGTCGATAGACAAGTCCGAAGCGGCGTCCGGCAGCGTCACCTGCAGGAAATCGCGCAGGTCGGCTTGCCAGTCATCGACCGCCCCGACGTCAACAGCCGCCGACGGCACGAAGCTGTCGACCAGCCCGACAAACTTGACCTGTTGCCCGGCCTGCTCCAGTTGCGCGGCGATCAACATCGCCAGCGTTCCGCCCAGCGACCAGCCCAGCAGGTGATACGGCCCCTGCGGCTGTTTCTGGCGAATCTGCGCCAGGTAATCACTGGCCATTTCCTGCAGCGAGGTGTCGTTGAACGCCGGATCCAGCAGCATCCGCGACTGAATCGCCAACAGTTGGCGTTGACCGCTCAGGCGCCGCGCCAGCGGCTCGTAGTCGAACACCGTGCCGAAGCCGGCATGCAGGCAGAACAACGGCGCCACGCCCTTGACCTCGGCGTTCATCGCCAGCAACCCGGAGGCTTTTTCCGCCGTGCCCTGAACACTCGCTACCAGTTCGCCGATGCTCGGTTTCTGCATCAGATCGCGCAGTTTCAGGCTCAGGCCCTGAGCCTTGAGCACGCGGCTGCGGGCCACCACTTGCAGGCTGAGGATCGAGTCGCCACCCAGTTCGAAGAAGTTGTCGGTGAGCCCGACCCGTTCGATTTTCAGCACCTCCTGCCAGATCTTCGCCAGGGCTTTTTCCAGCTCGGTGCGTGGCTCGACGTAGGCCAGGCGCTGTTCGGCGTCCGGATTCGGCAGGGCCTTGCGGTCAAGTTTGCCGTTCGGCGTCAGCGGCATGCGCTCAAGCACCATCAGGTGTGCCGGCACCATGTAATCCGGCAGGCTGACCTTGAGTTGCTCGCGCAGACGTTCGCCCAATCCGTCGGCCGGCGTCTCGGCAGCGGCCAGTACATAGCCGAGCAGTTGCTTGCCGCTGACACCCTCGCGGGCCACTACGGCAGCGTCACGCACGCCCGGCTGCTGCTTGAGGCGCGCTTCGATTTCACCCAGCTCGATGCGGAAACCACGGATTTTCACCTGATGGTCGATCCGCCCGAGGTAATCAACGGTGCCGTCGGCACGCTGGCGCACCAGGTCGCCAGTGCGGTACAGGCGACTGCCGTCGGCACTGAACGGGTTGGCAACGAAACGTTCGGCGGTGCCACCGGCACGCCCCAGATAACCGCGAGCCAACGCGCCACCCAAGTACAACTCACCGGCAATGCCGGCCGGCAGCGGGTTGAGATCGCTGTCGAGCACATAACCGCTGCGCTCGCCGACCACGCTGCCGATCGGCGCATAGGCCGCGCCGCATTGATCGTCGACCGCGGCCTTCCAGATCAGCGGCGTGACCACCGTTTCAGTCGGGCCATAGCCGTTGATGATGTACTGCGGTTGCAGCGCTCGTTTGGCCAGTTCGAAACTCGCCACCGGCACCGCATCCCCGCCGAAGCAGTAGATCCGTACCGGCGGCGGATTGCCGTGCTGTTCGGCATGCTCGGCCAGTTGCTGCAGGTACACCGGCGGGAACGCGGCCACGGTCACCCCATACTGATGCAGGGCGTCGTAGGTTTGTTCGGCCGTCCACAGGCTGTCGTCGCGAATCAGCAAACGCGCGCCGTGCGTCAGGGTGGTCAGCCAGCGCTCATGCGCGCCGTCGAAGGCGAACGACATGAAGTGCAACTCGCAATCGGCCGCGCTCATTTCATAACGCTGACCGATCGCCTGGCAGTGCATCGCCAGCGGCCCGTGCGCCACGCCGACACCTTTCGGCTGACCGGTGGAGCCGGAGGTGTAGATCACGTAGGCCAGGTTGCCCGGCTGCACCGCCACCTGCGGTGCCGACGGCGGCTGAGCGCGCAGGTCCAGCTGATCGAGTTCCAGCACATGCAGGTTGGCCTGGGTCGGCAGCACCTGACGCAGACTCGAATCGCTGAGCAGCAAGGCGATGCCCGAATCGTGCATCAGATAACTCAAGCGCTCGCGCGGATAAGTCGCGTCCAGCGGCACGTAGGCACCCCCGGCCTTGAGCACCGCCAACAACGCGACGATCATGTTTTCGCTGCGTGGCAGGGCCACACCGACCCGCACTTCCGGGCCTACACCTTCGGCGATCAGCGCATGCGCCAGACGATTGGCCCGCGCTTCGATCTGTCCGTAGCTGAAGGCTTGCTCATTGAAGATCACTGCGGTTTGTTCGGCACGTTGCGCGGCCCACCCGGCAATGCGCTGGTGCACCAGCGTGGTCTGCGCTTGCGTGACAAGATCCGGCGCGGGCGCGACTTGCCCGGTCGGCAGACCGATGCGTCCCAGCGCCTGCCCGGCGTCCTGAACCAGGGCCGTGAGCAGGCCTTCCATGTTGCTGCGGATGCCTTCCACGGTCGCCAGATCAAAATGTTCGCGCAGGAACATGTACTCGATCACCAGCCCGTCTTCGAGAGTGACCATCAGGTCCATCGGGAAGTTGGTCAGGCCTGAGTTATTGATTTCGCCAAACTTCAGCGAATCATCGCGCCACTCGCGCAGCGCCTGATCGATCGGGTGGTTCTCGAACACGATGATGCTGTCGAACAGCGACTGCCCGGCACGCCCGCCCCAACGCTGGACGTCGGTCAGCGGGGTATATTCGCGCTCGCGCATCTCCAGGTTGAAATCCTGCAACTCGCGCAACCAGGCACCCACGGCCTGCTCGGCCGGCACGTCCTTGATCACCGGCAAGGTGTTGATGAACAGACCGAGGATCGATTCCGAGGCCGGCAGACTCGCCGGACGCCCCGCCACCGTCGCGCCGAACGCTACGCAACGCTGGCCGCTGTACCGGCTGAGCAGCACCAGCCATGCGCCCTGCACCAAGGTGTTGAGGGTGATCTGCTGCGACTGGGCAAAGGCTTTCAACTGCTCGGTGCGGGCCTCGCCCAGACGGCTGTACAGCGCCTGGTGACCGCGACCGCTGCCGGTGCGCGTCACCGCGTCCGCCAGATAGGTCGGCTCGTCGAGCCGGCTCAGGTGCTGACGCCAAAAACCTTCGCTGGCATTCGCGTCCTGCTGCTGCAGCCAGTTGATGTAACCACGGTACGGCACCGCTTCGGCCAGTGGTCGTCCGGAATACTGGCTCAGCACTTCACCGATCAACTGCGAACTGCTCCAGCCATCGATCAGAATGTGATGGTAAGTCCAGATCAGCTGATAGCTGTGCTCGCCGACTTGCACCAGTGTCAGCCGTTGCAGCGGTGGCCGATCGAGATCGAAACCCTTGGCCCGCTCGGCATCCGCCAGGCCTTGCAAGGCTTCGGCCGAATGATCCTGCTCACGCCAGTCGAGCAGACTGAACGGCAACTGCGGATCGGCGAGGACGAATTGCAGCGGCTCGGCCATGTCCTGCCAGAGGAAACCGGTGCGCAGAATGTCGTGGCGACGGCTGACGGTTTCCCACGCGGCTTGCAGACGCAGCGGCTCAAGACCCTGCACCGGAACGCTCAACTGGTTGACGTACAGGTCCGATTCCGGCGAATTCAATCCGAGGAACAGCATGCCCTGCTGCATCGGCGACAAGCGATAGAGCCCGTCGAGTTGCCCCGCCGGCAGTGGCAGTTGCGCCACTTGCGCCTCGCTCAAGCCGTGCAGCGGCAGGTCGATCAGCGCCGGCTCCGGCGCCACATGCCCTTCGGCAGCCTGCACGCACAGGGCCAATTGTTGAATGGTCGGTTGTTGGAACAGGTCTTTCGGGCTCAACTCCAGCCCTTGCTGACGGGCGCGACTGACCACCTGAATCGAGATGATCGAATCGCCGCCCAAGGCAAAGAAACTGTCATGGGTGCTGACCTGCTCAAGGCCCAGCACTTCTTTCCAAATCTCCACCAACATTTGCTCGGTGGCATTCACCGGTTCGACATGCAACTGCGCGGCACTCAGCTCCAGTGCTGGCAGGCGCTTGCGATCGATCTTGCCGTTGGGGGTCAGCGGCAGCTGCGCCAGCCACAGGCGGTGGCTCGGCACCATGTAATCCGGCAGGGTCGCGCCCAGCCAGTTGCCGAGGGTTTGCTGCAGTGCGGCCTGTTGCTCGGCGCTGGCCTCGATGATCGCCGGATCGCTCGGCACCAGATAGGCAATCAGTTGCTGACTGCCCGACACTTCGCTGGCCACGACCACCGCTTCACGCACGGCGGCATGCGCCAGCAGACGCGCTTCGATTTCGCCCAGCTCGATACGCAAGCCGCGAATTTTCACCTGATGGTCGATCCGGCCCATGTACTCCAGCTCGCCCTCCTCGCGCTGACGAATCAGGTCGCCGGTGCGGTACATGCGCTCGCCGTTGCCGACGAAAGGATTCGGCACGAAGCGCTCGGCGGTCATCGCCGCACGCCCCAGATAACCGCGCGTGATGCCGGCGCCGGACAGGTACAGCTCGGCCGAAACGCCTTGCGGCACCGCGTGCAGATCGGCATCCAGCAGATGGCTGGCGCTGTGCTCGAGCGCGCGCCCGATCCGTGCCTGACCACCGGCGCTGCGGTGGGTCCAGGTCGAGTAAGTGGTGTCTTCCGACGGGCCGTACAGGTCGTAAACGTGCTCGACCGTCGACTGCTGATACAACGCCTCCACCAGCGCTTGTTTCAGCGGCTCGCCAGCGAGGTTGATGATGCGCACGCTCGGCGGAATCTGCCCCGCGCGGTGCAGTGCGGCAATCGCCGACGGCACGGTATTGATCAGGCGCACCTGATCGCGGGCCGGCAGTTGCGGCAGCTCCAAGGCATTACGGGCGATGATCAGCGAGCCGCCGTTGCCGAGGGTGACAAACAGCTCCCAGACCGACAGGTCGAAGCACACCGACGTCGAGGCCAGCACGCCTTGGATGTCGTCGCGGCTATAGACCCTGGCGGACCAGTCGATCAGCGCCATGACGTTGCGATGGGCAATCGCCACGCCTTTCGGCTTGCCGGTGGAACCGGAGGTGTAGATCACGTAGGCGAGGTTGTCCGGAGCCACCGATGTTTGCGGCGCGCTGCTCGGATAACCGCTCAGCGACAGCTGATCCAACAGCAGCACTTGGGTATCGCTCGGCACGCTCAGGGTCTTCGCAACGGCCTGCTCGGTGAGCAACACCCGCGCACGGCTGTCTTCAAGCATGTAAGCCACGCGATCGGCCGGGTAGTCCGGGTCTAGCGGCACATAGGCGCCACCGGCCTTGAGCACCGCAAGCAAGGCAATCAGCAACTGCTCGGAACGCGGTATCGCCACGCCCACGCGCACTTCCGGGCCGACACCTAGCTCAAGCAGTTTGTGCGCCAGACGATTGGCCTGCGCGTCCAGTTCGGCGTAGGTCAACTTCGTATTGGCGAAGGTCACCGCCAAGGCATCCGGAGTCGCCGCCACTTGATGGGCGATGGCTTGATGGATGCACAACTCGGTGGCGAAATCGCTATTCACCTGCGGGCTGTGCTCGATCAGGTTCAGTTCACTGAGCGAACGCTCCCCCGACTCGCTCATCTGCCCGAGCAAGCGCTGCAGATACCCGGCCAGTTGCACCACGCTGTGCGCGGCAAAGCTTTCGCACTGGTAGCTGAAGTGCATCGACAACTCGTCGCTCAAGTGCACCAGCAGCGTCAGCGGGTAGTTGGTCTGCTCATGATTGTGGATTTCACCGAAGCGCAGTTCTTGCGGTGCGCCCTGCGCCAGCGCCTCGGACACCGGGTAGTTCTCGAACACCAGAATGTTGTCGAACAGCGCCTCACCGTTGCGCTCGGCCCAACGCTGAATGTCGAACAGCGGAGTGTGCTCATGTTCGCGCAAGGCCAGGTTCTGCGCCTGCACGCTCTGCAACCATTCGCCAACGCTCGATGGCGACTGCGGGCTGGCGATGACCGGCAAGGTGTTGATGAACAGGCCGATCTGCTGCTCGACCCCTTTGAGCTCGGCCGGACGCCCCGCTACCGTCGCGCCGAACGCCACACACGGCTGGCCAGTCAGGCGCTGCAACAGCAGCAGCCATGCCGCCTGAATCAGCGTGTTGAGGGTGACTTTCTGCTGGCGCGCGAACTCGCCCAGACGCCGCGTCTGCTCAGCGTCGAGCACGCAGAAATGTTCTCCGTGGCCGTCGCGCGGTGCATCGCCGCGCTGCGCCTGCAACGCTTGCGCCAGCATGGTCGGCGCTTGCAGGTCAGCCAGTTGCGCGGTCCAGTAACGCTCGCTGGCCTGCACGTCCTGACGCTGCAGCCATTCGATGTAATCGCGGTAACGCCCGGCCAATGGCGGCTGGGCAACCCCGCTGTAGCGCTGCAGGACTTCGCCGAGCAACTGCGAGTTGCTCCAGCCGTCCATCAGGATGTGATGGTTGGTGTAGATCAAGTGGCAGCGCTGCTCGTCCAGCCGCACCACGACCATGCGCAACAGCGGCCCTTGGCTCAAGTCGAAACCTTGCGCCTGTTCGGCTGCGGCCAACGCATTCAGATCGCTCTGACAATCGTCGCGATCACGCCAGTCGAGGACGCGGAACGGCATGTCCAGTTGCTTGTGCACCACCTGCACCGGACGCGCCAGCTCACCCTGCCAGACAAAGCTGCTGCGCAGGATGTCGTGGTTGTCCACCGCCGCTTGCCAGGCTTGCAGGAAGCGTTGCGGATTGAGGCCTTCGACATCGAGCCGAACCTGGTTGATGTAATCGCCGGTGGCCTGCTCGTAAAGGCTGTGGAACAACATGCCCTGCTGCATCGCCGACAGCGGATACACATCGGCGACCTGCCGTGGCGCCAGCGGGAACTGATCGAGCTGCGCCTGCGTCAGGCCGGCCAGCGGGAAGTCCGACGGGGTCAGGCCTTCGACGCCCGGGGTCAGGCAATGGCCGATCAACGCTGCGAGTTCTGCGGCGTAATCTGCGGCCAGGGCTTCGATCACCGCGCTGTCGAAGCGCTCACTACTGAACGTCCAGCCCACCCGCAGCTCGCCGCCATACACCTGACCGTTGAGGGTCAACCAGTTGCCCAGCGGCGCCTCCGGGCTCTGATCGAGGCCGGCGTTGTCCGGCGACGGCACGAACAGCGCAGCCTCGTCGCCAGCGAAACTGCCGTCGAACTGCCCAAGGTAGTTGAAGGTGATGCGCGGGCTCGGCAAGGCCTGCAAGCTCTGCTGCGCGCGGGCATCACCGAGGTAACGCAAGGCGCCGAAACCGATGCCCTTGTTAGGGATCGAGCGCAGTTGTTCCTTGATCTGCTTGATCGACTCGCCAAGCGTGTCTGCCGGTGTCAGGCGCACCGGGAACAGGCTGGTGAACCAGCCCACCGTGCGGGTCAGATCAACACCGTCGAACAGTTCTTCGCGACCATGGCCTTCGAGCTGGATCAGCGTCGACGCCTGCCCGCTCCAGCGACCGATGACCCGCGCCAGTGCCGTCAGCAACAGATCGTTCACCTGGGTGCGGTACGCCGCCGGGGCCTCTTGCAGCAGTTGGCGGGTCAGCTCGGTGCCGAGCCGGGTTTGTACGGTCTGGGCCAGACGATTGTCCTGACTGGCGTCAACGCGTTTGCACGGCAGATCGGTACTCACATCGCTCAGGCAGGCCTGCCACCAAGCCAGTTCGGCCTGCAACGCCGGGCTGTTGGCGTAACGCTGCAAATGCTCGCCCCAGTCCTTGAAGGCGCTGGTCCGGGACGGCAGGCTCAACGGCTGATCATTCAGCAATTGCTGATAAGCGTTTTGCAGGTCTTCCAGCAGAATCCGCCACGACACGCCGTCCACCGCCAAGTGATGAATCACCAACTGCAGACGCTGCGTGCCATCGGCCAGATTCGCCAGCACCGCACGCAGCAACGGCCCGTGTTGCAGATCGAGGCTGCGCTGGGCGCGATTACCCAAGGCTTCAAGACCGGCGGCATCCGCGACGTGTTCGTGCCAGAGCAGGTGCTGCGGCAGCGCTTCGACCGCGCGGTGCTCGGCCTGCCACACGCCATCGCGCTGAGTGAAGCTCAGGCGCAAGGCATCGTGATGAGCGACCAGTGCGCGCAATACCTGCTCGACTTTTTCAGCGTCCAGCGCCTGCCGCGGTTGCAGCAGCACCGACTGGTTCCAGTGATGACGCTGCGGAATCTCGTCGGCGAAGAATTGCTGCTGGATCGGCAGCAGCAACGCCGCACCGCTCGCGGCTTGCTGATCAATCGTCGATTCGTCGCCACCCCACTGCGCGACCAGCGCCAGACGCTGCACGGTCTGGTGCTGGAACAGGTCTTTGGGATTGAGGCGAATGCCGGCCTGACGGGCACGGCTGACCACCTGAATCGAGATGATCGAGTCGCCGCCCAATTCGAAGAAATTGTCGTGGATGCCGACTTGCGGCAGCTTCAGTACGTCTTGCCAGATCGCGGCCAGTCCCTGCTCCATCGCGCTTTGCGGCGCCTGATAGGCCTGCTGCGCCTGGCTGGCGTCGGGTGACGGCAAGGCGCTGCGGTTGAGTTTGCCGTTGGCGGTCAACGGCAATTGCGCCAGCAGCAACAGGTGCGCCGGGACCATGTGATCCGGCAGATTTTCCTTGAGTTGGGTACGCACGCGGTCGCGCCATTGCGCCTGTTCAGCCGGGCTTGCGTCGAGCAGCGCGGCGTCGCCTGGCACCAGATACGCCACCAGTTGCTGACCGCTGAGGCCCGGCTGCGCCAGCACCACGGCCTGACGCACCGCAGCCTGTTCCAGCAGTTGCGCTTCGATCTCGCCAAGCTCGATACGGAAACCGCGAATCTTCACCTGATGGTCGATCCGGCCGATGTATTCGATCACGCCTTCGGCGCGATAGCGCGCCAGGTCGCCGGTACGGTAAAGACGCCCGCCATCGGCGGCGAACGGGTCGGGAATGAAGCGCAGGCTGGTCAGATCCGCGCGGTTCAGGTAACCGCGAGCCAGGCCGGCGCGACCGACGTACAGCTCACCGATGCAGCCTTTGGCGACCGGGTTCAGATCACCGTCGAGCAAGTACCAGGACAGGTCCGGGATCGGCTCGCCGATCGGACTGCTGGCGTCACGCTGCAAGTCGGCCAGCGAAATCGGCCGGTAGGTCACGTGCACGGTGGTTTCGGTGATGCCGTACATGTTGATCAGTTGCGGTGCCCGATCGCCGAAACGCTCGAACCACGGACGCAGGCTCTTGACCTCCAGCGCCTCGCCGCCGAACACCACGTAACGCAGCGCCAGTGCTTGCGCCGCATGCTGCGGGGCGCAGGCCACTTGCATCAATTGCTTGAACGCCGACGGCGTCTGATTGAGCACGGTGACGCCTTCGCGGCAAAGCAAGGCGAAGAAATCTTCCGGCGAGCGGCTGACCTCGTAAGGCACCACCAGCAGTTTGCCGCCGTACAGCAGCGCGCCGAAAATCTCCCACACCGAGAAATCGAAGGCGTAGGAATGGAACAGGCTCCAGACATCCGTGGCGCCAAAATCGAACCACGCATCAGTGGCTTCGAACAGGCGCAGCACGTTGCGATGGGCCAGCAACGTGCCCTTCGGCTGCCCGGTGGAGCCGGAGGTGTAGATCACGTAAGCCAGGTTGTCCGGACTCATGCGTACCTGCGGATTGCTGTCGCTGTAGCCTTCCAGACCGTCACGCTCCTGATCGAGCATCAGGCTGCGCAGCGAATCCGGCACCGGCAGACGCCCCAGCAGATGACTCTGGGTCAGTAGCAAGGCGATGCCGCTGTCGCCGATCATGTAGCTCAGGCGTTCCTCCGGATACGTCGGGTCCAGCGGCACATAGGCACCGCCGGCCTTGAGAATCGCCAGCAGGCCGACCAGCATGTCGAGGCTGCGCTCCACCGCCAGACCGACGCGCACGTCCGGGCCGACACCGCTGGCAATCAGCTTGTGGGCCAACTGGTTGGCGCGACTGTTCAGCTCGCCGTAGCTCAGGGACTGCCCGGCACAGCTCACGGCAATCGCTTGCGGGGCGCGGGCGGCTTGTTGTTCGATCCGTTGATGCAGGCACTGTTCGCTCGGGAAATCGCGGATGGCCGGGTTCCACTGCTGCAAGGTCGCCGCGCGTTCGGCGGCGTCATGCAGTGGCAGTTCGGCGATGCGCTGAGCGCTGTCGGCAACGATGCCTTGCAGCAGATGAGTCCAGTGTTGCGCCAGGCGCTCGATGGTCTCGACGTCGAACAGGTCGGTGGCGTACGTCAGCTCGGCCCAGACGTTGTCGCTCGATTCAAAGGTGTTCAGGGTCAAGTCGAACTGCGCAGTACTGGACGCCCACGGCAAGCCTTCAATCGCCAGTTTCGGCAAACGCGTGGCGCCCTGCGCCTGGCGCACCTGGCTCTGGTGGTTGTGCATCACCTGGAACAATGGGCTGTGGCTGAGGCTGCGCTCCGGTTGCAGCGCGTCGACCAGTTGCTCGAACGGCAGATCCTGATGCGCCTGGGCGCCGAGCACCGTATTTTTCACTTGCTGCAGCAGGCTGCGGAACGTCTGCTGACTGTCGAACTCGGCCTTGAGTACCTGGGTGTTGACGAAGAAACCGATCAGGCCTTCGGTCTCGACCCGGTTGCGGTTGGCCACCGGCACCCCGACGCGGATATCGGCCTGACCGCTGTAGCGATGCAGCAAAGTCTGGAACGACGCCAGCAACAGCGCAAACAGCGTGACGTTTTCGCGTTGCGCCAGGTGCTTGAGCGCGGTGGCCAGTTCGCGGCTCAGCGGGATATCGCGACGGGCGCCACGATAGCTCTGCTCGGCTGGACGCGGACGGTCGGTCGGCAACTCCAGCAGCGGTTGATCACCATCGCCGAGTTGTGCGGTCCAGTAGCTCAATTGACGCTCGCGTTCACCGGCGTCCATCCACTGTTTCTGCCACACGGCGTAGTCGGCGTACTGCACCGGCAGCGCCGGCAATTGCACGCTCTGGCCCTGGCTGTAGGCGGCATACAACGCCACCAGCTCATCGACCATGACATTCATCGACCAGCCGTCGGAGACGATGTGATGCAGGGTGATGACCAGCGCGTGGTCATCGGCGGCCAGACGCAGCAGTTTGACCCGCAGCAACGGGCCTTGCTGCAGATTGAACAGGTGCAGGGTTTCGGCGGCGACCAGCGCTTGCAGCGCCGCCTCGTCGATTTCCGCCGCCACGTCCTGCACCTGCAGATCGAGCGTGCCGTGAGCCTGGATCACTTGCAGGGTCTGGCCCTGCTGTTCGACGAAGCAGGTGCGCAGCGATTCGTGGCGCTCGATCAGCGCGTCGAAGCTGCGCTGCAACGCCGGCAGATCCAGCTCACCGCGCAGACGCAACGCCGCCGGCACGTGATAAGCGGTGCTGGTCGGTTCCAGCTGCCAGAGGAACCATTGACGTTCCTGAGCATAGGACAGCGCCAGCGGTTGCTGGCGTGGCAAGGCAACAATTGGCGGCTCCCGATGCGCCTGATCGACACCCAGCGCGGCGACAAAGTCTTCCAGCGTGCTGTGTTCGAACAATGTGCGCAGCGGCACTTGAACGTTCAGTGCCTGACGTACGCGCGAGACCACCTGCGTGACCAGCAACGAGTGGCCACCCAGTTCGAAGAAGTTATCGCTCAGGCCCACGCGATCAAGCTTGAGCACCGCCTGCCAGATTTCGGCAACGCTGTGCTGAGTGGCGGTCTGCGGGGCGATGTAAGTTGATTGCAAGTGGCTGGCGTCAGGTGCCGGCAAGGCTTTGCGGTCGACTTTGCCGTTCGGCGTCAGTGGCAGTTGCGCGAGGAACAGCAGGTGCGCCGGCACCATGTATTCCGGCAGCTCGGCCTTGAGGCTGGCTTTCAATGCGGCGCGCAGTTCGACTTCAGCAATATCGTCGGCGATCGGCACCACATAGCCGACCAGTTGCGGGCCGGTCGGGCCGTCCTGAGCGACTACCACGGTTTCGCGCACGCTATCGAGGGCGAGCAAACGCGCTTCGATCTCGCCGAGTTCAATCCGGAAACCACGGATTTTCACCTGATGGTCGATCCGCCCGATGTACTCGATCACGCCTTCGGCGCGGTAACGGGTCAGGTCGCCGGTGCGGTACAGACGCGCGCCGGTTTTCGAAAAGGGATCCGGGACAAAGCGTTCGGCGGTCAGGCCTGGGCGCTGGAAGTAACCACGCGCGAGGCCGTCGCCGCCGATCAGCAGTTCCCCCGGGGCGCCGAGCGGATTGAGCTCCAGGTCGCTGCCGAGGATGTACAACGCGGTGTTGTCGATCGGTGTGCCGAGGAATGGACGGCTGTTGTCCGCACTCAAGGCGTGCTGCGCCGACCAGATAGTGGTTTCGGTCGGGCCGTAGAGGTTCCACACGCTCGGAGTCAGTGCAAGCATGCGTTGCGCCAGTTCCTGCGGCAGCGCTTCACCGCCACAGAGGAACGTGCGGCCCGCCAGGATTGGCGCCTGTTCATTGTCCAGCAGCATGCGCCAGGTCGAGGGCGTGGCTTGCAGCGCCGTCACGGCGTGACGCTCGATCAGTTCGAGCACCGCTTGCGGGTCTTGATGCACATCCTTGCCGGTCAGCACCACACAGGCACCGGCCAGCAATGGGCCGTAGATTTCCAGGCCGAAAATATCGAACGAAAAGGTGGTCAGCGACAGCATGCGATCGGCGGCACAGATGCCCGGCTGCTCGATCATGCTCGCGACAAAGTTGCTCAGCGCCGCGTGGCGCACCATCACGCCTTTCGGTTTGCCGGTAGAACCGGAGGTGTAGATCGTGTAGGCCAGATGCTCGCCATTGACTGCCACGTCCGGCGCGGTCTGTGGATAAGCCGCCAGCCACTCGTGTGGTTGATCCAGCAACAGCGCTTGCACGCCCGGCGGGATCGGCAGCTGCGTCTGCAAATGGCTTTGGGTCAGCAGCAATTGCAGGCCGCTGTCCTCGATCATGTAGGCCAGACGATCCTGCGGATACGCCGGGTCCAGCGGCACATAAGCACCGCCAGCCTTGAGGATCGCCAGCAGGCCGACGATCATTTCCGCGCTGCGCTCGACGGCGATGCCAACCAGTTGATCCGGGCCGACGCCGGCCTCGATCAGCTTGTGCGCCAGTTGACTCGAGCGGGCATCCAGCTCGCCGTAGCTCAGCACGTCTTCGCCGATGATCAGGGCCGTGGCCTGCGGCGTTTGCTGTGCACGCCGGGAGAAATCCTGCTGCACGCATTCGGCTTGCGCGCTGCGGTCGGCGCTGCGCAACCAGTCCTGCAACAGCACGCCGTGTTCGGCGCTGTCCAGCAACGGCAATTCGCCGACGCGCTGGCTCGGTGCGGCGACGATGCCGCGCAGCAGATTCTGCCAATGACGTGCCAGACGCTCGACGGTTTCAGCTTTGAACAGATCAGTGGCGTAAGTCAGCTCGGCGGCAAAGCCGTCGCTGGATTCGTAGGTATTCAGCGTCAGGTCGAACTGCGCGGTGCGCCCTTCCCACTGCACATCCTCGACACTCAGCTGCGGCAACTGCGCCGCGCTACGTCCCTGATCACGGCTGGTCTGGTGGTTGAACATCACCTGGAACACCGGGCTGTGGCTCAGGCTGCGCTCCGGTTGCAGGGCTTCGATCAGTTGCTCGAACGGCAGGTCCTGATGCGCCTGCGCATCCATCGCCGCCTGCTTGACCTGAGCCAGCAATTGGTTGAACGGCAGTTGCCCGCTGACCTCGGCATTCAGCACCTGCGTGTTGACGAAGAAGCCGATCAGGCCTTCGGTCTCGACACGGTTGCGGTTGGCGGTCGGCACCCCGACGCGAATCTGCGCCTGACCGCTGTAGCGATGCAGCAACGCCTGGAACGACGCCAGCAACAGCATGAACAGGCTTGCGCCTTCGCGCTGCGCCAGTTGTTTGAGGGCGTCACCGAGGTCTGCCGGCAGGTTCAGCTCCAGCCGCGCACCGCGCAGGCTTTGCACGGCCGGACGCGGGAAATCGATCGGCAGCTCCAGCACCGGCTGCTCGCCGCCCAGGGTCTTGACCCAGTAGGCCAACTGGCGCTCGCGCTCGCCCGCTTCCAGCCAGTGGCGCTGCCAGATCGCGTAGTCGGCGTATTGCACTTCCAGTTCCGGCAGGCTCAGCGGCTGCCCGGCGGTGTCGGCGGCGTAATGCTGGATCAGCTCGTTGACCAGGACTTTGATCGACCAGCCATCGGCGATGATGTGGTGCTGGATCAGCACCAGCACATGGTCGTCCGGTGCCACTTTGAGCAGCGCCACCCGCAGCAGCGGGCCCTGCTGCAAATTGAACGGGCGTGCGGTTTCGCTCTCGACGAAGGCCTTGATCGCCGCGTCTTCCCCGGCGGCGTCGAGGCCCTCCGGCAATGGCGTCAGGCTGATGCTCAGCGGCAGCTGCGGGTGAATCACCTGGCAAAAGCTTTCACCCTGTTCGGCGAAAGTGGTGCGCAAGCTTTCGTGACGCGCCGCCACCGCGTTGAAGCTGCGCTCCAGCGCCGCCACATCCAGCCGCCCCTTGAGGCGCAAGGCGCTGGGGATGTGATACGCGGTGCTGTGCGGGTCCATTTGCCAGAGGAACAGTTGACGTTCCTGAGCGTACGACAGAGGAATCGCCGCAAACCCGGAACGTGTTTCCGGGATCGGCAGGTTGGCCGGAGAGACGCCCTCTTCGAGCATCTTTTCCAGGTACAGCTTACGTTTGTCCAGCGGCAGAGTGATAAAGCGCTTGGCTACCCTCAAAGCAACACTCTTGTCCATCAGACTTCCTCCATATCGTCAAGCAGGGCTTCCAGCTTGCTCAGTTTCTGTTCGTTGATTGCCCCGCCTCCTGTATCGAGTCGAGCGACAAAATCGCTCAGGACGGGGTGCTGGAATAACAGTTGCGGGGTCAGCGTCAGGCCCAGTTCAAGGGCCATGCGCGACACCACGTTGACCGCCAGCAGCGAGTGCCCGCCGAGTTCGAAGAAGTGATCGTTCAGACCGATGCGTTGCACTTCGAGCACTTGCTGCCAGATCGCCGCGACCTGCTGCTCAAGCTCACTGTGCGGCGCGACATACGCGGCCTGCATCTGGCTGGCATCGACCGCAGGCAGGGCCTTGCGGTCGAGTTTGCCGTTGGGGGTCAGTGGCAATTGCTCAAGGAACAGCAGGTGCGCGGGAATCATGTAGTCAGGTAACGAAGACTTGAGGCCAGTCTTTAGTCCCTCGCGCAGTTGCCGCTGCGCGTCCCCGTCGTGCATCTCCAGTGACGGGGCGATCACATACGCCACCAGTTGCGCGCCGGTGTCGCTTTCGACGGCCAGCACCGCCGCCTCAGTGACTGCCGGTTGCGCGAGCAATCGCGCCTCGATCTCCCCCAGTTCGATGCGGAATCCACGAATTTTCACCTGATGGTCGATCCGGCCCATGTACTCCAGTTCGCCCTCCTCGCGCTGACGAATCAGGTCGCCGGTGCGGTACATGCGCTCGCCGTTGTCGACGAAAGGATTCGGCACGAAGCGCTCGGCGGTCATCGCCGCACGCCCCAGATAACCGCGCGTGATGCCGGCGCCGGACAGGTACAGCTCGGCCGAAACGCCTTGCGGCACTGCGTGCAGATCGGCATCCAGCAGATGACTGGCGCTGTGCTCAAGCGCGCGCCCGATCCGTGCCTGACCGCCAGCACTGCGGCGGGTCCAGGTCGAATAGGTGGTGTCTTCCGACGGGCCGTAAAGGTCGTAGACGTGCTCGACCGTCGACTGCTGATACAAAGCCTCCACCAGCGCTTGTTTCAGCGGCTCACCCGCTAGATTGATGATGCGCACGCTTGGCGGAATCTGCCCCGCGCGGTGCAGTGCGGCAATCGCCGACGGCACAGTGTTGATCAGGCGCACCTGATCGCGGGCCGGCAGTTGCGCCAGCTCCAGCGCATTACGGGCGATGATCAGCGAACCACCGTTGGCCAGGGTGACAAACAGTTCCCAGACCGACAGGTCGAAGCACACCGACGTCGAGGCCAGCACGCCTTGAATGTCGTCGCGGCTATAGACCTTGGCCGACCAGTCGATCAGCGCCATGACGTTGCGATGGGCAATGGCTACGCCTTTCGGTTTGCCGGTGGAACCGGAGGTGTAGATCACGTAGGCGAGGTTATCCGGCTGCACCGCAGTCTGTGGTGCAACAGCCGAATAGCCGCTTAGCGAAACCTGATCCATCAGCAGCACTTGGGTATCGCCCGGCACGCTCAGGGTCGCGGCAACCGCCTGTTCGGAGAGCAACACCCGCGCGCGGCTGTCTTCGAGCATGTAGGCCACGCGATCCGCCGGGTAATCCGGGTCCAGCGGCACATACGCACCGCCAGCCTTGAGCACCGCAAGCAAGGCAATCAGCAATTGCTCCGAACGCGGCATCGCCACGCCCACGCGCACTTCCGGGCCGACACCCAGCTCAAGCAGCTTGTGCGCCAGACGATTGGCCTGCGCATCCAATTCACCGTAGCTCAACTTCGTATTGGCGAAGGTCACCGCCAAGGCATCCGGGGTCGCCGCCACCTGATTGGCGATGGCTTGATGGATGCACTGCTCGGTGGAGAAGTCGGTGCTCACTAGCGGGCGGTGTTCGATCAGGTCCAGCTCGCTGAGCGTGCGCTCACCGGCATCCGCCATCTGGCTCAGCAGACGCTGCAGATGCGCGCCCAACTGCGCCACGCTGGCCGCCGCGAAGCTGTCGCGCTGATAACTGAAATGCACCGACAGTTGCGCGCCCATGTTCACCAGCAGGGTCAGCGGATAGTTGGTCTGCTCCTGATTGGCCACCGCGCCGAAGCGCAGACCCTGCGGCGCACCACGCTCCAGTGCTTCGCCGATCGGGTAGTTCTCGAACACCATCAGGCTGTCGAACAGCGCGTCACCGCCCTGCCCGGCCCAGCGCTGAATGTCCGCCAGCGGCGTGTGCTCGAACTCGCGCGAGGCGAGGTTCTGCGCCTGCACCGCTTGCAGCCAGGCGATCACGCCCTGCTGCGCGGGCGGTGCGGCAATCACCGGCAGCGTGTTGATGAACAGGCCGATCTGCGCTTCGGCCCCCGGCAGCTCCGCCGGACGCCCGGCGACGGTGGCGCCGAACGCCACGCAATCCTTGCCGGTGTAGCGCTGCAACAGCAGCAGCCACGCCGCTTGCACCACGGTGTTGACGGTGACTTTCGCGGCCCGGGCAAACTCGCCCAGGCGCTGGCTCAGCTCAGCATCCAGCACTTGGTAATGATCGCCGTAACCCACGCTCGGCAAACCGGCGTGCGGCCGTGCGATGGCATTGGCCAAACGCGTCGGCTCCTGCAAATTGCCCAGCGTCGTCCGCCAGTAGGCTTGCGCCGCCGCGCCATCCTGACGTTGCAGCCAGGCGATGTAATCGCGGTAGCGACCTGCGCCACGGGCGACCGCTTCGCCGCTGTAGTGCTGCAACACTTCGCCGAGCAACTGCGCGCTGCTCCAGCCGTCCATCAGGATGTGATGGTTGGTGTAGATCAGGTGATAACGCTCGGCTGCAGTGCGCACCAGCACCAGGCGCATCAGCGGCGCACAGCTCAGGTCCAGACCCAGGGCGCGCTCCTCATCGGCGAGGGTTTGCAGCGCTGCCTCCAGATCAGTCCTGCCGTGCCAGTCGAGCACGCTGAACGGCACCTCGACCTGACGTTGCACCACTTGCACCGGTTGCGGCAGATCGCCTTGCCAGAAGAAGCCGCTGCGCAGGATGTCGTGGGCATCCACCGCCGCCTGCCACGCCGCGCGGAAGCGTTGCGGATCGACGCCGTCGACGTCCAGACGCATCTGGTTGATGTAGTCGCCATTGCCGTGTTCGAGCAAGGTGTGGAACAGCATGCCCTGCTGCATCGGCGACAGCGGATAGATGTCGTCGATGCCTTGCGGCTCCAGCACCAGCGCATCCAGTTGCGCTTGCGACAGTTGCGCCAGCGGGAAGTCCGACGGCGTCACGCCACGGTTGGCACTGTCGCAGCAGTGGCCGATCAGCGTGGTCAGTTCCTGCACATAGTCGTCGGCCAGACGCTGGATGGTGGCGGTGTCGAACATCGCGCCGCTGTAGGTCCAGCTCAGGTCCAGCTCACCGCCGAACACCTTGCTGTTGAGCGCCAGCGGATTGCCCAGCGGCCCTTGCAGATTGACCTCTGCGCCGCCGGACTCGCTGGTCGGCACGAACAGGGCATCGCTGGCAGCGTCGAAGCTGCCGTCGAACTGGCCGAGGTAGTTGAAGGTCAGGCGCGGCGCCGGCAAGGCTTGCAGGGTGGCACGCGCCGGTTCATCACCGAGGTGCGCGAGTGCGCCGAAGCCGATGCCCTTGTGGGGAATCGCCCGCAGCTGTTCCTTGATCTGCTTGAGCGAGGCGCCGAGTTCGGCGGCCGGTGCCAGACGCGCCGGGAATACGCTGGTGAACCAGCCCACGGTGCGGGTCAGATCGATGTGTTCGAACAGGTCTTCGCGACCATGGCCCTCAAGCAATACCAACGCATTGTCGTCACCGGTCCAGCGCACCAGCACCCGCGCCAGCGCGGTCAGCAACAGGTCGTTGACCTGGGTGCGATAGGCCGCCGGAGCTTCCTGCAACAGCTGACGGGTCAGGGTCTGATCGAGTTTGCTGCGCAGGGTCAGTGCCTGATCGTGTTGCTGACCACCCTGCGGCCGGTCGTAAGGCAAGGCCGCCGAAGCGCCCTGCAACTGCTGCTGCCAGAAGCCCAGCTCGGCCTGCAACGCAGGCGTTGTGGCGTAGTCCTGCAACGCTGCCGCCCAGGCTTTGAGCGCACTGGTCTTGGCCGGCAACTGCACGGCGTTACCGGCGAGAATCTGCCGGTAAGCACGTTGCAAATCTTCAAACAGAATCCGCCACGACACGCCATCGACCACCAGGTGATGGACGATCAGCAGCAGGCGCTGACTGCCATCAGCCAGGTTCGCCAGCACCGCGCGGATCAGCGAACCGCCGCTCAGTTGCAGACTGCGCTGGGCCTTGTCGCCCAGTGCCTCAAGGGCGGCGAGATCAGCGACCTCGACTTGCCAGAGAATGGTTTCCCCCGCTTGCGTGGCGACGTCGCGGTAGTGCGCCGACCAACCCGCGGCCTGCTCGACAAAGTCCAGACGCAAACTGTCGTGCTGCACCACCAACGCATCCAGCGCTTGCTCCAGTACCTGAGCGTCCAGTGCCTGAGTCGGCTTGAGCATCACCGACTGGTTCCAGTGGTGACGGTCGGGAATCGCCTCGGCAAAAAATGCCTGATGAATCGGCAGCAGCGCGGTTTCGCCGGTTTGCGCATGCTGATCGATGGGCTGCACCGCCTCGCCGGTCTGCGCGACGGCGGCCAGGGCCTGAATGGTCTGGTGCTGGAACAGGTCTTTGGGGCTGAAGCGAATCCCGGCCTGCCGCGCCCGGCTGACCACCTGAATCGAGATGATCGAGTCGCCGCCCAGTTCGAAGAAGTTGTCGCTGACACCCACTTGCTCAAGCTTGAGCACGTCTTGCCAGATCGCCGCCAGTTGCTGCTCCAGCGCCGTCTGTGGCGCGACATAGGTTTGTTGCAGTTGGCTGACGTCCGGTTTTGGCAGGTTCTTGCGATCGAGCTTGCCGTTCGGCGTCAGCGGCATGCGCTCAAGACGCAGGACATACGCCGGCACCATGTGCGCCGGCAGGCTGGCCTTGAGCTGCGCGCGCAGGTGGTCGGTGAACTCGGCACTCGCTGAATCGCCGACCACGTAGGCCACCAGCCGCTTGCCACTGCCGGCGCTGCCTTCCTGCGCCACGACCACCGCTTCGCGCACGCCGTCGAGGGCTTGCAGCGCCGCTTCGACTTCGCCCAGTTCGATACGGAAACCGCGAATCTTCACCTGATTGTCGATGCGATCCAGATAGTCGAACGTGCCGTCGACACGCTGGCGCACCAGGTCACCGGTGCGATACAGCAAGCCGCCATGGGCGCTGAACGGGTCGGCGACAAAACGCTCGGCGGTCAGCCCCGGACGGTTCAGATAACCCCGCGCCAACCCGGTACCACCGAGGTACAGCTCACCGGCCATGCCTTGTGGCAGCAGGTTCAGATCGGCGTCGAGCACGTAGGCGCTGCGGTCGCCGATCCGGCTGCCGATCGGCGCGTAAGCGGCACCGCATGACTCTTCACGGCCAGCCTTCCAGATCAATGGCGTGACCACGGTTTCGGTCGGGCCGTAGCCGTTGATGATGTAGTCCGGATCGAGGGCGCGTTTGACCCGTTCGAAACTGGCGTTTGGCACCGCATCGCCGCCGAAGCAATAGATCCGCACCTTCGGCGGGTTGCCGACACGCTCGGCGTGTTCGGCCAGTTGTTGCAGGTACACCGGCGGGAACGCAACCACGCTCACGCCGTGTTCGATCATCGCGTTGTAGGTCTGCTCCGGCGTCCACAGCGTGTCGTCGCGAATCAGCAGCGAAGCCCCGTGGGTCAGGCTGGTCAGCCAGCGTTCGTGGGCGCCGTCGAAGGCGAACGACATGAAGTGGAATTCGCAGTCGCTGTCGCGCATTTCGTAGCGCTGACCGATGGCCTGGCAATGCATCGCCAGTGGGCCATGGGCAACGCTGACGCCTTTCGGATTACCGGTGGAACCGGAGGTGTAGATCACGTACGCGAGGTTGTGCGGATCGACTGGCACCTGTGGCGCCGTGATCGGCAACTGGCGCAGGTCGAGACGATCCAGCTCCAGCAATGGCACCGACTCGCCGACCGGCAACTGCGCCGACACCGACGAATCGCTGATCAGCAGCGCCAGTCCTGAATCCTCGATCAGATAGGCCAGGCGTTCACGCGGGTAACTGGTGTCCAGCGGCACATAGGCACCGCCGGCCTTGAGCACCGCCAGCAGCGCGACGATCACCGCCTCGCTGCGCGGCAGGGCCACGCCGACCCGAGTCTCGGCGCCGACACCACGGGCGATCAGCGCGTGAGCCAGTTGATTGGCACGCTGCTCGATCTCGCCATAACTGAAGTGCTGACCGTTGAAGATCACCGCGGTGCGCTGCGGACGCTCGGCCGCCAGCACAGCAATGCGCTGATGCACCGCGATGTCCAGCGGGTACGGCTGCGGCCGGTTTTCGGCTTGCTGGCGGGCATGCTCGTCAGCGCTGGCCAGAGCGATTTCGCCGAGGTTGCGTTCGGCCGACAGCGCAAACTGCTCAAGCAATTGCAGCAGATGGGCACTGATGCCTTCGATCACCTCACCGGCAAACTGGCTGCGGTCGAAACTGTAGTGCAGCGCCAGTTGCTGTCCGAGGGTGACCGCCACGCTCAGGGCGTAGTGGGTCTGCTCCAGGTTGCCGACCTCACCGAATGTCAGGCCTTGCCCGGCCTGGCTCAGCGCCTGGGCGACCGGGTAGTTTTCGAACACCAGAATGTTGTCGAACAGCGCTTCACCGCCCTGCCCGGCCCAGCGCTGGATGTCCGCCAGCGGCGTGTGTTCGAAGTCGCGCAGGCTGAGGTTCTGCGCCTGCACCGCTTGCAGCCATTGACCAACGCTTTGGTCCGGACGCGGCGCGCCGATCACCGGCAGGGTGTTGATGAACAGGCCGACCTGCTGCTCGATGCCCGGCAAATCCGCCGGACGCCCGGCCACAGTCGCACCGAACGCCACCGCTTCGTGACCGGTGTAACGTTGCAGCAACAGCAGCCACGCAGCTTGCACGAGGGTGTTGACGGTGACTTTCTGCTGCCGGGCAAACGCTTCCAGCGCCTGAGTGCGCGGCACGTCCAGCGTCAGGTAATGGTCGCCATGGCCGCTGGCGCGCTCGCCGCCGGTAGCGGCGCGGGCCAGTCGGGTCGGCTCTTGCAGCGTGGCCAACTGAGCGCTCCAGAAGTCCTGACTCAGTTGCGCGTCCTGACGCTGCAGCCAGGCGATGTAATCGCGATACCGTCCGCCGCCATGGGCCGGGGTGCGACCGCTGTAGCGCTGCAACACTTCGCCGAGCAACTGCGAGTTGCTCCAGCCATCCATCAGGATGTGGTGATGGGTGTAGATCAGGTGCCATTGCTCGGCAGCGGTCTGCACCAGCACCAGACGCAGCAACGGTGCATGGCTCAGATCGAATCCTTGCTGACGTTCGGCATCGGCCAGCGCCGCAAGGGCTGCCGGCTGATCGTCGCGCTGGCGCCAATCGAGAATGCTGAACGGCAACTGCACCTGCTTATGGACGATCTGCAGCGGTTGCGCCAGTTCGCCTTGCCAGACGAAACCGCTGCGCAGAATGTCCTGCGCATCGACGGTAGCCTGCCATGCGGCGCGGAAGCGCTCAGGGTCAAGACCTTGCACATCCACGCGCAACTGGTTGATGTATTCCCCCGCCGCTTGCTCGTAGAGGGTGTGGAACAGCAAACCCTGCTGCATCGGCGACAGTGGGTAGACATCATCGAGCTGACCGGCCGGCACCGGCAGCGCATCCAGTTGCGCCTGAGTCACCCGAGCCAGCGGAAAGTCCGAAGGCGTCGCTTGCGCAATGGGTAGCGTGCAGCAGTGTTCGATCAGCGCCTGCAATTCGCTGGCGTATTGATCGACCAGTTGCTGCACCGTGGCGCTGTCGAACATCTCGCGGCTGAAGCCCCAGCTCATCGACAGTTCGCCGCCATACACCTGACCTTCCAGGGTCAGCCAGTTGCCCAGAGGCGCCGAAGGATCCTGCGCCACGCCGCTGGTTTCAACAGCCGGCACGAACAGCGCCGTCTCGTCGAACTGGCGGTCGAACTGACCGAGGTAGTTGAAGGTGATGCGCGGTTGCGGCAGCGCGGCCAGTTCGGCGCGCACCGACGGCGCGGCCAGATGCCGTAGCACGCCGTAACCCAGACCTTTGTCCGGCACCGCGCGCAGTTGCTCCTTGATCGCCTTGATCGAGCCGTCGAGATCAGCGCTGGCGGTCAGGTTGACCGCGAACAGACTGGTGAACCAACCCACGGTGCGGGTCAGGTCGACGTCATCAAACAGGTCTTCGCGGCCGTGGCCTTCCAGTTCGATCAACGTGCCCGGCTGCTGGCTCCAGCGACTGATGGTGCGCGCCAGTGCGGTGAGCAACAGATCGTTGACCTGGGTGCGATACGCGGCGGGCGCCTGTTGCAGCAACTGGCGGGTGCGCTCGGCGTCGAGACGCCATTCGATTTTCTCGCCATGCAGGTTGTGCAGGCGGCCATCCGGGCGTTCGCAAGGCAGATCCCTGGCACCCTGATGCTGGGCTTTCCAATAGCTCAATTGCTCATCGAAGCGCGACGCTTCCTGCGCCAGACGCGCCGTCCAGCTCTGGAACGCGCTGGTCTTCGCCGGCAACTGAATGCCGCCACCCGCCGCCAGTTGCTCGTAAGCCTGCTGCAGATCTTCCAGCAGCACCCGCCAGGAAACGCCATCGACTGCGAGGTGATGAATGATCAGTGCCAGTCGTTGCGAGCCGTCGGCCATCGTCACCAGCAACGCGCGCAGCAGCGGGCCGTTTTGCAGGTCGAGGCTGCGCTGCGCTTCGTTGCACAGCGCCTGCAACTGTTCGGCAGATTCGGCATCGCGTTGCCACAGCTCAGCGCCGCTCAGCAGCGGGCCGTGGCTTTGTTGCCAGCCTTCGCTGCCTTCGACAAAACGCAGGCGCAAGGCGTCGTGGTGATTGATCAGGTGCGTCAGCGCCGCTTCGAGCCATTGCGCGTTCAATGCCTCACGCGGGGTCAGCAGCAACGACTGGTTCCAGTGCTCGCGCACCGGCATCGCGCGGCTGAAGAAATCCTGCTGGATCGGCCCGAGCACGGCATCGCCCGTCACCGGCCCCTGATCCACCGAAGACAGATGATCGTGGCTCGCGACCAGCGCCAGACTGCGCACCGTCTGGTACTGGAACAGGTCACGCGGGCTGATGCGGATCCCGGCCTGCCGCGCACGGCTGACCACTTGAATCGAGATGATCGAATCGCCGCCCAGCTCGAAGAAGTTGTCTTCGAGGCCGACGCGGTCGAGGCCGAGCACAGCTTCCCAGATCGCCGCGAGGGCTTTTTGCATGGCGTCCTGTGGCGCCACGAATGCCTGTTGTGGCGCGGCATCCGGTTGTGGCAAGGCCTTGCGGTCGAGCTTGCCGTTGGCGGTGACCGGCAATTTGTCGACGGTGATCAGGTAGGTCGGCACCATGAATTCCGGCAGGCTGCCGAGCAGCCACGCCTTGACCTCCTGCTGCCACTGCTCGTCTGCCTGCGGGTTTTCCAGCACCAGATAAGCCACCAGATGCTTGCCGCCCTGCACCAGCACCACCGCCTCACGCACCAGCGAGTGCTGCATCAGGCGGGTTTCGATTTCACCCAGTTCGATGCGCAAACCGCGCAACTTAACCTGGTGGTCGAGACGCCCGAGGTATTCGATCACCCCGTCGGCACGCTGCCGCACACGGTCGCCGGTGCGGTACAGGCGCGCGCCGTGATGGAACGGGCACGGCACAAAACGTTCTGCCGTCAGCGCCGGACGCCGGTGATAACTGCGCGCCAGCCCGGCACCACCCAGATACAGTTCACCGGCGACACCGCTCGGCACCGGCAGCAATTCGGCATCGAGGACATGGGTGCGCAGGTTGGCGATCGGCCGGCCGATCGGCACGCTGTCCGCGCCTTCATCGACACAGGTCCAGTGGGTGACGTCGATGGCCGCTTCGGTCGGGCCATACAAGTTGTAGAGGCTGGCGTTCGGCAGCTTGGCGAAGACTTGCAGTTGCGCATCCAGCGGCAACGCTTCACCGCTGCAGACAATCCGCTTGAGACCGCTGCAGCTTTCCACGCCCGGTTCGTGGATGAACGCCTGCAACATCGACGGCACAAAATGCAGCGTGCTGATGCCGTGACGGTTGATGCTATCGATCAGTTGCAGCGGATCACGGTGCGCGCCCGGCGCGGCCACCACCAGCCGTGCGCCGGTCAGCAGCGGCCAGAAGAACTCCCACACCGACACGTCGAAACTGAACGGGGTTTTCTGCAGCACCGAATCGCTGGCGTCCAGCGCATAGGCGTCCTGCATCCAGCACAAACGGTTGACCAGCGCCGCGTGGCTGTTGCCGGCGCCCTTCGGTTTACCGGTGGAGCCCGAGGTGTAAATCACGTAGGCCAGGTTCAGCGGATCGACGCTGACGTCGGGACGGCTGTCGCTGTAGCGGTCGAGCAGTCCTGGCTGATCCAGAGTGATGACGTTTACGCCGTCAGTCGGCAGCGTTGCCAGCAGCGCCTGTTGCGTCAGCAGCAAAGTGATGCCGCTGTCCTCGATCATGTAGGCCAGGCGCTCCTGCGGGTACTCCGGATCCAGCGGCACGTAGGCGCCGCCGGCCTTGAGAATCGCCAGCAGCGCGACGACCATTTCCACCGAACGCAGGGCACAGACGCCGACCAGGCTGTCCGCCTGCACACCCTGTTCGCGCAACAGATGCGCCAGACGATTGGCCCGGCCATCCAGTTCGGCATAACTCAGGGTCTGTTCGCCGAATACCAGTGCCGGTGCCTGCGGCGTACGCGCGACCTGCGCTTCGATCAGATGATGAATCGGCGTGTCGCTCGGGTACTGCGCGTGGACGTTGTTCCAGTCGTGCACCAGCATGCGCTGCTCGTCAGCCTCCAGCAGCGGCAACTCACCGATGCGCTGCGACGGATCAGCGACCATCGCCGTCAGCAGGCGCAGCCAGTGCCGCGCCATGCGTTCGATGGTCGGTGCATCGAACAGGTCGCTGGCGTAGGTCAGCGCGGCGTGCAGCTTGCCGCCCTTCTCCCAGGTGTCCAGCGTCAGGTCGAACTGAGTGGTGCGGCTCTGCCAGTCGAGGCTGTCGAGTTGCAGGCCGGATGCGGTGCTGATGGTGGCGATATCGGCCACGTGCGGCTGATGGTTGTACATCACCTGGAACAGCGGCGTGTGGCTGAGGCTGCGTTCCAGCTTCAGCGCTTCGACCAGTTGCTCGAACGGCAGATCCTGATGCGCCTGGGCACCGAGCGCGGTTTCCTTGACCGCCCGCAGCAGTTCATCGACCCGAGTCTGTCCGTGCAGCTGCGTGCGCAGCACCTGGGTATTGACGAAGAAGCCGATCAGGCCTTCGATCTCGCCGCGATTGCGGTTGGCGATCGGCACGCCGACCCGCAGGTCGGTCTGCCCGGTGTAACGGTGCAGCAGCGCATTGAAGGCGCCGAGCAGGAACATGAATAAAGTGACTTGATGCTGTTGCGCAGTGCTGCGCAGTTGCTCGGCGAGTTGGCCGTCGACCGCAAACTCGTAACGAGTGCCGCGATAGCTCGGCATCGCCGGGCGCGAATGATCCAGTGGCAGCTCCAGCACCGGGTGTTCGTCGCCCAGTTGCGCCTGCCAATAGTCGAGCTGGCGCGCCTGCTCACCGGCCTCCAGCCAGCGGCGTTGCCACAGCGAATAGTCGCTGTACTGGATCGGCAATGGCGGCAATTGCGGCGTCTGACCGGCGTCGAACGCGTCGTAGCAACGGATGAACTCGTCGATCAACACGTTCATCGACCAGCCATCGGACACGATGTGGTGCAGGGTCAGCAGCAGCACGTGTTCCTGCTCGGCAAGCTTGAGCAAGGTCACCCGCAGCAAGGGGCCGACCGCCAGATCAAATGGCAACACCGACTGCTGTTCGGCGGCACGGATCACCGCCTGCTCGCGCTCGCTGGCCGGCAGTGCGCTGAAGTCTTCCCGGTTAATCAGCAGCGGCGCGGTGGCTGGCACTTGCAGCAGGCTGTCATCGGCCTGGCGCTGGAACACCGTGCGCAGGGTTTCGTGGCGCTCCACCAGACTGGCGAAAGCTTGCTCCAGCGCCGACTGGTTCAGTCGACCATTGAGTCGCACCGCACCGGGCAGGTTGTAGGCGCCGCTCTGCGGATCGAGTTGCCACAGGAACCACATGCGTCGCTGCGCGTAAGACAGCGCCTGACGATCCTCGGCTGCGATGCCGGCGGGTATCGGGAACCGCGCGAAATCCACGCCCTCCTTGTGCAGGGCCGCGAGGAACATCTGGCGCTTTTCCAGGGGCAACCCGATAAACCGGCGAGCAAGTTTCAAGGAGTCTTCAGCATTCATTTCTCAGCATCCGGATCAGTAGGCAGGAAGCACAAAGGCACGTCGTCCCTATAAAACGAATACAGACCGGAAAAATTAGCGAATGAGAACAACTGTCAGGCGGGCGGTTGAGCGGCTTTTTTCATAAACACAAATCAAATGTGGGAGCGGGCTTGCTCGCGAAAGCGGTGTGTCAGTCAACGATGCAATAACTGAAATACCGCTTTCGCGAGCAAGCCCGCTCCCACATTGAGTGATGCGCTGCTCAGGCGATTGCGGCCATGATATGCCGGCGATGATGCCCTTCCAGCTGATCCTTGATCACCTTGAGCACTTTGGCTTCATGCTCATGAATGAAGAAGTGCCCGCCGGCGAGCATGTCCACTGAAAAGCTGCCACGGGTTTCCTTGCTCCAGCCGATCAGTTGTTCGGTGGTCGCGCGATCCGCCTTGCCGCCCAGCACGTGCACCGGGCAGTTGAGCAACGGCCGCGACAACGGCTCGAATTTGCCGCAGAGCAAGAAGTCCGCGCGCAGGATCGGCAGGGTCAGGCTCATCAGCTCGGCATTGGCCAGCACTTCTTCGCTGGTGCCGTTGAGCGTGCGCAATTGATCGATCAGCTCGGCGTCGGTTTTCGGCTCGGCAAAACCGCGATCGTAATCGGCGCGCATCGTCGGCGCCGCCGTGCCCGAGGCAAACAGCGCCACCGGTTCTGGACAGCCCAATGCGCGCAGCGCGTGAGCGATTTCGCAGGCCAGCAGCGCGCCCAGGCTATGGCCGAACAACGCATACGGCGCTTTGAGATTCGGCCGCAATTCCTTGGCCAGTTGCATCGCCAGCGCCCGCATATCCGTGTGCAGCGGCTCGTCGAAACGTGCACCGCGCCCCGGCAGTTCCACCGGTTGCAGTTGCAGCCATTGCGGCAGTTTTGGCCGCCATCGGCTGTAGACCATGGCGCTGGCGCCGGAGTACGGCAGGCACAGCAGGGTCAGCTTGTTCACCCGGCTTTCCTCGAAAAATTTGTCTGTAGAGATAAACGGATTACGCCCCCGGCAAATTAGTCGCGCGCCGGTAAATTGCGCCAACAGGCGCTCGTTAACTGTTCAGGCCAAAACCAATAACGAGGATTCACCGTGGACCTGCAGAGCATCCTGGGCAAGTTGTTCGCCAACGCCGGTGCCGTCGGCATCGAAGGCGTTTTCCAATTCGTGTTTGGCCCGCAGCAGGCCTACTGGTCCGAGGTCAAGGCCAGCAGCCGCACCGCGCCCGGACGCCATCCCAGCCCCGACGTGACCATTGAAGTCGCCGAGAGCGATTTTCTCGGGATCATGGGCGGCCGAGTCAATGTCGAAGAACTGTTCGCCAGCGGACGCCTGAAAATCGGCGGCAACATGGGCCTGGCGACGCTGCTGCCGCAGATCATCGAGCATGCGATGCACGGTGGCGCAGTGGCGCAAAAGGTCGACATGAACAAGCGCTACCCGACCCCGCCACGCTTCAGCGAACAACTCACCGCCGGGCTGCCGGTGCAGACCCGCATCGAGCGCCATGCGCGCGATGAATTGTCGGTCAGCGAATTCAAAAGCAGATACTTGCCCAACGGCATCCCGGTGGTGATCAGCAATGCACTGCAGGACTGGCCGCTGTTCAAGCTCAGTCGCGAGGAATCACTGGTGCATTTCGCCGAACTGCAGGGCATCACCCGCCACGGCGATTACGTGAAGAAAACCTTTTCCACCGAACGTGATTTCCGCTCGACGTCGATGGCCGAGTTCATTGCCTCGCTGGACCAACCGGCAGTCAAACGGGCTGACGGCGAACCACCGGCCTACATGGGCAACAACATCCTGCCGGCGCAATTGCTGCAGCAGATCAAGTACCCGCCCTACTTCGATGCTTCGCTGTTCATCCCGCCACGCATCTGGATCGGCCCCAAAGGCACGCTGACGCCGCTGCACCGCGACGACACCGACAACCTGTTCGCGCAGGTCTGGGGCCAGAAGCAGTTCACCCTCGCCGCCCCGCATCACCGCGAAGCACTGGGCACCTGGTCGACAGCGCCAAAGGGTGGCCTGGACGGCTGCGACTTCAACCCCGACGCACCGGACTATGAGCGCTTTCCCGCAGCACGCGATGTGACGTTCCTGCGCGTGACGCTGGAGGCCGGGGATCTGCTGTTTCTGCCGGAGGGCTGGTTCCATCAGGTGGAGTCGGTGTCGACGTCACTGTCGGTGAATTTCTGGGTGAATTCGGGGCGGGGTTGGTAACCCATCCGCTGTCTGTGTGGATAACTCTGTGGCGAGGGGATTTATCCCCGATCGACTGCGCAGCAGTCGCAAACTCACCCGGCACGCTTCTTCTGAAGGAAAGAGCTGGCTGGATTTGGGGCTGCTTCGCGGCCCATCGGGGATAAATCCCCTCACCACAACAGCCCGCGATGGCCGGGTTATTTCAGGTGCCTATAACTCTGAAACGCCGACGCCAACACCACCGCCCCCGCCATAATCGCCAGCCAGAATCCGCTGCGGGCGCCAAACGCATCCACCAACGCGCCCGAGCCGGCGGCGCCGATCGCCACGCCGATGCTCAACCCCGTCACCAGCCAGGTCAGGCCTTCGGTCAGTTTGGCCGGCGGCACGATGCGCTCGATCAACGCCATCGCCACAATCAGCGTCGGCGAGAAGAACAATCCCGCGACAAACACCGCCAGCGACAAACCGAAAATATTGCTCGCCAGCAACAGCGGCAGCGTGGTCACCGCCGTCGCCACCCCACCGTAGAGAAACAGCCGCGGCAACGGCAGTTTCGAACGCATCGCGCCAAACGCGATACCGGCCAGACACGAACCGATGGCGTACACCGACAACACGATGCTCGCCGCCGCCGGTTGGCCCTGCTGCTGGGCGAACGCGACGCTGACCACATCGACCACACCGACGATGACGCCCATGGCAAGCATCAACGCCAGCAGCCATTGCACGTCGGTCGAGCGAATGATCGAACCCTGATGCTGTGATTCCTGCGGATGCACCGCCGGCTCGGTGCTGCGCTGGGCGACAAACGCCGTCACCCCGATCGCCAGCGCCAACAGCGCGGCCAACGGCCCGGCCTCGGGAAACGCCACCACGCACAAACCCACTGACAGTGGCGGGCCAACGATGAAACAGACCTCATCGAGTACCGATTCCAGCGCATAGGCGGTCTGCAATTGCGGCTGGCCGCGATAGATCTCGGTCCAGCGCGCGCGCACCATCGCCGACATGCTCGGCATGCAGCCGGCCAGCGCGGCGAAGATGAACAGGGTCCAGGTCGGCGCCTGCAAACGCGTGCACAGCAGCAACATCAACAGCGCCCCACCACCGATCAACGCCGATAGCGGCAGCACTTTACCCTGGCCGAAACGATCCACCAGCCGCGACACCTGCGGCGCACAAAAAGCCGTGGCCAGGGCAAAAGTCGCCGCCACCGCACCGGCCAGCGCGTACCCGCCCTTGAGCTGCGAGAGCATGGTGATCACGCCGATGCCGGTCATGGAAATCGGCATGCGCGCGATCATCCCGGCCAGTACAAAAGCCCGGGCGCCGGGGGCGGTGAATAATTCGCGGTAGGGGTTTGCCATGGGTACAGCCTCATCAGGGGCCGCCAAGTTGCCATAAAGGTTGATGAGCGTGGAAGCGGGGAATTGTTGGTGGAATGTGAAGGCGCGAAACTCGACACCTTGCGATTCCAGGCACTCTCCCAGGATCGCTCCCCAAGACCAATGGCATTGCCGCCGACGTCTGGAATCACATAACCAATCGTCGAAAATCGCGCACACCTGTCAGGTTTTACAGGTGCCTTTTCATGCGATTGCAGTTCTCATGAGGCTTTGACTCAATGGCGTACCGCTCCTGAATGAACGGGCAACTGCTCTTGAGCACTATCCCATAGCGCACGCGCCAAGGAGCCTTGCCATGGAAGAACAGCTTATTCTGGTATCGCCCAAGGATCGCCAGACCGGTGTAGCCTCAAAGATGAAAGTGCATCACCAGGGACTGCGCCATCGCGCATTTTCGATTCTGCTCTTTGACTCACAAGGTCGGATGCTGATGCAACAACGCGCGTTGGGCAAATATCATTCCGGCGGATTATGGACCAACACGTGCTGCGGGCATCCTCGCCCCGGCGAACGCACGGCCGCCGCTGCCCTGCGTCGACTGCAGGAGGAAATGGGCACGACGTGCAAACTGCAAAAAGTCGCCTCGATGCTCTATTACGAGCAAATGTCCAATGAACTGATCGAGCATGAATTTGACCACGTGTTTGCCGGCCTCAGCCAGCTCGATCCGGTAGCCAATCCCGAGGAAGTCGAAAGTTGGGAGTGGCTGTCGCTGGAGGAGATCACCGAACGGATCGAACAGGCACCCGAGCAGTTCACGATCTGGTTTCGCCGGATGTTCGAGCAGTTCGGGATAGGGGGTGTAAGGCAATGGTTCGAGGCCGCCCACGATGCGTCAGCGGCACGATCAATGCCTGATGCTTTTGGGAAAAAGGCAAGATCACCCTGGGCCGTCCCGCCGTTGTATTGTCCGGCGCCGTTTCGGGTTGATACGGCGCTGGCCGAGGCCGTCGAAGATCGGCTTATGCCATGGATCAAGGAAGTCGGCATATTTGCGGGACAACTCGAAAAGGTCCGCGCCATGGGGTTCGGTCGCTTCGCCATGCTTTGCCATACCGACACTCACGATCCCGATCGCCTGCTGCTTTCGGCACAGTGCATCGCCGCCCTGTTTGCCGTGGATGATTACTACTGTGATGACGAGCGAACCGGCTCCGAACCGCGCCTGGTAGGGCCCCGACTTTCGCTGGCGCTGGCCGCACTGGAGCCGGCGCACCTGCCCTCTCGCTTTCGTTGCGGTCTTGATCATGCACTGAACAGTGACCCGGTACTGGTTGCGCTTCGCGCCTATATGGACCGCGTTCAGGCATTCGCATCTTCCGTACAAGTGGCCAGGGTACGCCACGAAATCATCGCCATGTTTGTCACCATGACTGCCGAAGCGGCCTGGCGCCTGGAAGGATTGACCCCACCCATCTGGGAATACCTCGCTCAACGCCAGACCAACAGCTTTTTACCCTGCATGTCATTGATCGACGTGATCGGTGGATACGAACTGCCAGCACACATCTACAGCGCCCCTGCCGTGCGGCGCGTGACCACGCTGGCCGCCAGCGCCACAATCGTCGCCAACGATCTGTATTCCGCACACAAGGAAAATCAGGCCGCAATCGGCGATTTCAATCTGCCGCAGTTACTGGCTCGCGAACACAATTGCACGCCCCGACAAGCGATGATCAAGTGCGCGCACGTTCATGACGAAATCGTGCACCTGTATGAAGCGGCGGAACAAGCCGTGCTGCCGGATGCATCGCCGCTGCTGCAGCGTTTTCTGACCGGCATAAAAAGCTGGGTCTCCGGCAGTCTTGAATGGCACCGGCACAGTGGCCGCTATCACGTCTGAACGTGTCGATCTTTTCATGCATGCGGATGAACTCTCGCAGCTCGCCATGGGTCAGCTGACTGAGCCCTTAACCCAGGCATTTCGAGCATGCAGATTTCCCTCGCCCGCCAAGTAGCACTGGTCACCGGCGCCAGCTCCGGCATCGGCCACGCTGCCGCAAAAGCGCTGGCCGCTGCCGGCGCAGCCGTCGTGATCAATTACAACCGTCAGGCCGAACCTGCCGAGGCACTGGCGCAGCAAATCATCGCCGACGGCGGTCAGGCACTGGCCATCGGCGCCGATGTGTCCAAGGAAGACGAGGTCGAACGGTTGTTCGCCGAGACCCTCGAGGCCTTTGGCGCGCTGGACATTCTGGTGGCCAATTCCGGCATGCAAAAGGATGCGCCGGCGGTGGACATGACCCTCGAAGACTGGAACACGGTGATCGGCGTCAACCTCACCGGCCAGTTCCTCTGCGCTCGCGCCGCGCTGCGGATTTTCAATCGCCAGGGCGTGCGTGAAGGCGTGTCCCGCGCGGCCGGCAAGATCATTCACATGAGCTCGGTGCATCAGCGCATTCCGTGGGCCGGGCACGTCAACTATGCGGCGTCCAAGGGCGGCGTCGATCAGTTGATGCAGACCCTCGCCCAGGAAGTCAGCCAGCAGCGCATCCGTATCAACGGCATTGCGCCGGGGGCGATTCGCACCGCCATCAATCAGGACGCCACCGAAGGCGCTGCCGGTGAGAAGCTGCTGGAGCTGATCCCTTACGGTCGCATCGGCGATGTCGAGGACATCGCCAACGCGGTGGTGTTTCTCGCTTCCGACGCCGCTGACTACATCGTCGGCACCACCCTGTTCATCGACGGCGGCATGAGTCTTTATCCGGAGTTTCGTGGCAATGGCTGAGCATCATCCTGAACGACAAAGCCCGATCGACGCCCACGGCATCATCGGTGATCTGCGCAGTGCGGCACTGGTCAACGACAAGGGCAGCGTGGATTTTTTCTGCTGGCCGGAATTCGACAGCCCGTCGATCTTCTGTTCGCTGCTCGACACGCCCGAGGCAGGGATTTTCCAGCTCGCCCCGGACTTGCCCGATGCCCGGCGCGAGCAGATCTACCTGCCCGACACCAACGTTTTGCAGACGCGCTGGCTCAGCGAACAGGCCGTAGTGGAAATCACCGATCTGCTGCCGATCGGCGACAGTGTCGATGACCTGCCGTTGCTGATGCGCCGGGTGCGGGTAGTCAGCGGTGAAGCGACGTTTCACATGCGCTGCGCGGTGCGGCATGACTACGCGCGTGCCAACACCCGGGCGCAGATGGATCAACAATCGGTAATTTTCAGTGCGGAGGGTCAGCCATCGCTGCGGCTGGTGGCGGATCAAGCGTTGCACATCGATGGCGAATCGGCCGTTGCCGCGTTCAGTTTGAAACAGGATCAGCACGCCGAATTCGTCCTCGGTGGCGCAGACGATCCGCGCTTCAAGGATGACGGCGCGAAAATGTGCCTGGAGCGCACGTTGAAGTTCTGGCGCGACTGGATCGGCCAGTCCAACTACCGCGGGCGTTGGCGGGAGATGGTCAATCGTTCGGCCCTCGCGTTGAAGCTGCTGACCTCGCGCAAGCACGGCGCAATCCTCGCCGCCGCCACCTTCGGCCTGCCGGAAACTCCCGGCGGCGAGCGCAACTGGGATTATCGCTACACCTGGATCCGCGACGCCTCGTTCACGGTCTACGCGTTCATGCGCCTGGGTTTTGTCGATGAGGCCAATGCCTACATGGGCTGGCTGCGTGGTCGGGTCAGCGATTGCCAGGGAAATTCGACCAAACTCAACATCCTCTATGCGATCGACGGTCGCCAGGAGCTGCCGGAAACCGAACTCTCCCACCTCTCCGGCCATGGCGGCGCGCAACCGGTGCGCATCGGCAATGGCGCGTACGATCAGATTCAGCTCGATATCTTTGGCGAACTGATGGACGCGGTGTACCTGGTCAACAAGTACGGCGACGCGATTTCCCACCAGGGCTGGAAACACGTGCGCGAAGTGGTCGATCAGGTGTGTGAGACCTGGCAGACAACCGATGTCGGCATTTGGGAAATGCGCGGTGAGCAGCATCACTTCCTGCACTCGCGACTGATGTGCTGGGTGGCCTTGGACCGGGCGATTCGCCTGGCCTCGAAACGCTCGCTGCCGGCGCCGTTCGTCCAGTGGGATCAGACCCGGCAGGCGATCTACGCCGACATCTGGGATAACTTCTGGGATGAGGAGCGCGGGCATTTCGTCCAGTACAAGGGCGGCACCGCGCTCGACGGTTCGATGCTGCTGATGCCGCTGGTGCGCTTCGTCAGCGCCAAGGATCCACGCTGGCTGTCGACCCTTGAAGCGATCGAAAAGACTCTGGTACGCGACGGCATGGTTTATCGCTATCGCAACGATGACGCCAACATCGACGGTTTGACCGGCACCGAAGGCGCGTTTGCCGCGTGCTCGTTCTGGTACGTCGAATGCCTGGCTCGCGCCGGTCAGGTGGAAAAAGCCCATCTGGAGTTCGAACAACTGCTGCGCTACGCGAACCCGCTGGGCCTGTATGCCGAAGAGTTCGACAGCAAGGGCCGCCATCTGGGCAACACCCCGCAAGCGCTGACGCATCTGGCGCTGATCAGTGCGGCGAGTTTTCTTGATCGGCGGTTGAGTGGGGAGAAGAGTGTTTGGCAGCCGTAATTTCGTCAGTGTCTGTAGGAAATATGCCGCATCAGCGCGCTGCGCCGGGCTAACCCCTACACAGAAATAAACAGAATCAGATCCCCTGTGGTGAGGGGATTTATCCCCGACGGGCGGCGCAGCAGTCCTGATTTTTCCGGTGCATTTCGTCAACAGCACCGCGTTGCTTGGCTTTGCGCCTGCTGCGCAGCCGATCGGGGATGAATCCCCTCACCACAGTTTGGGTAGTTTGTTCCTACTTCTTCTAAACAACTCCCTGGCAAATCCCTCCCCCGCAACCTGCACTTACACCCTGAAATACCCTGTTGCCAGCTGTTACATCCCCCCCTACCATCCACCGCAACGGGCACAGCGGAGCTGTCCAATAAAACCCGAATTCAAGGAACCAGAATGACCCAGCACGTCCACCGCCCCATCGCCACGCCCCTGCGCAGCGGCCTGACCCGCACCCAACTCTGGGAAGCCGCCGACAAAGGCCTGATCAAGTGCTGGGAAATCGGCCGTCAGCGCGCCACCCGCTTCCCCGACCTTGCCCAACAATGCCTCGCCGGCGAACTGCCGGTGCTCGGCTGGAAAGGTGGCGTGAGCCGCAGCCTGAAGAAAAACGAGAAATACGGCTCGCTGAAATACTTGGCGCAGTGGCAGGGGTTGCGTGGCGAGGATCTGGATATTGATCTGGGTGAAGAGCGTTCGCTGACCTGCTCGCGGACGAAGATGCGGGTAACGTTTACCCCGGATCGGACGAAGTATTTCAATCAGGTGGCGGAAGCCGAGGCTTAAGGAGAAGCAACGATGGTCGATTTGCATCAGGAATTTAAGAGCAGCGTGTTCTTTCACCAGGCAAGAATCGAGCGGCGCTCGGTCGATGCTCTCATCGGCATCGCCGCCGGGCTTGCCGCAGACGGCACGATCAACCAGCAAGAAGCCGAGTTTCTCAGAACCTGGATTGAAACCCATTTGGTGCACCTGGATGATCCGGTTGTGAACATCCTTTACAGACGTCTTGCCGACATGCTCAGTGATGGAGTTCTAGACGCCGACGAGTCTGCGGAGCTGTTGGAAATGCTGCATCAGTTCACCGGGCTGCCAGTCGCACCAACACAAACACCAACGTTTACCACTCCGGCCAGCCTTCCTCTCGACCACCCTGCCCCGCAGTTATGCCTGATTGATCGGGTCTTCCTGTTTACAGGCGTCATGGCCTATGGGCCACGTAAAGAATGTGAGTCGCAGATCCTCGAACGCGGCGGCCTTATTGGTGGTTCCGTCAGCAAAAAGATTCACTATTTGGTAGTGGGCAGCATTGGCAATGATCAGTGGCTTCACAGCTCTTACGGCACCAAGATCAAGAAAGCCGTTGAGCTGAGAGACAGCGGCGTGCCGATTGCGATCATCAGCGAAGATCATTGGCAGAAGGTTCTGTTCGGGTAATTGCCCCTAAGGGCATCGCTGACTCTGCTTCGCCAACACTGACCGAAAACCGCTCCCTGTACGCCTGCGGCGTCACCCCGATCGCCCGCAGGAAACTGCGGCGCAACGTCTCCTCACTGCCAAACCCGCAGTTGGCCGCAATCCGTTTCACCGGCAACCCGGTATCACTGAGCAAACGGCGGGCGGTTTCGACGCGGATCAGTTCGATGGCGCGGGCCGGGGTCTGGCCGGTGTCGGCGCGGTAGTGGCGGACGAAACTGCGTTCGCTCATGCCGGCCTGTTCGGCCAGGGTCGGGACGCCGAGGTCGCAGGTGAGGTTTTCGGCGATCCAGGCGTGCAGTTCATCAAAGCGATTGCCCTGATTCTGCAGGGCCAGGGTCACGCTGAATTGCGATTGCCCGCCGGGGCGTTTGAGGAACACCACCAGATGCCGGGCGACGTCGAGAGCAATATCACTGCCCAGATCTTCCTCGACCATTGCCATTGCCAGATCGATGCCGGCGGTAACGCCTGCCGAAGTCCAGACCGGGCCGTCGTTGATGAAGATCGGATTGGCTTCGACCTGCAGCTTCGGATGCTGCTGCGCCAGTTGTTCGCAACGGGTCCAGTGGGTGACCACGCGACGTCCGTCGAGCCAGCCGCTCGCCGCCAGTAGAAATGCCCCCGTACACACCGAGGCGACGCGTCGACATTTCGCTGCGTGCTCGCGTACCCAATCCACCAGCGACTCATCTTCGGATGCCGGATAGATCCCCCAACCACCCGCGATAATCAGCGTGTCGCTGGCGTCTTGCGGCAACGGTTCGGCGAGCACCGCCAGCCCCGCCGAGGACATCACCGCCCCGCCCTCGCGAGCAATCACCGACGGCGCATACGGTACCGGCAAGCCGCGCTGACGGGCGATGTCATTGGCCGAGGCGAACACTTGCAGCGGGCCGGTGACGTCGAGGATCTGCATGTTGGCGAACGCGAGTACGTGAATGGCTTTGGGCATTTGGCGTAATTCGTGGGGTTATTGGCGTATACGCCAGAACCTACGCGCCTACAGTGAAGCCGTCCACCCCTCAAATGGAGAAAAACCCCATGACGTTGCAGATCGGTTTTCTGTTGTTTCCGCAGGTGCAGCAACTCGACCTGACCGGTCCCTATGACGTACTGGCCTCGCTGCCGAACGTGCAGGTGCATCTGATCTGGAAAGATCTGGTGCCGATCACCGCCAGCACCGGCCTGCTGTTGAAACCGACCACCACCTTCGACGACTGCCCGGATCTGGATGTGATCTGCATTCCCGGCGGTGCCGGGGTCGGGCCGCTGATGGAAGATGAGCAGACGCTGGGGTTCATCAAGCGTCAGGCGGCACAGGCCCGATATGTGACGTCGGTATGCACCGGTTCGCTGGTGCTGGGCGCGGCGGGACTGTTGAAAGGCAAACGCGCGACCACCCACTGGGCCTATCACGAACTGCTGCCGAAACTCGGCGCGATTGCGGTGCAGGACCGGGTGGTACGCGACGGCAATCTGTTTACCGGTGGCGGCATTACCGCAGGCATCGACTTTGCGCTGGTGCTGGCCGCCGAACTGGTGGGGGCCGAGGCGGCGCAGTTAATTCAACTGCAGCTGGAATATGCGCCGGCGCCGCCGTTTGAATCGGGCAGCCCGCAGACGGCGCCGAGTGCTGTCGTCGCTGAGGCTCGGCACCGCGCGGCGCTTTCGTTGAAACTGCGCACGGAAATCACCGAGCGCGCGGCGGCGAAGCTCGATCTGCGCTGATTCCTCAGCCACACACAGATCTACTGTGGGAGCGGGCTTGCTCGCGAATGCGGTGTATCCGTCGAGATTTTTATCGCCTGACACACCGCATTCGCGAGCAAGCCCGCTCCCACAATGGGTTTTGTGGATGGCCTCAGGTTGGGAGCCTGTCCCCGCATCCCGCCACAGCTTTACTTGTCCCCACGCCCTCACCCGTGTAGAAAGCCCTTCCACAAAATTCTGCACAAGGACTTTCGATGAAGGCGTTGCCATGGCTCTATCTGGCACTTCTCAGCCTCGGTTATGGATTGGCGTTGAGCTTTGGCCAACTCGGCTGGCTCGCGCTGATCTCCGTGGGACTATTGCTGTTGACCGGTTTCGCCGTGCGCCAACAGCAGGTGCCGGTGGCGCGCCTGTTGGGGCATGCCGTGTTCATCTTCCTCGCCCTGTCGCTGGCGCTGCACTGGTTGCCGGGATTCGCCAACGGCCGGGCCATCGCCCCGCTGCGTTTCACCGACGACGCCGTGCCGTTTGCGATGTACCTGAATCTGGACAAACCCTTGATCGGCTTCTGGCTGTTGCTCGCCTGCCCGTGGATTGTCGCGGCACGCTCGCTGCGTCCGACGGTGTACGCCAGCGTCCTCGCCCTGACCTTGAGCGCCGTCCTGGCGCTGGGCGGTGCGCTGTTGTTCGGCATGATTGCCTGGGCGCCGAAGTGGCCTGATCAGGCATGGCTGTGGCTGCTGAACAATCTGCTGTTGGTGACGCTGGTCGAGGAAGCGCTGTTTCGCGGCTATATACAGGGCGGTTTGAGCCGCCTGTTCAAGCACCTGCCCCACGGCGACAACCTCGCCCTGCTGCTGGCGTCGCTGATCTTTGGCCTGGCGCATGTGGGTGCCGGCTGGCAGTGGGTGTTGCTGGCGGGTCTGGCGGGTGGCGGCTATGGTCTGGCCTACCGTTTCGGCGGCCTTGCTGCGGCGATCGCCACGCATTTCGGGCTGAACCTGCTGCATTTTGCGCTGTTCACCTATCCGATGCTGGCCGGTTGAAGCAAGAGCGGTTTTGCGACGCCGTACTTATATCTGAAAAAAAACTTCAATAATTTCCTGACAGCGCCGACAACCTTTCAAAGCCTTGCGGATTGAAAAACCATGCGTAATAACCAGCCCATTACACAACGCGAACGGACTTTCCCGGCTCAGCAGCGGTTGATTTCCACAACCGACGCCAAAGGCGTGATCACCTACTGCAACGACGCTTTCGTCGAAATCAGCGGGTTTTCGCGTGAAGAGCTGATCCGTGCGCCGCACAACCTGGTTCGTCACCCCGACGTCCCGGCTGCGGTGTTTTCGCACATGTGGGGCACACTGAAACAAGGCTTGCCATGGATGGGCATTGTCAAGAATCGCTGCAAATCCGGTGACCACTACTGGGTGAACGCCTACGTGACACCGGTGTTCGACGGCAATCAGGTGGTCGGTTACGAGTCGGTGCGGATCAAACCCACTGCCGAACAGATCCGCCGTGCCGAAGCGCTCTACCAACGCATCAACCAAGGCAAGTCGGCGATCCCTTCCAGCGACAAATGGCTGCCGGTGCTGCAGGACTGGCTGCCGTTCATTCTGGTCAGCCAGTTGAGCTTCGTGATCGGCGCGACCCTGAACTCGCACTGGGGCTTCGCCCTCGCTGCCGGCCTGTCGGTGCCGCTGGGCCTGATGGGCCTGCAATGGCAGCAACGCGGGCTCAAGCGCCTGCTGCGCCTGGCCGAGCAGACCACTTCCGACCCGTTGATCGCGCAGATGTACACCGACAGCCGTGGCGCGCAGGCGCGTCTGGAAATGTCGATCCTCAGCCAGGAAGCGCGCCTGAAAACCTGCCTGACCCGTCTGCAGGACACCGCCGAGCACCTGACCGATCAGGCCAAACAGTCCGACGCCCTGGCGCACAACAGCTCCAGCGGTCTGGAGCGCCAGCGCGTGGAAACCGAACAGGTCGCCACCGCCGTCAACCAGATGGCTGCCACCACGCAAGAAGTGGCGAGCCACGTGCAGCGCACTGCCGACGCCACCCAGGAAGCCAATCGCCTGACCGGTCGTGGCCGTGACATCGCCGGGGAAACCCGCGAAGCCATCCAGCGCCTGTCGGTGGTGGTCGGCGAAACCGGCCTGACCGTCACCCAACTGGCCAAGGACAGCGACGAAATCGGCGGCGTGGTCGACGTGATCAAAGGCATCGCCGACCAGACCAATCTGCTCGCCCTCAACGCCGCCATCGAAGCGGCACGTGCCGGCGAGATGGGCCGTGGCTTCGCCGTGGTAGCTGACGAAGTGCGCCAACTGGCGCAACGCACCAGCGAATCCACCGGCCAGATCCACGCCCTGATCGCCAAGCTGCAGCAGACCGCGTCCAGCGCCGTGCAGACCATGGAAGCCGGCCATCGCCAGGCCGAAGAAGGTGTGGCGCGGGTACTGGAAGCGGATCAGGCACTGGTCGGCATCAGCGAAGCAGTGGCCAACATCACCGACATGACCACGCAGATCGCTGCTGCGACCGAAGAGCAAAGTGCCGTGGCTGAAGAAATCAGCCGCAACATCAGCAACATTTCGGAGTTGGCAGACCAGACCTCGGAACAGGCGCATAACTCGGCGTTGCTGAGTGAAGAGCTGACCAAGACTGCGAATACTCAGTATTCGTTGGTAGAGCGGTTTAACCGCTAAAAGCAAAAGATCGCAGCCTGCGGCATCTCCTACACCGATCACCTGTAGGAGCTGCCGCAGGCTGCGATCTTTTAATCTTAAAAGCCCGGACAGCGAAAGCGTCCGGGCTTTTTATTGCCAGTCTGAAAGTGATGGTGCTTGGCAGACCGCATTCGCGAGCAAGCTCGCTCCCACATTGGCACTGCGTTGAGTCACAGTTCTGCGCACGACGACAATCACCTGTGGGAGCGAGCTTGCTCGCGAAGACGCCTTCTCTACCAACGACGATCTCACTCAAGCAACGCAGACACTGCCTACAACTGCGCCAGAATGCGCCGACTGGTGCTTGGTGCAGCCAAGTTCTATCGTTTGCCCGTCGCTACTCAATCACGCAGATCGGCCAGCATGAATCCATACCCCACGCGAAAACCCCACAAACAGAAAGTTCGTGATGAACTGACATTCCTGGATGTTCGGCACGCCGCGCGTGATGGGCAGAAAGTGTTCGATAAATATGTGATCACTGGCAGGCTATCCACCACAAAGTAAATCAAAAGATCGCAGCTTTCGGCAGCTCCTACACCGATCACCTGTAGGAGCTGCCGAAGGCTGCGATCTTTTGACCTGTAAGCCCGGACAGCGAAAGCGTCCGGGCTTTTTGTTGCCAGTCTGAAACTGGTGGTGTCTGGCAGACCGCATTCGCGAGCAAGCTCGCTCCCACATTTAGTCCTGTGTACGCAGAACCAATGTGGGAGCGAGCTTGCTCGCGAAGAGGCCATAACGGCCAGCGGAATTATTGAGGCAACCGCAGTTTGTCCAGCAATCGATTAACCAACAGCTCGTTCAACATGATCGGCTGTTGCAGCGCCAGCAGCGGATTGCCCTCCGGGCCACCGATTGAGTTGGCGATATTGCCAGCCTTGACTTTGGCCGACGACAACGATTCGCAAGCCTCGGCGATCGAGAGGAGGTGCAGCGAAGCAAACCGTAGGCGCTGCCCCCCGGATCGATCCCGGAGCGAAGGAACCCCGAGCTCCAGCGAGCGGGCCGAACGCCGGAGCAAGCGTTGTTTTGCTTACTTTTGAGGTGTTTGTCAAAAAAGTGAGTCGTCGTAAGGGCGAAACCTTAAGTGGCCGTTACCGCGGCAACGGATATTCACGCAGTCTCGGCAACGTTATTAGCTGACCAGCACATATAAGGCTGGCTGCCTAGCTGTCAGATCTGACAGTAGACGCACACCTGTTCAAGCGGATATCAAGAGAAACCGTAATTGCAGTCGGTTGTAACACCTCCTCTTAATTGAAAAGGCAGGTTTAACAATGACCACGCACGTTATGTTTCTCCCGAAAAAACCACTCGTCAGTGATGACAGGTTTCAATGGAGATTGGGCGGTAAACGGAAAACAGCGAAATTCAGATCTTTCTATCAGGACGAGTTCTTGGGCGAGCGGTATTGGTCCATCAGTGGTGGAACAGGAAATTTCGACGATGAAAGCTATTTTTCGTTCTCCATGACTCTGCCCTACCAATCCGATGAGTCACTCACAGGCGTCTATAACTTCGACGACGGGCTGACATTTGTTCACAGCCATTGGATCCCTGCGCCGCCGGGATTTATCGGAATGGCTTCGGTGGACGCCGACTCGGCGATCCTCAGCGTTAAATATGATGCTGAAACGGACATCGCTACGGGATCATTCGAGGCCGTGTTCAAAAGTCATCGCTATCGTCTGAATCCCAAGGGGACTTTCACCATGACGAGACTGAGACCATCGGATGCTGGCTAACTCTGGCAGGGGTGCTCGCTGCAACTCCGGAGGAGTACCCCTTCAATGTAATTTGAAAGAATGACTCCTTGGAGCTGCCGCAGGATGCGATCCTTTGATCGTGAAAAACTGGTTAGCGAAAGCCTCCGGGGTTTTATTGCCTGTTTGAAATGGATGGCGCGCGGAAGACAGCTTTCGCGAGCAGGCTCGCTCCCACAGTAGGGCCGGGTACATCAGTAAGAGAATGGTCGGCTGTCAGGCCGCCTTCGCTGGCAAGCCAGCTCCCACAGGGATTGCGTGCAGTCAGTAAGAGAATGGTCGGCTGTCAGGCCGCCTTCGCCAGCAGGCGGGTTCCCACACAAAAGCAAGAGCAGAACGCGCACCGCTCTTGCTCCTCACCACTCAACACGATGAGCGTTAGCTCGAGTACCGCTTTTGATCTTGATCCACAGGCGACATCGGAAGGCTGAGCGGAGGGATTCATCCGGGGGTGGGAGCGCAGCGACCGTTTGGCGCAGCCAAACACAGCGAGAGGAGGTGCAGCGAAGCAAACCGTAGGCGCTGCGCCCGGATGGAGCCTGGAGCGAAGGGACCCCGAGCTTTAGCGAGCGGGCCGGACGTAGGAGCAAGCGTTTTTGGTTACTTTTTAGGCGTTTGTAAAAAGTGACCCGCCGTAAGGGCGGAACCCTAAGTAGCCGTTACCGCAGCAACGGATATGCACACAGTTCGAAAAGTGTGCAACGTTCAAGATCTACCCCCTCACCCCAGCCCTCTCCCCCAAGGGGGCGTGGGGGAAAGGGAGCCGATCTTCATGAGTTTCAAAATTTCAGCTCGGCTCGGTCAACACTGAAGAAACGCAGCCACCTTCTGCCCGGCGGCAGCCAAATGCTGCTCATGCGTAAACCCGGAAACCTTGAGCGGCTTCAAATCATGATCCCCAGAGGCCAACCAAAACACCTCAATACTCGGCGATAGATCGTAAGCCTCGACAGCGTCCCGATTGCCAAGAGCATCCCGCTCCCCCTGAACAATCAACGTCCGAGTCCGCAAAGAAGCCAAATGTTCAACCCGCGGTTTCTCAGGTTTCCCAACCGCATAAAACGGATATCCAAGACAGACAAGCGCATCGGCGCCCAATTCGTCAGCCAAAAGACTGGCCATCCGCCCGCCCATCGACTTCCCGCCAATCGCCAAAACCCCAGCGACATGACGTCGCACCAGGCCATAAACCTCACGCCAACATTCCAGCAATTTCGGCGCCGGATTAGGCGGCCGTTTACTGCCATCCACCCGCCGCTGCGCCATATAAGGAAACTCAAACCGCAACACGTTCACGCCCAATCCAGCAAGGCGCCCAGCCATATCCGCCATCCACTCACTGTCCATCGGCGCCCCCGCCCCATGCGCCAGGATCAGAGTCGCCGAAGCCTCGCCCGACGCGGCATCCCAAAGCCACCCATGATCCCGCACGCACTGCGCCCATTGATCCCCGTCAATACTGGCCTTGTGCTGTTTGTCCATGCTTGCCTCGCTTTTAGTCTGCCTATAACTCCAGGCGAAGGATTCGCGGCGTTTTCTGCGCGCGCTCACTTCGGCTGAACCGTGGATGGGGAACCATGAACACTTCTATCAGTACCGCCTACAACTACAAGGTGGTCCGCCAATTCGCCATTATGACGGTGGTGTGGGGCATCGTCGGCATGGGGCTCGGGGTTTTTCTCGCGGCCCAATTGGTCTGGCCTGAACTCAACTTCAATTTGCCCTGGACCAGTTTCGGCCGTCTGCGCCCGCTGCACACCAACGCGGTAATCTTCGCCTTCGGTGGCTGTGCGCTGTTCGCCAGTTCGTTCTACTCGGTGCAACGCACCTGCCAGACGCAATTGTTCGCGCCGAAAATCGCCGCGTTCTGCTTCTGGGGCTGGCAGCTTGTGATTCTATTGGCAGCGATCAGCCTGCCGCTGGGTTACACCAGTTCCAAGGAATACGCCGAACTGGAATGGCCGATCGACATCCTGATCACCATCGTCTGGGTCGCCTACGCCATCGTGTTCTTCGGCACGATCATGCAGCGCAAGACCAAGCACATCTACGTCGGCAACTGGTTCTTCGGCGCGTTCATCATCACCGTGGCGATTCTGCACATCGTCAACAACCTTGAGTTGCCGGTGAGCCTGACCAAGTCCTACTCGGTGTACGCCGGTGCGACCGACGCGATGGTGCAATGGTGGTACGGCCACAACGCCGTGGGCTTTTTCCTCACCGCCGGTTTCCTCGGGATGATGTACTACTTCGTGCCGAAACAGGCCGAACGTCCGGTGTATTCGTATCGCCTGTCGATCGTGCACTTCTGGGCGCTGATCACCCTGTACATCTGGGCCGGCCCGCACCACCTGCACTACACCGCACTGCCGGACTGGGCGCAGTCGCTGGGCATGGTGATGTCGCTGATCCTGCTGGCACCGAGCTGGGGCGGCATGATCAACGGCATGATGACCCTCTCGGGCGCGTGGCATAAGTTGCGCAGCGACCCGATCCTGCGCTTCCTCGTGGTCTCACTGGCGTTCTACGGCATGTCGACCTTCGAAGGTCCGATGATGGCGATCAAGACGGTCAACGCCCTCTCCCACTACACCGACTGGACCATCGGCCACGTACACGCCGGCGCACTCGGCTGGGTGGCGATGATCTCGATCGGCGCGCTGTACCACATGATCCCGAAAGTCTTCGGCAAAGAGCAGATGCACAGCATCGGCCTGATCAACGCGCACTTCTGGCTCGCGACCATCGGCACCGTGCTCTACATCGCCTCGATGTGGGTCAACGGCATCGCCCAGGGCCTGATGTGGCGCGCAGTCAACGAGGACGGCACGCTGACCTACTCCTTCGTCGAAACTCTGGTGGCCAGCCACCCAGGCTTCATCGTGCGTCTGGTGGGTGGGGCGATCTTCCTCAGCGGCATGTTCCTGATGGCTTACAACACCTGGCGCACCGTGCGGGCCTCGCAGCCTGCTGACGTCGTTGCTGCCGCGCAGATGGCCTGAGGAGTCCGCCATGAAACACGAAACGATTGAAAAGAACGTCGGCCTGTTGATGCTGCTGATGGTGTTCGCCGTGAGCATCGGCGGCCTGACCCAGATCGTCCCGCTGTTCTTCCAGGACGTCACCAACAAACCGGTGGAAGGCATGAAGCCCTACACCGCGCTGCAACTGGAAGGCCGCGATATCTACATCCGCGAAGGCTGCGTCGGTTGCCACTCGCAGATGATCCGGCCGTTCCGCGCCGAAACCGAACGCTACGGGCACTACTCGGTGGCCGGTGAGAGCGTATGGGATCACCCGTTCCTGTGGGGTTCCAAGCGTACCGGGCCAGACCTGGCCCGGGTCGGCGCGCGTTACTCGGACGACTGGCACCGCGCGCACCTGTACAACCCGCGCAACGTGGTACCGGAGTCGAAAATGCCGGCCTACCCGTGGCTGGTGACGCAAGCGGTCGACAGCAGCCACACCGAAACCAAGCTCAAGACCATGCGCACCCTCGGCGTGCCGTACACCGACGATGACATCAGCGGCGCGGTCGCCAGCCTCAAGGGCAAGACCGAAATGGACGCCCTCGTCTCCTACCTGCAAGTGCTCGGCACTGCGATCAAGAGCAAGAGGTGAGCACGATGATCATTGAAATGAGTGCAGGGCTGATTCGCGGCCTCGGCACCGTCGTGGTGTTCGTCGCCTTCGTCGGCCTGACGATCTGGGTGTTCAACCGCAAGCGCACGCCGGAGTTCGCCGAAGCGCGCCTGCTGCCGTTCGCCGACGAGCCGCAACCCGACATTACCCAAGCACCTGAAACAAGGAGTACCCGGCCATGACCACCTTCTGGAGTACGTGGATCTGCGTACTGACCATCGGCAGCCTGATCGGCCTGACCTGGCTGCTGATCGGCACCCGCCGGGGCGAGACCAAGGGCAGCGTCGACCAGACCATGGGCCACAGCTTCGACGGCATCGAGGAGTACGACAACCCGCTGCCGCAATGGTGGTTCATGCTGTTCGCCGGCACGCTGGTGTTTTCCGTGGGCTATCTGATCCTGTATCCGGGCCTGGGCAACTGGAAAGGTATTCTGCCCGGCTACGAGGACGGCTGGACCGGCGTCCACGAGTGGGAAAAGGAAATGAACAAGGCCGACGCCAAATTCGGACCGATCTTCGCCAAATTCGCCGCCATGCCGGTGGAGGAAGTGGCGAAGGATCCGCAGGCGCTGAAAATGGGTGGCCGACTGTTCGCCTCCAACTGCTCGGTGTGCCACGGTTCCGACGCCAAGGGCGCTTTCGGCTTCCCTAATCTGGCCGACGAGGACTGGCGCTGGGGCGGCGACGCCGAAACCATCAAGACCACCATCATGGGTGGCCGCATGGCGGCGATGCCGGCCTGGGGCGAAGTGCTGGGCGAGACGGGTGTGAAGAACGTCGCCGCATATGTGCGTCACGAACTGGCCGGCCTGCCGCTGCCAGCCGACAGCAAGGCTGACCTGCAGGCCGGACAGCAAGCGTTCAGCACCACCTGCGTAGCCTGTCATGGGGCAACCGGCCACGGCACTGAAGCCATGGGTGCGCCGAATCTGACGCACCCGGCCGGATTTATTTATGGCACGAGTCTGACGCAGCTTGAGCAGACCATCCGCCACGGTCGCCAGGGCCACATGCCGGCACAGAACGAACTGTTGGGCAATGATAAAGTGCAATTGCTCGCCGCTTATGTGTACAGCCTGAGCCATGGATTGAATACAGAAAAACTGATTACCGAAGACAATAAACAGTAATCATTGCACACACCTCTGCCGCACCGTTCTCGGTGCGGCAGCATCCCGCCCCTTTGCGACGCATTGTCGCACCCCGTCACACCCTCTCCTTTCGGTTCCCCGGATTCGGGTCTACGCTTGCTCGATGCGGACTGGCTTTTGCTAGTTCCAGGTCAACGCTGACTGCTGTGTTCTGCGAACCGGCTGACTGATGTGGCCGCAAACGCCGGTAGATACCGGCTGTCGTGCCATTTACCGTCCGTCACCCGAACTGAGCGTTTGAACACACCCCGTTACAAGCGACCTGATCCCCTCGCTTTTTTCGTCCGCTGCGACATTTTGTCCGAGGCCAATTTTGACCTTACGCGGCGTATGGAAAGGCCGCAGAATCAGCGTTGGAAAGCATTGACCCAGGTCATGGCGCGTTGCAATGACCCCCTGCTCTCTGCATACTTGCGGCCGATTTTAATCCTAATAAAACACCCAAACCGTGGAACCTTAGAATGAGCACAGCAATCAGTCCGACTGCTTATAACTATAAGGTAGTCCGCCAGTTCGCCATCATGACGGTGGTCTGGGGGATCCTTGGCATGGGGCTCGGTGTCTTCATCGCCTCGCAACTGGTCTGGCCGGAGTTGAACTTCGGTCTGCCGTGGACGAGCTTTGGACGCCTGCGCCCGTTGCACACAAACCTGGTGATTTTCGCCTTCGGTGGTTGTGCACTGTTTGCCACTTCCTACTATGTCGTGCAGCGAACCTGCCAGACGCGACTGATCTCCGACAGCCTTGCCGCCTTCACCTTCTGGGGCTGGCAGGCGGTCATTATCGGCGCCATCATTACCTTGCCGCTGGGCTACACCACCACCAAGGAATACGCCGAACTGGAATGGCCGCTCGCCATTCTGCTGGCCATTGTCTGGGTCTCCTACGGGCTGGTGTTCTTCGGCACCATCACCAAACGCAAGACCAAGCACATCTATGTCGGTAACTGGTTCTACGGCGCGTTCATCGTCGTGACCGCGATGCTGCACATCGTCAACCACGCCTCCCTGCCGGTGAGCTTCTTCAAGTCCTACTCGGCCTACGCGGGTGCGACCGACGCGATGATCCAGTGGTGGTACGGCCACAACGCCGTGGGCTTCTTCCTGACCACCGGCTTCCTCGGGATGATGTACTACTTCGTGCCGAAACAGGCCGAACGTCCGATCTACTCCTATCGCCTGTCGATCGTGCACTTCTGGGCGCTGATCACCCTGTACATCTGGGCCGGTCCGCACCACCTGCACTACACCGCACTGCCGGACTGGGCACAGTCGCTGGGCATGGCGATGTCGATCATCCTGCTGGCGCCAAGCTGGGGCGGCATGATCAACGGCATGATGACCCTCTCGGGCGCCTGGCATAAGCTGCGCACCGACCCGATCCTGCGCTTCCTCGTGGTGTCGCTGGCGTTCTACGGCATGTCGACCTTCGAAGGTCCGATGATGGCGATCAAGACCGTCAACTCGCTCTCGCACTACACCGACTGGACCATCGGCCACGTCCACGCCGGCGCTTTGGGTTGGGTGGCAATGATTTCGATCGGCGCGATCTACCACATGATCCCGAAACTGTTCGGTCGTGCGCAGATGCACAGCGTCGGCCTGATCAACGCGCACTTCTGGCTCGCGACCATCGGTACCGTGCTGTACATCGCCTCGATGTGGGTCAACGGCATCACTCAGGGCCTGATGTGGCGTGCAATCAACGATGACGGCACCCTCACCTACTCGTTCGTCGAAGCGCTGCAGGCCAGCCACCCGGGCTACATCGTCCGTGCCCTGGGCGGTGCTTTCTTCGCCAGCGGCATGTTCCTGATGGCTTACAACGTCTGGCGCACCGTGCGCGCCTCGAACGCGGCTGAAGCCGAAGCCGCCGCCCAGATCGCTGTTGTTGGAGCTCACTGATGAAGCATGAAGCTGTCGAGAAGAATATTGGCCTGCTGGCCTTCTTCATGGTCATCGCCGTCAGCATTGGCGGCCTGACCCAGATCGTTCCGCTGTTCTTCCAGGACGTCACCAACAAGCCGGTCGAAGGCATGAAGCCGCGTTCGGCGCTGGAACTGGAAGGCCGCGACGTCTATATCGCCAACGGTTGTGTCGGCTGCCACTCGCAGATGATCCGTCCGTTCCGCGCTGAAACCGAACGCTACGGCCACTACTCGGTCGCCGGTGAAAGCGTCTGGGACCACCCGTTCCTGTGGGGTTCCAAACGTACCGGCCCGGATCTGGCTCGCGTGGGCGGTCGTTACTCCGATGACTGGCAGCGTGCGCACCTGTACAACCCGCGCAACGTGGTGCCTGAGTCGAAAATGCCGGCTTACCCGTTCCTCGTGGAAAACAAGCTCGACGGCAAAGACACGGCCAAGAAAATGGAAGTGTTGCGCACGCTCGGCGTCCCTTACACCGACGAAGACATCGCCGGTGCAAAAGATGCCGTGAAGGGCAAAACCGAAATGGACGCGCTGGTGGCCTACCTTCAGGGCCTGGGCACCATCATCAAAAGCAAACGGTGATTCTTAATGGATATCGGGATGATTCGAGGCCTGGGCACCGTTGTCGTGATGGTGGCCTTCATCGGTTTGGCGTTGTGGGTGTTCAGCCCCAAGCGCAAGTCGGAGTTTGAAGACGCAACCTTGCTGCCTTTTGCGGATGATCCCGAAGCCATCAAGCACGTCGAGCAAGCTTCTAGGAGTAACAAAGAATGACTACATTCTGGAGTCTGTACGTCACAGTCCTCAGTCTCGGTACGATCTTCGCCCTGACCTGGCTGCTGCTGTCGACCCGCAAGGGCCAGCGCAGCGAACAGACGGACGAAACGGTCGGCCACTCCTTCGACGGGATCGAGGAGTACGACAACCCACTGCCGAAATGGTGGTTCATGCTGTTCGTGGGCACCATCGTGTTCGCCCTGGGTTATCTGGTGCTGTACCCGGGCCTGGGCAACTGGAAAGGCCTGCTGCCGGGCTACAACTACCTCGATAACGACAAGCAGACCGCGTTCGCCAACGGCCAGACCGGCTGGACCGGCGTGCATGAGTGGGAAAAGGAAATGGCCCGCTCGGACGCCAAGTTCGGTCCGATCTTCGCCAAGTTCGCGGCGATGCCGATCGAGGAAGTGGCCAAGGATCCGCAAGCACTGAAGATGGGCGGCCGTCTGTTCGCCTCCAACTGTTCGGTATGCCACGGTTCCGACGCCAAGGGCGCCTATGGCTTTCCGAACCTGACCGACGCCGACTGGCGCTGGGGCGGCGAGCCGGAAACCATCAAGACCACCATCATGGGCGGTCGACACGCGGTGATGCCGGCCTGGGCCGAAGTCATTGGCGAACAAGGCGTAGCCGATGTCGCAGCCTTCGTGGTGACCCAGCTCGATGGCCGCAAACTGCCGGAAGGCACCAAGGCTGACCCGGCCAACGGCCAGAAACTGTTCGCCGCCAACTGCGTGGCCTGCCACGGTCCGGAAGGCAAAGGCACCCCGGCGATGGGCGCGCCTAACCTGACCCACCCGGCCGCGTTCATCTACGGTTCGAGCTTCGCGCAACTCCAGCAGACCATCCGTTACGGCCGTCAGGGCCAGATGCCGGCGCAGGAACAACTGCAAGGCAACGACAAGGTGCACCTGCTGGCAGCGTACGTGTACAGCCTGTCCCACGGTGAAAAAGCGCCGGAGGCCGAGGCGCAATAAGGCCAGGGCTTGATGTAATGAAGAATCCCCCGCCAGTGCTCTGGCGGGGGATTTTTTTATGGGTTACTGGCCCAGATCGACTTCACCGGCACGGTGGCCACCGGCGTACGTTTGCGCCACTGATTGTCCTCGACCAGACTCACCTCCAATTGCTTGCGATCCTTGGAAAAAGTGGCGGTCAGGTACGTCTGCTGAGAAGCTGAACCGCTGAGAAACATCGGCACGCTCCCCATATAGGTCTGGCTACCACCCTCGTCGTGGAAGTGGCCGGCGAACATCGCCGTCACCTGATACTTTTCAATCATTTCGCGAAAGCGCTTCTCTTGATCCCAACTGCCTTTCCACTCATAGGGCTTGTGCATGTTGATAATGATCGCGTAGCCCTGCGCTCGCGCTATTCGCAAATCATTTTCCAGCCAGTCCAGCGACTGTTTGATATCGAATGTGGTCGGATTCAAGGCATGGGAAATCTTTACCGCGTAAGTCGGTTCATTGTTCAACTGCACCAAGTGCACTTCACCTATATTCTTTGAATAAGCCAGACTACCCAGATAGTGTTTATTCACAAAGCTGCCGGTGACTTCCAGATCAAATTCATCGACTTTACCGACATGATGATCACGGTAATCAACAATACTGCCCGCTGCGCAACTTTCACTGAAACAGTCATTCACGTTGTTCTGGTAGTCGTGATTGCCCAATCCGTAGAGCACGTGATCGCCAAAGTGTTTCTTCAGCATCGAACCGATGAAAGAGCGCTGCCAGCCGTGGCCAAACGCGGTCATGTCACCGTTGATCATCAATGGCACCGCAGCCTGCCCGCCCATCTCGGTGCGGAACTGGGCAATGCTCGCGAACTGGGTTTCCACCAGCCATTTCGCGCGTTTTTCGAAATCCGCGCTCGATTCATCCTCGCCACTGTCCGACTTTTCTGTCCACGGGTATTGCGGGTCTGATGCAAATACCATGTGCTGCGGCATACCTTCATTGGCACTGGCGAGAGAAGTCAGGGACACCAGACACAGACAAGCGAAAAGCTTTTTAACTTCCTTGATTTTCATAACACTCCATTATTCCGTTAAATTTCAAAACATAAACATGCAACTAACACGCTGCACAACAGCCAATAAGCTATTCGAAAAAAACAAGAAAACAAAACCCATTAATTAACTAATGATATTTCTGGAATATTAAAATCGCCTTCGAAATTAATACTTTGAGACACATGCCTGATGGACTCGATTCGCTATGCTCTGTAGGGTCGTCCACAGCCCGTTGACCCTCATCGGAGCCACTTCAAGGATGAAGCCGCTATGTTGAATGACAGCAAAAACCCTCTCCCGGTTGATCAGAAACTCATAGACAACGATCAGGCGATCGATCCATCGAACCACCCCGTGGAATCGATTGCCGTGACACTGGGTAATCCGTTGCAACCCGACTCCAGAAGCACCACAAAGCCCCACAGAAATACCGGCAGTCTCGAGAGCCTGGGCGGCGGCAGACTTCCCTGAGTCTTGACGCCACGTCTGAATCAATCCGAGCCGGTCTGCGCCTTGTGCGAGGCTGGCTCGACTGATGTCTGCCACGGACCGACCAACGGACGGCTGAGTCCTGTCTTCCTCGATTGCCGCCCCCAAGGCGAAGTAGTAACGTTGCTACATCTGTATTGCGAGAGGTCAACCATGATGGCAATCACCACCATCTCCAGCCGTGAATTCAATCAGGACACCAGCAGCGCCAAAAAGGCTGCGCGTCTGGGTCCAGTGATCATCACCGACCGTGGCAAGGCCTCTCATGTCCTGTTGAGCATTGAGGAATATCAGAAACTGAGCGGCGCAAACACGAGCATTGTCGATTTGTTGGTCATGCCGGAGGCTGCCGACATCGATTTCGAAACCGAGCGCGCAGTCATCATTCATCGTCCCGTGGATCTGTCCTGATGTATTTACTCGACACCAATGTGATTTCCGAACTTCGCAAGCCGCAGGCCGATGCCAATGTGGTCAGTTGGGCCAAAGGCGTCATCGCCCCGCGCCTGTACATTTCCGCCATTACTTTGAAAGAACTGGAAACCGGAGTACTGCGAATGGAACGGCGTGATCCTGCTCAAGGAAAGCTGTTGCGCAGTTGGCTGACGCGTCACGTCATTCCGGCATTCGAAGCCCGAATCCTGCCGGTTGATGCCGCGGTGGCACTGCGTTGTGCCAGCCTGCATGTACCCGACCAGGCCAATGAAAGCGATGCATTGATAGCTGCCACTGCCCTGGTGCACGGGCTCACCGTCGTCACTCGTAACGTCGGCGATTTCCAGTCGAGCGGTGTCGCCCTGATCAATCCATGGGAACAATGAGCGAGCGACTGCGCGAAAACTGTCCATACTCAACAAGTCAATTGATCTGCATCAGGCTTTTCTGCATTCGCTACACCAATAATGCTTTTTCCCCAACGCGACCAAAGGTCGCACCCTTGAGTTAGAGCGACAGGCGTATCATTGCGCCACTGCGACACCCCTTTCTGACCGCGGTCGGCACGTATCGACCGAGGCATTTGTCCACTGCCGTGGGATGCAATGATGAGCAACCAGATTCCGGTACACGACGTCACACCACCGAGCAAAAACGCGAACAACAGCGTCGATCTTTACGCCTCTCGAGAAAAAATCTACACCCGTGCTTTCACCGGCCTGTTCCGCAATCTGCGGATGATCGGCGGCGCCGCGCTGTTCCTGTTGTATTTCGGTACGGTTTGGCTGAACTGGGGCGGGCATCAGGCGGTGTGGTGGAACCTGCCGGAACGCAAGTTCTTCATCTTTGGTGCGACCTTCTGGCCGCAGGACTTCATCCTGCTGTCGGGGCTGCTGATCATTGCGGCGTTCGGCCTGTTCTTCATCACCGTTTACGCCGGCCGCGTCTGGTGCGGCTACACCTGTCCGCAAAGCGTGTGGACGTGGATTTTCATGTGGTGCGAGAAGGTCACCGAAGGCGACCGCAACCAGCGGATCAAGCTCGATAAAGCGCCGATGACTGGCAACAAATTTCTGCGCAAGCTCGCCAAGCATTCATTGTGGCTGCTGATCGGCTTCGTCACCGGCATGACCTTCGTCGGCTACTTCTCGCCAATCCGCGAACTGGTGTTTGAATTCTTCACCGGCCAGGCCGATGGCTGGTCGTATTTCTGGGTCGGTTTCTTCACCCTCGCCACCTACGGCAACGCCGGCTGGCTGCGCGAGCAGGTGTGCATCTACATGTGCCCCTACGCACGTTTCCAGAGCGTGATGTTCGACAAGGACACCCTGATTGTTTCCTACGACCCGCGTCGCGGCGAAAGCCGTGGCCCGCGCAAGAAAGGTGTCGACTACAAGGCCATGGGTCTGGGCGACTGCATCGATTGCACCATGTGCGTTCAGGTGTGCCCGACCGGTATTGATATCCGAGACGGTCTGCAGATCGAGTGCATCGGTTGTGCGGCGTGCATCGACGCCTGCGACGCGATCATGGACAAGATGGACTACCCGCGCGGCCTCATCAGCTACACCACCGAACACAACCTCTCCGGCCAGAAAACCCATAAACTGCGGCCACGCCTGATTGGCTACGCGGTGGTGCTGCTGGCGATGATCAGCCTGCTGGTGACCGCGTTCTTCATGCGCTCGCTGGTCGGTTTCGACGTCAGCAAGGACCGCGTGCTGTACCGCGAAAACGCCGAAGGCCGGATCGAAAACGTCTACAGCCTGAAGATCATGAACAAGGATCAGCGCGACCACACCTACGTCCTGGAAGCCGCCGGTCTGCCGGACCTGCGCTTGCAGGGCAAACGCGAGATCAAGGTGCCGGCCGGCGAAATCTTCAGCATGCCGGTGGAGTTGTCGAGCGCACCGGAACAATTGCCGTCGAGCACCAACGAGGTGAAATTCATCCTCAAGGATGCCGACGACGACAGCGTCCACGTTGAAGCCAAGAGCCGATTCATCGGCCCACAAACCCGTTGAGAGAACTGAACATGCCCGCAGCAAACGCCGCCAGTCCTTGGTACAAGCACCTTTGGCCGTGGATCATCATCGGAATTCTGGCCTGTTCGGTGACCTTGACCCTGTCGATGGTGACCATCGCGGTGAACAACCCGGACAACCTGGTCAACGACAACTATTACGAGGCCGGCAAAGGCATCAACCGCTCGCTGGATCGCGAGCTGCTGGCGCAGGAGCTGAAGATGCGCGCCAACGTCCATCTGGATGAACTCACCGGCGAGGTCGACCTGCGCCTGAGCGGTAACAGCCAGCCGAAAACCCTGGAACTGAACCTGATCTCGCCGACCCAGCCGGAGAAGGATCGCAAGATCGTCCTGACCCGCAGCGAAACCGAAGCCGGCCGTTACATCGGTCAGTTGGGCGACAAGGTCGAAGGCCGGCGTTTTGTCGAATTGCTGGGCACGCAGGACGACCACGTGTGGCGCATGTTCGAAGAGGAACAGGTCAGCCACGACAAGGATCTGCTGCTCGGTGACGAACCGCTGCAGGGCGCCGAAGACCTGGATAAATAAATAAACTGCAGAAGCCCCTCACCCTAACCCTCTCCCGGAGGGAGAGGGTTAGGGTGAGGGGCTCGCATGCCTTGTGTATGGCAGTGACGATATCCGTGGATGCACCTCTTTTCCGGCCTCCATCAATCGGCTCCCTCTCCCTCCGGGAGAGGGCTGGGGTGAGGGCAAGCGGACAACCCCAATGCAAGGGCTTACCCCCTCAACGATGCCATGACCACCCCACTCCCCTGCTACCACTGCGCTCTGCCCGTCCCGTCGGGCAGCCGCTTCACCGCCGTCGTGCTCGGGGAGTCCCGCGAGTTCTGCTGCCCCGGCTGTCAGGCCGTGGCCGAAGCCATCGTCGCCGGTGGCCTGGAAAGCTATTACCAGCATCGCAGCGAAGCCTCGGCCAACCCCGAAGCCTTGCCGGTGCAATTGACCGATGAACTGGCGCTGTACGACCGCGCCGACGTGCAACAACCCTTCGTCCGTCACGCGGGCGAACTCGCCGAAACCACCCTGTTGATGGAAGGCATCAGTTGCGCCGCCTGCGGCTGGCTGATCGAGAAACACCTGCGCAGCCTGCCGGCAGTGGCCGAGGCGCGGCTCAATCTGTCCAACCATCGCTTGCATGTGCAATGGGCCGACGGGCAATTGCCGCTGAGCCAGATCCTCGCCGAGCTGCGCCACATCGGTTACGCCGCCCACCCCTATCAGGCCGACCGCGCCAGCGAGCAACTGGCCAGCGAAAACCGTCTCGCGTTGCGTCAACTCGGTGTCGCCGGGCTGCTGTGGTTTCAGGCAATGATGGCGACCATGGCGACCTGGCCGGAATTCAACATCGACCTCAGCTCCGAACTGCACACGATCCTGCGTTGGGTCGCGCTGTTCCTGACCACACCGATCGTGTTCTACAGCTGCGCGCCGTTCTTCAAAGGCGCGATGCGCGATCTGCGCACCCGCCACCTGACCATGGACGTCTCGGTGTCGCTGGCGATCGGCAGCGCCTACATTGCCGGGATCTGGACCTCGATCACCGGCGTCGGTGAGCTGTATTTCGATGCGGTCGGGATGTTTGCGCTGTTCCTGCTCGCCGGGCGCTATCTGGAACGCCGCGCCCGCGAGCGCACCGCCGCGGCCACCGCGCAGCTTGTGAACCTGTTGCCAGCCTCGTGCCTGCGCCTCGACGCCGACGGCCAGAGCGAACGCATCCTGCTCAGCGAATTGCGCCTGGGTGACCGGGTGCTGGTGCAACCGGGTTCGATCCTGCCGGCGGACGGCAAGATCCTCGACGGCCAGTCGAGCATCGACGAATCGCTGCTGACCGGCGAATACCTGCCGCAACCGCGCACGCTGGGCGATGCGGTCACCGCTGGCACGCTGAATGTCGAAGGCGCGCTCACCGTCGAGGTTCTGGCGCTGGGTCAGGACACGCGCCTGTCGGCCATCGTCCGTCTGCTTGATCGCGCCCAGGCCGAGAAACCGCGACTGGCAGAAATCGCCGACCGCGCTGCGCAATGGTTTCTGCTGTTGTCGCTGATTGCGGCCGCAGCGATCGGCCTGTTGTGGTGGCAGCTGGATTCGTCGCGGGCGTTCTGGATCGTGCTGGCGATGCTGGTGGCGACCTGCCCTTGCGCGCTGTCGCTGGCAACCCCGACGGCGTTGACCGCCGCCACTGGCACCCTGCACAAACTCGGCCTGTTGCTGACGCGCGGCCATGTACTGGAAGGCCTGAACCAGATTGACACGGTGATCTTCGACAAGACCGGCACCCTCACCGAGGGGCGGCTGGTTTTGCGTTCGATCCGTCCACTGGGCACGCTGAACAGCGACCAGTGCCTGAGCCTTGCCGCCGCGTTGGAAAATCGTTCGGAACACCCGATTGCCCGCGCCTTCGGTCGTGCGCCACTGGCGGCTGAAGAAGTGCACAGCACGCCGGGACTCGGCCTCGAAGGGCTGGTTGGCACACAGCGTTTGCGCATCGGTCAGGCAGAATTTGTCTGCGCCCTCAGCGGTTCGCCGCTGCCGGCGATGCCGGATGAACCGGGTCAGTGGCTGCTGCTCGGCGATGACTCGGCAGCGCTGGCGTGGTTCGTTCTCGACGACCGCCTGCGCGACGATGCGCCCGCCCTGCTCGCCGCCTGCAAGGCCCGTGGCTGGCGCACGCTGCTGTTGTCCGGCGACAGCTCGCCGATGGTCACCAGCGTCGCCGCCGAACTGGGTATTGACGAGGCCCGTGGCGGTCTGCGTCCGGACGACAAACTGCAAGTGCTGCAACAGCTGCACGCTCAAGGTCGTAAAGTGCTGATGCTCGGTGATGGGGTGAACGACGTACCGGTGCTGGCCGCTGCCGACATCAGCGTGGCCATGGGATCAGCCACCGATCTGGCGAAAACCAGTGCCGACGCGGTACTGCTGTCCAACCGCCTCGACGCGCTGGTGCAAGCCTTTACGTTGGCGCGCAGAACCCGTCGGGTAATCATCGAGAACCTGCTGTGGGCGGCGCTGTACAATGGCCTCATGTTGCCGTTCGCCGCCCTCGGCTGGATCACCCCGGTGTGGGCTGCGGTCGGCATGTCGATCAGTTCGTTGACCGTGGTGCTCAACGCCCTGCGCCTGACTCGCCTGCCGAGCGCGCCGGTCGCCGGCACCCGTTCAGAAACCCGCCCGTTGCCGGCCTGAGCCGCGCGGGCCTGGAGTACCGATGCCAGCTCTTTACGTGATGATCCCGGCCGCCCTGCTGATCGTGGCCATCGCCGTGTACATCTTCTTCTGGGCGGTGGACAGCGGGCAGTACGACGACCTCGATGGTCCGGCCCACAGCATCCTGTTCGATGATCAGGACCCGAACCACACCGCCGCCGTGGACGAAGCCAAAGCCGACAAACCGCAGGACAAGGCGCCACCCCATGCTTGAGCTGGCGCCGCTGCTGGTTTCCGCGCTGATCCTCGGCCTGCTCGGTGGCGGGCATTGCCTGGGCATGTGCGGCGGCCTGATGGGCGCGCTGACCCTGGCGATTCCCAAGGAGCAGCGCAGCCGACGCTTTCGTCTGCTGCTGGCGTACAACCTCGGACGGATCCTCAGTTACGCGACCGCCGGTTTGCTGATCGGCCTCGCCGGTTGGGCGGTGGCGAACAGCCCGGCGGCGATGGTCATGCGCATCCTCGCCGGACTGCTGCTGATCGCCATGGGCCTGTATCTGGCCGGCTGGTGGAGCGGCCTGACCCGCATCGAAAGTCTTGGTCGTGGTTTGTGGCGTTACATTCAGCCGGTGGCCAATCGATTGCTGCCGGTGTCGACACTGCCCCGTGCGTTATTGCTCGGCGCGCTATGGGGCTGGCTGCCGTGCGGACTTGTTTACAGCACGCTGCTGTGGTCGGCGAGCCAGGGCAATGCGCTGGACAGTGCGCTGTTGATGCTGGCGTTCGGGCTGGGCACATGGCCGGTGCTGCTGGCGACCGGGCTGGCGGCCGAGCGGGTCACGGCGCTGCTGCGTAAACGCAGTGTGCGCATGGCTGGGGGGTTGTTGGTGATTGTGTTCGGGATCTGGACATTGCCGGGGCCGCATCAGCATTGGCTGATGGGCCATTAACAGCGAAAGATCGCAGCCTTCGGCAGCTCCTACAGGGGAACAGATTCCAAATGCAGGAGCTGCCGCAGGCTGCGATCTTTTGCTCTTATGCTCTTGATGCAAATCAACAGCCCCGTCGTCGCACCCCGATAGACTCGCCACACTGCCAGCCTATCCGGGGGAATGCCCGCATGCTCGACGCCATTCGTTGGGACACTGATCTGATCCGCCGCTACGACCTGGCGGGGCCGCGCTACACCTCGTATCCGACGGCCGTGCAATTCAACAGCCAGGTCGGCACCTTCGACCTGTTCCACGCCCTGCGCGACAGCCGCAAGGCGTTGCGCCCGTTGTCGCTGTATGTGCACGTGCCGTTCTGCGCGAACATTTGCTACTACTGCGCCTGCAACAAGGTCATCACCAAGGATCGCGGGCGAGCGCAGCCGTATCTGCAACGGCTGGAGCAGGAAATCCAGTTGATCGCCTGCCACCTGGAACCGGCGCAGAAAGTCGAGCAACTGCACTTTGGTGGCGGCACTCCGACCTTTCTCAGCCACGACGAACTGCGGCAGTTGATGGCGCACCTGCGCAAACACTTCAATCTGCTGGATGACGATTCCGGCGACTACGGCATCGAGATCGACCCGCGCGAGGCCGACTGGTCGACCATGGGTCTGTTGCGCGAACTCGGCTTCAACCGGGTCAGCATCGGCCTGCAAGACCTCGACCCGGCGGTGCAACGGGCGGTCAATCGCCTGCAAAGCCTGGAAGAAACCCGCGCGGTGATCGACGCCGCGCGCACCCTGCAATTTCGCTCGATCAACATCGACCTGATCTACGGCCTGCCGAAGCAGACCCCGGAGAACTTTGCGCGCACCGTCGAGGAAGTCATCAGCCTGCAACCGGATCGACTCTCGGTGTTCAACTATGCACACCTGCCGGAGCGCTTCATGCCGCAGCGGCGGATCAACAGCCACGAGCTGCCGAGCCCTGCGCAGAAACTCGAAATGCTTCAGCGCACCATCGAACAACTGACCGCCGCCGGCTACCGCTACATCGGCATGGACCACTTCGCGCTGCCCGACGATGAGCTGGCAATCGCTCAGGAAGAACAGACCCTGCAGCGCAACTTTCAGGGCTACACCACTCACGGCCATTGCGACCTGATTGGTCTTGGGGTGTCGGCGATCAGCCAGATCGGCGACCTCTACTGCCAGAACAACAGCGATCTGAACCAGTACCAGAACACCCTCGCCGCCGCGCAACTGGCAACCAGCCGTGGCCTGGTGTGCAATGCCGACGATCGCCTGCGGCGTGCGGTGATCCAGCAACTGATCTGCAATTTCAGCCTGGAATTCGCCGAAATCGAGCAAGCGTTCAACATCGATTTTCAGGGCTATTTCGGCGAGCTGTGGCCGCAACTGCAAGGCATGGCCAACGATGGATTGATCACGCTGGAACGCGAGCGCATCGAGGTGTTGCCGGCCGGGCGTCTGCTGGTGCGTTCGGTGTGCATGGTGTTCGACGCGTATCTGGAACAGCAGAACCGCCAGCGCTTCTCGCGGGTGATCTAGTTTTTCGTCAGCAGTGAGCCGAGTTTGAGGTTCTGCTCGGAGGTGAGGCCGGACTGATCCATGACTTTGGACAGGGCCAGATTGGCGCTGATCAGCCCGGTATTCAGGGCGGCGATGGCACCGCGCAGCGCGGCGAGCATATTGACCTTGGCTTCGTTGGTCAGTGTTCTGTCGGACATGACGGCCGCCATCCGGGCTTTCTTCTCGGCGATCTCTTTTTGCAGTTTTCGGATCATCTTCAGCAACTGCTGGACGTTCTCGGGCAAGCCGCTGTCTTCGATGTCGCTGTTCTCACCACCGACGCTGAAGGATTTTTCGATGGAGGCGCCGGACAGCGACACTTTGACGCCCTCGACCAAGGTCGGGGTTGCCAACGGCGCAGAGGCGGCATTCTGCTCGCTGTCGGTGCCCGTCCTGGCGGTGCTCGGCACAGACGCAACGCCGCTATTACCGGGGTTCAGCGTGTCAATGGCGGCCATCGAAGCGATTCCTTGCATGCGTGGTGATACCCCTTTATCGGCCACTTGCCCTGCGGCTTTACGCCCGCGGGACAAACTCGCCACAGGCTGGCCTGAATGTCCCCCCGTGGGTTACCCTTACGTCTTATGTGTGTTTTCCCACAAGGATTTAAGAAATGTCCGAGCCAGTCAAACTGCGCGCTCACAACCAGGCCCATTGCAAGGATTGCAGCCTGGCCCCTCTCTGCCTGCCACTTTCTCTGAATCTGGAAGACATGGATGCGCTGGACGAAATCGTTAAACGTGGCCGCCCGTTGAAAAAGGGTGAGTTCCTGTTCCGTCAGGGCGACACCTTCGATTCCGTTTATGCAGTACGCTCCGGCGCCCTGAAAACCTTCAGCCTGAGCGACAGCGGTGAAGAACAGCTGACCGGTTTCCACCTGCCGAGCGAACTGGTCGGCCTGTCCGGCATGGACACCGAGAAACACCCGGTGTCGGCCCAGGCCCTGGAGACCACCTCGGTCTGTGAAATTCCTTTCGAACGCCTTGATGAACTGGCCCTGCAACTGCCGCAGCTGCGCCGTCAGTTGATGCGGGTGATGAGCCGCGAGATCCGTGACGACCAGCAAATGATGCTGTTGCTGTCGAAAAAAACCGCCGACGAGCGCATCGCCACGTTCCTGGTCAATCTGTCGGCCCGCTTCCGTGCTCGCGGGTTCTCGGCCAACCAGTTCCGCTTGAGCATGTCGCGTAATGAAATCGGCAATTATCTGGGCCTGGCGGTGGAAACCGTGTCACGGGTATTCACCCGCTTCCAGCAGAACGAACTGATCGCCGCCGAGGGCAAAGAGATCCACATCCTCGACCCGATCCAGCTCTGCGCCCTGGCCGGCGGCTCGCTCGAAGGCTGATCTCGATCCGCGGTTGAGCGAAGCGTTTCAGCCGCGGGTATACTGCGCCGTTTGCAGCCCTGCCAGGACACCTCGACGATGGTCTTCGACTCCTTCGACATCAAATCCCTGATCCGCCCCGTGATCGACTTCCCGAAACCGGGCGTGATCTTTCGCGACATCACCCCGCTGTTCCAGTCGCCCAAGGCCCTGCGCCTGGTGATGGACAGCTTCGCCCACCGTTATGTGGAAGCCGATTTCACCCACATCGGCGCGATGGATGCGCGCGGTTTCCTGATCGGTTCGGTGCTGGCCTACCAACTGAACAAGCCGCTGGTGCTGTTCCGCAAGCAAGGCAAACTGCCGGCGGACGTGTTGGCCGAAGGTTACGCAACCGAGTACGGCGAAGCGTTCCTCGAAGTGCACGCCGACAGCCTGTGCGAAGGCGATTCGGTGGTGATGTTCGATGACCTGATTGCCACCGGTGGCACGCTGATCGCCGCGGCCAACCTGATCCGCCGCATGGGCGCGCGGGTGCATGAGGCAGCGGCGATTATCGATCTGCCGGAGCTGGGTGGGTCGCAGCGTCTGGAAGACATGGGGATTCCGACGTTCTGTCTGACGCAGTTTGCTTTGACTGACAAGTAAGCGGCGTCTGTACCGCCGCCTTCGCGAGCAAGCCCGCTCCCACAGAGGATTTGTGAACGCCACAGATCCAATGTGGGAGCGGGCTTGCTCGCGAAAGGGCCGGCAGCCTCACCGCAAACCTAAAGCCCCATCTGCTTGCTGATGATCTCGTTCATCACCTCCCGCGTCCCGCCGCCAATCGACAGAATGCGGTTATCCCGATACAGCCGCTCCACCAGACTCTCGCGCATGTAACCCAGGCCGCCAAGAATCTGCACTGCCTCGGTGGTAATCCGGTCCGAAGTATCCGTGGCAACGTTCTTGGCCATGGAAATCTCCTTGATCACGCTCTGCCCCGCCGCCATTTTCGCCGCCTGGCGGTAAGTAAACTCGCGCGATACTTCCAGCGCCGTGGCCATTTCGGCCAGCCGATGCTTGATCACCTGGAACTTGCCGATCGGTTTGCCGAACGCCTCACGCTCGCGCGCCCACTTCAGCGCCTCTTCGAGCGCGAGCAGCGAGGTCATGTTGGCCATCAGCGCCAGCGCCAGCCGTTCACTCTGGAAATTGCCCATGATGCAGGCGAAGCCCATGTTCTCGGCGCCGATCAGATTGCCCACAGGCACCCTGCAATCGTCGAAGAACAGCTCAGCGGTGTCCGAGGCCCACCAGCCCATTTTCTTTAGCTGGCGGCCTACGGTGAAGCCTGGGGTGCCCTTCTCGATCACCAGCAGGCTGATGCCGCCGAAACCCGGCGCTCCGGTGCGCACCGCGACAGTGTAGAAATCGGCACGCACGCCGCTGGTGATGAAGGTTTTGTTGCCGCTGACCCGGTAGAACTCGCCATCACGCACGGCGCGGGTCTGCAGGTTGGCGACGTCGGATCCGCCGCCGGGTTCGGTAATCGCCAACGCGCTGATCTTCTCGCCGCTGAGCACTTGCGGCACGACGCGGTCGCGCACCTCGGGCCGGGCCCATTTGACGATCGGCGGCAGGCCGATATCCAGCGAACCGAGGCCGGCGACCAGCCCAGCGGAGCCGCAGCGCATCAGTTCTTCACTGGCGGCGACCTTGGCGAACACATCACCTTCGTGGCTGCCGCCCAGCGCTTCGGGATAACCGATACCGAGAATCCCCGCCGCCCCGGCCTTCTGGTACAGCTCACGGGGAAAGCTTTCGGCCTCTTCCCACGCATCGATGTCCGGCAGGATCTCGCGCTCGACGAAACGTCTGACGCTGTCGCGGACCATTTGGTGGCTGGGGTCGAAGTATTCCTGGAAAGCAGGCATCGGCGAACTCCACTGAGGGGTTGGCCGACGTTAACCGAGCGCTTGCTTGGTTTTCAATAGGTTTGTGTGAATCAGTCAGACCGAGGTGCGCCATTCGCGAGCAAGCCCGCTCCCACATTCGACCGCATTCAATCTGAATGTACTCGATCAACTGTGGGAGCGGGCTTGCTCGCGAAGGCGTCTGTTCAGACACCCTATGACTTAGAGGGAAATCGGCTTACGCCCGGCAAACGAATGGGCCAGTGTCCCGCCATCCACCAGCTCCAGCTCCCCACCCAGCGGCACACCGTGGGCAATCCGCGAGGCGATCAGGCCTTTGTTGCTGAGCAGTTGGGCGATGTAATGCGCGGTAGCTTCACCTTCCACCGTCGGGTTGGTGGCGAGGATGACTTCGGTAAAGGTGCCCGCCTCTTCAATACGCGCCATCAGCTGCGGAATACCGATAGCTTCCGGCCCCAGACCGTCGAGCGGCGACAGGTGGCCCTTGAGCACGAAGTAGCGCCCACGGAAACCCGTTTGCTCCACCGCATAAACGTCCATCGGCCCCTCCACCACGCACAGCAGCGTGTCGTCGCGGCGCGTGTCGGCGCATTGCGGGCACAGATCGTCTTCGGTCAGCGTGCGGCACTGACGGCAGTGCCCCACCCCTTCCATGGCCTGGCTCAAGGCCTGGGCCAGGCGCGTGCCGCCGCTGCGATCACGCTCGAGCAACTGCAACGCCATGCGCTGGGCGGTTTTCTGACCCACGCCCGGCAAAGTGCGCAGGGCGTCGATCAGTTGGCGAATCAAAGGGCTGAAGCTCATGGGTAAAAAGTCCGACAAAACAACGAGACGCGGTTTATACCCGCGCCTCTGGCCAGCGTCAAATGCTCAGTCCTGGGCGACCTTCACCACCAGTTTGCCGAAGTTGCGCCCCTCCAGCAGACCGATAAACGCCTCGGGCGCCTGCTCCAGGCCTTCCACGACGTCTTCACGGAATTTGACCTTGCCGTCGCGCACCCACGGCACCATGTGGCTGATGAATTCCGGCTGACGGTCGCCGTAGTCATCAAACACGATGAAGCCCTGAATCCGCACGCGCTTGGTCAGCAACGTACGCTGCAGCATTGGCAGACGATCCGGGCCTTGCGGCACTTCAGTGGCGTTGTAACCGGCAATCAGCCCGCACAGCGGAATGCGCGCCTTGGGATTGAGCAGCGGCACCACGGCATCGAACACATGCCCGCCGACGTTTTCGTAATAAATGTCGATGCCTTTCGGGCAAGCCTTGGCCAGTTGTTCGGCAAAGTCCGGCGCCTTGTGATCGATGCAGGCATCAAACCCCAGTTCCTCGACCACGTATTTGCATTTGTCGGCTCCACCGGCCACACCCACGGCGCGCAGGCCCTTGATCTTCGCCACCTGACCGACCACCGAACCAACGGCACCGGACGCAGCAGCCACGACAAGCGTTTCACCTTCTTTCGGCTGACCGATGTCGATCAGCCCCATGTACGCAGTCATCCCCGGCATGCCCAACACGCCGAGCGCCATCGACGGGCTCGGCAGGCCGGACGGAATCGGCATGATGTTGCGCCCGTCGCTGATGCTGTGGCTCTGCCAGCCGGTGAGGCCGACCACCAGATCGCCCTGGTGGAATTTCGGATGACGGGAATTCTCGACACGGCTGACAGCGCCACCGGTCATCACTTCGCCGATTTGTACCGGCGCGGCGTAGGACGGTGCATCGCTCATGCGCCCGCGCATGTACGGGTCCAGCGACAGGTACAGGGTTTTCAGCAGCACCTGGCCGTCTTCGAGATCCGGCAACGCTTCGCGCTCCAGACGGAAGTTTTCCGGAGTCGGCGCGCCCACCGGACGTGAAGCGAGGACGAAGCGTTGGTTGAGGGTCAGAGGGTCGGACATGTCAGCGTCTCCTGTGAATGGGGAATTCGGGGGTATAGGGAGCAGACCTTTGGCGGCGGTGGTGGGTTCGATGTTTCTTCAGTTGGTCCGAGTCGACGCCTTCGCGAGCAAGCCCGCTCCCACAGGAAGAACGCATTCCAAATGTGGGAGCGGGCTTGCTCGCGAAAGCGTCAGCTCTGCCAACACATGACACTCAGGCAGAAACAAAAATGCCAGGCGCGATGCCTGGCATTTTGTGTAGCTCATCCAACTCGCGATGGCGAATCAGAATGGCAGTTTCATACCTGCTGGCAGGTTCATGCCGGCGGTCATGCTGCCCATTTTTTCCTGGCTGTTGGCTTCGATCTTGCGCACGGCGTCGTTGACGGCCGCGGCGACAACGGCTTCGAGCATTTCCTTGTCGTCTTCGCTCAGGCCTTCAACCAGGCTTGGGTCGATGCTGACGCTTTTCACGTCGTGACGACCGGTCATCACCACGGTGACCATATCGCCACCGGCCTTGCCGGTGACTTCGGCGTTGGCCAGTTCTTCCTGCATCTTGGCCATTTTTTCCTGCATCTGCTGCGCCTGCTTCATCAGGCCGGCCATGCCACCTTTCATCATGGGAATCACCTCAAAAGTACTTGGATCAAAACAGCGCCCGGCCAGCGAGGCCGGACGCCCTCAGTTATTAGCCTTGGGCGACCAAGGCGTCGACAGGTTCAATAGTATCGTGTCGCACCACTGCACCGAACTGCTGGACCATCTGCTGGATGAACGGATCCCCGTGGATCGATTCCTCCGCCTCGCGCTGACGGTTGGCCCGGCGACGGGACGCGGCCTGCGCCGGGGTTTCCTGCTCGGGCTTGATCAACTCGATGGTCAGGGTCAGCGTGCGACCGTGGAACTGGTTCAACGCATCGTTCAGGCGCCGCTGTTGCGTGGCGTTGAACAGCGCGCTGTGCGCCGGGTCCAGGTGCATCAGCCAATGGTCGCCATCGACCGCGATCAGCGTGCAGTTGGCGGCGATGCTGCCGGTCATGCCGGAGATCGGCAGTTGCGGGAACAGCTCCAGCCATTGCAACGCCAGACCGGTGGCCGGCGCTGCGGCAGGCTCCGGCTCGGGTTCCGGGGCCGGCTCGGCGGTGTGTTCGCTGGCCAGGTCGTCGAGGTAGCTGTAGGCCGAATCCATGTCCGGCTCGATGTAGTCTTCGTCCAGCGGCGGCTCGTCGTCGAGGTCCATGCCTGGAGTGGCGGCATCGACGTCGGCGACCGACGGCTCGGGAATCGGCGCAGCGGCCCACTCCGGTGCATCCGGCACCACGCTGTCCGGGGTCGGCAGCGGCATCGGCGGCAACTCGGGCTGCTCGCTGGCGGTTTCCAGTACCGGCTCGACGGCTGGTTGCTGCACCGGCTCGGGTTCCGGCTCGGGTTCGACCGGGTCGTTCCACGGCAGGTCGACCAGCGCTTCGGCGACGACCGGTTCAGGTTCTGCTTCTGGCGCAGGTGCCGGCGCAGCCACCACCACAGGCGCTGGAACCGGCGCTGGCGCAACCACCGGTGCAGGCGCAACAGCCGCAGCGACTACCGGCGCAGGCTTGGGCGCGGCAGCCACTGAATTTGCGGAATCAACTGTGGCCTGGCTGATCCCCACTGGCTTTAGCGGTTGCCTCGGGGCGTCCGTCGTATCCGCCGGCCGGAAGGCCAGCATCCGCAGCAGGACCATTTCAAAGCCACCACGGGGATCCGGCGCCAGCGGCAAGTCGCGGCGACCGATCAGGCCCATCTGGTAATAGAACTGCACGTCTTCGGCCGGCAGCGCCTGAGCCAATGCCAATACGCGGTCACGGTCGCCATGACCGTTGTCGACACCTTCAGGCAAGGCCTGGGCGATGGCGACGCGGTGCAGCACGTTGAGAATTTCCGAGAGCACGCCGTTCCAGTCCGGGCCTTGCTCGGCCAGGTGGCGCACGGCTTCGAGTAACGCCTTGGCGTCGCCTTCGATCAGCGCGTGCAGCACGTCGAAGACCTGGCCGTGATCCAGCGTGCCGAGCATCGCCCGCACGTCGGCGGCCAATACCTTGCCTTCACCGAAGGCGATGGCCTGGTCGGTCAGGCTCATGGCGTCACGCATCGAGCCGTCAGCGGCGCGGCCCAGCAACCACAGCGCGTCGTCTTCGAACGGCACGTTTTCGGCGCCGAGCACGTGGGTCAGATGCTCGACCACGCGCTCGGGCGTCATGTTCTTCAGCGAGAACTGCAGGCAACGCGACAAAATCGTTGCCGGAAGCTTCTGCGGGTCGGTGGTCGCCAGGATGAACTTGACGTACGGCGGCGGCTCTTCAAGGGTTTTCAACAGCGCATTGAAGGAATGGCTGGAGAGCATGTGCACTTCGTCGATCAGGTAGACCTTGAAGCGCCCGCGGCTCGGCGCGTACTGCACGTTGTCGAGCAGCTCGCGGGTGTCCTCGACCTTGGTCCGGCTCGCGGCGTCGATCTCGATCAGGTCGACGAAGCGCCCTTCATCGATCTCGCGGCACACCGAACACTCGCCGCAGGGGCTGGAAGTGATACCTGTTTCACAGTTCAGGCATTTGGCAATGATCCGCGCAATGGTGGTCTTACCGACCCCGCGGGTACCGGTGAACAGGTACGCGTGGTGCAGCCGCTGGCTGTCCAAGGCATTGATCAGAGCCTTGAGCACATGGGTCTGGCCGACCATTTCGCGGAACGAGCGCGGACGCCATTTACGTGCAAGAACCTGATAACTCATCGAAAACCGTCGCAACGAAGGAAGCTGAAGCGGCTAATGCTAGCGGAGCAAGGGCAAAATTGCATCCGGTGTGCTCGTCTAATCTGGCTAAGCTGCTGTTGGCGGGGAAATTTCGCTCGTGATCGGGACTCATCGGAGCATGTATGCGTTGGGCCTTGGGAGCTTTGTTGGGGATCAGTCTGAGCGTGAGCGCGGCCGAACCGCCGCTGCGCTTTGTCGTGGCCGACAGCTGGGCGATGCCGATGGTGCAGATCGACCACGGCCGCCCGACCCAGGGCATCCTCCACGACATCATGCTCAGCCTTGCGACGCAGGTCGGCGTGCCGGCCGAATTCCACGTCCTGCCGCGCGCCCGGGTGCAGAACGCCATGGAGCACGGTGAAGTCGACGTGCGCTGCTATGCCGCACAATCGTGGCTGCCGAATCAGTCCGGGGACTATATCTGGAGCCTTCCGCTGCTGTTCCAGCGCGATTTGCTGATCAGCCGCGATGCTCAGCCGCCCCGCGTCGACCCTGCCGACCTACCCCGCCAATCGATCGGCACCGTGCTCGGCTATACCTATCCGACCCTGCAACCGCTGTTCGACGCCGATCGCCTGCAACGCGAGGACGCGCGTAATCAGGAACAAGTGCTGGAAAAACTCCTGGCCGGCCGCTACCGCTATGCGGTGAGCAATCAATGGACACTCGACTGGTTCAATCAGCGCCTGCTGCCCGGGCAGCAACTGCACGGCGTCGCGGTGCTGCAGGAGCAGCATGTGGGCTGCTACGTGAGGAATGACCCTCAGGTGCCAGTGCAGCGGATCCTGCGCACGTTGTTGCGGATGAAAATGTCGGGGGAGATTGATGACATCATCCGGTTGTATACCGGGTCCGCTGAAGCCACCCCATAACCCATTGTGGGAGCGGGCTTGCTCGCGAAGGCGGTGTGTCAGTCACCTGATTCGTTAACTGGCACACCGCCTTCGCGAGCAAGCCCGCTCCCACAGGGGACATTTCCGACAGAGAATTATTCAGTAGCCGTGCGACTCGCGGAATTTCTGGTAGTCGTGAAATTCGATCCATTCGACCACATCGTACGGCAGATAAAGCTGCTGCCGGGCGCGGGAGATGGCGATGTACACGGCGCAGATCCGCTGATCGAACGCGTAGGCGTCCTTGAACTGCACATTGGTCAGCAGCTCGGGCGTCAGCAGAACGCGGTCGAACTCCATGCCGCCCGCCTCTTGCGCCAGCATCAGCAGGCAGCTTTTGCCGGGGCCGCCGATCATCCGGTTGAGCCGGGTCAGGTCAGCGACCTTGAAGCCCTTCTCCAGTTCGGCCTCGACCCACAGAAACGCCTCGTCGAACTGGTTGGCATCGCGCACCTGCTGCCACTTCGGCAGGTCGCTGAAATAGCGATGCGGGCCCTTCTCGCTGTGTTCGGCACTGTAGAAGTCGACCCTGAACAGTTCGATGGCGGTGATCATGAAGTGCTCGAGGTCGCGCTGGGCTTTCATGTCGGCAAAGCTGAACAGGCAATTGGCATCGTGCAGCTGCATGGCCCACTTCATGGTGTCCCAGGGGGACGCCGTCAGCACCACGCAACCTTCCGGCGGGACAAAGCCCTGCGGATAAAACTCGATGCCGACGTCAGCTTCACGCGCGCCTTCGAACGGCACCTTGCTCTTTTCCGAGTGCCGGGAAATCAGCGGATTGACCAGACGCTCGACGTTACGACCCGAGCGTACCGAGTAGGTGATATCGCTCTGGCGCACCTCACGCTTTCTCTTCACCAGATCGCGCTCGGCGTGCTGGTACTCATCGCCCAGCGTGATCAGCACCTGTCGGCCACGCTCGATTATCTGCAGCAGCGAAGCGGGAATGTCCTGACTCTCGTCGATCAGCACGTGGGTATAACGCGGCGGCACCACGCAGCCAGCAAGGCTTGCACGCTTGATCAGCAACAAGGCTTCAAAGCCGCTCTGCCGGCCCCACGCCGGGTTGGCCTCGAGGTAAGTCCACACGCGGCTTGAATACTCCAGCAGCACCTTGGACTCAAGGCTGGACAAGGACAGTTTGAAATACGGCAGATGATGCGCCGACAGGCTGTAATCCCGGGAGTGGCAATAGCGCTCGAGGGTTTCCAGGCAGACATTCAGGGTGCGTTGCGCGTCATGCTCGCGAAAGCCGAGGATGTTCAGCTCCTGCGCCAGACTCTGTTTGCTCGCGACTCGGCCAGCGGCGCTTGCCGGCTGTGGCTTGCGCCCATAAATCAGCCCGCGCGCGAACGCCTCAAAGGTGATGCCGGGCTTGCGTTCACTGGCAACGCCCATGCGCTGGCACAGGGTCGCAAGTTTTTCCGGGGTGCGTGCCAGCAACAGGGTTTTCCCGGGGTCCAGGCACTCGGTCAAGGCACCGACCAGGTGGCTCTTGCCGATCCCGGCATAGCCTTGCACGTGCAGGTCTTCATCGAGGTTGGCGCGGAAGGTTCTGACCAGTTTGTCCTGCGCGGCGCTGAGCCAGCGCTCGCGGTGCGCGGGGCTGATCATCTGCTGGCTGAACGGATTGTTGATCGCGTGGTGGCGCGCCTTGAACTCGTCATCCCACTTGCCATCGGGTAGCAGGTAATCCTGCGCCGACACCTCTTCGGCCAACAGCAATCGCAGGTTCAATCCCCTGATGGCGTTCAGGCCGAAGTACAACTGGCGCGGATCGAACAGCCGTTGCGCCTCGGACAGCAGCCCTGCCCCGCCATCGACCGCCCAGGCGATCAGGCGCGCCAGCACCTTCTCCGCCGCTGCGGCGGTGAGATCCTTTTCGGTGGCCTGAGCCAGATTCTGGATGACCAGCACGGCGGCCAGCTGCGCATCCGTCAACTCGCCGAGGTTTTTTGCGCCATCGGGCTGCAACAGGCTGGCGCAGGTCTCATCCGTCACGGGCAAGTACACGGCGGTGGATAAATCGTGATGTTCCGGGTGCATACAACCTCGTAGCCAGGGCGCGAACTTGTCAACGACGCGCGCAGCAAGACGGTGGAGTATGCCACTGTTCAACCTTGGTGGCTGAACAGGCATCAGGGGGCAGCCTTCGCGAGCAGGCTCGCTCCCACAGGGGCTGGTGTGAAAGCCCAAATCGCGGGCATAAAAAAACCGCAGTGGGCGAAACCCATGCAGTTCTGTTGAAGCGTTCTTCGTTCGTTAAGGTGGTAACCCCACCAGCCACACCCCGGCACACAATGTTCCCGCTGTGGCTGCTGCCTTCCGGCTCTGACCAGGTTCACGGGTAATCGTTGCGGGGGGACCGATGGGGTCACCATAACGACACTCACCTGTCGGCGAGCCGCGCCATTGTACCTATCTGAAGCGAAGTTACAACCGTTGGTTTCAGATTAAAAATATGAAGGGCTTCAAGCACTTGCTATTGCGCCTGTAACACCTCGTCCGCCTTGCCGCCCGCCTGCTGGATCACCAGATGGATGAAGTGCAACTTGGCAATCGCCGCCGCCGGCAGCACGAACGGGTAGAAATCCGGCTGCCCCATGCTGCGTGACAGCTCGTTGAGCATGCCCGCCAGTTCGATCCACGCATTGACGAACGACAGGAACGCCGCGCCGCCGGGGTGCTCCGGGTCGTACAGCGTGCTGGACGGGAACGGCTGGTAGTCGAAGTCCATTTCCCGCGCGCTCATGCCGAAACCCAGCGCGGTATCCACCGCATCCATCATGTGCAGGTAATGCGCCCAGGTTTCGGCCCAATCTTCCCATGGGTGCATGGTCGCGTAGGCGCTGACGTAGTGTTGCGGCCAGTCCAGCGGTGCGCCCTGTTGATAATGACGGTCGAGCGCTTCGGCGTAACTGGCGCGCTCGTCGCCGAACAGGTTGCGGAAAGGTTCAAGCCACGGCCCATTGGCGATCAGTCGATCCCAATAATAATGCCCGACCTCATGCCGGAAATGCCCGAGCAGCGTGCGATAGGGCTCATGCATCGCCGCCCGCACCTGCTCGCGATGGGCGTCGTCGGCTTCTTTGATGTCGAGGGTGATCAGGCCATTGGCGTGGCCGGTCATCGGCGCGTTGCCTTCGAGGTCGACGCCGATGAAGTCGAAGGCCAGACCGGTGGCCTCATCCACGGTTTTCGGGATGACCGGCAGGCCGAGGGTGATCAGTTGCGCCACCAGCCGGCGCTTGGCGATTTCGACTTTGCGCCAGCGTTCGGGGTTTTCCGGCACTGAGAGGTCGGGGATGGTGCGGTTGAGGCTGCAGGCGATGCACAGGCTGTCGTGGCCGTTATCCGGCAGCAGCCAGTTGCACGCGGCGGGAGTGTCGAGGTTGGCGCAGCGACGAAACAGTCCGGCGTCGGGATCGGCATCGAGTGTCCAACTGCCGTCCTGTGGCCCGGGCTGCAACGAGGTCAGGCGACTTTCTTCAGGCTGATAGCCCAACAAGGCGCTGCAAGCCAGACACTGACTGTTGCGAAAGAACAGCGACTGGCCGCAGCGGCACGGCCAGATTTTGCTGTTGCGTGAAGATTCGCCCATGAACGGCGCGACGATGCGAGAACTGAGCTGCTCGAAAAAGCGGTACATGGCGATCTCTCCCTGGGGCTTGCCAAGACTAGATCATCCTGAAGTCAACAATGTTCCCGAATACAGCGCAACTGCTGAGTGACACTGCCGATGTGGCGAGGGAGCTTGCTCCCGCCGGGTTGCGAAGCAGCCCCAAAACCATGCGACCTCATTTATCCTGAAACACCGAGGATGGTGGTTTTGCGACGACTTCGTCGCCGAGCGGGAGCAAGCTCCCTCGCCACAAAAGCAGACTGCCGAACAAAACTGTATCAGGCAGAAATGCCATGGGTTTTGAGGAACGCGATAAACGCCTCTTCATCCATCACCTTCACCCCCAGCTCATTGGCCTTGGTCAGTTTCGAACCAGCACCGGGCCCTGCGACCACACAATGAGTTTTCGCCGATACCGAGCCGGCGACCTTGGCGCCGAGGCTCTCCAGGTGTTCTTTGGCCACATCGCGGCTCATCAATTCGACCTTGCCGGTCAGCACCCAGGTCTCGCCGGACAGCGGCAGGCCTTCGACGACTTTCTTCTCGCTCAGCCAGTGCATGCCGAAATCCCGCAACTGTTTCTCGGCGGCCTCGGCGATCAGCCGATGCTCGGGCACAGCAAAAAACTCGCGCACCGAATTGGCCTGCTTCTCCGGTAGCGCCTGACGCATGTCCAGCCAGTCGGCATTCATCACTGCGTCCAGCGAACCGAATTTGTCCGCCAGTTTCTGCGCACCGCCCGGGCCGACAAAGGGAATGTGCAGCTTGTCGAGCAGACCGCCGAGGGTGGTGCTGGCGGCAAATTCGGCGCCGAGTTCACCCTGATCCTGAATCTGCAGGCCATGCCCCAACAACTCGGTGATCACCTGCTGGTTGTGTGCATCTTCAAAGAAGCTATGAATCTCATGCGCCACTTCCAGGCCGATATCCGGCAGGTAGGTCAGCACTTGCGGCAACGCCTGCTGCACGCGCTCCAGCGAACCCAGCGAGCGCGCCAACACCTTGGCCGTCTCCTCGCCGACATCGGGAATGCCCAGCGCATAAATGAACCGCGCCAGTCCCGGTTGCTTGCTGTCTTCAATCGCCGCCAACAGCTTGTTGCTGGAGACCTCGGCGAAGCCTTCCAGATCGACAATGTCGTCGAACTTCAACGCGTACAGATCGGCCGGCGAGCTGACCAGACCTTCATCGACCAGTTGCTCGACGCTCTTGTCGCCAAGGCCTTCGATGTCCATCGCCCGGCGCGAGACGAAGTGAATGATCGCCTGCTTCAGTTGCGCGCCACAGGCCAGACGGCCAACGCAGCGGTACACCGCACCTTCACTGATGGTTTCCTTGCCTTTGCTGCGCTTGACCAGTTGCGTGCGCTCGACATGGGAGCCGCAGACCGGGCAATTCTCTGGAATCGCTACAGGACGAGCATTCTCCGGGCGACGTTCGGTGACCACTTGCACCACCTGCGGGATCACGTCACCGGCGCGACGGATGATCACCGTGTCGCCGATCATCAGGCCCAGGCGCGCCACTTCATCCATGTTGTGCAGGGTCGCGTTGGCGACGGTGACGCCGGCGACCTTGACCGGTTTCAACCGCGCCACCGGAGTGACCGCGCCGGTGCGACCGACCTGGAATTCCACGTCGAGCAGTTCGGTGAGTTCTTCCATCGCCGGGAATTTGTGCGCAATCGCCCAGCGCGGTTCGCGGGCCCGGAAGCCCAGCTCGCGCTGATCGGCGATGCTGTTGACCTTGAACACCACACCGTCGATTTCGTAGGCCAGCGCGTTACGCCGCTCACCGATGTCGCGGTAGTAATCCAGGCACTCGCCGATGCCTTTGGCCAGCTTCAGCTCGTGGCTGATCGGCATGCCCCACTTCTGCAATTGCTTGAGGTTGCCGATGTGAGTATCGGAGATATCGTGGGAGACCTGACCGATGCCGTAGCAGCAGAATTCAAGCGGGCGATTGGCGGTGATCTTCGAATCCAGCTGACGCAGGCTGCCGGCAGCGGCGTTGCGCGGGTTGGCGAAGGTCTTGCCGCCGACTTCCAGTTGCGAGGCGTTGAGGCGCTCGAAACCGGCCTTGGACATGAACACTTCCCCGCGCACTTCGAGGGTCGCCGGCCAGCCTGAGCCGTGCAGCTTCAACGGGATGTTGCGCACGGTGCGCACGTTGACGCTGATGTCTTCACCGGTGGTGCCGTCGCCACGGGTGGCGCCGCGCACCAGCACGCCGTCCTGATACAGCAGGCTGACCGCCAGGCCATCGAGTTTCGGCTCGCAGCTGTATTCCACCGCCGCGCCGCCACCGAACAGATCACCGGCCGGCAGATCCAGACCTTCGGTCACCCGGCGGTCGAATTCGCGCATGTCGGTTTCTTCGAAGGCGTTGCCGAGGCTGAGCATCGGCACTTCGTGACGCACCTGGGTGAACGCGGTCAGCGCCACACTGCCGACACGCTGGGTAGGCGAGTCGCTGGTGATCAATTCCGGATTGGCCGCTTCCAGCGCCTTGAGCTCGTGGAACAACCGGTCGTACTCGGCGTCCGGAATGCTCGGCTCGTCGAGGACGTGGTAACGGTAGTTGTGCTGATCGAGTTCAGCGCGCAGCTCTAGAATGCGGTTTTTGGCGGCGGTCATGGGTGTTCTCTCATAAAGCAAAAGAGCAGCCGAGGCTGCTCAATCTTCTAAATCACAATAGCTCAAGGCTATGGACATTGTGGCGAGGGAGCTTGCTCCCGCTGGGCTGCGAAGCAGCCCCAATACCATCCACCATGTTGCATCAGGCACAACCCGGTTGCAGGATTTACGGCGGCTTCGCCACCGAGCGGGAGCAAGCTCCCTCGCCACAACTGCGCTCTGGCCTTTAGCGCTTCTGGGTCAGGGCGCGGCGTTCGAATTCGACGATGCGCTGACGGTAGTGCTCGATAGTCTGTGCGGTCAGCACACTGCGCTGGTCGTCTTTCAGCTCGCCGTTCAGCTCTTGGGAGAGCTTGCGCGCTGCCGCCACCATCACGTCGAAGGCCTGCTTCGGATGACGCGGGCCTGGCAGGCCGAGGAAGAAGCTCACCGCCGGGGTGCTGAAATGGTCGATGTCGTCCAGATCGAAGATGCCCGGCTTGACCGCATTGGCCATGGAGAACAGCACTTCACCGTTGCCGGCCATGCTTTCGTGGCGGTGGAAAATATCCATCTCGCCAAAACGCAGACCGCTTTCGAGAATGTTCTGCAGCAGGGCCGGGCCTTTGAAGCCGGCGGCGTCGCGGCAGATCACGCTGATCACCAGGACTTCTTCGGCTTGCGGCTGATCCTTGTCGGCCACCGCTGGCGCAGGCTTGCTGTCGTCGACGAAGTCATCATCACGGCTGCTGAAGCTCGGGCCGCCGTCCAGGTCCAGGTCGAGGTTCAGGTCGCCCTGGGCCGGACCGTTGCTGCCGCGCTTGCCACGTTTCGAACCGGATTCGCGAGGCTCGCGTGCTTCGCGGGCCGGCATGCTCACCGACGGCAGATCGTGTTCGTCCAGTTGCGGCTCTTTATGCGTATCCAGCACGCGGGCCGGGCCCAACAGCTCGGCGCTGGTGTCCTCGTCCGGCAGGTTGGACAGACTTCGGTCAAGGCGGAATTTCAGTTTTCCCTTGCCGCCGCGCATACGGCGCCAGCCATCGAAAAGAATACCGGCTATCACAATGATGCCGATGACGATCAGCCACTCGCGCAGACCGATTTCCATGTAATCCCGTGCCTCTATAAAAAATGCTGAAAAATAAGGGGTTTACATTGTGCAAACCGCTTTAAAACGTGGCGCCAACTCTATGTTCTGACAGGCGTTTTGCCCACGTATACGAAAAATTGACATTAAACTAGCACGACCAAAGACAACTTTACACCGTCTGTCACATTGGCTTGCGCGAATATGTCGATTGGCCAGCAAGTCGAAGTCGGTAAAAAAGTCCTACAGACTACTCATACCCTTCCGACACCACGCTGACTCAGGCGTCCACCATCGCCATCGCCTCCTCGACATCCACTGCAACCAGTCGCGAACAACCCGGCTCATGCATCGTCACCCCCATCAGTTGATCGGCCATTTCCATGGCGATCTTGTTGTGGGTGATATAGATGAACTGCACGGTCTGCGACATCTCTTTAACCAATCGTGCGTAGCGTCCAACGTTAGCGTCATCCAGTGGCGCGTCAACTTCATCGAGCATGCAGAACGGCGCCGGATTCAATTTGAAGATCGCAAAAACCAGTGCCAGTGCGGTCAGGGCTTTTTCCCCGCCAGAGAGCAAATGGATGGTGCTGTTCTTCTTTCCTGGCGGCCGCGCCATGATCGTCACCCCTGTATCGAGTAGATCTTCGCCCGTCAGTTCCAAATACGCGCTGCCACCACCGAAAACTTTCGGGAAAAGCGCCTGTAATCCGCCATTGATCTGATCAAAGGTATCCTTGAAGCGGTTACGGGTTTCCTTGTCGATCTTGCGAATGACGTTTTCCAGGGTCTCCAATGCCTCGACCAGATCGGCGTCCTGCGCATCCAGATAACGTTTACGCTCGGATTGTTGCGTGTATTCGTCGATGGCCGCGAGGTTGATCGCACCCAGGCGCTGAATCCGCGCATTGATTCGTTCGAGTTCTTCTTCGGCGGCGCGTTCACTGGCCTCAGGCGTCAAGGTCGCGAGCACGCCATTGAGATCGTAGCCGTCTTCGAGCAATTGATCCTGCAACGCCTTGCGCCGCACGGTCAGCGCTAGCCATTCCATGCGCTGCTGTTCGAGCTGGCCACGGATCAGTTGCGATTGCTGCTCGGCCTGGGTCCGGCGCTTTTCCGCCTCGCGCAGTTCGCGGTCGGCGTCTTCCAGCGCGATCTGCGCGGTCTTCAGTTCTTCGTCGACGGTCATGCGCTTGTCGAGCAGCTCTTCGAGTTTCAGGCGCAGCTCTTCCAGCGGTGCCTCGCCCTCCTCCAGATTCAGACTCAACTGTTCGCGTTTTTCGGTCAGGCGCTCGGCCTGCATCTCCAGACGTTCCAACGCCTGGCGCGTGGAATCGTGCTGCGCGCGCAACGAACCGAGACGCACCGCCAGTTGATGGGCGTGATCCTTGTGCTGGCGGGCTTCCTGGCGCACGCGATCGAGGCGTTCGCGCAGGTTGTCACGCTGGGCCAGCAGCAACTCGCGCTGCTCGGTGTCCAGCGCCATGGCATCGAGCGCTTCCTGCAATTGCATGCGCGCTTCGCCGATCTGTTCGTGTTCCAGTTCGCGTTGCTCGCCGAGTTCGATCAGCTCCTCATCGAGTCGGGTGCGGCGCAGCGTCAGCTGTTCAGCCTTGGCTTTACCGGCGGACAACTGGGCTTTCAATTCACCTTGGGAGCGGGCTTCGTCCTGCAGCAAACGGCGCAAATGCTCACGACCGTTTTCCTGCTGCCGCTGTTGCGCCCGCAGGGTTTGCAGACGGGTTTCCATGGCTTCGACCGTGGCTTCGCGCTCTTCGCGTTCGACCTGCAGCGTCTCGATTTCCTGGCCACGGGCAAGCATGCCGCTCTCGGATTCACTGGCGCGACGCACCCGCAGGAAGTGTCGGCCAACCCAGTAACCGTCGCGACTGATCAGGCTCTGCCCGGCACTCAACTGGCCGCGCAGGGCCAACGCCTGTTCAAGGCTGTCGACCGGTTTGACCTGGCCGAGCCACGGCGACAGATCGATCTGCGCCTCGACTTTATCCAGCAGGCTGCCCGCCACTCGCACACCATCGCTGGCGGGGCTGAGCAGGCGCAGATCGCCTTGGGTGAAACCGGACAGATCGAAACCGTTGAAGTCGTCCACCAGCACCGCTTGCAGATCGGCGCCGAGCACGGTTTCCACCGCCAGCTCCCAACCAGCCTCGACCTTCAGCCCTTCGGCGAGACGCGGACGTTCGGCGAGGTTGTGTTCCTTCAGCCATTCGGCGGTGCCGGTGCCCGGGTCGAGCGCGGCTTGCTGCAAGGCTTCCAGCGACGCCAGTCGCCCGTTGAGGCGCTGCAAATCGCCCTGCGCCTGCTGCTGCGCGGTCAGTGCCTGCTGCAATTCCTGACGCAGTTGTTCCAGTTTTTCGACCTGCGCTTCTTCGCTGGTCTGCAAATCTTCGAGGGTCGCTTCGGATTCGGCGAGCTGCTCGTTGAGCGCCATGATCGCCGCGTCTTCCGGGTCGGCGGAAAGCAGATCGCGCTCTTCGGCGAGACGCTTTTGCCGATCGGCCAGACGCTCCATGCTGGTTTCCAGCTGCTGGATCCGCGACTGCTGCACTTCGGCCTGGCGCCGTGGTTCGGCAGCGGTCAGGTTGAAAGTGTCCCACTGCTCCTGCCAGCCGTGCATGACGCTTTCGGAATCTTCCAGCGCAGCGGCGGCTTCTTCGGCAGCGGCGCTGGTGACTTCCTGCTCGGGGGTGAGCATGTCCAGCTCTTCGCCGAGGGTCAGCAGCAGCGTGCGGTCGTGGCCCAGGTGCGATTCGGTTTCCAGACGCGCGCGCTCGGCTTCTTTCAGATCGTCCTGCAACTGGCGCAAGCGCTGCTGACCGTGCTGGATGCTCTGCTCGACCCGGGCGATGTCGCCGCCGACCGAATAGAAGCGGCCCTGCACCAGATTGAAGCGCTCGGACAGTTCGTGGTGCCCGTCGCGCAGGCGCTCGATGGCGGCATCGGCATTGCGCTGCTCGGCAACCAGCGCTTCGAAACTGACTTCCTGGGTGCCGATGATCGACTCGCGCTGGCCGACCTGATCGTTCAGATCCTGCCAGCGCAGGGCCGACAGTTGCGCCTTGAGCTGGCGCTCTTCGTTTTTGTATTCCTGATACTTCTTGGCGGACTCGGCCTGCCGGTGCAAACGTTCGAGCTGACGCTCAAGCTCTTCACGCAGGTCGGTCAGACGCGCAAGGTTTTCGTGGGTGCGGCGGATGCGGTTTTCGGTCTCGCGCCGGCGCTCCTTGTACTTGGAGATGCCTGCCGCTTCTTCGATGAAGTTGCGCAAGTCTTCAGGCTTGGACTCGATCAGCTTGGAGATCATCCCCTGCTCAATGATCGAGTAGCTGCGCGGGCCCAGACCGGTGCCGAGGAAGATATCGGTAATGTCGCGACGACGGCATTTGGTGCCGTTGAGGTAATAAGTCGTCTGGCTGTCGCGGGTCACCTTACGACGGATGGAAATCTCCGCGTAAGCCGCGTATTCGCCCAACAGCGTGCCGGCGGAGTTGTCGAACACCAGCTCGATGCTCGCCTGGCTCACCGGTTTGCGGCTGGTCGAGCCGTTGAAGATGACGTCGGTCATCGACTCACCACGCAGGTTCTTCGCCGAACTCTCGCCCATCACCCAGCGTACGGCGTCGATGATGTTCGACTTGCCGCAACCGTTCGGCCCGACGACCGCCGCCATGTTACTGGGGAAGTTCACCGTGGTCGGGTCGACGAAGGACTTGAACCCCGCCAGTTTGATGCACTTCAGCCGCACGCTCAGGCAACCGTCAGGGCGGAGACCACCAGATCGCAGCTGCGCTGGGCATAAGCCGTCAGCACGATGCGGATCTGCGGCAAATCACGGGCGAGCACAGCGGCCAGCAGGCGTTCGAACAGTTCGAGAAACTCGCTCATTTCGGCCTTGCGCTGTTCGAGGGCGAGGAAGTACGCACGGCTCATGGCCGGCTGCAGGTTCTCGACGGTCTCTTGCAGGTACGGGTTGTTGGCAAACGGGTACGCAGCGCGCATCACGGCGAAGCTGTCGTCGACGAAGGTGCGGATGTCCTGACGCTCGTAGCTGGCGGTCAGGCGCTGCTGGATCTGCACGAACGGCGCCATGTCGGCCTGGGTCTGCCAGCCATTCGCGACCGCATTGCCGAGCAGGATGTACAGCTCGCTCATCAGCGTGCACAGGCTCTGCACCTTGTGCGCGGTGAGTTCGGTGACATGGGCGCCACGTCGCGGCAGGATCGCGATCAGGTGTCGGCGCTCGAGGATCAGCAGGGCTTCGCGGACCGATCCGCGGCTGACATTGAGGGCCAGCGTGACCTTCTGTTCCTGAATGCGCTCTCCCGGCTTCATTTCGCCGCGAATGATGCGTTCGGCGAGGTGGTGAGCAATTTGCTCGGCGAGGCTGTCCGGCGCCTTGAACGTCATGGTTGTCCTTCAAACTCTTCGATCTGCACAAGCGGCGCAGTGTAGCGCAAATGCAGGTGCATGGCGGAGTGCCCGCACGGCGCTTTTTGGCACGATTCAAGCAAAAAGGCAGTGGATCCGCTCAGGGTCAATACTCAATAGAGCACGCGTTAATCGACAAAACCGTTTTTCCTGACCTTTAAGTCAGAAAACCATTGACCGAAAAGTCAGACCTGCTAAATTCGGCTCAAGTCGGTTAACAACAATAATGAGTCTGCGAGGCCTTCCGTGATCCAGTTTTTACTTAACCAGGAACTCCGTAGCGAGCACGCCCTGGACCCGAATCTGACCGTGCTCAATTACCTGCGCGAACACGTGGGCAAATCCGGCACCAAAGAAGGCTGCGCCAGCGGCGACTGTGGCGCCTGCACCGTGGTGGTCGGCGAGTTGCAAACGGATGACGCCGGCCGCGAACACATTCGCTATCGCAGCCTCAACTCGTGCCTGACCTTTGTGTCGTCGCTGCACGGCAAACAACTGATCAGCGTCGAAGACCTCAAGCACCAGGGCGAATTGCACAGCGTGCAGCAAGCCATGGTCGAGTGCCACGGCTCACAGTGCGGCTTCTGCACCCCCGGCTTCGTCATGTCGCTGTTCGCCCTGCAAAAGAACAGCGATGCACCGGATCAGGCCAAGGCCCACGAAGCGCTGGCCGGCAACCTTTGCCGCTGCACCGGCTACCGGCCGATCCTCGCCGCCGCCGAACAATCCTGCTGTGGCAAGCAACCGGACCAGTTCGACGCCCGCGAAGCCGAGACCATCGCCCGCCTCAAAGCCATCGCCCCGACCGATATCGGCGAACTCAACAGTGGCGACAAACGCTGCCTGGTGCCGCTGACCGTCGCCGATCTGGCCGATCTGTATGACGCTTACCCACAAGCGCGGCTGCTGGCCGGCGGCACCGATCTGGCGCTGGAAGTCACCCAGTTCCATCGCACCCTGCCGGTGATGATCTACGTCGGCAACGTCGCCGAAATGAAGCGCATCGAAACCTTCGACGACCGTATCGAAATCGGCGCCGCCACCGCCCTCTCCGACTGCTACGAAGCGCTGACTGCCGAGTACCCGGACTTCGGCGAACTGCTGCACCGCTTCGCCTCGCTGCAGATCCGCAACCAAGGCACCCTCGGCGGCAACATCGGCAACGCCTCGCCGATCGGTGACTCGCCACCGCTGCTGATCGCCCTCGGCGCGCAAGTGGTGCTGTGCAAAGGCGAAACCCGGCGCACGCTGAACCTGGAAGATTACTTCATCGACTACAAGGTCACCGCCCGTCAGGAAAGCGAGTTCATCGAGAAAATCATCGTCCCGCGCGCCACGGCCGAACAGCGTTTCCGCGCCTACAAGGTTTCCAAGCGTCTGGACGATGACATCTCCGCCGTCTGCGCCGCATTCAATCTGCGCGTGGAAAACGGCGTGATCAGCGATGCGCGCATGGCGTTCGGCGGCATGGCCGCGATTCCGAAACGCGCCGCCCACTGCGAAGCCGTGCTGCTCGGCCAGCCGTTCAACAACGCTGTAATCGAACGCGCCTGCACTGCGCTGGCCGAAGACTTCACGCCGCTCTCGGACTTCCGCGCCAGCAAGGAATATCGCCTGCTCAGCGCACAGAACCTGCTGCGCAAATACTTCATCGAATTGCAAACACCGCACATCGAGACTCGGGTGACCGCTTATGTCTAACCATCACGCCGTAGAGAAGACTCAAGCCGAACTGGCGGAACTGTTCGCCAAGGACCTGACCACCGGTGTCGGCCGCAGCGTCAAGCACGACAGCGCCGCCAAGCATGTGTCCGGTGAAGCGCAGTACATCGATGATCGTCTGGAATTTCCCAATCAACTGCACGTGTACGCACGGCTGTCGGACCGCGCCCACGCGAAAATCATCAGCATCGACACCAAGCCCTGCTACGCCTTCGAAGGCGTGCGCATTGCGATCACCCATGAAGACGTGCCGGGCCTGAAAGACATCGGCCCGCTGCTGCCGGGCGATCCCCTGCTGGCCATCGATGACGTGCAATTCGTCGGTCAGCCAGTGCTGGCCGTGGCCGCGAAAGACCTGGAAACCGCGCGCAAAGCGGCGATGGCGGCGATCATCGAGTACGAGGATCTGGAGCCGGTGCTGGACGTGGTCGAAGCCTTGCGCAAACGCCACTTCGTGCTCGACAGCCACACCCATCAGCGTGGCGATTCGGCTTCGGCATTGGCCACCGCCGAACATCGCATTCAAGGCACGCTGCACATCGGCGGTCAGGAACACTTTTATCTGGAAACCCAGATCTCCTCGGTGATGCCCACCGAAGACGGCGGCATGATCGTCTACTGCTCGACGCAGAACCCCACCGAAGTGCAGAAGCTGGTGGCCGAAGTGCTCGACGTGTCGATGAACAAGATCGTCGTCGACATGCGCCGCATGGGCGGTGGTTTCGGCGGCAAGGAAACCCAGGCCGCCAGCCCGGCCTGCCTGTGCGCGGTGATCGCGCACCTCACCGGGCAGCCGACCAAGATGCGCCTGCCACGGGTCGAAGACATGCTGATGACCGGCAAGCGCCACCCGTTTTACGTCGAGTACGACGTCGGCTTCGACAGCACCGGGCGTCTGCACGGGATCAATATGGACCTGGCTGGCAACTGCGGCTGCTCGCCGGACCTGTCAGCGTCGATCGTTGACCGGGCGATGTTCCACTCGGACAACTCGTACTACCTTGGGGACGCGACCATCAATGGTCACCGCTGCAAGACCAACACCGCGTCGAACACTGCCTACCGTGGTTTCGGCGGCCCGCAAGGGATGGTCGCCATCGAAGAAGTGATGGACGCGATTGCCCGTCACCTCAACCTCGATCCATTGGCCGTGCGCAAGGCCAACTACTACGGCAAGACCGAGCGCAACGTCACCCACTACTACCAGACCGTCGAGCACAACATGCTCGAGGAAATGACCGCCGAACTGGAAGAAAGCAGCCAGTACGCCGAGCGCCGCGAAGCGATCCGTCGCTACAACGCCAACAGCCCGATCCTGAAAAAAGGCCTGGCGCTGACCCCGGTGAAGTTCGGCATTTCCTTCACCGCCAGTTTCCTCAATCAGGCCGGCGCGCTGATCCACGTCTACACCGACGGCAGCATCCACCTGAACCACGGCGGCACGGAAATGGGCCAGGGCCTCAACACCAAAGTCGCGCAGGTGGTGGCCGAAGTGTTCCAGGTGGAAATGGATCGGGTGCAGATCACCGCGACCAACACCGACAAAGTGCCGAACACCTCGCCGACTGCGGCTTCCAGCGGCGCTGACCTGAACGGTAAAGCGGCGCAGAACGCTGCCGAGATCATCAAGCAGCGTCTGGTGGAATTCGCCGCGCGGCACTACAAGGTCAGCGAAGAAGACGTGGAATTCCACAACGGCCATGTGCGCGTGCGTGACCACATCATGACCTTCGAGGCGCTGATTCAACTGGCGTATTTCAATCAGGTCTCGCTGTCGAGCACCGGCTTCTACAAGACCCCGAAAATCTACTACGACCGCAGCCAGGCCCGGGGTCGGCCGTTCTACTACTTCGCCTTCGGTGCGGCGTGCTGCGAAGTGATCGTCGACACCCTGACCGGCGAGTACAAGATGCTGCGTACCGACATCCTCCACGACGTCGGCGCCTCGTTGAACCCGGCGATCGACATCGGTCAGGTCGAGGGCGGTTTCGTCCAGGGCATGGGCTGGCTGACCATGGAAGAGCTGGTCTGGAACAACAAGGGCAAGCTGATGACCAACGGCCCGGCCAGCTACAAGATCCCGGCCGTGGCGGACATGCCGCTGGACCTGCGGGTGAAGCTGGTGGAGAACCGCAAGAACCCGGAAGACACGGTGTTCCATTCCAAGGCTGTGGGTGAGCCGCCGTTCATGCTCGGGATTGCCGCGTGGTGCGCGATCAAGGACGCGGTGGCGAGCCTCGGTGACTATAAGCATCAGCCGCAGATCGATGCGCCGGCGACCCCGGAGCGGGTGTTGTGGGGGTGTGAGCAGATGCGTCAGCTCAAGACGGTGAAAGCGGTCGAAGCTGAAACCGAGCTGGCTCCGCTCTAGGACCGAGGCGCGGCCTTCGCGAGCAAGCTCACTCCTACAGGGGAATGCAATTCAACTGTAGGAGTGAGCCCTGCTCGCGAATAGGCCCGAACAGACAACGATGTTGTAGGGGTGAACTATGTACAACTGGATCGACGCCCTCGCCGACCTGCAGAACCAGGGCGAACCCTGCGTTCTGGTGACGATCATCGAAGAACTTGGCTCGACCCCGCGCAACGCCGGCTCGAAGATGGTCGTCAGCGCGAAACAGACCTTCGACACCATCGGTGGCGGGCATCTGGAATACAAAGCCATGCAGATCGCCCGCGAGATGCTCGCCAGCGGCAAGCAGGACACCCATCTGGAGCGCTTCAGCCTCGGCGCCAGCCTCGGCCAGTGCTGCGGCGGCGCCACCGTGTTGCTGTTCGAACCGATGGGCCAGGTGCAGGCGCAGATCGCGGTGTTCGGCGCCGGGCACGTCGGCCGTGCGCTGGTACCGTTGCTCGCCAGCCTGCCGTGCCGGGTGCGCTGGATCGATTCGCGGGAAGAGGAATTCCCCGAACAGATCCCCCACGGCGTGCGTAAAATCGTCGCCGAAGAGCCTGTGGATGAAATCGACGATCTGCCCGCCGGCAGCTATTGCATCGTCATGACCCACAACCATCAGCTCGACCTGGAACTCACTGCCGCGATCCTCAAGCGCGACGACTTCGCTTACTTCGGCCTGATCGGTTCGAAGACCAAACGGGCCAAGTTCGAACATCGCCTGCGTGATCGCGGTTTCGACAGCGGCGTCGTGCAACGCATGCGCTGCCCGATGGGCATTGGCGAAGTCAAAGGCAAACTGCCTGTGGAAATCGCCATCTCCATCGCCGGCGAAATCATCGCCACCTATAACGCCAATTTCGGCCAGCACAGCGCCAGCGCCGAACCGATTGCCAGACTGCTGCCGGTTTCGCGGCGCAGTCAGGCCGCCAAACTCAAAGCCTCAAACTGATTAGAGAACCCTCATGCCTCTGACTCGCAAAGCCTACCGCGCCGCCATCCTGCACAGCATCGCCGACCCCGCCGAAGTCGGGATCGAAGCCTCCTACGAATATTTCGAGGACGGCCTGCTGGTGGTCGATGGCGGCAAGATCAGCGCCCTCGGCCACGCCAGCGACCTGCTGCCGACCCTGCCGGCGGACATCGAGATCACCCACTATCAGGACGCGCTGATCACCCCGGGCTTCATCGACACCCACATCCACCTGCCGCAAACCGGCATGGTCGGGGCCTACGGCGAGCAACTGCTGGATTGGCTCAACACCTACACCTTCCCGTGCGAAAGCCAGTTCGGTGACAAGGCCCACGCCGACGACGTGGCCGATATCTTCATCAAGGAACTGCTGCGCAACGGCACCACCACCGCGCTGGTATTCGGCAGCGTGCACCCGCAGTCGGTGAACTCATTCTTCGAGGCGGCCGAGAAGCTCGACCTGCGGATGATCGCCGGCAAGGTGATGATGGACCGCAACGCGCCGGACTATCTGACCGACACCGCCGAATCGAGCTACGTCGAGAGCAAGGCGCTGATCGAACGCTGGCATGGCAAGGGCCGCCTGCACTACGCGGTCACCCCGCGTTTCGCTCCTACCAGCACCCCGGAGCAACTGACCCTCGCCGGCCAGCTGTTGACCGAATACCCGGATCTGTACATGCAGACCCACATCAGCGAAAACCTTAAGGAAATCGAGTGGGTCAAGGAACTGTTCCCGGAGCGCAAGGGTTACCTCGACGTTTACGATCACTACAAGCTGCTCGGCGAACGCTCGGTGTTCGCCCACGGCGTGCACCTGTGCGACGACGAATGTGCGCGACTGGCGGAAACCGGCTCGGCGATCTCGTTCTGCCCGACCTCGAACTTCTTCCTCGGCAGTGGTTTGTTCAATCTGCCGATGGCCGAGAAGCACAAGCTCAACGTCGGTCTCGGCACTGACGTCGGCGGCGGCACCAGCTTCTCGCTGCTGCAAACGCTGAACGAAGCCTACAAAGTCATGCAGTTGCAGGGTGCGCGGTTGAGTCCGTTCAAGTCGCTGTACCTGGCGACGCTGGGCGGTGCGCGGGCACTGCGTCTGGAAGACAAGATCGGCAACCTGCAACCGGGTTCCGATGCGGACTTCCTGGTGCTGGATTACAACGCCACGCCACTGCTCAGCTATCGCCTGAAACAGGCTAACAACATTGCCGAAACGTTGTTTGTGCTGATGACACTGGGCGATGACCGCACGGTGCAGCAGACGTATGCGGCGGGGGCTTTGGTGCATCAGCGCTGAGTTTTTTCAAGGCATAAAAAATCCCCCGGTGGTGTTAGCCCCGGGGGATTTTTGTTGCCTATCAGACCGTATTCGCGAGCAAGCCCGCTCCCACAGGGGATCTCAGTCGATGCCAAATTTTATATTCACTGAAGATCCAATGTGGGAGCGGGCTTGCTCGCGAAGGCCGCGACTCGGTATCAGTCAGAGTTTCGCCGCAGGGCGCCCAGGCTTCTTGGTCTGCAACAAATGCGAGAACACCGCATGCAAATCATCCGACGCACTCTCCTCATCGAGGTTGAGCTTGCTGTCGATGTGATCCATGTGATGCATCATCAGGTCCACTGCCAGCTCACCGTTGCGCGCTTCGATGGCGTCGATCAACTGAGTGTGCTCGTCGTAGGAGCAATGCGAGCGGTTGCCGCTTTCATACTGGGCGATGATCAGCGAGGTCTGCGAGACCAGGCTGCGCTGGAAGCTGATCAGTGGCGCGTTCTTCGCCGCTTCGGCTAGTTTCAGATGGAATTCGCCCGACAGACGGATACCGGCACCGCGATCGCCACGGGAGAAACTGTCGCGCTCGTCGTTGACCATCTGACGCAATTCGGCGATCTGCTCGGCGGTGGCGTGCTGCACGGCCAGTTCGGTAATCGCGCGCTCCACCAGACGGCGGGCCATGAACACCTGACGTGCTTCTTCAACGCTCGGGCTGGCGACCACCGCGCCACGGTTCGGCCGCAACAGGACCACGCCTTCATGGGCCAGACGCGACAGCGCGCGGCGAATGATGGTGCGGCTGACCCCGAAGATTTCCCCCAGCGCTTCTTCGCTCAATTTTGTGCCGGGCGCCAGACGCTGTTCGAGGATAGCCTCGAAGATATGTGCGTAGACAATATCGTCCTGGGTTCCGCTGCGGCCGGCTTTGCCTGCTCGCGGTTGTTTCTTGAGGGGTTGCAACTGTTCGTTCATGGGCACTCGAGTCGGGAGAACTGCGGCGAATAGACCGTGACTGTAATACGGCACAGTAGGTCGCTGGCAAGTATCGCGTAAAAAACAGCGCGATTGTACACAATGGATGGTGGCAACACGACTGTATGGCTGTTTGTGACCACGGCTGTATTGCAACGATCCGTTACGATTGAGTTTAGGCTTGATCGCATAATCCGCAGCCAGAACACAACTCTCCTGTGGGAGCGGGCTTGCTCGCGAAGGCGGTGTGTCAGGCGACATCTGCCTTTACTGGCCCAGCGCTTTCGCGAGCAAGCCCGCTCCCCCAGGGATTCATGGGTAATTGCGGACATCTCCATCTGTATAAGGAACACCGCCGTCATGAACGACGCCACCTACACCCGCCTGCGCCCCCTCGCCGACACTTCGCCCTCGGCCATCGTCGCCGGTTTCATCGCGATGATGACCGGCTACACCAGTTCGCTGGTGCTGATGTTCCAGGCCGGGCAAGCGGCGGGCCTGAGCAGCGGGCAGATTTCCTCGTGGATCTGGGCGATCTCGATCGGCATGGCGGTGTGCTCGATCGGCCTGTCGCTGCGCTATCGCACGCCAATCACCATCGCCTGGTCGACGCCCGGCGCGGCGTTGTTGATCACCAGTCTCGGTGGCGTCAGCTACGGCGAGGCCATTGGCGCCTACATCACCTGCGCGGTGCTGGTGACGATTTGCGGGCTGACCGGCAGCTTCGAACGCTTGGTGAAGAAGATCCCGGCGTCGCTGGCGGCAGCGTTGCTGGCGGGGATTCTGTTCAAGATCGGCAGCGAAATCTTCGTCGCCGCGCAACACCGCACCGGGCTGGTGCTAGGGATGTTCTTCACTTATCTGCTGGTCAAACGGCTGTCACCGCGTTACGCGGTACTGGCTGCGCTACTGATCGGCACCGCGCTGTCGGGCTTCATGAGCCTGCTGGATTTCAGCGGTTTCCACCTGGAACTGGCGACGCCAGTCTGGACCACGCCGCACTTCTCGCTGGCCGCGACCATCAGCATCGGCATTCCGTTGTTCGTGGTGGCGATGACTTCGCAGAACATGCCCGGCATCGCCGTGCTGCGCGCCGACGGCTACAACGTGCCCGCCTCGCCACTGATCACCAGCACCGGCATCGCCTCGCTGTTGCTGGCGCCATTCGGCTCCCACGGCATCAACCTCGCGGCGATCAGCGCGGCGATCTGTACCGGGCCGCACGCCCATGAGGATCGCAACAAACGCTACACCGCCGCCGTCTGGTGCGGGATTTTTTACGGGATTGCCGGCGTATTCGGCGCTACGTTGGCGGCGCTGTTTGCCGCGTTGCCAAAAGAACTGGTGCTGTCGATTGCCGCGCTGGCGCTGTTCGGCTCGATCATCAATGGCCTGAGCATTGCCATGACCGAGGTCAAGGAACGCGAGGCAGCGCTGATCACCTTCATGGTCACGGCGTCGGGGCTGACGCTGTTTTCCATCGGCTCGGCGTTCTGGGGGATTGTCGCGGGGGTACTGACCTTGCTGATCCTCAACTGGCGCAAAACCCAGGCATAAAAAAACGGCGACCCTCAGGTCGCCGTTTTTTTCAGTATCACTTGGCCGCGTTGATCGGCTTTTCCGGATACCATACGTCCAGCAGCGGGCTGACGGTCATGCCGGTCAGTTCGCTACGGTTTTTCAGCCAGGCTTCAACGGCAGCGCGCTGCTCTTCGTTGACCGAGCCACGCTTCTGCAGGCAAACCAGACCGAAGTCGTCGCCGCCGACATAGCCCAGACCGTTGGCTTCCATGGCTTCTTTGATGAATGCTTCGAGGAAAGCGTCAATGGCTTCTTCGGACAGGTCTTCTTTGAAGCCCAGGTTCAGTTCGAAACCCAGCTCTTGAAATTCATCGACGCACAGTTTTTTGCGCAGACGCTGGGAACGGTTAGTCGCCATTGGAACAATCCTCTTAAGTAATAACGGCCGGCACTTTACCAGTTTAAGCGGTCAATTGCCCGACTCTCTGGGTACGGTGGCCGACCGCCTGTAAAAAAAATAACGAAATGGCCGCCCCGGGCAAGGCACAAGCTGTTACACCTTGGGGCATAATGCCGACACTTTCATGACCACTGAGGGCTTTTTCATCCATGCCCTCGTTATTTTCCCCCTCTTCTGCAGGGTTTTATTTCATATGATCAAATCGTTGCGTCCTCTCTTTCTCGCCGGCCTTCTTCTGCCCCTGGCCCTGCCGGTTGCCGCTGCCACTATCAATACCGCCCTCACCCCTAACGTCGAAAAAGCCCTCAAGGCCAGCAAGCTGCAGCCGACTGCACTGTCGCTGGTGATGATTCCGCTCGACGGCCCGGGCAATCCGACCGTGTATAACGCCGACGTCTCGGTCAACCCGGCCTCGACCATGAAACTGGTCACCACCTACGCCTCGCTGGAAATGCTCGGCCCCAACCATCAGTGGAAAACCGAGTTCTACACCGACGGCGACCTCAGTGGCGGCATTCTCAACGGCAACCTGTACCTCAAGGGCGGCGGCGATCCGAAGCTGAACATGGAAAAACTCTGGCTGCTGATGCGCGACCTCCGCGCCAACGGCGTGACCCAGGTCACCGGCGACCTGATCCTCGACCGCAGCTTCTTCATCCAGCCGCAACTGCCCGAGTTCAACGACGACGGCAATGACGAGAACAAGCCGTTCCTGGTCAAACCGGACTCGCTGCTGGTCAACCTCAAGGCCCTGCGCTTCGTCGCGCGCAATGACGGGGGCCGGGTGCTGATCTCGGTGGAGCCGCCGATTGCCAGCGTGCGTATCGAAAATACGGTCAAGGCGCTCAACTCCAAGCAGTGCACCGGTGGTGTGCGCTACAACCCGGTGACCCAGCCTGACGGCAGCGTGACCGTGACCGTCGCCGGTCAATTGGGAGATGGCTGCAGCTCGCAGACTTATTTGTCGCTGCTCGACCACGCGACCTACACCGCCGGTGCCGTGCGTGCGATCTGGAAGGAACTGGGCGGCAGCATCCAGGGCAAGGATCGCCTCGCCGCGACCCCGAGCAGCGCCAAGCTGCTGGCCCGCGCCTACTCGCCGGATCTGGCGGAAATCATCCGCGACATCAACAAATACAGTAACAACACCATGGCTCAGCAGCTGTTCCTGAGCCTCGGTCAGAAGTACCGCAACGAAGCCGACGGTGACGACGCCAAGGCCGCACAACGCGTAGTCCGCCAGTGGCTGGCGAAGAAAGGTATCACCGCGCCGCACCTGGTGATGGAGAACGGCTCCGGGCTGTCGCGCGCCGAACGCGTCAGCGCCCGCGAGATGGCCAACATGCTGCAAGCCGCCTGGCACAGCCCGTACGCCGCCGAGTACATCAGCTCGCTGCCGATTGCCGGCACCGACGGCACCATGCGCAAACGCCTGAAGACCACCGCGATGCGCGGCGAGGCCCACGTCAAGACCGGCACCCTGAACACCGTGCGCGCCATCGCCGGCTTCAGCCGCGACGTCAACGGCAATACCTGGGCGGTGGTGGCGATCCTCAACGACAAGGCGCCGTTCGGCGCGTCGTCGGTGCTGGATCAGGTGCTGCTGGATCTGTACAAGCAGCCGCGCCTGCCGCAGACCGCTTCGGCCCTGTAAAAACACAGCCGCTCTAATGTGGGAGTGGGCTTGCTCGCGAAGGCGTCAGATCAGTCAGTATTTTTGCTGGCTGACACACCGCTTTCGCGAGCAAGCCCGCTCCCACAGGTAGATCGTGCCAAGGCTCAGCTCATCTGCTCGACCCGATCGCGCCCGCCCTGCTTCGCCGCATACACCCCCGAATCCGCGCGCAGCAGCAGCGCATCCGCGCCCTCCCCCGGGCGCCAGCTGGCGATGCCGAAACTGGCCGTCACCACCCCGACCACATCCACCGGCGCGCTGCGCAGGCCTTGCCACAATTCCACCGCCAGCATGTACGCATGCTCGCCGTCGATGTCCGGGCACAGCACCATGAACTCCTCGCCGCCCAGGCGACAGAACACATCAGTCCGCCGTAAACGATGGCCGATGCGCTCGCACACCGCCTGCAGCACCCGGTCGCCCACGGCATGGCCGTACTGGTCGTTGATGCGTTTGAAGTGGTCGATGTCGAGCATGATCACCGACAGCTCGCCACCGCCGCGTTCGACCCGGGCCATTTCGGTGGTCAGGCGTTCCTGGAAGTAGCGGCGGTTGTGGATGCCGGTCAGCGAGTCGGTGACCGACAGCGCCCGCAATTCCTCTTCCACCCGTTTCAAGTCGGAAATGTCCGAGATGTAGCCGTGCCACAGCACGCCGCCGCCCGGCAGCTCTTCCGGCGTCGCCTCGCCGCGCACCCAGCGCAGGCCGCGCTCGGGCAACTGCACACGGTATTCCTCGCGCCATGGGCTGAGGCTGTCTGCCGAAGCACGGATCGAGCTGCGCACTCGCGAGACGTCTTGTGGATGGATGCGGGTGAAAATCGCCTCGGCATTGAGCAGCAGCACGTCCGGCTCCAGCTCGTAGATCTCGCGGATGCCATCGCTGGCGTAGATCACGCTGAAGCGCCCGTCGAACTCCATCTTGAATTGATAGATGCCGCCGGGCACGTGCGCGCTGAGCTTTTTCAGCAATACATCGCGCGCCGCCAGCGCCTCGTGTACGCGCTTGCGCTCGGTGATGTCGATGCAGATCGCCAGATGCCCGACCCACAACCCCTGCTCATCGAGCACCGGGGTGGCGAGCATGTTCACCGGCAGATGACTGCCGTCGCTGCGCACCAGCGTCCACTCACGCGCCTCATGACCGCCGACCTCGCCGCCCTCGACCAGCATCGCGTGGCAGGTCGGAATGCTCTTGCCATAACGCGCACTCAACTCCGCCGAACGCGCGGCCAGCTCTCGCGGCAGATGCAGGTTCTCCAGAGTCATGTGGCCGACCACATCAGCGCTGCTGTAGCCGAGCATCTGTTCGGCGCCGGGGTTGAAGGTGTTGATCACCCCGCGCAGGTCGGTGGCGATGATTGCCACCTGGGTTGCGGCATTCAGCACGCCACGCAACTGACCGTGGGTGCCGCGCAATTCCTGCTCGCGGGCGTGCAGTTCCTGCGTGCGCAGTTCGACCATGCGCAAGGCGCGCTGGCGTTGACTGACCAGCACGTAAAGCAGTGCGCTGAGCAACAGACTCAGCAGCGCCCCCAGCACCACCAGGCTGCTGATTGACGAATGGTTGGCCTGCAGAAACGCTTCGCTGGGCTGCATATCCACTTGATAGTCATGGTCGGCCATGCGCAACAGACGTGTGGCGGACAGATCACTGGCCCCGGCCTGGTTGGCGGACTCGTAGAGCACTTCATGCTGTTCATCGGTGGACAGGTCGAGAATGCGGACATTGAGGAAATCCTGGTGCTCCTCCGGCAGTCCGTCGGCCAGCAACTGCTGCATGCTGATCACCGCCATCACATAGCCTTGCGGCGGCCCTTTCAGCGCCCCTTCACGGGTGACCGGCGCCAGCAGCAAGACGCCCCGGGCATACGCCGGATCAATCCCCACCAGATGCAATGGCTGCGACACCACCATGTGCCCGGTGCGGTCGGCGCGTTCCAGCGTCGCCCGGCGCAGCGGTTGCGCCAGCAAGTCGTAACCCAGCGGTGTGGGCAAGCGACTGAGGCTCTGGGTGTAGATCACCGGTACGTATTCGGGGCGATCAGCGGCGGTCTGCAACTGATCGTCAGCGTTCAGTTCACGAAAGGTGAAGGTACTGAAGCCTTCGTTACGCACGGCCTGTTCGACCGCCGGGCGTTCGGCACGGCTGACCCGCGGCGCATAGGAATAGGCCTGGGTGCGTAATAGAAGCGGTTTGGCATAGCCGTCGAATTCGCTGCGTGAGACCGAATCGGAGTTGGCGAAGAAACGGCGCAGGCCGTCGAGACGCTGTTCCTGATCCTGGAAACGTTCTTCGATGCGGCTGTAACGCTCATTGGCCAGCAGCTGGAAGCGTTGGCGCAGTTGATGGTGAAACTGATTGAGGGTGGCCCAGGCGAGCAGCCCCGTGAGAATCCCGCCGGCGAGCAATACCAGCAGCGCGACCAGCCAGGCCGAGACGTCTTCGCTGATAAAACCCAGAATCTTTGGGCGCACGGGGTGCAACGACATAGGGGCAACTCACGACGCCATTGTTTCGGGGGGAAAAACCCCATTGGCCATGAGTTGAGTTATAGCTATTAGCCATTAATTTGGCTAGCGCTGATCGGATCCAAGAGCCTTTAAAAATCAAGGCTCTGTGGATCCAACCCGCCCAAGCGTCAACGAGCCGTGATTTTCCAGGCGCGGTGGATCTTGGTGTTACGGGCAAAATCCGGATCGATGGTCTGCGCGCTGATTTCCTCGACCGCGTAACGCTCGGCCAGGTTCTCCTCCAGCTGGAACTTGCGGAAGTTGTTGGAGAAGTACAGCACGCCACCCGGCGCCAGACGTGCCATGGCCAGGTCGATCAACTGCACCTGATCACGCTGCACGTCGAAGATACCTTCCATGCGCTTGGAGTTGGAGAAGGTCGGCGGGTCGATGAAGATCAGGTCGTACTCGTCGCGGCTGCTTTCCAGCCACGCCATCACGTCGCCCTGCTCCAGACGGTTCTTGTCGGAGAAGCCGTTCAGCGACAGGTTGCGCCGCGCCCAGTCGAGGTAAGTCTTCGACAGGTCGACGCTGGTGGTGCTGCGCGCACCGCCCTTGGCCGCATGCACACTGGCGGTCGCGGTGTAGCAGAACAGATTGAGGAAGCGCTTGCCGGCCGCCTCTTTCTGAATGCGCATGCGCATTGGCCGGTGATCGAGGAACAGCCCGGTGTCGAGATAGTCAGTGAGGTTCACCAGCAGCTTGACGCCGCCTTCGCTGACCTCATTGAACTTGCCCTGCGCCGCCTGACGCTCGTATTGCTTGGTGCCGCTCTGCCGCTCGCGGCGTTTGACCACCACGCGGCTCTTGTCGACGTTCAGCGCCTGCGGGATCGCCGCCAGGGCATCGAACATGCGCGCCGAGGCCTTTTCCGGATCGATCGACTTCGGCGCGGCGTATTCCTGCACGTGCACCCAGTCGTGGTACAGGTCGATGGCCATGGCGTATTCCGGCATGTCGGCATCGTAGACGCGGTAGCAGTCGATGCCTTCGCGCTTGACCCACTTGCTCATCGCCTTGAGGTTTTTCTGCAGGCGGTTGGCAAACATCTGCCCGCCTTCGCTCAGGCGCGGCTGCTCGACCACTGGCGCCGGGGCTGGCGTCGGTTTGATCGGGTTGCCGTTCTTGTTGAACTTGCGCTCTTGCGGCTCGTTCGGGGTCTGATCGTAGGCTGCTTGCTCGCGCTCGGCCTGACGCTGTTCCGGAGTCCGCCGCTCGCCGGTGACGAACTGGTCCGGCAGCACCTTGATCAGCAACAGTTTGCACGGCAGCGCGCCGTTCCAGAACGAATACTGTTTGTGGCTGCGAATGCCCATGCGCTTGCCCAGATCCGGGGCGCCGGTGAATACCGCCGCTTCCCAGTTCAGGCAGGCCTGTCGCAGGCGCTCGCCGAGGTTCTGGTAGAGATAGAGCAGGCTGGCTTCGTCGCCCAGACGCTCGCCGTACGGCGGGTTGCAGATCACCAGGCCTTTCTGGTTCTGGTCCGGACGCGGCTCGAAGGTCGCGACTTCGCCCTGATAGATCTTGATCCACTCGCTCAGACCGGCGCGTTCGACGTTATTACGGCCCGGCTGAATCAGCCGCGGGTCGGCTTCGTAACCGCGAATCCACAGCGGCGGCTTGGCCAGACCGGCAGCGGCGCGTTCGACCGCTGCTTCATGGAGTTTTTTCCACAGCGCCGGAACGTGGCCGAGCCATGCGGTAAAGCCCCACTGCTCGCGGCGCAGGTTCGGCGCCATGTCGGCGGCGATCATCCCGGCTTCGACGAGGAACGTACCGACACCGCACATCGGGTCAGCCAGCGCGCCGCCTTCGGCCGCAATGCGCGGCCAGCCGGAACGGATCAGGATCGCTGCCGCGAGGTTTTCCTTCAGCGGCGCCGCGCCCTGCTGCAAGCGGTAACCGCGCTGATGCAGGCTGTGGCCGGAAAGGTCGAGGGACAGGATCGCTTCGCCGCGATCCAGGCGCAGGTGAATGCGCAGATCCGGGTTGAGCTTGTCGATCGACGGACGGTCGCCTTGCGGGGTACGCAGTTTGTCGACGATGGCGTCTTTGACTTTCAGCGCACCGAAGTGGGTGTTGTCGATGCCCGAGCCGTGGCCGCTGAATTCGACGGCCAGAGTGCCGTCGGCGAGCATGTGATCCTGCCACTCGACGTCAAGCACGCCGTGGTACAGGTCTTCAGCGTCTTTCATCGGGAAGCGCTTGAGCACCAGCAGCACCCGGTTGGCCAGACGCGACCACAGGCACAGGCGATAAGCGGTTTCCATGGTCGCCATGCCACGCACGGCGGAGGTGTGCTCGCGGGCGTCTTCAAGGCCAAGCCCGACGGCTTCCTCGATGAGCAGGCCTTCAAGGCCTTTGGGGCAAGTGAGGAAGAGTTCGAAACGGTCGGACATGGTATTTCCAGAGCCTTTGGCTAGTGAATCGACAACGCATTGCCGATCCGGATTTCAATCAGGCGCTTTTCTAAAAGAGCGCCCGCGTGGCACGAAGGTGTGCCGTTCCATCCCCGCTGCTCGGGTTAAAAGAGCTTAGATGCAAGGACAGGTATTAAAGTTGATGAAACAAAATGACTCAAAGCAACCCTTCGTCGAATATTACCCCAGCGTAAACGTGGGTCATTCTCACTAAAGGATTAACCCCATCATCCAGTGCGGGGCCGATCATACCGGGGTTTGCTGAAAAAACGTTCATGAAACCCGTCGTTACTTATGGCTGTAGCACTATTTTCGTTACGTCCTTATGACAAAACGATCATTCCCTCGGTGTGACTCATTGGTTAGAACTGACCACAGGTTGACGTCGCAACGGCGTCAACACCTTGGCTCGCCACGCCGGCAGCGAGCCGCCCAACGGCAGAGTTTTTTCTGCCAGACCTCGGTTGAGGTCAACGCGACGAAAACAGTCAACAAGTGAGGGAAACACCCTATGAGAAGACTTAAGCGTGATCCGTTGGAAAGAGCATTTTTGCGCGGATATCAATATGGCGTTGGTGGCAAATCCCGCGAGCTTTGCCCATTTACTCTACCGTCGGTACGCCAAGCCTGGATCAACGGCTGGCGAGAAGGACGCGGCGACAACTGGGACGGTATGACCGGCACTGCGGGGATCCACAGACTCAACGAACTTCACGCCGTCGGCTGACACAGGGCACTTATTGCAACACGACAATCTGAATTTTTAGCGACTTACCATGCACGTCCTTCCCGGACGGCGGGCTGCGGCCCAGGGGCTCCTTCGAGGAGCCCTTTTTTATGCCCGCAAATCATTTGAACTGCACACATAACCTGTGGGAGCGGGCTTGCTCGCGAAAGCGTCGTGTCAGCCACCGCAAATGTTGACTGAAACAGCGCTTTCGCGAGCAAGCCCGCTCCCACAATGGGATCAGCGTAAGGCAGCGATCGCGTCCACCGATTCACGAATCAGCGCCGGGCCCTTATAGATGAAGCCCGAGTAAATCTGCACCAGACTCGCACCCGCGGTGATCTTCTCGGCCGCATGCTTGCCTTCGGTGATGCCACCGGCCGCGATGATCGGCAACCGACCACCCAGCTCACCAGCCAATACCTTCACGGTATGCGTGCTCTTCTCACGCACGGGAGCGCCGGACAGACCGCCCGCCTCGTCACCGTGCTCCATGCCTTCGACGCCGACGCGACTCAGGGTGGTGTTGGTGGCGATCACTGCGTCCATTCCGGTTTCGATCAGTGCCTGAGCCACCTGCGCCGTTTCTTCGTCGGTCATGTCCGGAGCGATCTTGATCGCCAGCGGTACGTGCTTGCCGTGGCGCAGGGCCAGTTCGGCGCGGCGCGTGGCCAGATCCGCCAGCAACTGCTTGAGCGAATCACCGAACTGCAGACTGCGCAGGCCCGGGGTGTTCGGCGAGCTGACGTTGACCGTGACATAGCTGGCGTGGGCATACACCTTGTCCAGGCAGATCAGGTAGTCATCCACCGCGCGCTCGACCGGGGTGTCGAAGTTCTTGCCGATGTTGATCCCCAGCACGCCCTTGTATTTGGCCGCCGCGACCCGCGCCAGCAGGTTATCCACACCGAGGTTGTTGAAGCCCATGCGATTGATGATCGCCTCGGCTTCCGGCAGACGGAAGATCCGTGGTTTCGGGTTGCCCGGCTGCGGACGCGGGGTCACGGTGCCGATTTCGACAAAACCGAAACCCAGTTGCGAGAAACCGTCGATGGCCGCGCCGTTCTTGTCCAGACCGGCCGCCAGACCCACCGGGTTCGGGAAGTCCAGGCCCATGACCGTCACCGGCACATTCGCCGGCTTCTTGCACAGCATGCCGTTGAGGCCCAAACGCCCACCCGCGCCGATCAGATCCAGCGACAGATCGTGGGAGGTTTCCGGGGAAAGTTTGAACAACAGCTGACGGGCCAGGGTGTACATGGGCGGCGATGACTCGGGCGGCGAAAAGAGGCGGCGATTATAGCCGGGCAACGTCCCCCGGCGCGAGGCGCACAGGCAAATCCGCCTGACTGGCATATGCCTTGCACTTTCAGGGGTATCAGCCCACAGGCCAATGGCGGCGTGCGGGAACGGACAATGGCGTCGTTCGGAGGTTTTGCCTTAGCAAAGCCTGGGACGGCGTTTTTTTTGAGGGTGGCTTTATATGAGTGATTCGTCCGTCGGGCCGCTGGCCTGGGTCAACGGCAGTGATGCTCCGGAAAAAAGCGTGATCAACCTCGGCTTCATGGCCCTGAGCGATTGCGCCTCGGTGGTCGTGGCCGCAACACAGGGCTTTGCCCAGCCCTACGGCCTGACGATCAACCTCAAGCGCCAGGCGTCCTGGGCGACCTTGCGCGACAAACTGGTCAGCGGTGAGCTGGATGTGGCCCACAGCCTGTATGGGCTGATTTACGCGGTGCATCTGGGCATCGGTGGCGTGGCGCCGAGCGACATGGCGGTGCTGATGGGCCTGAACCAGAACGGCCAGAGCCTCAACCTGTCCCACGGTTTGCAGCAACTGGGCGTGACCAGTCCTGAAGCGCTGGATCGGCAGGCGCACCAAACCCGCGCAAAACTGACCTTCGCCCAGACCTTTCCCACCGGCACCCATGCGATGTGGCTGTATTACTGGCTGGCGAGTCAGGGCATTCATCCGTTGCAGGACGTCGACAGCGTGGTGGTGCCGCCGCCGCAAATGGTCGCTCACCTGCAAGCCGGGCGCATCGATGGCTTCTGCGTCGGTGAACCGTGGGCGGCCGCCGCCGTGCAGCAGGATCTGGGGTTCACCCTCGCTACCAGCCAGAGCATCTGGCCTGACCACCCGGAAAAAGTCCTCGGCTGCACCCGCGTGTTCGTCGAGCAATACCCCAACACCGCACGGGCGCTGGTGATGGCGATCCTCGAGGCCAGCCGCTTCATCGAGCAAAACCCGGAAAACCGCCGCAGCACCGCGCAGCTGCTGAGCGCCCCGGAATACCTCGACGCCCCGCTGTCCTGCATCGAACCGCGTTTTCTCGGTGATTACGCCGATGGCCTCGGCAATCGCTGGCAGGACCCGCACGCCTTGCGCTTTCACGGCAACGGCGAGGTGAATCTGCCGTACCTGTCCGACGGCATGTGGTTCATGACCCAATTCCGCCGTTGGGGCCTGTTACGCGAGGATCCCGACTACCTCGCGGTGGCCCGCCAGGTTCAGCAACTGGACATTTACCGCGAAGCAGCCACCGCCGTCGGTGTCGCCGCGTGGGGCAAGGAGATGCGCAGCAGCCAGTTGCTCGATGGCAAAGTCTGGGACGGCAGCGATCCGGCTGGTTACGCCCGCAGTTTCAAGCTGCACGCCCTGAGCGACAGCACTGCCCTTCTCGCCCGCCGCTGACAGGAGACCGCCAACATGCTGCGCATTCTGCTGATCAACGACACCGCGAAAAAAGTCGGGCGCCTGAAGGCCGCGCTGACCGAGGCCGGTTTCGAGGTCATCGATGAGTCCGGTCTGACCATCGACCTGCCGGCCCGCGTCGAAACAGTGCGCCCGGACGTGATCCTGATCGATACCGAGTCACCGAGCCGCGATGTCATGGAGCAAGTGGTGCTGGTCAGCCGCGACCAGCCCCGGCCGATCGTGATGTTCACCGACGAACATGACCCGGGGGTGATGCGACAGGCGATCAAGTCCGGGGTCAGTGCCTACATCGTCGAGGGCATCCACGCCCAGCGCCTGCAGCCGATTCTCGATGTGGCCATGGCGCGTTTCGAAAGCGATCAGGCCTTGCGCGCGCAACTGCTGGCCCGCGACCAGCAATTGGCCGAGCGCAAACGCATCGAACTGGCCAAAGGGCTGCTGATGAAAATGAAGGACTGCAACGAGGAAGAGGCCTACACCCTGATGCGCCGACAGGCCATGAGTCGCCAGCAGAAGCTGATTCAGGTGGCGGAGCAGATCATTGCCATGAGTGAGTTGCTGGGCTGAAGGCCTGCGCTGGCTTTCCCGGCCCCTTCGCGAGCAAGCCCGCTCCCACATTTGGAACGCGATCTCCTGTGAAGCAGGTCGGGGTTCCACTTTGAAATGCATTCCCTGTGGGAGCGGGCTTGCTCGCGAAGGCCGCGACGCCATTTCACTTATTGGCACAAATCTCGCTAAGTATTCCGCACAGGTAACCAACGGCGGTTGCCCCACCCACGACAAAGACGTCGCTCACCCCGCTCGCCCACATCGGCGAACCAGGTAGCGGCGTTTTTGCGTTTTGGCCCCACAGCCCGGGGCCGGTGGTGCGGCCGTGGCGGCGCGCCACCTGCTGTGACTCCTTTCGAGACTCTTTTCAGCTGAGGTGCGCGATGAATTCAAGCTTCTGGAAATCCGGCCACACCCCGACCCTGTTCGCAGCGTTCCTGTATTTCGACCTGAGTTTCATGGTCTGGTACCTGCTCGGTCCGTTGGCGGTGCAGATCGCCGCCGACCTGCACTTGACCACACAACAACGTGGTCTGGTGGTGGCGACACCGATTCTCGCCGGCGCGGTGCTGCGCTTTGTGATGGGCATGCTGGCCGATCGTCTGTCGCCGAAAACCGCTGGCCTGATCGGTCAGGTGATCGTGATCTGCGCGCTGTTCGGCGCATGGAAACTCGGCATCCACAGTTATGAACAGGCGCTGATCCTGGGACTGTTCCTCGGCATGGCCGGTGCTTCGTTTGCCGTCGCACTGCCACTGGCGTCGCAGTGGTATCCGCCGCAGCATCAGGGCAAGGCCATGGGCATCGCTGGCGCCGGGAACTCCGGCACCGTGTTCGCCGCGCTGATCGCCCCGGTGCTGGCTGCGGCGTTCGGCTGGAGCAACGTCTTCGGTTTCGCCCTGATTCCATTGATCCTGACGCTGGTGCTGTTCGCCTGGCTGGCAAAAAACGCCCCGCAGCGGCCCAAGGCCAAAGCCATGGCCGACTACTTCAAGGCCCTTGGCGACCGCGACAGTTGGTGGTTCATGTTTTTCTACAGCGTGACCTTCGGCGGCTTCATCGGCCTGGCCAGCGCCCTGCCCGGCTACTTCAACGACCAATACGGCCTGAGTCCTGTCGCGGCGGGTTACTACACCGCTGCCTGCGTGTTCGGTGGCAGCCTGATGCGTCCGCTGGGTGGTGCGTTGGCGGATCGCTTCGGTGGCATCCGCACCTTGTTGGCGATGTACACCGTGGCGGCAATCTGCATCGCCGCTGTCGGTTTCAACCTGCCCAGCTCCTACGCCGCACTGGCGCTGTTCGTCTGCACCATGCTCGGTCTCGGTGCCGGCAACGGCGCGGTGTTCCAGTTGGTGCCGCAACGTTTTCGCCTGGAGATCGGCGTGATGACCGGGCTTATCGGCATGGCCGGTGGCATTGGTGGTTTTGCCCTGGCGGCCGGCATGGGCGCGATCAAGCAAAGCACCGGCAGCTATCAACTGGCGCTGTGGTTGTTCGCCAGCCTCGGCGTGTTGGCGTGGTTCGGTCTGCACGGGGTCAAACGTCGCTGGAGAACCACCTGGGGTTCGGCCGCAGTGACCGCTGCGCGGGTCTGAAGCCTCCATGCCCCTGCAACTGAGCTTTGCCCAGGCCAGCGCCACCGGCCCGCGCGCGGAAAATCAGGACGCCCTGCGCTTGGTGACGCCCGCCCCGGCGCTGGCCGCCAGCAAAGGCTATCTGGTCGCCATCGCCGACGGTGTCAGCCAATGCGCCGACGGCGGCCTGGCCGCACGCTCGACCCTGCAAGCACTGGCGCTGGACTACTACGCCACGCCGCAAACCTGGAGCGTGGCGCAGGCGCTGGATCGCCTGCTGCTCGCACAAAATCGCTGGTTACAGGCCAATGGCGGCCGGCAACCGTTGCTGACCACGGTCAGCGCGCTGGTTCTGCGCGGTCGGCGTTTCACCCTGGCCCACGTCGGCGATTGCCGGGTCTATCGCTGGCAGGCCGACGCTTTGCAGCGGATTTCGCAGGATCATGTCTGGGAGCAGCCGGGCATGCAGCACGTGCTCAAACGCGCGCTGGGGCTGGATCAGCATCTGGTGCTGGATTTTCTCGACGGTGAATTACGCGAGGGCGAATGTTTCGTGCTGCTCAGCGATGGCGTGTGGTCGTCTCTGGGCGATACCGCAATCGCGGCGATTCTGCGCGATCAGCCGGATCTCGATAGCGCCGCACACACGTTGGTCAACGCTGCGCATCTGGCCGGCAGTCAGGATAATGCCAGTGCGCTGCTGGTACGGGTCGATGCGCTCGGCGAAGCGAACATCGGCGATGCGCTGATTCACTTACAGCAATGGCCGCTACCGCCAGCGCTGAAAACCGGGCAGATGTTCGAAGGCTGGCAGGTGCAGGGCGTTGTCGCTCAGAGCCAGCAATCGCTACTGTATCGAGTGCTGGATGGCCAAGGTCGGGGCTGGTTGTTGAAAACCCTGCCGGCGCGGCTGGCCGATGATCCCCAGGCCGGGCAAGCCTTGCTGTCGGAAGAGTGGTTCCTCAAGCGTGTCGCCGGGCGGCATTTTCCTGAAATCCATGCCGGCACTCAGCGTCAGCATTTGTACTACGTGATGCGCGAATATTCCGGGATGACCTTGGCGCAGCTGTTTCAAAACAACAACCCGTTGCCGTTGGCGCAGTGGCAGGACATTGCCGAGCGCTTGCTGCGGGCGGTAGGCCTGCTGCATCGGCGGCAGATTCTGCACCGCGACATCAAGCCGGAAAACCTGCATCTGGGTGACGATGGCGAGTTACGTCTGCTGGATTTTGGTCTGGCGTACTGCCCCGGTCTGTCCGCTGACGCACCGTCAACGCTGCCGGGAACGCCCAGCTTCATCGCCCCGGAAGCCTTTCGCGGCGAGCCACCGAGTGCGCAACAGGATCTGTACGCGGTGGGCGTGACCCTGTTTTTCCTGCTGACCGGGCATTTCCCCTATGGCGAGGTCGAAGCTTTCCAGCGGCCGCGATTCGGCCTGCCGGTGAGTGCCGGTCGCTACCGCCCGGACGTGCCGGAATGGATTGCGCAGAGTCTGGAGCGTGGCGTGGCGGCGGATCCGCAACAGCGCTTCGAAACGGCTGAGGAATGGTTGCTGGTGCTGGAACAAGGGGAGCGGCGCAGTTTGAGTGTGCGACCCAGGCCTTTGCTGGAGCGTGAGCCGTTGACGGTCTGGCGGACGGTAGCATTGCTGGCTTTGCTGGGGAATCTGGTGCTGCTGGTGGTGTTGTTTCATCGTTGATACCGCTTCGCGCCCTTCGCGAGCAAGCCCGCTCCCACAGGGGATTTGTGAACGACTCGGTTCCACTGTGGGAGCGGGCTTGCTCGCGAAGAGGCCAGCCCAATCACAACAATTCTGTCTGCCTGAATGCCCCGCGAACGAGCAACCCGCGTCGATTCGGTGCAAAAAATCCCCGTCTATAACCGCTTCCGCCTAATAAACACGCCATTCTCCCACTTGGCACAACCACTGCATTACCCGTTTCACCATACATAAAGCCCAGCCTTCAACGACGAAGGCTGCGCTTCCCGAGAGAACGGGACCAGGACAAAGGCGTCCTCGCTAGGCAACTAGCGGGACGCCTTTTTTTTGTTTGCGCAACATTTGTCGAGCACGGCCTGACTACCCACAAGAGGCCAGCCACCGCTCCCCGGAGAACCTGATGAAAAAACTCAAACTGGTGATGATCGGCAATGGCATGGCCGGGGTTCGCACCCTGGAAGAACTGCTCAAGTTGAGCAACGAGCTGTACGACATCACGGTCTTCGGCGCCGAACCGCACACCAACTACAACCGCATCCTGCTGTCGCCGGTGCTGGCCGGTGAACAGACCTTCGAAGAGATCGTGCTCAACGACCTCGACTGGTACCTGGAAAACCACATCAAGTTGCTGCTCAACCGCAAGGTGGTGCAGATCGACCGAGTCAAACGCCGGGTGATCGCCGAGGACGGCACCGAGGCTGAGTATGATCGCCTGCTGATCGCCACCGGTTCGACGCCCTTCATCCTGCCGATCCCCGGCAATACCTTGCAGGGTGTGATCGGTTACCGCGACATCGCCGACACCCAGGCGATGATCGACACCGCCAAAACCCACAAACACGCGGTGGTCATCGGCGGCGGCCTGCTCGGCCTCGAAGCCGCCAACGGCCTGATGCTGCGCGGCATGCACGTCACCGTGGTGCACATCGGCGAATGGCTGCTGGAGCGACAGCTGGACAAGACCAGCGGCCAACTGCTGCAAACGGCGCTCGAAGCCCGTGGCCTGCATTTTCGCCTGTGCGAACAGACCCAAGCCCTGCACGACGCGGGCAATGGCCGGGTCGGCTCGGTGCAGTTCAAGAACGGCGAGATCATCCCCGCCGATCTGGTGGTGATGGCCGCCGGCATCCGCCCCAACACCGAACTGGCGGAACGCGCCGGCATTCCCTGCAACCGTGGGATTCTGGTCAACGACACCCTGCAAACCTACGATCCGCGCATCTATGCCATCGGCGAATGCGCCAGCCATCGTGGCATCGCCTATGGCCTGGTGGCGCCGCTGTTCGAACAGGCCAAGGTCTGCGCCAATCACCTCGCACAACTGGGTTTCGCCCGCTATCAGGGCTCGGTGACCTCGACCAAATTGAAAGTCACCGGCATCGACCTGTTTTCCGCCGGTGATTTCATGGGCGGCGAAGGCACCGAAACCATCACCCTCTCCGACCCGATCGGCGGCGTGTACAAAAAACTGGTGATCAAGGATGACGTGCTGGTCGGCGCCTGTCTGTACGGCGATACGGCAGATGGCGGTTGGTATTTCCGACAGATTCGTGAGAATCACGCCATCGGCGAGATCCGCGATCACCTGATGTTTGGTGAAAATTCTATCGGCGACGTAGGACATCAGGGCCAGGACAAAGCCATGAGCATGGCCGACACTGCCGAAGTCTGCGGCTGCAACGGCGTGTGCAAAGGCACCATCGTCAAGGCGATTCAGGAACACGGCCTGTTCAGCGTCGATGACGTGAAGAAGCACACCAAGGCTGCCAGTTCCTGCGGCTCCTGCGCCGGGCTGGTCGAGCAGATCCTGATCAACACCGTCGGCGGCGCGGCGGACGTCAAACCGAAAAGCGAAAAAGCCATCTGCGGTTGCAGCGACCTCAACCACGGGCAGATCCGCCAGGCGATCCGCGAACAGCATCTGCTGACCATCGCCGACACCATGAGCTACCTCAACTGGCGCACCCCGAATGGCTGTGCCACCTGCCGGCCGGCGCTGAACTATTACCTGATTTCCACCTGGCCCGGCGAAGCCAGGGACGATCCGCAATCGCGCCTGATCAACGAACGCGCCCACGCCAACATTCAGAAGGACGGCACCTATTCGGTGGTGCCACGGATGTGGGGCGGCGTGACCAACCCTTCGGAACTGCGCCGCATCGCCGACGTGGCCGACAAATACAACGTACCGATGGTCAAGGTCACCGGCGGTCAGCGCATCGACCTGCTGGGGATCAAGAAGCAGGACTTGCCGGGCGTCTGGAAAGACCTCGACATGCCGTCCGGCCACGCCTACGGCAAATCCATCCGCACCGTGAAAACCTGCGTCGGCAGCGAGTTCTGCCGCTTTGGCACGCAGAACTCGACGCAGTTGGGTATCGAGCTTGAGCACGACCTGTTCAACATGTGGTCGCCGCACAAGGTGAAACTCGCTGTCTCCGGATGCCCACGCAACTGCTCGGAAGCGGGGATCAAGGACGTAGGAATCATCGGTGTCGACTCCGGCTGGGAGATGTACATCGGCGGCAACGGCGGGATCAAGACCGAAGTCGCCGAGTTCTTCGTCAAGCTGAAAACCGCCGAGGAAGTTCGTGAATACAACGGCGCGTTCCTGCAGCTGTATCGCGAAGAAGCCTTTTACCTCGAACGCACCGTGCACTACCTGCAACGGGTCGGCATGGAGCACATCAAGCAGGCCGTGCTTGAAGATCCGGAGCGGCGCAAGGCCCTGAACGAGCGTCTGCAGTTCTCCCTGTCGTTCGAACAGGACCCGTGGAAAGAGCGTCTGGCGCAGCCGCAACTGAAGAAAGAATTCGAGGTGATCCCCGTGAAAAACCTGGAGGTGCCGGCATGAATTGGCTCGATATCTGTGCCCTGGAAGAGATCAATGCCCTCGGTTCGCGGATCATTGCCGGGCCGAAAGGCGACATCGCGATTTTTCGTACAAGCGACGACGAAGTTTTCGCCCTCGACGACCGCTGCCCGCACAAGGGCGGGCCGCTGTCACAAGGTTTGATCTACGGAAAACGCGCGGCCTGCCCGCTGCACAACTGGCAGATCGACCTGCAAACCGGCGAGGCTCAGGCCCCGGACATCGGCTGCGCGCACCATCATCCGGCCCGGGTCGAAAACGGCCGCGTGCAGTTGGCACTGCGGGATGCGGTCTGATGAACCGCCAGACGACCGCCTCGACCTGCTGCTACTGCGGCGTCGGCTGCGGCGTGCTGATCGAGCATGACGGCGAGCGCATTCTCGGCGTCAGCGGCGATCCGGCGCATCCGGCCAACTTCGGCAAATTGTGCAGCAAAGGCTCGACCCTGCACCTGACCGGCGATCTGGCCGCCCGGGCGCTGTACCCGGAGCTGCGTCTGGGCAAAGGCCTGGCGCGCAGTCGCTGCGACTGGAATACGGCGCTGGATCACGCGACCCAGGTCTTTGCCGAGACCATCGCCGAACACGGCCCGGACAGCGTGGCGTTTTACATCTCCGGACAGTTGCTGACCGAAGACTATTACGCCTTCAACAAATTGGCGCGAGCGCTAGTCGGGACCAACAACATCGACAGCAATTCCCGGCTGTGCATGTCGTCGGCAGTGGTCGGTTACAAGCGCAGCCTCGGCGCCGATGCGCCGCCGTGCAGCTATGAAGATCTGGAGCTCAGCGATTGCGTGATGATCGCCGGCAGTAACATGGCCTACGCCCACCCGGTTCTTTTCCGACGCCTTGAAGAGGCAAAATCGCGCCGACCGCAGATGAAGGTCATCGTCATCGACCCCCGACGCACCGACACCTGTGAGCTGGCGGACCTGCATCTGGCAATTTTGCCCGGCACCGATGTCGCTCTGTTCCATGGGATTTTGCATCTGCTGCTGTGGGAAGACTGGATCGACCGCGACTTCATCAAGGCGCACACCGACGGTTTGCCTGAACTGAAAAATCGGGTGCGCGATTACACCCCGCAAATGGTCGCGCAACTGTGCGGGATCAGTGTCGAGCAATTGCAGCAGTGCGCGGAATGGGTGGGCACGGCGCCAAGTTTCCTGTCGCTTTGGTGCATGGGCCTGAATCAGTCCACCGCTGGCAGCGCGAAAAACAGCGCGCTGATCAATCTGCACCTGGCCACCGGGCAGATCGGCCGGCCAGGCGCAGGACCTTTCTCGCTGACCGGTCAGCCAAATGCCATGGGCGGGCGGGAAACCGGCAGCCTGTCCAATTTGCTGCCCGGTCACCGGGAGGCAGCCAACCCCGAACACCGCGCCGAAGTGGCAGCCTATTGGGGCGTCGATCAACTGCCTGAAAACATTGGACTGAGCGCCATCGAGCTGTTCGAGCGGATGCGCAGCGGCCAGATCAAGGCGCTGTGGATTGCCTGCACCAACCCCGCACAGTCCATGCCCGATCAACACGCGGTTCGCGAGGCGCTGCAGGCCTGCCCGTTCGTGGTGTTGCAAGAAACCTTCCGCACCACCGAAACCGCCGCCTTCGCCGACCTGTTGTTACCCGCTGCCAGTTGGGGCGAGAAAGAAGGTTCGGTGACCAACTCCGAACGGCGCATTTCCCACGTGCGCCAGGCCATTCTCCCACCCGGTGAAGCGCGGCCGGACTGGGCGATCACCGTGGATTTCGCACAACGGCTGGAGCAACGTCTGCGTCCGCAACAACCAAGCCTGTTTGCTTTCGAGCATCCGGCGCAGTTGTTCGACGAATACAAACAACTGACCCGTGGACGCGATCTGGACCTGTCGGGCATCAGCCATCAATTGATCGATGAACTGGGACCGCAGCAGTGGCCCTTCCCCACCGGCGCCCGACAAGGCACCGCGCGTTTGTATGGCGACGGGATTTTTCCCACGGCCAACGGTCGTGCGCAGTTTGTTGCCGATCCTTATCGCGCGGCCAAAGAACAACGCGATGCACGGTTTCCGCTGACCCTGATCACCGGCCGTCTGCGCGATCAATGGCACGGCATGAGCCGCACCGGCACCGCAGCGCAATTGTTCGGGCATGTCAGCGAAGCGCTGTTGAGCCTGCATCCGGACGAAATGCGCCGTCATCGTTTGCAGCCGGGGGATCTGGTCAACCTGAAGAGTCGGCGCGGTGCGGTGATTGTGGCCGTCGGCAGCGATGACGGCATACGTCCGGGCCAGGCCTTTTTGCCGATGCACTGGGGCGAGCGCTTTCTCAAGGGCGGAGTAAACAGCCTGACCCTGGCGGCCTTCGACCCGCTGTCGAAGCAGCCCGAACTCAAGCACAGCGGCGTGCGTCTGGAACCGGTGAATCTGCCATGGCAGCTCTTCGCACTCATCGAGGGCGATGTTCAACGGCATTTCGAGACACTACGACCCCTGTGTGAGGCGTTTTCCTACGTCAGCCTCAGCCTTGCCGGACGTGAACGGCCCGCGCTGCTGATACGCGCTGCCAGCGCCACGGCGCCGGAGCCGCAACTGCTGCGCGATATCGATCAGTGTCTGGCGCTGCTCGACGGGCCGGTACTGGCCTACGACGACGCGCGTCGCGCCATCGGCAAACGGGTACGCATCGAAAACGGCCGCATCACCGCGATCCGCCTGGCCGGCGAAACCCTGGCCCAGCATTGGCTGCAGGGGCTATGGCTGGAGGGCCGCGCCGATGAACAACTGCGACGCTGGCTGCTGGCACCGATGAGTGCGCCGCCGGGCAGTGCCGGTTTGCAGGCCAATCCGGGAAAAACCCTATGCAACTGCCAAAACGTCAGCCACAGCGCGGTGTGTGCCGGGATTCGCCAGGGTCTCGATCTGCAAGGCCTCAAACGACAACTGGGATGCGGCACGCAATGCGGTTCGTGCGTCCCGGAAATCAAACGATTGCTGGCGGCCGATCTGCAGCCGGTATCCAGCTGATAAGGAAAACACCATGAATGCAAAAGTCTGGCTGGTGGGTGCAGGTCCCGGTGATCCCGAACTGCTGACGCTCAAAGCGGTGCGCGCATTGCGTGAAGCGCAGGTGGTGTTGATTGACGATCTGGTCAATGCCGCGGTGCTGGAGCATTGCCCCACCGCGCGAATCATTGCCGTGGGCAAACGCGGCGGCTGTCGCTCGACACCGCAGGCGTTCATCCATCGGCTGATGTTGCGTTATGCGCGCCAAGGCAACTGCGTGGTGCGGCTCAAGGGCGGTGACCCGTGCATTTTCGGTCGTGGCGGCGAAGAGGCGCAGTGGTTACGCGAACGTGGGATTGAGGTCGAGTTGGTCAACGGTATTACCGCCGGACTCGCCGGCGCGACGCAATGCGATATTCCGCTGACGTTGCGCGGTGTGGCGCGCGGGGTGACGCTGGTGACCGCGCACACCCAGGACGACAGTCAATTGAACTGGCAAGCGTTGGCGCAAGGTGGGACGACACTGGTGATTTACATGGGGGTGGCCAAGCTTGGCGAGATTCGCGATCAGCTATTGGCCGGCGGGATGGCGGCAGATACCCCGGTGGCGATGATCGAGAATGCCTCTCTGCCAGAACAGCGCGAGTGCCGCAGTGATCTGATGAGCATGAGTGACGACGCCTGCCGGTTTGAGCTCAAGAGCCCGGCCATACTCGTCATCGGCGCAGTGGCTGCCATTGCAGAGCAAAGGATCGCAGTCTCCGGCAGCTCCCCCATGGGAACTGTGTACGCCCTGTAAAGCCAAATCGCAGGCAAAGAAAAGCCCGGCCTGAGCCGGGCTTTTCTCGTAGCGGCAGCTAATTACTTAGCTTGAGCTTCAACCTGCGCTTCTACGCGACGGTTAACAGCACGGCCAGCTTCAGTTTTGTTGTCAGCAACTGGGCGGGATTCGCCGTAGCCGATCGACTGAACGCGGGACGACTCAACACCGTACTGCTGGGTCAGAACCTGCTTAACGGCGTTTGCACGACGCTCGGACAGTTTCTGGTTGTAAGCGTCAGGACCGACGGAGTCAGTGTGACCTTCAACAGTGGTGTGAGTTGCTGGGTACTGCTTCATGAAGTCAGCCAGGTTCTTGATGTCAGCGTAGCTGTTTGGCTTGACGACCGACTTGTCGAAGTCGAACTTCACGTCCAGCTCTACACGAACAACTTCAGCAACTGCTGGGCAGCCATCAGCGTCAACAGTTACGTTGGCTGGGGTGTCCGGGCACTTGTCAACGTTGTCGCAAACGCCATCGTTGTCGCTGTCGGAGCAGACTTCAGCCGGAGCTGGAACTGGAGCAGCAGCTGGCTTGCCGCCGCCACCGAAGTTCACACCCAGACCAACCGATGGAGCGTAGTCCCAACGGCCGTTGTCCAGTTTGTAGTCAGCTTCTACGCCAGCACGGGCGAAGAAGTTTTCAGCGAAGTAGTACTTAACGCCAGCGCCAGCAGTCAGGAAAGTCGACTGGTCGCGACCGGTGTGGCCGTCAGCAGCTACGTTGGTCAGGTTGCCGTGCTTAACACCACCTTCAACGTAAGGACGCAGAGCGTCGCCAGCGTTGTTGAAGTGGTACTGAGCGGTCAGACCGAAGTTGTCACCGCGCAGTTTCTGGCTACCGGTACCGTCGTTCGAACGGGTGTGGTTGTTACGATCCCAGCCGAAGTTGATCGAGACGTCGTCGGTCAGGAAGTAACCGATTTTGGCGCCTGGGTTGAAGCCGTCTTCGACATGATCAATGCTGTCGTTGTACTGCTTCTTGTAGTTGATCTCGCCTTCAACTGCGCCTTGGCCTTGTGCCAGTGCGCCGAACGAAGTAGCGGCAATAAGAGAACCAATGGCCAAGCCCAAGGTGTTTTTCAGTTTCATCCGTTAAATCCCCATCTGGTGATTGTGAAGCAGTCCCGCAAACCGGGGGACAACTCGGCGGCAAGTCTATCAGAACTTGCCTACACGTAAGAGATATTTGCGCTGAACTAAGTTTCAGCAATGCCTGCAAATTTCTCACGCAATTTGTCTAGAGCACGTTTGTACCGCATTTTTGTCGCACTCAAACCCATGTGCATGATGTCTGCGATCTCCTGAAACTCCAGCTCTGCGACAAATCGTAGCACCAGAATTTCACGGTCAATCGGGTTCACATACACCAGCCAGCGATCGAGTCCGCCCTTCTCCTCGGGTTTCGGCGCCTTTTCTTCCGACGCTTCTTCCAGCGGGTCCAGACTCAAGGCGTCCATCAAGCGACGCTTTCGCCGTTCCTTCCGATACTGCGTGATGCATTCGTTATACGTGATGCTGTAGAGCCAGGTTTTGAACTTCGATTTCCCCTCGAAGTTCTTCAGGCCGTACAGCACCTTAAGCATCACTTCCTGACAGACATCGTCTGCGTCGCGATCGTTCCCAAGATATCTCGCACAAACGTTAAATAATGTTCGCTGGTAACGCCGCATCAGCTCTTCATAGGCGCGCGTCACGTGAAACAGCTCGGTATGCGAGCGCGCGACCAACTCCTCATCAGAGAGCTCACGGGGGTCATAGCGCGTGGATAGCGTTTGGGCTTTATTCAAAACAAGTCGTGCCGACAGTCAGGTCAATGTCCGCCGCACCCCTCTCAGGGCATTTTGCGGCGGCATACATTAGCAGGGTTTGCCGGGTTAGCGGCTACTCACATGCTGTTCCAGCAGGATCCGATTGGAAAGTGAGACTAGCTCACCCTCATCGGTCAGCAATGTGGTTTTAACCGTGCCGATCTCTTCGATCTGGCCTTCGACCTCGCCAACACGCACTTGTTGCCCAACCTGATACAACTCACGCACATAGATTCCCGCAAGAATCTGACCGGCAATTTCCCGGCTTCCCAAACCCATGGCCAGCGCAACGGCCAGACCAACGGTAATCAATACGATGACAATCACATGGTTCAGCAGGTCAGTCTTGACCTCGAGCTGGCTGATCGCGACCGAGATACTGATGATGATCACCAGCCCCTGGGCGATTCGGCCCAAACCCGAAGCGTAGTCCAGCCCTACGCCTTCTGCCGCTCCGCGCACCAGGCCGTTGGCCAATTGCGCGAGCAAAACACCCACCAGCAACACCAGCGCGGCGCCGAAAACCTTCGGCAAATACAACGCCAGCATGTCCAGCGTAGCTGAAACTCGCTCAAGTCCAAGGGACTCTGCTGCAGAAACCAGGAAAATCAGCAGAACGAACCAGTAAACAATCTTGCCGATCAAGGTCGAGATCGGCACTTGCAGGCCGGCCCGCGACATCAACTTGGTCAGACCGGTGCCGCCCATCAGGCGATCAAGGCCCAGTTTGGCGAGCAATTTGGACAGCAAGGTATCGAGCAGCTTGGCCACCACGAAACCCAACAGCAGCACCACCAGTGCGCCGAACAGGTTCGGGATGAAGTTGGCGACTTTGGTCCACAACGCAGTCATTGCAGTGACGAGGCTCTGAGTCCAGAGATCAAGTTCCATATTCAATCAGCCTTATCAGCAGTGCGTGCAGTAGTTTTACGAAGACGGGAAACCGGCGAGACGTGGGCCGATCCGTTATTCAGGGCGATCATCAGCGCGGGCAGCCAGCGGCCCAGCAGGCTGAACAGATCACCGGCGCCCACCTGGCGGTTGGCGGTTTTGAGTACGCGACCCAGGCATGCGTCGTCGTCACGGCTGGACGGCGAGGCGTTGAGCATGTCGCGCAAAGACTGTTCAAACGGATCGTGCATACGCACCTCTCGTGATGTCTGTGAAAGACGCGGGCAAATTTGGTCGGGTCACATGTTGCATATTCACACCCAGCGCAAACGGCGGAATAACCACCATTGACCGAAGGCCATCGCCAGCACCGTCAGACAGGCAATCAGGAAACCATAAGGGCTGCTCGAGAACGGAATGCCGCCCACATTGATGCCCAGCAGGCCGGTGAGAAAACTCATCGGCAAAAAGATGCAGGTGATGATGCCGAAGCGGTACATCGTGCGATTCATGCGCACGTTCAAACGCCGGTCTTCGGCCTCCAGCACAAGCCCCATGCGCTCTCGGGTCAATTCCAGCTCTTCGAGATAGCGCGTCAGGCTGTTGTTCAATTCGTTCCAGTAGTCAGCGTCATCGTCGACAAACCACGGCAGTTTTATCCGGGTCAGTTGTCCGAAAATATCCCGCTGCGGTGCCAGAAAACGCTTCAGTCCGGCCGCCCGGCGGCGGATGTGCAAAATAGAGCCATGCTCGGGGGTATACCGTTCGTCGGCATCCAGTTTTTCTTCCTCTTCATCGACCAGTTCCGACAGGCAGGTGACCAGATCCTGCACCTTGTTGGTGAGGAATTGCGCCAGATACAGGATCAGTTCAGAGGAAGTTTTCGGGCCTTTGCCTTCGCTTAGCAGCGCCAGCAGCTCATCGGTGGCACGCAGCGGACGCAAACGCAGCGAGATGACCCGTTGCGCCGACGCGAAAATCCGCACCGAGACCATGTCTTCCGGCTCGGCGCCGGGGTTGAGGTTGACCCCGCGCAGAAACAGCAGAAGTTCGGCATCCGGCAACGGCAACAGGCGTGGCCGGGTGTTCTCTTCCAGCAGCAGGTCGCAGGCAAATTCATTCAGGCCGCTGGATTTGCGCAGCCAGGTCTGGGTTTGCGGATGGCTGCGATCCCAATGCAGCCACAGGCTCTCATGGGCCTGCAGTTGCAGATCGTCGAGCTCAGTCCGGGCAATCGAACGCGCACCGCCTTTACCGTCCAGCACCAGGGCATGCACCAGCCCCCACTGCGCGTTTTCTTCCTCGAACATCCGCATCCCTTTGTCGAAAAACTTATTCAGGCATCTGCAGCGGACTTGGCGAAACGATCACGCCGTTGTTGTCCGCATAGATGTAGTGGCCCGGGTGGAACGTCACGCCGGCGAAAGTCACCGGTACGTTGAGATCGCCGATACCGCGCTTTTCGGTTTTCATCGGATGGCTGGCCAACGCCTGAACGCCGAGATCGGTCTGAGCAATAACGTCGACGTCACGGATACAACCGTAGATGACCAGCCCTTCCCAGCCGTTTTTCGCGGCCTTCTCGGCGATCATGTCGCCCAGCAGCGCGCGACGCAGCGAACCGCCGCCATCGACCACCAACACCTTGCCGTTACCCTTGAGTTCGGCTTGCTCTTTGACCAGCGAGTTATCTTCGAAACATTTGATGGTCACGATTTCGCCGCCGAAGGAATCACGGCCGCCGAAATTGCTGAACATCGGTTCCAGCACCTGCACCAGCTCCGGATAGGCGTCGCACAGGTCAGGCGTGAGGTAATGGTTCATCGAAAAACTCCTGTAAAAAGGAAGACGATCAAGGATGTCGCACTCTTTTGAAACGAGTCCCGGCGGTCGCTGTTTACCTTAGTTCATGCAATGGTCGCTGAACGAACCTGAACAAACGCTGAAACGTAATAGCTAAACAGCCACCAAATATGACCAGAACCGCACAATGCGTCATATCTTAGCCGCAAGGCGACCTGAACGAAATGCCCTTTTCAGAGCCCCGGACTCAGACCGCAGCGGCAAGATCCGGCTTGTCGCCGAGCAACGGCGTCTGCTGATCGTTCAACCAGCGTGCCACCAGCGGCCAGACCTCGGCCTGCGCCGCCTTGCTCACCAACATCTCGACATGCCCGAAGTTGTCGCTGAAGCCCTGCTCGCGCCCCAGATTGACGAACTGTTTGTGCTCGGAGCCGATCTGCTCGAACAGTTTGCGACAGGCCCACGCCGGATCCTGATGATCGCCCGCCGCGGTCACTGCCAGCACCGGCACCTGAACCTCGGCCAGGCCGGCCCACCAGTCCTTGTCCTTGTCGCCAAAACGCCCGAACAAGCCGTACCAGCGCATGCTTTCCAGCGCCAGCCCGATCGGCTCGTCTTCCGGGCCGCGCTTGAGGCGTGAGCCGGACAACTGCGCGAAACGCTTGAGAATGAAGCGCCCGCTCCACTCCACCGGTGGAATCTTCAGCGGCCAGTACGTGCGGCTGACCTGCGTGCCGAAAAACGCCGCCGAGGCCACGGCCGGCTCGCCGAGGTATTCGCCACCCAGCGCCGCCGCCAGCGTGATGCCGCCCAGCGAATGGCCGATCCAGTGCGGCACCTGCCCGCTCTGCTCGCGGACGAACGCGGCAATCGCCGGCAGATCGTAACGGGCGTAGTCGGCTACGCGGTTGCGCCGGTAGTCCTCGTTGCGCTGCGACAGGCCGTGACCGCGCATCTCCGGGATCCACACGTCGAAGCCCAGACGGGTCAGGTACGCACCCAACCCGAGGCCCTTGGGGGAAAACCAGAAGCGCCGATTGGAAAAACTGCCGTGCAACAAAATCACCGGCACGCCGCGTGGTGTCGTGTCGTCGGCCATGCCCAAGCGGGTCACGGCGATTTCCACGGACCAGTCGGGACTGTTGCCGGGTTTGAGTCGATACACATCTTCGCTCAGATCACCGCGACGTTCGGCGCTGATCAGGGCGACAGGAAACAGGTTGCTGCTGCTTTGCATAATGCTCTTGCACAAAAAAGGGCGGCATCTACAGGAGCCCGCCCTACTTCAATCTCAAAGCCCCCGACCTTTGTGGGAGCGGGCTTGCTCGCGAAAGCGGTGTATCAGCCAACATTTGTGGCGGATCTTATTCCGTCTTCGCGAGCAAGCCCGCTCCCACAGGGGAGGATGGCCGTTCACATATGGATCAAGCCTGCGCCTGACCTTCCGCGAGGAAGAACCAGGTTTCCAGTACGGAATCCGGGTTCAGCGACACGCTTTCGATGCCCTGCTCCATCAGCCACTTGGCCAGATCCGGGTGGTCCGAAGGGCCCTGGCCGCAGATTCCGATGTACTTGCCGGCCTTGTTGCAAGCGGCAATCGCGTTGGCCAACAGCTTCTTGACCGCCGGATTACGCTCGTCGAACAGGTGCGCGATGATCCCGGAGTCACGGTCCAGGCCCAGTGTCAGCTGAGTCAGGTCGTTGGAACCGATCGAGAAACCGTCGAAGAACTCGAGGAATTCTTCAGCCAGGATCGCGTTGGATGGCAGTTCGCACATCATGATCACGCGCAGGCCGTTGTCGCCACGGGCCAGGCCGTTTTCGGCGAGCAGATCGACTACCTGACTGGCTTCGCCGAGGGTACGAACGAACGGCACCATGATTTCGACGTTGGTCAGGCCCATCTCGTTGCGCACGCGTTTCAACGCGCGGCATTCGAGTTCGAAGCAGTCACGGAACGATTCGCTGATGTAACGTGAAGCGCCACGGAAGCCGAGCATCGGGTTTTCTTCTTCCGGCTCGTACAGCTTGCCGCCGATCAGGTTCGCGTATTCGTTGGACTTGAAGTCCGACAGACGCACGATGACCTTCTTCGGCCAGAACGCTGCCGCGAGGGTGCTGATGCCTTCCACCAGTTTTTCGACGTAGAAACCGACCGGATCGTTGTAACCGGCGATGCGCTTGTCGACGCTGTCCTTGATTTCCTGCGGCAGGCCGTCGTAGTTCAACAGCGCTTTCGGGTGGACGCCGATCATGCGGTTGATGATGAATTCCAGACGGGCCAGGCCGACACCGGCGTTCGGCAGCTGCGCGAAATCGAAGGCGCGGTCCGGGTTGCCGACGTTCATCATGATCTTGAACGGCAACTCCGGCATGGCGTCCACGGAGTTCTTCTTGACGTCGAAGCCCAGCTCGCCTTCGAAGATGTAACCGGTGTCGCCTTCGGCGCAGGACACGGTTACGCCCTGGCCATCTTTCAACAGTTGGGTGGCGTTGCCGCAGCCCACGACCGCTGGAATCCCCAGTTCACGGGCGATGATCGCCGCGTGGCAGGTACGGCCGCCACGGTTGGTGACGATGGCGCTGGCGCGCTTCATCACCGGCTCCCAGTCCGGGTCGGTCATGTCGGAGACCAGCACGTCGCCGGCCTGGACTTTGTCCATTTCCGAGACGTCCTTGATGATCCGCACTTTGCCGGCGCCAATGCGCTGGCCGATGGCACGACCTTCCACCAGCACGGTGCCAGTTTCTTTCAACAGGTAACGTTCCATGACGTTGGCCTGGGTGCGGCTTTTCACGGTTTCCGGACGGGCCTGCACGATGTACAGCTTGCCGTCGTCACCGTCTTTGGCCCACTCGATGTCCATCGGGCAGCCGTAGTGCTTCTCGATGATCATCGCCTGCTTGGCCAGCTCGCTGACTTCGGCGTCGGTCAGGCAGAAACGCGCGCGTTCAGCCTTGTCGACATCGACGGTCTTCACCGAACGACCGGCCTTGGCCTCGTCGCCGTAGATCATCTTGATCGCCTTGCTGCCGAGGTTGCGGCGCAGGATCGCCGGGCGACCGGCTTCCAGGGTGCCTTTGTGTACATAGAATTCGTCGGGGTTGACCGCGCCTTGAACAACGGTTTCGCCCAGACCGTAGGCGCCGGTGATGAACACCACGTCACGGAAACCGGATTCGGTATCGAGGGTGAACATCACGCCGGCGGTACCGGTTTCCGAACGCACCATGCGCTGCACGCCAGCCGACAGGGCGACCAGTTTGTGGTCGAAGCCCTGGTGCACGCGGTAGGAAATCGCCCGGTCGTTGAACAGCGAAGCGAACACCTCTTTGGCGGCGCGAATAACGTTTTCCACACCACGGATGTTCAGGAAGGTTTCCTGCTGTCCGGCGAACGAGGCGTCCGGCAAGTCTTCGGCGGTGGCGGAAGAACGCACGGCCACGGCCACGTCAGGGTTACCGGCCGACAGCGCGGCGAACGCGGTGCGGATCTCGGTATTGAGTTTTTCAGGGAATTCGGCGTCCATGATCCATTGACGGATCTGCGCACCGGTCTTGGCCAGTGCATTGACGTCATCGACGTCCAGGGCGTCGAGAGCCTTGTGGATCTGATCGTTGAGGCCGCTCAGTTCGAGAAAGTCGCGATAGGCCTGCGCGGTGGTGGCAAAGCCGCCGGGGACCGACACACCGGCACCCGCCAGGTTGCTGATCATCTCGCCCAGGGATGCGTTCTTGCCCCCCACATGCTCAACATCGTGTTTGCCGAGCTTATCGAGGGAAACTACGTACTCTACCAAGGTGATCTCTCCACTAACTGTGTTGGAAAAGCTCAGAAACCGGCGGCTCGGGGGAGCGTTGGCCGGCTGTATGGCCTGGACCTGGAAAATAAGTGAGAATGCGGGCCAATGGCGGCCGGCAAATCGCGCCTATCATATCCAGAAATACTCTTTAGCTTAAGGCCCAAGGTGCAAATGAAACGATCTGCTTTCTTTATCTCCGATGGCACCGGCATTACCGCCGAAACCCTGGGTCAAAGCCTTCTGGCGCAGTTCGAAAACATTACCTTCACCAAGCTCACGCGGCCGTATATCGACAACGCGGACAAAGCGCGGGCCATGGTACAACAAATCAACAAAGCCGCCGAAACCGACGGCTTCCGTCCGATCATCTTCGACACCATCGTCAATCAGGACATCCGTGAGATTCTCGCAACGTCCAATGGTTTCATGATCGACATTTTCTCGACCTTCCTCGCCCCGCTCGAACAGGAACTGACCGAGCATTCTTCCTACACCGTCGGCAAGTCGCACTCGATCGGCCACAACTCCAATTACATGGAGCGCATCGAGGCGGTGAACTTCGCCCTCGACAACGACGACGGCGCGCGCACCCACTATTACGACAAGGCCGACCTGATACTAGTGGGCGTGTCGCGTTGTGGTAAGACGCCGACGTGTCTGTACATGGCAATGCAATTCGGTATCCGCGCGGCCAACTACCCGCTGACCGAAGACGACATGGAACGCCTGACCCTGCCGACCGCCCTGCGCGCCCATCAGCACAAGCTGTTCGGCCTGACCATCGACCCCGACCGCCTCACCGCGATCCGCAACGAGCGCAAGCCCAACAGCCGCTATTCGAGCTACGCCCAGTGCGAATTCGAAGTGCGCGAAGTGGAAAACCTGTTCCGCCGCGAGAACATCCCGCACATCAACTCCACGCATTTTTCGGTGGAAGAGATTTCGGCGAAGATTCTGGTGGAGAAAGGCGTGGAGCGGCGGTTCAAATAGATTTGTGGCGTCTGTTCCGACGCCTTCGAGCAAGCCCGCGCCCACAGGTTGATCGAGCTCCTCCAGTTGGAATGCGATCGCATGTGAGAGCGGGCTTGCTCGCGAAGAACGATTACACGGTTTCCGTTAATGCCCGCGCCAGAGCCTCGAACCCGCCTAGCAACAACCGGTCATCCCCCACCGCATTGCACACACTCGCTCGAATGAACTGCGGCACCGCCGCATGCCCGACCGCAAAGGCCTCGGCGGTGGCCACCAGGTAGTTGTTTTCCTTCAGCTCCGCAGCAATTTGCGATGCGCGCCACAGCTCCGGCACCTCAATCCAGAAGTGCGGGCTATGCGCATCCGCCTTGTAATTGAGCCCCGCCAACACCGGTGCGACCAGCGCCTTGCGCCGGCCGATTTCGCTGATCTGCTCATCCAGCAAACGCTCGGCCATGCCGTTGTCGATCCAGCGGCTCGCCAACTCCATCGCCAGCGGATTGGCCATCCAGCAGGTGCCGCGAATGGCCGCACTCAGGCGCCCGATCAGCGTTTGCGGTGCATGCAGATAACCGACCCGCAGACCGGCTGAAACGGCCTTGCTCAGACTGCCGATCAACACCGCACGCTCGGCGGCGAAATGGCTCAAAGGCAACGGTCGCTGGCGGGCCAGCACCGCATGCGCGTCGTCTTCGAAAACCAGCAGATTGTGTTGGCGACAGATGTCGGCAATCGCCTCGCGCCGTGGCACCGACATGACTGCCGCCGTCGGGTTCTGAATCGTCGGCGTGCAGTACAGCGCCGAGACGCGATGCTGCCGGCAGACGTCGTCCAGCGCTGCCGGCAGCAGCCCTTCGTCATCCATTGCGACACCGATGAGTTTGATCCCCAACTGGCGCGCGACGCTGATCAGCCCCGGGTAAGTCAGATGCTCGGTAACCAGCGTATCGCCGGCCTTGAGCAGGCCCATCAAGGCGCACAGCAAGCCATGCTGGCCGCCATTGACGCACAACACCTGATCGGCGTGCGGCTGGAACGCGCCATGACTCAACCAACGCGCCCCCGCCTGCCGATGCCGCAGCAAACCGCTTTCGACGGTGTAACCGGTCAACTGCTGCAAGCCGCGCGGATCACTGGCGAGGCTGTGCAGGGTCTGGCTCATGAATGCCGCTTCCTGCCCAGGGATCGGCTGATTGCGGCTCATGTCGAAACAGGCGCGCGGCTCATCGCTGACATTGCGAAAGCCCTTGTCCTGCGGCCGCTCCATCCCGCGCTCACGCACATAAGTGCCATCGCCGACCCGGGCCACCACCAGACCGACCCGCTCCAGTTCGCCATAGGCGCGACTGATGGTGCCAATGGTCACGCCCAGACTATCGGCCAACAGCCGGTGCGGCGGCAATTTCGCTCCCGCCGCAATCACGCCTTCGGCGATGGCCTGCTGCACCGCATCCGCCAGGCGCTTGTACTTTACCCCCACCCCGTTGGCGAGGCCGTCGCGGAGGATTGACACCATGGCAATACTTACTTTGACAGTCATTGTCGCCCCGAATAGCGTGCTGAAAACAGGTTCAATCAGAGATAGCCCTTTTCAACAACCGGGTCAATTCCTTTGCTGCGGAGCACCCAGCATGTCGACTGCCATCAGCGCACCGCTGAACATCAGCAACCCCTGGCTCGCCGGATTGCTCACCAGCACGTTGTTTCTGATCGTCTGCCTGAGCTGGGGCACCACGTGGCTGGGGATCAGGATTGCCGTGGAAAGCGTGCCGCCACTGACCGCCGCGGGCCTGCGCTTTCTGATCGCCTTTCCGCTGTTCCTGAGCTTCGCCGCACTGCGCAGGGAACCGCTGTTGTTCCCGCGACAGAGCCGCTGGTTTTTCGTGTTCGTCACGCTGTCGTACTTCAGCCTGCCGTACTACCTACTCAACTACGGCGAGATGCACGTTTCGTCCGGTCTGACAGCGCTGCTGTTCAGTTGCATGCCGGTGTTTATCCTGATGTTTTCCGCGCTGTTCCTGCGCGAGAAAATCCTCCCCACACAGATGCTCGGTATCGCCATCGGTTTCGCCAGTCTGTTCATGATCATTCGCAGCCAGGGCCTGCATCTGGATCAGGCGGAATGGCTCGGCGTATTGGCGATTCTGTGCGCGGCGATCCTGCATGCGCTGTGTTACGTGGTGACTAAAAAGCACGGCAGCGCGATCAGCGTGATCACCTACAACACCCTGCCGATCGGCATCGCCGGGCTGATGTTATTTATTGTCGGCTTGAACGTGGAAGCACCGGTATTCAAGGACGTGACCGCGCGCTCATGGGGCGCTCTGCTGTACCTCGGACTGGTGGCGTCAGTGGGCGGCTTTATCGTGTATTTCATCCTGCTCAAACGCCTCAGCCCGGTGCTGTTGTCGTTCGTGTTCATCATCTTCCCGGTATTCGCCCTGCTCATCGGCGCCTGGTACGAAGGCACGCCGATCTCGCGGGACCTGATGCTGTACTCGGCAATCCTGCTCGCCGGTTTCGCGATCACCAAGCTACCGCTCAAACGCTGAAAGCCCACGACCCGACGTGAGCACAAGGGCTCACACACCACTCAACTTTGAACATCGGAGGTTCAAATGTCGGTACACACCATGGAAACCCTCAGCCTGTTTAACAGCGAACCCTACCGGCGCGCCTTTGGTGCCCGCGTCATCGCAGTGGTCGATCAGGCCGTCGTGCTGGAACACACCCTTTTCTACCCAACCGGTGGCGGGCAGCCGGGTGACACCGGGCATTTCAGTCTGGTGGATGGTACGCGGATCGAAGTCACCGGGACGGTGCGCGATCCCCTGCTGCCGTCGATCATCTGGCATCAGGTGCAGGAGTGTCCGCCGCAGTTGTGTACCGGCGCATTGGTCAACGCCAGTCTCGACTGGGAGCGGCGCTATCAGCACATGAAGATGCATACCTGCCTGCATCTGCTCGGTGCGCTGATCAATGCGCCAGTCACCGGGTGCAGCATCAGCGCCGACAAGGGCCGACTGGATTTCGATCTGCCGGAAATGACCCTCGACAAGGACAGCATCACCCGCGACCTCAACACGCTGATCGAACAGGCCTGCACGGTCAATACCCTGTCGATGCCGGCCGCCGAGTACCCCGCCTTGCTGGAGAGGACCGGCAGCAAGACGGTCAAGCCGCCCGTCATTCAGGGTGACTTGCGCATGGTCGAGGTCAGCGGCGTCGACATCCAGCCCTGTGGCGGCACCCATGTGCACAACACCCGGGAAATCGGCCGGGTGTATTGCGAAAAAATCGAGAAGAAAAGCCGCAACAATCGCCGGGTAATCCTGCGTTTCGCGTAGGCGGACGGGCATTTACCGGATGAAAGTTTCTTCACTCAAAACAGACACGGTCTTTACGTCTTTGTAACATCTGGAAATATACAATCCGCGCAAGCAGCGCATCCGGTTCCCAAACCGGATGCGCCAGCCCTCCTGGCCTGATGAATTCAGCGGGCCCGCAACATTCACCTCCCACTTGAACCTGAAGAACGAGCATCCGCTCACTCGGTGGGTCGTGCAGACAGAAGCTACGCTCAGACTGCCGCGCCCCCTTGGACACCGCTGGAATCACTGCGTATGAAGAAAGTGTTCCGTCACTACATCCCGGCCACGACCCGGCGCTTGCTGCCCAATCGCTGGGACCTGATCGCCATGCCGCTGGTGATCGGCTTCTTGCTGTTTTTCTCGATCACCGCCCGGGAAACCTGGGCGCCAATCGCCACCTTGCAGAGCGAAGTGATTTCCCTCGATCCGGGCAACCTGCCGGAATACGCCATGCGGACCACCCTGCGCATGCTCGCGGCGATGGTCGCGGCGCTGGTGTTCACCCTGCTTTACGGCACCCTGGCCGCGAAAAGCCGTCGCGCCGAAAAACTGCTGGTGCCGGTGCTGGACATCCTGCAATCGGTGCCGGTGCTGGGCTACATCTCGTTCACCGTGACCTTCTTTTTGCTGATGTTTCCCGGCCGGGTACTCGGGGCGGAATTCGCTGCGATCTTTGCGATTTTCACCAGTCAGGCGTGGAACATGACCTTCAGCTTCTATCAGTCGCTGCGCATGCTGCCGCGGGATCTGGTGGAGGTGTCGACCAACCTGCAACTGTCCGGCTGGCAGAGTTTCTGGAAACTCGACGTGCCTTTCGCCATGCCCGGGCTGGTGTGGAACATGATGATGAGCATGTCCGGCGGCTGGTTCTTCGTGGTGGCGTCGGAAGCAATCACGGTGGGGGACCAGACCATCACCCTGCCGGGTATCGGCTCGTATCTGGCCATGGCCATCGCGCAGAAAGACCTGCACGCGGTAGGTTACGTGATCCTGACGATGATCGTGGTGATCCTGATCTACGACCAGTTCCTGTTCCGCCCGCTGGTGGCCTGGGCCGACAAGTTCCGCATGGAAAACACCGCCTCGCAGACCGCCGCGCCCGAATCCTGGGTACTGAACCTGATCCAGCGCACCCGCTTGATCCAGCGCCTGCTGCGCCCGTTCAGCCGCGCCATCAGCCGGCTGGGCAACATGCGCTTGAACCTGCCGCGCGCGGCGCGCCACACCCTCAGCGCGGACAACCCGAGCAGAGCGAAAATGATCGACTGGATCTGGGGCACATTGATCGCGCTGCTCACGGCTTATGCGCTTTATCACATCGTCCTGTATGTCGGCACAGAAGTGACGCTCGCCGAGGTCGGCCATGTATTGCTGCTGGGGTTCTTCACCTTGCTGCGAGTGGCCGGTCTGATTCTCATTGCTTCGCTGATCTGGGTGCCGCTGGGAGTGATGATCGGCCTGCGTCCGGCGCTGGCGGAAAAGATCCAGCCGCTGGCGCAGTTCCTCGCGGCATTTCCGGCGAACCTGCTGTTCCCGGTATTCGTCATCGTGATCCTGCGCTACCAGTTGAACCCGGACATCTGGCTCAGCCCGCTGATCGTGCTCGGCACGCAGTGGTACATCCTGTTCAACGTGATCGCCGGAGCCAGCGCCTTCCCCAATGACTACAAAGAGGCCGCCGCCAACTTCCGCATTCGCGGCTGGTTGTGGTGGCGCAAGGTCATGCTGCCGGGCATTTTCCCGTACTACGTGACCGGCGCCATTACCGCCTCGGGCGGTGCGTGGAACGCCAGCATCGTTTCCGAATTCGTCTCCTGGGGGCAGGACAAAGTCGTTGCCCACGGTCTCGGGGCCTATATCGCCCAGACCACCGCCGCCGGAGATTTTCCGAAAATCACCCTCGGCGTGGTGGTCATGGCGATCTTTGTCGTGGCCTTCAATCGTCTGGTCTGGCGACCGATGTACGCCGTGGCCGAAAACAAACTGCGCCTGAACTGATGGGACTCGCTGCGATGAATACCTATACCGGACAAACCGCCGCCAGCCCCGAAATCTACTCGCTCAGCGATGTGAACCGGGTGTTTGGCAAGGGCAAGGAAGAACTGCAAGTGCTCAGCGGGGTCGATCTGACCCTGCGCGAAGGCGAGATCGTCGGCATGCTCGGCCGCTCCGGCTCCGGCAAATCCACCTTGCTGCGGATCATTGCCGGCCTGATCGAACCGTCATCGGGCGATGTCCTGTACAACGGCCAGCCGCTGCACGGCCCGGCCGAAGGTGTGGCGATGGTGTTCCAGACCTTCGCCCTGTTCCCGTGGCTGACGGTGCTGGAAAACGTCGAGGCCGGCCTGCAAGCCTTGCAGGTCGAACGCAAGGCTGCGCGTAAACGGGCGCTGGCGGCGATCGACCTGATCGGCCTCGACGGTTTCGAAAACGCCTACCCGCGCGAGTTGTCCGGCGGCATGCGCCAGCGCGTGGGCTTCGCGCGTGCGCTGGTGGTCAACCCGACCCTGTTGCTGATGGACGAACCCTTTTCGGCACTGGACGTACTGACCGCCGAAACCCTGCGCACGGATCTGCTGGACCTGTGGAGCGGCAAGCAACTGCCGATCAAATCGATCCTGATCGTCACCCACAACATCGAAGAAGCGGTGCTGATGTGCGACCGCATTCTGGTGTTGTCGTCCAACCCGGGACGGGTGGTGGCGGAAATCAAAGTGCCGTTCGCCCATCCACGCAACCGCCTGGATCCGGCTTTCCGGCAGATGGTCGACGACATTTACGCGCAGATGACTGACCGGCGCAGCGCCGATGCCAGCGCCGGCAAACCCGAGCTGAAAATGAGCAGTCCGCTGCCTGAGGTCTCGACCAACCTGATGGCCGGTCTGATCGAAACCATCGCCGCCGAACCCTACAACGGCCACGCCGGCCTGCCCACCGTGGCCGAACGGCGTCTGCTGGAAGTCGATGACCTGTTCCCCGTGGCCGAGATGATCGAGCACCTCGGTTTCGCTGAACTCAAAGGCGCCGACATCACCCTGACCGACGCCGGCAAACTGTTCGCCGACTACGGCACCCAGGAGCGCAAAACCCTGTTTGCCGAGCACCTGATTCGCCACGTGCCGCTGGCCGCGCGCATCCGTCAGGTACTACTGGAGCGCAATGGTCACCGCGCGCCACGGGTGCGTTTCGAGCAGGAACTGCAGGACTCGCTGACCGAAGCGTTCGTCGAGAGAACCCTGGAAGTGGTGATCGCCTGGGGTCGTTATGCGGAGATTTTCTCCTACGACGACCACACCGAAACCTTCAGCCTGGAGGATGTCGAGGGCAGCCTGTAGCCCGCGACACCTCTGGCGTTGGCCTAGATCACGAACAGGTCGACGAAGCGATTGACCGGCGTGGCTTCGAGCGCTTGCTGATCCTTGCACAGGGTGAAGATCTCGTTGCTGCGCTGGCCGGTGAAACGCGTCGCCAGGTTGGCCTTGAACTTGTCCTCCAGCAACGGGATGCCATCGGCGCGGCGGCGACGGTGGCCGATCGGGTATTCCACCACCACGTTCTCGGTGCTCGAGCCATCCTTGAAAAACACCTGCACCGCGTTGGCAATCGAGCGCTTGTCGGCCTCCAGATACTCGCGGGTGAAACGCGGGTCTTCGACGATGACCATTTTCTCGCGCAGCACATCGATGATCGGGTGCGCGGCGTGGAAATCGTCCTCGTATTGCTCGGCCAGCAGATTGCCGAATGCCAGCGGCACGGCGGTCATGTACTGGAGGCAGTGGTCGCGGTCGGCGGCGTTGGCCAACGGTCCGACCTTGGAAATGATGCGAATCGCCGACTCATGGGTGGTGATGACGATGCGGTCGATTTCATGCAAGCGGTTGCGCACCAACGGATGCAAGGTCACCGCCGCTTCGCAGGCCGTTTGCGCATGGAATTCAGCGGGGAAGCTGATCTTGAACAGCACGTTTTCCATCACGTAACTGCCGTAGGGCCGCGAGAAACTGAAGGCACGTTTGCCTTCGGGCTTGAGCGCCAGATCGTTATTGGTATGGCTGAACGATACGTCGTAGAAGCCCCACTGCCTGGCCGTCAACACCCCGGGAATACCCATCTCGCCACGCAGGGCAATGTCGGCCAGACGCACTCCGCGGCTGGTCGCATCACCCGCCGCCCAGGATTTACGCGATCCGGCGTTCGGCGCATGGCGATAGGTGCGCAGCGCCTGACCATCGGCGAAGGCATGGGACAACGCCGACAGCAGTTGCTCGCGATTGGCCCCCCTCAGTTTGGCGGTGACGGCGGTCGAAGCGACTTTCACCAGCAGCACGTGGTCTAGGCCGACGCGGTTGAACGAGTTTTCCAGAGCGATCACGCCTTGAATTTCGTGGGCCATGATCATCGCTTCAAGTACATCGCGAATCGTCAGCGGCTTCTCACCATTGGCAACGCGCTTTTGCGACAGGTGATCGGCCACCGCGAGAATTCCGCCGAGGTTGTCCGACGGATGCCCCCACTCGGCGGCGAGCCAGGTGTCGTTGTAGTCGAGCCAGCGCACAATGCAGCCGATGTCCCACGCGGCTTTCACCGGGTCGAGGCGATAGGAAGTGCCCGGCACCCGCGCCCCGAACGGCACGACGGTGCCCTCGACGATGGGGCCAAGGTGCTTGGTGCATTCGGGAAAACGCAACGCCAGCAGGCCACAGCCGAGGGTATCCATCAGGCAGTTGCGGGCGGTGTCGAGGGCTTCGGCAGATTCGACGTTGAAGGTGAGGACGTAATCGGCGATGTCCTGCAGGACACGGTCGTAGTCGGGGCGGTTGTTCTGGTCGACGTTGGCGCTCATTGCGGTTCTCCTGGTGGGGAATGATGAGTGGGGTGGTCTTCCTCAGGGGCTGGTTGGTTTTTTTGTTTAGAGCAGATCGTGGTGTCTGCTTTGTGATGTTTCGTCAGTGGATTGTTTCCCTCACCCTAGCCCTCTCCCGGAGGGAGAGGGAACCGACCGGGTGATATTCAACACATACGTCGACCTGAAAGCACTTCCGTGAATCCGTAATCGCCAAGATGCTTCAGGTCGCAGGACATCCAATTACAACTCGGTCTGCTCCCTCTCCCTCCGGGAGAGGCTAGGGTGATATTCAACACATACGTCGACCTGAAAGCTCTTCCGTGAATCCATAATCGCCAAGATGCTTCAGGTCGCAGGACATCCAATTACAACTCGGTCTGCTCCCTCTCCCTCCGGGAGAGGGCTAGGGTGATATTCAACACATACGTCGACCTGAAAGCTCTCCCGTGAATCCATAATCGCCAAGATGCTTCAGGTCGCAGGACATCCAATTACAACTCGGTCTGCTCCCTCTCCCTCCGGGAGAGGGTTGGGGTGAGGGCATCGATACTGGATCAGAAAGAGTCGCCAGGGATACGGACGAAACCTTCCATGAGGACGCGCGCACTGCGGCTCATGATGGCCTTTTTCACTACCCACTCACCGTTTTCCAGACTGGCCTCGGCGCCTACGCGCAGCGTCCCGGACGGATGGCCGAAGCGCACTGCGTTGCGCTCGACACCGCCCGCCGCGAGATTCACCAAAGTCCCGGAAATCGCCGCCGCCGTGCCGATTGCCACCGCCGCCGTCCCCATCATCGCGTGGTGCAACTTGCCCATCGACAACGCACGCACCAGCAAATCCACATCAGCGGCAGCAATCGCCTTGCCGCTGGACGCGATGTAATCCGCAGGCTTGGCGACAAACGCGACTTTCGGCGTGTGCTGTCGCTTGGCCGCTTCGTCCAGATTGGAAATCAGGCCCATGCGCAATGCACCGTAGGCGCGGATGGTTTCGAACATCTGCAGGGCTTTCGGGTCGCTGTTGATCGCGCTTTGCAGCTCGGTGCCGGTGTAGCCGATGTCTGCGGCGTTGACGAAAATCGTCGGAATCCCGGCGTTGATCATGGTCGCCTGGAACGTGCCGACACCCGGCACTTCCAGCTCGTCGATCAGGTTACCGGTGGGGAACATCGAACCGCCGCCGCCCTCTTCTTCCGCTGCCGGGTCCATGAACTCCAGTTGCACTTCGGCGGCCGGAAAGGTCACGCCGTCGAGTTCGAAATCACCGGTTTCCTGCACTTCGCCGTTGGTGATCGGCACGTGGGCGATGATGGTCTTGCCGATATTGGCCTGCCACACGCGCACCACCGCCACGCCGTTGTGCGGAATGCGGCTGGCCTCCACCAGACCGTTGCTGATGGCGAACGAACCGACCGCTGCCGAGAGATTGCCGCAGTTGCCGCTCCAGTCGACGAACGGCTTGTCGATGGACACCTGACCGAACAGGTAATCGACGTCGTGATCAGCCTTGATGCTTTTCGACAGGATTACGGTTTTGCTGGTGCTCGACGTGGCGCCGCCCATGCCGTCGATCTGCTTGTCGTACGGGTCGGGGCTGCCGATCACCCGCAGCAGCAAAGCATCGCGGGCGGGGCCGGGAACCTGCGCGGCTTCGGGCAGATCCTTGAGGCTGAAGAACACGCCTTTGCTGGTGCCGCCGCGCATGTAGGTGGCGGGGATTTTGATCTGCGGTGCGAAGTTAGCTGCGTGAGCCATGGTGCTCCTTATCCGCAAACGCGGGTCAACCGACCCGCGCTCGCACTACGTGATTAAACGGCAACCGCCGACTCTTCGAGGAAGTCCTGGGCGAAGCGCTGCAACACGCCGCCGGCCTCGTAGATCGACACTTCTTCAGCGGTGTCGAGGCGGCAGGTCACCGGCACTTCAACGCGCTCGCCGTTCTTGCGGTGGATCACCAGCGTCAGGTCGGCGCGCGGGGTGCGGGCGCCGATCACGTCGTAGGTTTCGCTGCCGTCGATGGCCAGCGTGTGACGGTCGGTGCCCGGTTTGAACTCCAGCGGCAACACGCCCATGCCCACCAGGTTGGTGCGGTGGATACGCTCGAAACCTTCGGCAACGATCGCTTCGACACCCGCCAGACGCACGCCCTTCGCCGCCCAATCGCGGGACGAACCCTGACCGTAATCGGCGCCGGCAATGATGATCAGCGGCTGCTTGCGCTCCATGTAGGTTTCGATGGCTTCCCACATGCGCATCACCTTGCCTTCCGGCTCGACGCGGGCCAGCGAACCCTGTTTGACCTTGCCGTTTTCCTGAACCATTTCGTTGAACAGTTTCGGGTTGGCGAAGGTCGCGCGTTGCGCGGTCAAGTGGTCGCCACGGTGCGTGGCGTACGAGTTGAAGTCTTCTTCCGGCAGACCCATTTTCGCCAGGTATTCGCCGGCGGCGCTGTCGAGCATGATCGCGTTCGAGGGCGACAGGTGATCGGTGGTGATGTTGTCCGGCAGCACCGCCAGCGGGCGCATGCCCTTCAGCGGCCGCGCGCCGGCCAGCGCACCTTCCCAGTACGGCGGACGGCGGATGTAGGTGCTCATCTCGCGCCAGTCGTACAGCGGCGTGACTTTCGGGCCGGTGTCTTCGTGAATGGCGAACATCGGAATGTAGACCTGCCGGAACTGCTCCGGCTTCACCGACGACTTCACCACCGCGTCGATTTCTTCGTCGCTCGGCCAGATGTCTTTCAGGCGGATTTCCTTGCCGTCGACCACGCCCAGCACATCTTTCTCGATGTCGAAACGGATGGTCCCGGCGATGGCGTACGCGACCACCAGCGGCGGCGAGGCGAGGAACGCCTGCTTGGCGTACGGGTGGATGCGGCCGTCGAAGTTACGGTTGCCGGAAAGCACGGCCGTCGCATACAGATCGCGGTCGATGATCTCTTGCTGGATCACCGGATCGAGGGCGCCGGACATGCCGTTGCAGGTGGTGCAGGCAAACGCGACGACGCCGAAACCAAGTTGCTCCAGCTCGGTGGTCAGCCCCGCTTCATCGAGGTACAGCGCCACGGTTTTTGAACCCGGTGCCAGCGAGGATTTGACCCACGGCTTGCGGGTCAGGCCAAGCTTGTTGGCATTACGCGCCAAGAGGCCGGCGGCGATCACGTTGCGCGGGTTGCTGGTGTTGGTGCAGCTGGTGATGGCGGCGATGATCACCGCGCCGTCGGGCATTTGCCCCGGCACGTCATCCCACTGCCCGGAGATGCCTTTGGCCGCCAGATCCGCTACCGCCACACGGGCGTGCGGATTGCTCGGGCCGGCCATGTTGCGCACCACCGACGACAGATCGAAAGTCAGGCCACGCTCGTATTGCGCGCCTTTCAGGCTGTCGGCCCACAGGCCGTTGAGTTTGGCGTACTGCTCGACCAGTTGCACTTGCTGGTCTTCGCGACCGGTGAGTTTCAGGTAGTCGATGGTCTGCTGGTCGATGTAGAACATCGCCGCGGTGGCGCCGTATTCCGGGGCCATGTTGGAGATGGTCGCGCGGTCGCCGAGGGTCAGCGCGGACGCGCCTTCGCCAAAGAACTCCAGCCAGGCGCCAACGACTTTCTGTTTGCGCAGGTATTCGGTCAGCGCCAGCACCATGTCGGTGGCGGTGATGCCGGGTTGCAGCTTGCCGGTCAGTTCGACGCCAACGCTCTCCGGCAGGCGCATCCACGAGGCGCGGCCGAGCATCACGCTCTCGGCTTCGAGGCCACCGACGCCGATGGCGATCACGCCCAGCGCATCGACGTGCGGGGTGTGGCTGTCGGTGCCGACACAGGTGTCGGGGAACGCCACGCCGTCGCGCACCTGGATCACCGGGGACATTTTCTCCAGGTTGATCTGGTGCATGATGCCGTTGCCCGGCGGGATCACGTCGACGTTTTTGAAGGCCTTTTTGGTCCAGTTGATGAAGTGGAAACGGTCTTCGTTACGGCGGTCTTCGATGGCGCGGTTCTTCTCAAAGGCCTGCTTGTCGAAACCGCCCGCTTCTACCGCCAGCGAGTGGTCGACGATCAGTTGCGTCGGCACCACCGGGTTGACCTGCGCCGGGTCACCGCCCTGCAGGGCGATCGCGTCACGCAGGCCGGCGAGGTCGACCAGTGCGGTCTGGCCGAGAATGTCGTGGCACACCACGCGTGCCGGGAACCACGGGAAGTCGAGGTCGCGTTTGCGCTCGATCAGTTGTTTCAGCGAATCGCTGAGCGTGGCCGGGTCGCAGCGACGCACGAGGTTTTCCGCCAGCACGCGGGAGGTGTACGGCAGGGTGTCGTAGCTGCCGGGCTGAATCGCCTCGACCGCCGCACGGACGTCGAAATAATCCAGGGAACTGCCGGGCAGGTTTTTGCGGAATGCTGTGTTCATCGGGTCAGGACTCGGGTCACGGTAGTTTCAAAGGGTGGGCAGACGCCCGACTCAAGATTCACACCGTCCCTTGTAGGAGTGAGCCTGCTCGCGATAGCGGTAGATCAGTCGACATCAATGGTGAATGTCAGTCCGTCATCGCGAGCAGGCTCACTCCTACAGGGATTTGTGGTGGCTTCAAGGATCGGGTCAGCTCACCATTCAGCGACGTTCGATTGGCACGAACTTGCGCTGCTCAACGCCGATGTACTCGGCGCTTGGACGGATGATGCGGTTGTTGGCGCGCTGTTCGAACACGTGCGCGGCCCAGCCGGTCAGGCGCGAGCAGACGAAGATCGGCGTGAACAGCTTGGTCGGGATGCCCATGAAGTGGTACGCCGAGGCATGGTAGAAGTCGGCGTTGGGGAACAGTTTTTTCTGCTCCCACATGGTCTTGTCGATGGCTTCGGAGACCGGGAACAGCACCTTGTCACCGACTTCGTCGGCGAGTTTTTTCGACCAGCCCTTGATCACCTCGTTACGCGGATCGCTGTCCTTATAGATCGCGTGGCCGAAGCCCATGATCTTGTCCTTGCGCTTGAGCATGCCGAGGGTGCCTTTGATCGCCTCTTCCGGCGACGAGAAGCGCTCGATCATTTCCATTGCCGCCTCGTTGGCGCCGCCATGCAGCGGGCCACGCAGCGAACCGATAGCCGCAGTGACGCAGGAGTACAGGTCGGACAGGGTCGATGCGCAAACGCGAGCGGTAAACGTCGAGGCGTTGAATTCGTGCTCGGCGTAAAGGATCAGCGACACGTTCATCACTTTGACGTGCAGTTCGCTCGGCTTCTTGTCGTGCAACAAGTGCAGGAAGTGGCCGCCGATAGTCGGCTCGTCGCTAACGCAGTTGATGCGTTTGCCGTCGTGACTGAAGCGATACCAGTAGCACATGATCGCCGGGAATGCGGCGAGCAGACGGTCGGTCTTGTCGCGCTGTTCGGAGAAGTCTTTCTCGGGCTCGAGGTTGCCGAGGAACGAGCAACCGGTGCGCATCACGTCCATCGGGTGGGCGTCGGCGGGGATGCGTTCGAGCACTTCTTTCAGTGCTTGCGGCAGGTCGCGCAGCTTGCTCAGCTTTTGCTGGTAGGCGTCGAGTTGTGCCTGGGTCGGCAGCTCGCCGTACAGCAGCAGGTAAGCCACTTCTTCGAACTGCGCGTCTGCTGCCAGTTCACGCACGTCGTAGCCGCGATAGGTCAGCCCGGCACCGGCCTGGCCCACGGTGGACAGTGCGGTTTGCCCGGCAACCTGGCCACGGAGCCCGGCGCCACTGAGTACTTTTGCTTCGGCCATTGCTGTCTCCAATTTTCTTGAATTTGTAGGGGAAACGTGTGGGAGCGGGCTTGCTCGCGAAAGCGCTGGATCAGTCGACATCAATGTTGGATATCAGTCCGTCTTCGCGAGCAAGCCCGCTCCCACAGGGTTTAATTCAGCCTTTCTTTTGTGCAAACAACGCATCGAGCTTCTGCTCGAACGTGTGGTAATCGATACGATCGTAAAGCTCCATGCGCGTCTGCATGGTGTCGATGACATTCTGCTGGGTGCCGTCGCGGCGGATCGCGGTGTAGACGTTTTCCGCTGCCTTGTTCATCGCGCGGAACGCGGACAGCGGGTACAGCACCAGCGACACATCCGCCCCTGCAAGCTGCTCGGTGGTGTACAGCGGTGTCGAGCCGAACTCGGTGATGTTGGCGAGGATCGGCGCCTTTACCCGGTTGGCGAACAGCTTGTACATCTCCAGCTCGGTGATGGCTTCCGGGAAAATCATGTCGGCGCCGGCCTCGATGCACGCCGCGGCGCGATCCAGTGCCGACTCCAGACCTTCCACCGCCAGCGCGTCAGTACGCGCCATGATCACGAAGCTGTCGTCGGTACGGGCATCGACGGCGGCTTTGATGCGGTCGACCATTTCCTGCTGGCTGACGACTTCCTTGTTCGGTCGGTGGCCGCAGCGCTTGGCGCCGACCTGGTCCTCGATGTGAATCGCCGCCGCGCCGAACTTGATCATCGACTTCACGGTGCGCGCCACGTTGAACGCCGACGAACCGAAACCGGTGTCGACGTCCACCAGCAGCGGCAGGTCGCAGACGTCGGTGATGCGCCGCACGTCGGTGAGCACGTCATCCAGGCCGGTGATGCCCAGGTCCGGCACGCCGAGCGAGCCTGCGGCCACCCCGCCACCGGACAGGTAGATCGCCTTGAAACCGGCGCGCTTGGCCAGCAGCGCGTGGTTGGCGTTGATCGCGCCGACCACCTGCAATGGGTGCTCGCTGGCGACCGCATCGCGGAAACGCTGGCCTGGAGTGTTCTGCTTGGAACTCATGACTCACCTCTTTCAGTGGCTGTCTTATTGTCGGCGCCGTCCTGGTAATGACGGGCGATGTTGCGTTTCGAGGCGCCGATGTGGCGGCGCATCAACAATTCCGCGAGTTCGCCGTCACGGTCGGCGATGGCATCGAGAATCCGGTGGTGTTCGGCGAAGGCCTGACGCGGGCGGTTGGGCGTTGTGGAAAACTGGATGCGGTACATGCGCACCAGTTGGTACAGCTCGCCGCAGAGCATCTGGGTCAAGGTGCGGTTGCCGCTGCCCTGGATGATCCGGTAGTGAAAGTCGAAATCGCCTTCCTGCTGGTAATAGCCGACCCCGGCCTGGAACGCCGCGTCGCGCTCGTGGGTTTCCAGCACCCGGCGCAGTTCGTCGATTTCTTCGACGCTCATGCGTTCGGCCGCCAGCCGACAGGCCATGCCTTCAAGGGATTCGCGGATTTCGTAGAGTTCGAGCAATTCGGCGTGGCTGAGCGACACCACCCGCGCGCCGACATGCGGTACGCGCACCAGCAGTCGCTGACCTTCAAGCCGATGAATGGCCTCGCGCAGCGGCCCGCGACTGATGCCATAAGTGCGCGCCAGCTCGGGTTCGGAGATCTTGCTGCCTGGGGCGATCTCGCCTTTGACGATGGCCGCCTGGATGCGCCGGAAGACGTTTTCCGAGAGCGTCTCGGAATCCTCGCCGCTGATGACCGGGGGATCGAGTTGATCCAGCATGATTGTCGACACCTTCAAATCCAATGCAGCAAAAACTAGCCAATTAGCCGGCACCAGTCAAAGGATAAATGGATATTGTCGACAATCGCCTAATAAACCGAAAAGATCGCAGCCTTCGGCAGCTCCTACAGAATGTACGCGAATCCTTTGTAGGAGCTGCCGCAGGCTGCGATCTTTTGATCTTTTATAGACCGGCCCCAGCGCTGGCGCCATAAAACCACCGTGCTAGAATGCCGCCCGCATTTGCTGGCCATTTGTACGGCTTGTCATAAAAAGCTGATAGGCACACGAAGGAGCTTGCGCAGTATTGCCAGGAACCTGAACCGAAAACGGAACGCTGCGCACCAGGATTTATGAGACTCAAGCCCTTCCCCACATTTTTTGCGCTGTTTTGCCTGCCCGGCCTCGCCGCGGCGGGGGAAAAAACCGTGTACGGCCTCAACGAATATGCATCGCTTGACGGCATCAATCTGCAAGTCGCGGCCAAACTCGACACCGGCGCCAAAACCGCCTCACTGAGTGCCCGCGACATCAAACGCTTCAAACGCAACGGCGAGTCCTGGGTGCGTTTCTACCTGGCGATCGACGCGGCGCATTCACACCCGATCGAGCGGCCGCTGGCCCGGGTCAGCAAGATCAAACGCCGCGCCGGCGACTACGACCCGGAAGAAGGTAAAAAGTACACCGCGCGCCCGGTGATCGAGCTGGATATCTGCATGGGCACGGCGTTGCGCAGCATCGAAGTGAACCTGACCGACCGAAGTGCGTTCCAATACCCGCTTTTGATCGGCTCCGAAGCCTTGAAACGCTTCGACGCGCTGGTCGACCCCAGTCTTAAATACGCTGCCGGCAAACCTGCCTGCACCATCGCCGCTCATACCGCCGAGTAATTTCCATGCGTTCTCTAACCTTCCACCTGAAAATCCTGATCACCATTCTGGTGCTCCTGGGCGTTTCGGTTACGGCCTATCAGATTTTCGTGCTCGGCATTCCGGTGACCGAAGACGCCACCGACGACTTGTGGAACATCGACGCCAAAGTCGAGTTCGTCGCCAGCACCAAAGACCCGGTGAAGGTCCAGATGTTCGTGCCACCGCTGAGCCGCGATTACGTCAGCCTCAACGAAAGCTTTATCTCCAATAACTACGGCGTGGCAGTCAACCGGGTCGACGGCAACCGCAAGGTCACCTGGTCGGCGCGCCGGGCCAAGGGCAACCAGACCCTTTATTACCGTCTGGTGCTGACCAAGCGCTACACCGCGGAAAAATCCAAGATCAAAGGCCCGACCTTCCGCGACAGCATCGCCATCGAAGGCCCGGAAAAAATCGCCGCCGAAGCCTTGCTCGCGCCGATCCGCCAGCACTCGGCCGACGTCGAGACCTTCATCGGCGAAGCGATCAAACGCGTCAACAACGCCAACGATGACAACGTCAAACTGCTGCTGGCCGGCGACCCGTCGACGCCGCACAAGGCGAAGATCGTCGAACTGCTGCTGTCGATCGCTCACGTGCCGGTAGAAAAAGTCCACACCATCCGCCTCGTCGCCGATCAACCGCAAACCCCGGAACTGTGGCTACGCAGTTTCAATGGCAACGACTGGCTGTACTTCAACCCGGAAACCGGCGAGCAAGGCCTGCCGACCGACCGCCTGCTGTGGTGGACCGGTGATGAAAACCTGATCACCATCGAGGGCGCGAAGAAAGCCAACGTGACCTTCAGCCTGAACAACAGCGAGATGAACGCGATTCGTCTGGCCAAGCTGACCGACGAAAACACCGACGCCAACTTCCTCGAATACTCGCTGTACGGCCTGCCGCTGCAGACCCAGCAAACGTTCATGATCATGGTGATGATCCCGATCGGCGTGCTGGTGATCCTGATCCTGCGCAACCTGATCGGCCTGCAGACCCTCGGCACCTTTACCCCGGTGCTGATCGCCCTGGCCTTCCGCGAAACGCAACTGGGCTTCGGCATCCTGCTATTTACCGTGATCACGGCGCTGGGCCTGTCATTACGCTCGTATCTGGAACATTTGAAGCTGCAGATGCTGCCGCGCCTGTCGGTAGTGTTGACCTTCGTGGTGGTGCTGATTGCCGCCATCAGTCTGTTCAGCCATAAACTCGGCCTGGAGCGCGGTTTGTCGGTGGCGCTGTTCCCGATGGTGATTCTGACCATGACCATCGAACGCCTGTCGATCACCTGGGAAGAACGTGGCGCCAGCCATGCCATGAAAGTGGCGATCGGCACCCTGTTCGCCGCCTCGCTGGCACACCTGATCATGACCGTGCCGGAGCTGGTGTACTTCGTGTTCACCTTCCCGGCGATCCTGCTGATTCTGGTCGGTTTCATGCTGGCGATGGGGCGTTATCGCGGTTATCGCCTGACCGAACTGGTGCGCTTCAAGGCTTTCCTGAAGAAGGCTGACGCCTGATGTTCGGTTTCTGGAAGACCTGGAAGGCGCTGGAGGCGCGGGGCATCATGGGCATCAATCGGCGTAACGCCGACTACGTGCTCAAATACAACAAGCGCAGCCTGTACCCGATCGTCGATGACAAGATCATCACCAAGGAGCGCGCCATCGCTGCCGGCATTCATGTGCCGGAGCTGTACGGCGTGATCTCCACGGAGAAGGAAATCGACAAGCTCGACGCGATCATCGGCGGGCACAACGACTTCGTGATCAAGCCCGCCCAGGGCGCCGGCGGTGACGGCATCATCGTCATCGCCGACCGCTTCGAGGGCCGCTATCGCACGGTCTCGGGCAAGATCCTTGCCCATGAAGAACTCGAACACCACATCTCGAGCATCCTCACCGGCCTGTATTCGCTGGGCGGTCACCGCGACCGCGCACTGATCGAATACCGGGTGACCCCGGATCAGATCTTCAAGAGCATCAGCTACGAAGGCGTGCCGGACATCCGCATCATCGTGCTGATGGGCTATCCGGTGATGGCCATGCTGCGCCTGCCGACCCGTCAGTCCGGCGGCAAGGCCAACCTGCACCAGGGCGCCATCGGCGTCGGTGTCGATCTCGCCACCGGCCTGACCCTGCGCGGCACCTGGCTGAACAACATCATCAACAAACACCCCGACACCACCAACGCGGTGGACGGCGTGCAACTGCCCTACTGGGACGGCTTCATGAAGCTCGCGGCTGGCTGTTATGAGCTTTGCGGGCTGGGTTACATCGGTGTGGACATGGTGCTGGACCAGGAGAAAGGTCCGCTGATTCTCGAGCTGAATGCGCGGCCGGGGCTGAATATCCAGATTGCCAACGATTGCGGGCTGACCCAGCGTACGCACGCGGTCGAGGCGCATCTGGAAGAGCTGAAGGCGCGTGGGGTGACGGAGTCAGTTGAAGAACGGGTGGCGTTTACTCAGGAGATGTTTGGGCATATTCCGGCGGTCGAGGGCTGAAGCTGAAAAGCTGAAGAGCCCCTCACCCTAGCCCTCTCCCGGAGGGAGAGGGGACTGACCGTGTTGGATGCTCGAAGTACATCGACCTGCAAGTTCGAGTCGAACTCAGAACTTGAAAAGCATGAAGATCCGCCCCCTTTCCCCCTCGCCCCCCTTGGGGGAGAGGGCTGGGGTGAGGGGGTAGCTTTTGATTTTGATCTGGCAGCCGAGAGGACTACAATCCCCACCCCGCCTCGATGGCCGATCTGCCCCGCCCATGTTGACCTGTTCCGTACACCCGCTGCCCTACCGCGCCAACCCCGCCGACTACTTCGCGGCCATCCGCCATGCGCCCGGCGCCGTGCTGCTCGACAGCGGCCGGCCGAGCGCCGACCGAGGCCGTTATGATCTGCTCAGCGCCTGGCCGCTGGAACAACTGGCGGTGTTGCCCGACGAAAGCGGCAGCGTTTTCCTTCAACGCCTGCGCGATAATCTGAGCCGTCTGGGCGAGGCGCAGTTGCCTGGCGAATATGACCTGCCATTCGCCGGCGGCCTGATCGGCTACCTGAGCTACGACTTTGGCCGGCATCTGGAACACCTGCCGAGCCAGGCCCGGGATGATCTGCAATTGCCCGACGCGCGGTTCGGCCTGTACGACTGGGCGCTGATCAGCGATCACCAGACCGCCACCAGCCAACTGGTGTTTCACCCGTCACTGGCCGACAGCGAGCGGCAACGGCTGATCGCGCTGTTCAGCCAACCGACTTCAGCGCCGCTGACGCCGTTCAAGCTGGACACGCCGATGACCGCCGATCTGTCGGCCGATGACTATCGCCAGGCGCTGGAACGCATTCATCAATACATCCAGGCCGGCGACTGCTATCAGGTCAACTTTGCCCAGCGTTTCCGCGCACCGTGTCAGGGCGATCCGTGGCTGGCCTATTGCGCGTTGCGCGAGGCCTGCCCGACGCCGTTTTCCGGTTTTCAGAGCCTGCCCGACGGCGACGCGGTGCTGAGCCTGTCGCCGGAACGCTTCGTCAAAGTCAGCCAGCGCCAGGTGGAAACCCGCCCGATCAAGGGCACCCGCCCGCGTGGCCTGACGCCGGCCGAAGACGCCGCCAACGCCGCCGAACTGCTGGCCAGCCCCAAGGATCGCGCGGAAAACCTGATGATCGTCGACCTGCTGCGCAACGACCTCGGCCGTACCTGCCGCATCGGCTCGGTGCGGGTGCCGGAGCTGTTCAGCCTGGAAAGCTATCCCAACGTGCATCACCTGGTCAGCAGCGTGACCGGTGAACTGGCCGAGGATCGCGATGCGCTGGATCTGATTGCCGGCAGTTTCCCCGGCGGCTCGATCACCGGCGCACCGAAGATCCGTGCGATGCAGATCATCGATGAACTGGAACCGACCCGGCGCGGTTTGTATTGCGGTTCGTTGCTGTACCTGGACGTACGCGGCGAGATGGACAGCTCCATCGCGATTCGCAGTCTGTTGGTCAAGGATGGGCAGGTGTGCTGCTGGGGTGGTGGCGGGATCGTGGCCGACTCGGACTGGCAGGCGGAGTATCAGGAGTCGATTACCAAGGTCAGAATCCTCCTCGATACCCTGCAAAACCTATAACTTTTTGTGGCGAGGGAGCTTGCTCCCGCTGGAGTGCGAAGCGCTCCCCAAAATCTTACGACTGCTGCGCAGCCGAGCGGGAGCAAGCTCCCTCGCCACAATGTTGTAATTACAAACTCAAATCCCGGTTTGAGGCTTTGAGGAATTCCTGCTTCAACTCGACAAACGTATGCACCGCCGGAAACTGCGGGAACTCGCGAATCACGTTGTCCGGCGCATGAAACAGAATCCCCGCGTCCGCCTCGCCCAGCATGCTCGTGTCGTTATACGAATCTCCCGCCGCAATTACCCGGTAGTACAGGCTTTTGAACGCCAGCACCGACTGACGCTTGGGATCTTTCTGACGCAATTGATAGCTGGTCACTCGCCCGCTGTCGTCCGTGATCAGGCGATGGCAGAGCAAGGTCGGGAAGCCCAGTTGCCGCATCAGCGGCTGGGAGAATTCGTAGAAAGTGTCCGAGAGAATCACCACCTGAAAGCGCTCGCGCAGCCAGTCGACGAACTCCACCGCGCCGTCCAGCGGCTTGAGGGTGGCGATCACTTCCTGGATGTCCGAGAGCTTCAGGCCGTGCTCGTCGAGGATGCGCAGGCGCTGCTGCATCAGCACGTCGTAATCGGGAATGTCCCGGGTGGTGGCCTTGAGGGATTCGATTCCGGTTTTTTCGGCGAAGGCGATCCAGATTTCCGGCACCAGTACCCCTTCAAGATCCAGGCAAGCAATTTCCACAAGACACTCCCGTTTGTAGTGATTATTGAGTCGAGCGAGCCCGAACTCTAGCGACTCCCCCGCCACCGCGCAACGCAGCGGGCACACCCTACTCCGCCGCTTTTTGTTACCATCGCCGCCATATAGAGCGCCCAGCGCCACCGACCTGTAGGAAGCCGCCCTGATGAGCCCAACGTTCGATGTCGTGGAACTCGCCACGACCTATGCCAACAAATCCGCCCAAGACATCCTGAAACTCGCGTTCGCCGAGTTCGGTGACGAGCTGTGGATATCTTTCAGTGGTGCCGAGGATGTGGTGCTGGTGGACATGGCCTGGAAGCTGAACAAGAACGTCAAGGTGTTCAGCCTCGACACCGGCCGCCTGCATCCGGAAACCTATCGCTTCATCGATCAGGTGCGCGAGCACTACAAGATCGATATCGAACTGGTGTCGCCGGACTACACGAAGCTGGAACCGTTCGTGAAGGAAAAAGGCCTGTTCAGCTTCTATAAGGACGGCCATGGCGAATGCTGCGGCATCCGCAAGATCGAACCGCTGCGGCGCAAACTGTCCGGCGTCAAAGCCTGGGCCACCGGCCAGCGCCGCGACCAGAGCCCGGGCACCCGCAGCGCCGTGGCGGTGCTGGAGATCGACACCGCGTTCTCCACGCCCGAACGCACCCTGTACAAGTTCAACCCGCTGGCGCAGATGACCAGCGAAGAGATCTGGGGTTACATCCGCATGCTCGAACTGCCGTACAACAGCCTGCATGAACGCGGCTTCATCAGCATCGGCTGCGAACCGTGCACCCGCCCGGTGCTGCCGAACCAGCACGAGCGCGAAGGCCGCTGGTGGTGGGAAGAAGCGACGCAGAAAGAGTGCGGGCTGCATGCGGGGAATATCATCAGCAAGGCGTAAATCTCGCCCCAATGATGTCTCCCCCTGTGGGAGCGGGCTTGCTCGCGAAAGCGGTCTGTCAGTCAGCGAATTTGTTGACTGGGAAGATGCCTTCGCGAGCAAGCCCGCTCCCACATTTGCTTCGTGGTGCCATGAAAAAAAATGTGTACACACGAATGTCACCATCGGTGCCATTTATGTGTGCACTTTTTGCTTACACGCCCTGAAAAGTTACATCCCTGCTGAATTCCCCTGCGCTCTGCCAACTCCGCAAAATCCCTCGCAAAAAATAAATACCTGTTCAATCGGTCAATTTATAACCAATTATTTTCAAACACTTAGCGCTCATCGATAACTTTTCGAAATGAGCACAGCGCTCCATAGATCGCTGACTGGCACAGATCTGGCTTTGGTGCATACATGTTTTGTATACAAAACTGCAAAACATCAATCCACACTTTCGATCCGCAAGCCTGAAGCGCCCTATCCCGTACAGGCTGCAGATGCCCCGTAACCAGTGATGTCTGCTGGCCGCGACGAAGATTTGTCGAGCACTGAGCTCATGCACAGTCATCGCGGCCCCGCCCATCAGGAGCCTGCCGGAATGCGTACAAGTCTCTCCAACAACATCGCGCTGAATCTGCCCGCCTCTGCCCTCGACCAGCCATTGCCCGACGCGGGTCTGGCTCAACCGTTACAACTCAGCCCACGCCTGCACAACAGCGACCTGGCACCGACCCGCGCCGAAGGTCGGCGCTGGGGCAAATACAGCATCTTCGCCCTGTGGACCAACGATGTGCACAACATCGCCAACTACTCGTTCGCCATCGGGCTGTATGCGTTGGGCCTGGGGGGCTGGCAGATTCTGCTGTCGCTGGGGATCGGCGCGGCGCTGGTGTACTTCTTCATGAACCTGTCCGGCTACATGGGGCAGAAAACCGGGGTGCCGTTTCCGGTGATCAGCCGGATCAGTTTCGGCATCCACGGCGCGCAGATTCCGGCGTTGATTCGCGCGGTGATCGCCATCGCCTGGTTCGGCATTCAGACGTATCTGGCGTCGGTGGTGTTTCGCGTGCTGCTGACGGCGATTCACCCCGGTTTCGCCGATTACGACCACAACTCGATTCTCGGCCTGTCGACGCTGGGCTGGGTGTGCTTCGTAGCGATCTGGTTCGTGCAGCTGGCGATTCTCGCCTACGGCATGGAAATGGTTCGCCGTTACGAGGCTTTTGCCGGCCCGGTGATTCTGCTGACCGTCGCCGCCCTCGCCGCGTGGATGTACACCCAGGCCAACGCGACCATTGCCTGGTCGATCCGCGAACCGCTGAGCGGTGGCGAAATGTGGCGCAACATCTTTGCCGGCGGCGCCTTGTGGCTGGCGATCTACGGCACGCTGATCCTGAATTTCTGTGACTTTGCGCGTTCTTCGCCGTGCCGCAAGACCATCAAGGTCGGCAATTTCTGGGGCCTGCCGGTGAACATACTGGTATTCGCCGCCATCACCGTCCTGCTCTGCGGTGCGCAATTTCAGATCAACGGGCGGATCATCGAAAGCCCGACCGAAATCATCGCTTCGATCCCCAACACGTTTTTCCTGGTACTGGGTTGCCTGGCGTTCCTGATCGTCACCGTGGCGGTGAACATCATGGCCAACTTCGTCGCCCCGGCGTTCGTCCTCAGCAACCTGGCGCCGAAGTACCTGACCTTCCGCCGCGCCGGGCTGATCAGCGCGACCATCGCCGTGCTGATCCTGCCGTGGAACCTCTACAACAGCCCACTGGTGATCGTGTACTTCCTCTCCGGCCTCGGCGCCCTGCTCGGCCCGCTGTACGGGGTGATCATGGTCGACTACTGGCTGATCCGCAGAGGCCGGATCAACGTCCCGCAGTTGTACAGCGAAGACCCCAACGGCGCCTATTACTACAGCCGTGGAGTGAATTTCCGCGCGGTGGCGGCGTTCATTCCGGCAGCGCTGATCGCCATCGTCCTGGCGCTGGTGCCGGGCTTCCACAGCATCTCGCCGTTCTCCTGGCTGGTGGGCGCCGGCATTGCCGCGATGCTCTACCTGATCATCGCCAAACGTCAGCCGCACTACGCCGACGTCAGTGGCGAATCGATCGCCGTCGACAACGTCAGCCATTAACTTCCTTGCGGCCCGGATTTGGGCCGCTGAACTGCCCGCAATAAGGACTTCCCATGCGTATTCTTGTGGTCAACGTCAACACCACCGAATCCATCACCCAGGCCATCGCCCGCTCGGCGCAGGCCGTCGCGTCTCCCGGTACGGAGATCGTCGGCCTGACACCGTTCTTCGGCGCCGACTCGGTGGAAGGCAATTTCGAAAGTTACCTGGCGGCCATCGCCGTGATGGACCGGGTGATGTCCTACGACCAACCGTTCGACGCGGTGATTCAGGCCGGTTACGGCGAGCATGGTCGCGAAGGTTTGCAGGAACTGCTCAACGTGCCAGTGGTGGACATCACCGACGCCGCCGCCAGTACCGCGATGTTTCTCGGTCACGCCTATTCGGTGGTGACCACGCTGGATCGCACCGTGCCGCTGATCGAGGATCGACTGAAACTCTCGGGCCTGTGGGATCGCTGTGCCTCGGTGCGGGCCAGTGGTCTTGCGGTGCTGGAGTTGGAGCACGAACCACAGCGCGCACTGGAAGCCATCGTGCAGCAGGCGGAACTGGCGGTGACCCAGGACAAGGCCGAAGTGATCTGTCTGGGCTGCGGCGGCATGGCCGGGCTGGATGAACAGATTCGTCGCCGCACCGGGGTGCCGGTGGTGGATGGCGTGACGGCGGCGGTGACCATTGCTGAATCGCTGGTGCGGCTGGGGTTGTCGACGTCCAAGGTGCGGACTTACGCGACGCCACGGCCGAAGCAGATCATTGGCTGGGCGGAGCGGTTTGCTCGCTGAGTTCACAGACGAATACCGAGTCGTATCCTTCGCGAGCAAGCCCGCTCCCACATTGGATTTGTGAACGCCACAGATCCAATGTGGGAGCGGGCTTGCTCGCGAATGGGTCAACTCGGTGCCACGTCTTGCTCAGAAAGCACTGAACCGCCGAGCCAACCCCTGCTGCGCAAACTGCTCAATCACAAAATCGACAAACGCCCGAGTCTTGCCCGGCAATAATTTATGCTCGGCGTAATAGATCGAAATATTGCCGTCATCGATGTACCAGTCCGGCAGCACCCGCTGCAACGTGCCCGCCTCGAGGTAACCCACGGCAAACGGCATGCTGACCAGTGCGATCCCCAGACCTTGCGCTGCCGTGGCGCAGGCGGCTTCGGAGTCGCTCATGGTCATTCGCGTCTTGAGGCTCAAGGGCTGACAGAGCTGACTGCGGCCACTGATCAACTGCCAGGAGCGCACTCGACCGGTTTGCGGCGAACGAATCAGGATGCCATCGTGACGTTGCAGGTCATCCGGTTCGGCGATGGCTTCTTGCTTTTGCAGATAGTCAGCAGATGCGACCAACACACGATGCGCGGGTGCCAATCTGCGTGCGACCACGCCTTGGGGCAATTCAAAGCCGCCGCCAATCGCCGCATCGAAACCCTGCCCAATCAAATCGACCTGACGGTTATCAAAATGCCAGTCAGGGTTGATCGCCGGAAACCGACGTAAAAATTCTTGCAGCAATGGCACGATGTACAAGCGCCCGAATACCGTGCCCATGCTGACTTTCAACGTCCCCGCCGGCAGCCCTTCCACACTCGCCAGATTGGCCACCGCATTCTGAATCGTCGTCAGACTGCCACTGACCTGACTCAAAAACAGCTGACCGGCCTCGGTCAGGGTCAGGCTGCGTGTACTACGCTGGAACAGCCGTACACCGAGCCGCACCTCGAGCTTCGCCACACTCTTGCCGACGGCGGCCGGGGTCAGGCTCAAGCGCCGGGCGGCTTCGGCAAAGCTGCCGACTTCGGCGCTGCGCACGAAGCATTCGATGCTGCTGAAAGTTTCCATGATCGCCACTATAAACTTCTGGTTTACACAGACTATAGCAATCATGGTCTACACGGTTGTCGATGCGAGGCCGATACTCGGCTCCAACAACAAGGCACCCCGCCTTGAATTTTCTGGAGATCGAACATGACCACTCAACACCTCAGCGGCAAAGTCGCTCTGATTCAAGGCGGTTCCCGTGGTATCGGCGCCGCCATCGTCAAACGCCTGGCCGCCGAAGGCGCCGCTGTCGCATTCACCTACGTCAGCTCCACCGCCAAGGCCGAAGAGTTGCAGAACAGCATCACCGCCAGCGGCGGCAAAGCCTTGGCGATCAAGGCCGACAGCGCCGATGAAGCCGCAATCCGCAATGCTGTCAGCGCCACCGTCGAAGCCTTTGGCCGCCTGGATATTCTGGTGAACAACGCCGGCGTCCTGGCCATCGCGCCGCTGGAAGACTTCAAACTGGAAGACTTCGACCAGACCCTGGCGATCAACGTGCGCAGCGTGTTCATCGCGTCTCAGGAAGCCGCCAGACACATGGGCGAAGGCTCGCGCATCGTCAACATCGGCAGCACCAACGCCGACCGCATGCCCTTCGGCGGTGGCGGGGTGTACGCGATGAGCAAATCGGCACTGGTCGGCCTGACCAAAGGCCTGGCCCGTGATCTGGGCCCGCGCGGCATCACCATCAACAACGTGCAGCCCGGCCCGGTCGACACTGACATGAACCCGGCCCATGGCGATTTCGCCGAGAGCCTGATCCCGCTGATGGCCGTCGGTCGTTACGGCACCGCCGATGAAATCGCCGGTTTCGTCGCTTATCTGGTCGGCCCGGAAGCCGGTTACATCACCGGTGCCAGCCTGACCATCGACGGTGGTTTTGGCGCCTGATTGCGCTGAATCCCGGATACAAAAAACGCCGCGCCTCCTTACAGAGGGCGGCGTTTTTTTATCGGCGCTTATTGGCTGATCAAGCCCATTCCAGCGCCGGCAAACCGCAGGCACTCGGGGTGAACGCCTTGAGCGTGCGCAGAATCCCGTCGGCATGCGCGTATTTTTCATCGGCCATGGCCGCGTCGGGAATCGCAATGGCAGTCATTCCCGCCGCTTTCGCGGCGGTGACGCCAAACGGCGAATCCTCGAAGACCAGACAGTCTTCAGGCGCTACACCCAGACGCCGGGCGGCGGTGAGAAAGATGTCCGGCGCCGGTTTTGCTGCGCCAACTTCCGGGTCGTCGGCGGTGACGATGAAATCGAACAGGGCAAACCAGTCGCGGTGCAAGGTGGTTTTCTGGCCGAACGACTGCCGCGACGAACTCGTGCCCACGGCGATCGGAATGTTGTGCGCCTTGAGGTGACGAATCAGCTCCTCCGCGCCCGGCATGGCCTGGGCCTTGGGAAAGCGTTCACGCATCAGTGGTTCGCGGATCAGCAGAAACTCTTCGGCGCTGATCGGCAGATCCAGCGCCTGCACCACGTAGTTCGCCAGATCATTGGCCCCGCGACCGATGATGTTCTGTTTGATGCTCCAGTCGAAGGTCCGCCCGTAACGCTCGGCGATGAGCGAGGTGACCTCGGTGTAGATGCCTTCGGTGTCCAGCAGCAAACCGTCCATGTCGAAAATCACGGCCTTGATCGGGCCAAACGTCTTCATCGGTGCATTCATCATCGGATCCGTTATCAAAAACATCCCGGGCGGCCCAAACGGCGCCGCTACGCGGATCTGATTAATGGGTTCAGCAGCATAGCGAGGCCAGCGGACATTGAGCAACGGGCAATGTTTACGGGCGGTGGAATGACTCGCTGACATTTAGCGAAATGCCCTACAGATAACGCCTACTTTCCCGACTTCTTTCCATGTTGATCCCCCGCAAAGTCCGCGCACCTCTTTCATGTGCGCGAGTGCTTGCGAATGTTCCAAACCGATCGGCTCCTGGCCCTGAACAACAGCATCGGCCTGCTGGTGGTTGCCGCCCTGAACCCGCAACACCCGGACTTCGAAACGCTGATCCGCGAGTTCCGCCTGTGCCTGAACAACTACGAGGCCTGGGCCGAGCAGCTCTGGACGGGTACGGCACTGGATGTCGAGCAGGTGTTCAAGGTCGGCGACGACGTGCACCTCAGCGCTCCGGTCAAATCCCGCCAGCCGATCCAGACCCCGGTGGTCATGTGCCCCGCGAGCGGCCCGTTGACCCTGGTGCACCTGTTCGAGGCGGCGCGGTTCGTACCGATCGGCGATACCCCGGTGATGCTGGAACCGGTGATCGGCGAAACCGACGGGGTATTGAGTTTCGGTGAACCACTGCGCCATACCATCGGCCCGAGCGGCATTCTGGAAGTCAGCGACTGCGACCGGGGCCAGCGTTACCGCATCACCTTCTTTCCTGATGTTTCCACCGACCATATCCAAGCGCTGTACGCCTCCTATGAAGAGATTCTGGACGGGATGGAGGTCTGGCTTCGCCAGGAGTGGGACGGGTTTCAGCCGCTGTGGGCGGAGTTTTCCGGCGCCGGTTTGGCTGATCGTTACCAGCAGTTGCAACAGGCCGACTGGCGCGGTTTCGAGAAAGCCCTGCACGACATCTGGGATGACGTTAAACAGCTGTTTGCCCTGCTCGCCGACCTGCAGGCCAACAGCGAAAAACTCCTGCAGTACCTGAGCGATGTCGAGCTGCAAGCGCTACTCGACGCCTCCAGCGAGGCTATCGCCAATGGCTTGCTGATCCTTAGTGACGAGCCGTTGCTGTTTATCCATCTGGCAGCGTTCACCAGTTGGCTGAAGATGCTGCCGCCGCAGTATCTGGCAGAAGTAGTGGCCGAAGTCCGGGTCGAGTTGTTGATCAGTTTTCTGCTGATGCGCGTTTCCGGCGGCGTTGGCGTGCCCGTGCGACTGAGCAGCAAGGTGCTGAGCAAGATCAAGTCGCCCCGGGCGCGGCAATGGCTGGCCGCATCGGCGTTGCGCCTGAGCGAACTGACCTCCACTGCGGATCTGAGCAAGCACGCGGGCGCGTTGAAGCCATTGATGGTCAATGCACGCAATGTGTCTTTGAAGCCGACACCCGCGATCCCTCTGAACATTCGCCAGGCCGACTCGGTCGTGCTGAGTGTTCCGAATCCGGCGCCGATGGCGCGGGAAAAGTCGCGGAACACCACCCGGATGGAGCGTCACGAACCCCGCGACGATGCTTCGAACCAGGCC